>JAEPOJ010000005.1:0-58710 GCA_017642965.1 Phycisphaerales bacterium
TGCGATGTGTGCCTCGGCGAGACCGCGCCCGAGGAAGACTCGAAGCGCATCGGTCAGATCATCCTCAGCGCCGTCGCACGGACGGGCGAGCGGTTCGGCGCGTCGCACATCTGCGACGTCGTTCGGGGCGGGGCGACGCAGCGCATCCGTGAGTACGGGCACGACAACCTGCGCGTGCACGGGATGCTCAGGAGCCGACGCAAGGCTGAGGTGATGTCGTTCATCGATCAGCTGATCGCTGCGGATGCGCTCACGCGGGTGGTCGAGGACCGGTTCGAGACCCTGGCGTTCGGAGAGTGCGGCATCAGCGTGATGAAGGGGCTCGACCCGATCGAGCTCGCCCGCCCGATCGGCACGGGCAGCGAGAAGAGCGAGCGGAACCGGCGGACGCGGGCCTCGCGGGTGGTGACGAGCCGCCCGATGAACGAAGGCGAGAAGGCGCTGTTCGAGTCGCTGCGGGCGCTGCGCAAGTCGATCGCGGAGGAGCGTGGGGTGCCGCCGTATGTGGTCTTCAACGACTCGACGCTGCGTGAGATGGCCTTGAACAAGCCGACCAATCGCCATGAACTGCTGGGGATCCGCGGAATCGGGCAGAAGAAGCTCGACGAGTTCGGGCGGACATTCCTTGAGGCGATCGAGCGCCACATGATCGGAGAATCCACAGATGACGATTGAGATACGCGAGCTGACCGCGGCGCAGACCCGCCCGGTGCGTCAGCGCGTGCTGCGCCCCCACCAACGCCCCGAGGAGCTTGTGTACCCGGGCGATGACGACGCGGATACGTTCCACCTGGGTGGCGTGGATGCGGACGGCGAGGTGCTCGCGATCCTGTCGATGTATCGCCACGCGCAGCCGCCGAGCGACCCGTTCGCCGATCCCAGGGCGTGGCGTATCCGGGGGATGGCGTCTGTCCCCGAAGCGCGGGGCACGGGGCTGGGGCGCGAGCTTGTTGAGCGTGCCCGCGATCGGGTGTGGGCGATCGATCGCGACCCGATCTGGTGCAACGCTCGAGAGAACGCGTTCGGCTTCTACCAGAAGCTGGGCTTTGAGATCGTGGGCGGGATCTTCGAGATCGAGGGGATCGGGCCGCACGCGGTGATGGTGCTCAGCCCTGACGCCTGAATATCAGCTGTTCTGCTCTGGCTCGGGCACGCGGGGCACGCTGTTCTTGCGGCGGGCACCGGCTTTCATGTTGATCAGTTCGAGCACGAAGGCGAAGACGATGGCGAAGTAGATGTAGCCGCGGTTGAAGTGCTCGCCGATGCCCTCGGCGACGAGCAGCACGCCGATGAGGACGAGGAATGCGAGCGCGAGGGTCTTCATGGTCGGGTGTGCGCTGACGAAGCGTGCGATGGGGCCGGCAAAGGCAAGCATGACACCGATGGAGATGATGACGGCGGTCGCCATGATCCAGTAGTTGGTGGTCATGCCGACGGCGGTGATGACGGAGTCGAGCGAGAACACGAGATCGAGCAGCAGGATCTGGACGAGCACGGAGCCGACCGTGACGGCCTTCTTCTTCATACCCGGGCGGACGTGCGGGTCGTCCTTGTGGGCCCCGCCGTCCTCGACGAGGTGATGGATCTCCTTGACCGCTTTGAAGATCAGGAAGAGCCCGCCGCCGAGCAGCAGGAGGGATTTGCCGGAGAAGCCGCGGTCGAACACGGTAAAGAGGGGCTCGGTGAGCTTGACGATCCAGTAGGCGAGGCCGAGGAGGATCAGTCGCATCACCATCGCGAGCAGCAGCCCGATGTTGCGGATCCTGCCCTGCTTTTCCTTCGGCAGCTTGTCGGTGAGGATCGCGATGAAGACGACGTTGTCCACACCGAGCACAACCTCGAGGATCGTGAGCGTCAGCAGTGCCGTGAGCCCGGCGATCGAGAAATACGCGACGTGCTCGGGCGCGGAGGCCCCGGCGTCGACGGCATCGGCGAGGAGCGGGAGCAGGGTTGCGTGCAGCGCTTCGATCATGGGGTGTGCGACCGCTTAGTCTTCGAGCAGCGCGACCTCGTCGGTGCGTGGTTCTTCCTCGGCGTGATGCTCGTCGTGGTGATCAGCGGGGACCGGCGCGACGTAGGACGCGGCGTTGAGCGCGCCGTCGACGATCGGGCCCGAGAACACCATGAACAGGATCACACCACCCGCGCTGAGGACGCCGGCGAGCGGCCGCATGATGAACGGTGTGGTGTAGACCGGGTCCTTGGTCTTCTCGGTGTCGTCGATGTAGGCGACGGCGACCAGGCGGAGGTAGTAGCAAGCGGCGATGGCGGAGTTGATGCCCAGCACCACGATGAGGGCGTAGTGCCCGGCGCTGATGCCGGCCGAGAAGAGCCCGAGCTTGCCGATGAAGCCGAGCAGCGGCGGGAAGCCGAGCGTGGAGAGAACGGTGATGACGAACGTCCAGCCCAGCACGGGGTGCGACTTGCAGATGCCCCGGATGTCGTCGATGTGGTCGGCTTCGCGTCCGTTGCGGTGCTCGAGCGACGCGAGTACGGCGAAGGTGCCGACGGTCATGACGCCGTAGGTGAAGAGGTAGAAGAGGACCGCGGCGAGCCCGTTCTGGTAGAACGCGCCGCCATCGGAGCCCGGTCCTGCGATGATGCCCACGAGCATGTAGCCGGAGTGGGCGATCGAGGAGTAGGCGAGGATGCGCTTCACGGAGGACTGGAGGAGGGCGAGGATGTTGCCAACCGTCATGGTGAGGGCGGCCATGATCCAGAGCGTGGCCTCGATTTCGATGGGCAGGTGCCCCCCACCGAGCCCGGAGCCCCAGCCGACGGTTCCCAGCAGGAACATGAGGGCGAGGAAGCCGGCCGTCTTGGGCACGAAGGCGAGCATCGCGGAGACCGGCGATGCGGCCCCCTGGTAGACGTCGGGCGTGTAGAAGTGCATGGGGACAGCGGCGATCTTGAACGACACGCCGATGACGGCGATGAGCATCCCGATCATGCCGATCGAAGAGATCCCATCGCTCGCGAAGACCGCGGCGATCTCGTTGAGGTTGGTCGATCCAGTCGCGCCGTAGAGCATCGCGAAGCCGTAGAGGAAGATCGCGGCACCGAGGGCCCCGAGGAAGAAGTACTTCACGGCGGCCTCGAGGGAGCTGTCCTCCTCACGCGAGACGGCGACCATGATGTAGGTCGGCAGCGACGTGAGCTCAAGGGCGAGGAAGAGCCAGATCAGGTCGTCGGCGGACGCGGTCAGCATGAGCCCGGTGAGGGAGAACATGAAGAACGCGTAGAACTCGCCGCGGTTGGAGCGGATGGACTGGAACGGCTTGCCGTTGTCAACATCGAGCTCGAGCTGTCGGTCCACGGTCCCCGAGAGCAGCAGCAGGATCAGGAGCCCCACCGCCGCGATGATCATCTTGGCGTAGGGGACGATTGCGGGGAACATGCCCTGCGTCGCGGGCGAGGTCATCGCGGCGAAGAAGGCGAGGACGAGCGCGGTGGCGCAGATCCACGGGGTGAACTGGCGGATGGCGCGGGAGGGCCACTGCCCGGTGATCATCACGAGGCAGGTGGCGATGAAGAGGAAGATCTCCGGCCAGAGGATCGCGAGTTTCTCAGTCATGCGAATCTCCCCCGTGGTCGTTGGCCTGGTCGTCGGCGTGTTCGTTGATGATCAGTCGGGGCGATGCCTCGCCTGGCTCGATGCCGTTGGCCCGCTCGACAATGCGGACGGTGTTGTTCACCGGATCGCTGACAGCGTCGAGCAGCAGCGTGGGCTGGAGCCCGAAGAGCACGCAGCCGATCGCGAGCGGTGTGAGCGTGATGATCTCGCGTGTGTTGAGGTCGGTCGGGAGCTCGTCGTGCGGGTGGTGGTCCGCGGGCTCCTTGTACGCCCCGAAGCAGATCTTGCCGACCATGTACAGGAGGTACATGGCCGCGATGACCATGCCGGTGCCGGCGAAGACGGCGAACCACGGGCCGAGCGAGGCGCCCCACGCGCCGGGCTCCCCGGCTGCGTTCCAGGCCGCGTCGGACTGGAAGGCGGAGATGAGGCAGAGGAGCTCGGAAGGGAAGCCGTTCAGACCCGGGAGACCCACGGAGGCCATCGCAAAGAAGACCATGAAGGTCGCCCAGACGGGCATCTTTGATGCGAGCCCACCGACCTCGTTCATGTCACGCGTGTGGTAGCGCTCGTACATGAAGCCGATCATGAGGAAGAGCCCGCCGGTGGAGAACCCGTGGCTGAGCATATAGAGGATGGAGCCGGAGAAGCCGGTCACATTCAGTGCGGTGAGCCCGAGGATACAGAAGCCGAGGTGGCTGACCGACGAATAGGCGACGAGCTTCTTGATGTCGTCCTGCACCCAGCAGATGAGCCCGGCGTAGATGATGCCGATGATCGCCAGGATGGCGATGGCGGGCGCGTACTCGAAGAAGGCCTCGGGCGCGAGCGGCACGGCGAAGCGGTAGAAGCCGTAGGTGCCGAGCTTGAGCAGCACGCCGGCGAGGATAACGGAGCCCGCGGTTGGTGCCTCGGTGTGCGCGAGGGGCAGCCAGGTGTGGACGGGGAAGAGCGGGACCTTGACGGCGAAGCCGGCGAGCATCGCGGCGAGGACCCAGCCCTGCTCGGTCAGGGACATGTCGCCGGCGTAGTGCGTCAGCGCGGCGATGTCGAGCGTCCAGCGCCCGAGCTGGGCGTCCTGTGCGACGAACCAGACGACGTACATCAGACCGGCGAGGGTCATCATGGAGCCGGTGAAGGTGTAGAGGAAGAACTTCGTCGAAGCGGCAATGCGGTTGGTTGATCCGTACTTGCGGATCAGGATGAACATCGGCAGCAGCGTGAACTCGAAGCAGATGTAGAAGAGCAGCAGGTCTTGGGCCGCGAAGACGCCGACCATCGCGCCCTGGAGCACGGTGAGCCAGGCGTAGTACATCCGGCGGTCCTTGGTGATCGCCGTCTTGGACGCGAGCACCACGATGGGACCGAGCAGGACGCTCAGGAGGATGAGCAGCAGGCTCACGGAGTCCATGCCGATCGAGAACTCGAGCCCGAGGCCGGGGACCCATGGGATCGAATGCTCGAACTGGGAGGTGCTGGCGTTCGAAAAATCGAACGCGCCGAGGAGCCCGACCGCGGGCACGCACAGCGCAAGCGTGGTGGCCAGCGCGATGCGGTAGGCATTCTCCTCGTTCTTCACCAGACCGATGAGCACGCCCACGATCGCGGGCAGGAAGATCAGTGCGAGCAGGGACCAGACTTCAAGACTCATGACGCACCCCCTGCACGCGAGACGATGATGAGGACGACGAAGAGGAGGATGGCCAAACCGCCGGCCATCGAGACCGCGTAGCCCTGGAGCACACCGGACTGGCTCGGCCGGATGATCCAGGCGAAGACTCGCGGCAGGAATCCGAAGACATTCACGATGCCGTCGACGAGCAGCTTGTCCACCCAGTGGAAGACGTGCGAGATGATGCGGAGGGGCTTGACGAAAATCGCGTGGTAGAGCTCATCCACGTACCACTTGTTCTCGGCCCAGCGTGGGAGCGGCCCGAATCGTTTGGCGATGGCGTCCATCTTGCACTCTGAGGCCTTCGTGCGCCCATGGTAGTGCAGCAGCCACGCGAGCGCGATGCCGATGACACCGACGACGCCGGAGATGTAGTACATCATCTTGTGCGGGTCGCCACCCGTGAGAGGCATGGCGAGCGGGGCGTCGATGGAGCCGCGCGGGCCGTGCCCGGGCTGCGGGTAATGCTCGGGGTCCTTCTCGTAGTACTCGAAGGCGTGGGTGCCGTAGTGTGAGTGGTACGACGCGGACGATGCCGACACCATGGTGTCGGCGTAGTGCTTGGTGTGCGCGTCCTTGTCGGCGCCGACGAAGTAGAGCCCGGTCGCGAGGATCGAGCAGCCCGTGAGAACGACGAGCACCGTGTTGATCGCCCAGCCCGGCGCGTGCGGGTGGAAGTGATCCGCGTGGTGATCGCCGTGCTGCCCCGCGTCGTGGCTGTGCTCCTCGCCGTGTCCGTGATCGTGGTCGTGGTCGTGCAGCTCGTCGCCCGGGTGGTATTCCACAGGGCCAACGAAGACGCGGAAGAAGACACGGAAGGTGTAGTAGGCGGTGAGCCCCGCGGTGAGGATCAGCACCCAGCCGAGGAACGCGTAGCCGGGCGTGACGAATGCTTCTGCGAGGATGGTGTCCTTGGAGAAGTAGCCGGCCGTGAACGGCACGCCCGCGAGGTTGATGCACCCGACGAGCATGCCCAGCGAGACGATGCCCCAGCCCTTGACTTTCCAGAGCCCGGAGAGCTTGCGGAGATCGAGCTGGCCGGCGAAGCCGTGCATGACGGCGCCGCAGCAGAGGAAGAGCAGCGCCTTGAAGAAGGCGTGGGTGAGTACGTGGTACGCGCCGCCGGTGGGCGTCAGGAACCCGAGACCCGCGAACATGTACCCGAGCTGGGACACGGTCGAGTAGGCCATGATCCGCTTGATGTCGAACTGGGCCATGCCGATGGTCGCGGCGAGGAACGCGGTGATCGTGCCGATCCAGGCGACGATGGGCAACGCGTTCTCGGAGACCAGGAACACGGGGTACATGCGGGCGATGAGGTAGACGCCCGCGGTGACCATGGTCGCGGCGTGGATGAGCGCGGAGACAGGCGTCGGGCCTTCCATCGCGTCGGGGAGCCAGACGTAGAGCGGGAACTGTGCGGACTTGCCGAACGCGCCGATCATGAGCAGCAGCGCGATCCACTGGGCCTCGCCCGGGATGGCGCCGAAGTCGCCGTGCGATGCGGCGGCCATGTAGGACTGGAGCGTCTCGCTGGCGAAGAGTTCCGCGTACTGGACGGTGCCGAAGTGCACGAACGTCAGATAGACGCCCAGCGCGAGACCGAGGTCACCGATGCGGTTGACGATGAACGCCTTCTTGGCAGCGGCCACGGCGGAGGGCTTCTTGTAGAAGTAGCCGATGAGCAGGTAGGAGCAGAGCCCCACGCCCTCCCAGCCGAGGTAGAGCATGATGAGGTTGTCGCCCATGACCAGGCAGGACATGGAGACCACGAAGAGCGCGAACGCGGCGAAGAACCGGTTGTAGCCCTGGCCGACGTCGTGCGACATGTACTCGCTCGCGTAGAGGGCGATGAGCGTCGCGAGCCCGGTGACGAACAGCATCCAGTAGATCGTCAGGGTATCGACATAGAAGGAAAAGTTGGCGACAAAGGACTTGTCGCCGTAGTGGATGCTGAACCACTCGAAGGCCTGAACGGTGTACGGCGTGCCGTCGTAGCCCATGAACATGCTCAGGGTCGCGATGAACGAGCAGGCGAGCAAGCCGACGGTCGTCCACGCGGGGAGCTTGGACTTGACGCCGAACGCGGCGTACAGGGCGTTGAGCAGGAATCCCGCGAAGGGGAGGAACGGGATCAGCAGGACCCACGAGGGGCCGTGCCCGACGGCGGCGGGCTGCGCGGCGTTCCCGGCGGTGTCGGGTGCTATGGCCGCGACCGTTGAAACCATCGAGTTGAGCAGCGAGGAAGTCATCATCCGTTGAGTTCCTTCCAGGCCGAGGCGCCCAGCGATTCACGGTGACGGAAGAGGAGCACAACGAGCGCGAGTGCCATCGCGGCCTCCGCCGCGGCGACGCAGAGCACAAAGATCACGAAGGTCTGCCCGTCCGCGCCCAAGTGGTGACGCCCGAACGCGATGAGCGCCAGGCCGGCGGCCTGGAACATCAGCTCGGTGCACAGGAACATGATGATCATGTTCTTGCGGGTCAGGAACCCGACGAGCCCGATGACGAACATCGCGGCCGACACGAACAGGTAAGGCGCGATCACCGAGGCCTCGACGGGCTCGGGGAACGCGAGCTGCGCGGGCTGGATGATCTGGAGCATGGATTCGATCAAGACGCACCCCCTTGCTGGTCACCGATGTAGGCGCCGAGCTTGCGTGCCTGGGCGGCCTTGAGGTCTTCCTCGAGCTCGACGTGCTTGCGGGCGAGCACCGTCGCGCCGAGCATGGCCATCAGCAGGATGATGCCGGCGACCTCGATCATCATGGGGTGGTCGTTGAGCAGGTTGTAGCCGAGGCGGTCGAGGTTGTTGGCACTGAGATCAGCGGGCCATTCCTCGCTCGTGAGCACGCGGGTCGCGATGACGTTGGGGTGCCCGTGGGCGTCCTCGCCGTCGACGAGCTCCAGCGTGATGGTGCGTGCGTCGACATCCAGGATCGCCCTGCCGGTCTCCGCGTCTCGCGCGACGCGCCAGCCCTCGGGGAGCAGGTCGTTGCGTTCGAGCACCCGGTCGACCTTGCGGGGCAGGTTGAGCAGCACGGCGTCCTCGGCCTGCGGGAGCGTGGTGTCGCGTGTCGGCTGGGGCAGATCGCCGATCCCGCGGAACATCGCGGCCGTGAGCAGGCCGATGAGCACGAACCCGATCGCGCTGGCGAGGTACGGCTCGCGCGCTTCCGCGTCGACCTCGTCGAGCAGTTCGTCCTTGTCACCGGTTGGGGCCTGGGTGGCGAGCATGATGACGAAGAGGTACGTAATAAGGATGGCGCCGGCGTAGATGATGACAAGGGCGAAGGCCATGAACTCCGCGGAGAGCAGCAGGTACATGCCGCAGCTCGCGATGATCGTCATGATGAAGTAGAGGGCGGAGTAGACCGGTCGCTTGTGCGTGATCATCCGCAGGGCCCCGCCGAGACCGATGGCCGCGAACGGGTAGAAGAAGTAGTTCGGGAGCGGGCTGTCGGATGCGCCCGCCTTGAGCCCGAGCATCAGCGCGCCGAGCCCGAAGGTGACCGCGAGCAGCAGCCCCCCCACGATTGTCATGGTGCGCCCGCCCTCTCGATCACGGCGCGGCAGGGCGAGTGCGACGCCCGCTGCTCCGAGACCGCAGATGAGGTACAGCGCGATCGGATCGATGATCTGTTCCACCGTGTCTCTTTCGTTCCCGAAATCGGGTGAGAACCTCTTCGAGCACACGCGACGGACCGGCCCGTCGCGTGTGTTGTGGCCGAGACCGATGCCGAGCGACGCGTGCTCTTCGTCGACGACCCGAACCACGTGATGACCCACGCGAGAACGCGCGGGATTCTGTGATCGAGAGGATAGTGCCCGCGTGGGTTGGCTTCCACTCACCAACCGCTTTGAGGCACGCGAAACGCGGATTCTTGCGATGTGGGAACAGCGCGTCCGATTCCATGAGAAACGCGACTTGCGGGGTTCACCGGCACTATCATCGGCGTCATGAACGCACCGCAGATGATGCTCCAGCAGCAGCCCGATCGAAAAGTCCACATCCCGAACCTGCTCACCCTGCTCCGGGTGGTGCTCGCGTGGGTCTTTATCGCGTTGCTCTCGTACGTCCAGCCGCGCGAGATGTACGCACAACCCTCTGATATTGATCGACTTGGGGAGCTCTCGCACCCCAGCTCGGGGCTGATCATCGCCGCGACGATCGTCTTTGTCGTTGCGGCGATCACGGATGCCCTGGACGGGCACCTGGCCCGGAAATGGAAGGCCGTCACCCGCTTCGGTCGGATCATGGACCCGATGGCCGACAAGCTGCTCGTCATCGGCGCGTTCATCATGCTCGTTACGCCGGGTTTCCGCGCGACCCTGATGCCGAACGAAGAGGTTTTTCAGGCTAGCGGCGTTGCCCCATGGATGGTCGTCGCGATCCTCATGCGTGAGCTGCTGGTGACCTCGATCCGCGGTGTCTACGAGGCCGACGGGGTGGATTTCTCCGCTGGCACGCTGGGTAAGGCGAAGATGATCCTGCAGAGCATCACGATCCCCGTGGTGCTGCTGATCGTGGCCCTCGGCTCGCCCATCCCCGGCAGCTCGGGGCGTCTGGTGATCGTCCTGCTGGTTTGGGCGACCGTGATCACCACGATCGTCTCCGGCCTTCCCTATATCGGTCAGGCGGCGAAGCACACCATTGAAGAGAACGCGCGCTTGCTCGAGGCGATGCGAGGCAAAAAGGCCCGCAAATCCACCAAGGTCTCCGGCCCGAGCGCCAAGCAGCGTCCGAAGTCCAACAAGGGCGGGCAGGGCATCAAGAAACGCTGATTTCCTGAAGCACGAGGGGAACACCCATGATCACGATGCCTCGCTCATCCGAGATGCTCCTGACCACCGGAGGCCTGGGGTACATGCGCCCGGCATCCGGCACGTGGGGATCGCTCCCGCCGATCATTTTGGCCTATGCGTTCATCATGCTGGGCATCGGTCCGGATGATCCGCTCGCGTGGGTCTACTACCTCGTCCTGGCGTTGATCTGCATCATCTATTCGGGCGCGTGCGTCCTGCTGGGCCACGAGGCGGAGGCCAAGTGGGGCAAGGACCCGTCCGAGGTCGTCGCCGACGAGACCGCCGGTCAGTGCCTGACGCTGATGTTCATCCCAGCGGGCATCTGCAGCTGCCCGCTGACGACGATGGGCGCGGTGCTCGGTGCGTTCTTCCTGTTCCGGGCGTTCGACATCCTCAAGCCGTGGCCCGCAGGAGCGATGCAGAAGATCGCGGGCGGGTGGGGCATCCTGCTCGATGACATCTTCGCGGGGGTCATGGGCGGCATCGCGCTGCTGATCATCCTGCGCCTGATGAACGGCTAAGCATCTCGGAATCTTTGACTTACGGCTATCATCCGGGCGTGATCAGCAAACCGCTCCAACTCAACGCCCCTCAGGGTACGGTTCGGCTCGAATCGAACCTGCTGCTTGCGCCCATCGCGGGCTGGTGCGAGTTGGCGTGGCGGATTACCTGCCGCGAGTTGGGCGGTGTCGGGCTCGCGTGCACGGACCTGCTGAGCCCGAAGGGACTCCTGCTCAGCTCGGATACCACGCGGGATTTGGCACAGACGAACGACCTCGACAAGCCCATCGGCATGCAGCTCTACGGCAGCGACCCCGAGATCCTG
Organism: Phycisphaerales bacterium; assembly: GCA_017642965.1. GTDB lineage: Bacteria > Planctomycetota > Phycisphaerae > Phycisphaerales > UBA1924 > UBA1924. The sequence goes on from JAEPOJ010000005.1 coordinate 10,879, forward strand.
GCGGAGGGGGCCGCGTGGTGTGCTGCGCATGGCGCAACCGTCGTGGACATCAATATGGGCTGCCCGGTCGACAAGGTCACCAAGAAGAACGGCGGGTCGATGCTCATGTGCGACCTTGACAACACCTTTGCGATCTTCGAGCGGGTGCGAGCCGCGATGCCGGGGCACGTGCCGCTGACCGCCAAGATGCGGCTCGGGTGGGATGAGCAGGCGAAGAACGCGGGCATCGCGAGCAGGCTGTCGCTGGGGCTAGTCGAGCGCGGGGCGGCCATGATCACGGTGCATGGGCGGACCACCGAGCAGAAGTTCAAGGGCTCGTGCGACTTGCAGGGCATCAAGCGGGTTGTTGATGATGTGCATGAGCGGTTCCCGGATGTGCCGGTGATCGGCAACGGCGACATCAAGCACGAGACGGACGTGATCCGGATGCTGCACAACACCGGTTGCGCGGGAGTGATGATCGGGCGCGGCTCGTTCAGCAACCCGTGGCTGTTCAGGTACGCGTGGGCGCTGCAACAGCGCGTGATCGAGCAGGGCATCGACCCGGGCGATGAGCACGCGGTCGCGTCGGTTGATCTGTCCGACATCCGCCCGAGCGAGCACGAAAAGCTCGACATGCTGCGTGATTTCTTTGACCGCATGATCACATACCGCGACGAGCACCACGCACGCCATGTGTTCCGTCAGAAGGCGAACCTGCTGGGCAAGCCGATCAACGGGGGGCACTGCCGCCCGCTCAAGAACGCGCTGCGCGAGGCAAAGACGGCACAGGATGTCTATGACGCGATCGAGGGGTGGCGGGCCCGCCATGAATCGGGCGGACTCAACCCGGACCACCCGGGCCCGCTCGATAAGCAGCCGCTGAGATGCTCGAGGGCGGCCGCTGTCCCCGGTTTGGGGCACTGAGCGATATACAGAGCCGGTGCGTGTGATTTTCCTTTGTAGGGTTCCATCCCGCGTGTTACATTGCCTGTTCACCACACACAGGAGGATGAGATCATGCGAACGATGATACTGATGGTCCCGCTGCTTGCTGGCACAGCGCTCGCCGGACCGGATCTGCTCTGCTCGGACATCACCAACGGGCAGACATACGGCGTCTTTGGCGACTACCAATCGTACAGCTTCGGCGATGTGACCTGCAATGTTGGGGATTCTTCGTTTACATATGTGGACTCCACGCCTGACCACCCGGTGTTTACATCGTCGCTCTATCGACTGCGGGACGGGCGCTTCGAGCAGATCGGGCTGGGGTTTGTGGGACACACGTTCTTCCCGCTTCAAGGCAACGCGTGCGATTTCGGCTGCAGCCCGGGGGCGCCCGGGATGCTGGGCAGCGGGTGCTCAGACACGATCGGCGCGGGGCTCGCGGGCGGACAGGCCAACCTCGGCCCCCGAATCGAGGTGGACGCGTGGAGCGGGGCATTCCCGTACCCGTTCAGCACGATCAACCAGACTGGCAACCCGGTGTACAAGCGTCTCAAGGCACGCATCGCGGACCTGTCGGACACGACCGCGCTCTACTTTGTTGAACGTCAGTACGTGAGCAACGAGGAGTTGCCCGAGGCCCGCGGGAACAACTCGAGCTACCGGCAGGTCAGCTTCACGCCCGCAACCAACTCGCCGCAGGTTCAGGGCAACACGTACGGTGGTGAGCCTGCGATATTCGCGTGGCGCGATCACGGGCTGGGGGCGGATACGCCGGACCCGAGCGTCATGATCTCGAGCACCAACCTGCCCGCTGATGGGATCGTCCATATCGGATCGCGGGCGACGTCCCTCGGTGGCGGTGTGTGGCGTTACGACTATGCAATCCAGAACCAGAACGCATCAAGGGGTGTGAATGCCCTCCGCATCCCGATCGGCTTCAACCGCAGCGCGAACGAGCCGTACTTCCATGACATTGAGTACATCGATGAGGTTGATAACCAGATCGATGGCACCGACTGGGACTTCAGCGTCGTCAGCGGGTACGCGATGTGGGAGCTTGGTGCTGACTTCGATCAGGATCCGCTCGCGAACGCCATCCGCTGGGGCACGACGTACACCTTCTCCTTCACCTCCAACCAGCCGCCGGTCGAAAAGCACGCTGAGATCGGCGTATTCGATGACGACGGATCCGGACCGGTGACGATGAGCGTCGTTGCGCCCCTGGCCGGGCCGTGCAGGGTGGACATGAACGCGGACGGCGCGCTGAACTTCTTCGATATCTCGACCTGGATCAACGCCTACAACAGTCAGGACCTGAACGCGGACTTCACGGGCGACGGCGTGTTCGACTTCTTCGACGCCTCGGCGTATCTTAATGAGTTCATTCAGGGATGCATGTAGATTTCATCTGTGTTTCTTACCATCTAGCAGCTTCCCAGAAGGTGCATTCATGTTCAGAACAGTAATTATTGGCATAACCTGCGGATCGGCATTCGGGCTCCCCGATGTGGTATGCACCGAGATCAACGGCGCTACAAGCTACGGTGTCGTGGACGGAGTTGCGGCGTACAGCTTCGGCACGACCATCTGCAACTTCGGAGACTCCCCCACACCGTATCAGTCTGACACCAATCAGCATCCTCTTATTGCGCAGTCGATCTATATGCTGAAGGACCACCAGCTCAAGCAGATCGGGCTGGGCTTCGTGCGCCATACCACTCTGCCTGACTCAGGCAACCTGTGCGGGCGGAGTTGCACGCTCTCTTCCGACGATGCGCTTGGCTTCGGATGCTCTGATACCAGCAGCAGCGATGCAAACGGGGATCAGGCGATGATGGGGCCGCGGACTGAAGTGAACGCATTTCATACAGATTTCCCGCACCCCTTCACGAGCATGAACCAGGGTGGGGACGCGGTGTACAAGCGAGTCCAAGTGGATCTCGCGGACATCAGCGATCCGGACGCATTGTATTTCGTGGAGACACAGATCATCGCTCCCGGCGAGTACCCGTACGACTCTGCCAACAATGTGAGCTATCGACGTGTAGTCTTTGCACCCGGCACGGCGAATGCGGTGCTGCTCGGCCCGACGTATGAACAGCTTCCGGCGATCTACGCGCTGCGCGACCACGGGAACGGTGTCAGAACACCTGATGAGAGCGTGCACATCGACCAGGTCACAGTCAACGGTATCGGGCTGGTCAATGTAGCGTCTCGCGTCGAATATCTTGAGGACGAATCGCTCTATCGCTACGACTATGTGATTCACAACCAGTACTGCGTGCAACCGTTTGGCTGGATCGAGCACACCGCGACCATGAACCGCGATGCCCAGGGGCTCGGGTTCTCATCCCCTGTTTACCACGGAGATCTCGATGAGATGGTCGATGATCAGGCATGGACGGTCGATCTCTTCAGAGGAGAGACGATGCTCTATCGCCAAGCCGTTGGCTTTCCCGATGATCCCAACGCGAACACAATTCGCTGGGGAACCGCGTATAGCTTCTCACTCAAAACTGACAGCCAGCCGTTACAGGAAGTCGAGGACACGATCACGATCGGCTGGCAGACTGCCGCAAACTCCGGCGGGCACCCGTACTTCCTGACCGCTGATGCCATCATGCCGTACAGCGGCGAGTTCATCTGTTCCCCGGATGTCAATGGGGACGGACTGTTGAACTTCTTCGACGTGTCCGCGTTCATCAAGAACTACTTTGACGGGGTAGATTACAACGGAGATGGTGTCGTCAACTTCTTTGATGTCTCCCGGTTCCTCTCCGATTACAGCGAGGGCTGTCCCTGAGCGTGCCTCACACTGAGGATCTGTGGGATTTTCGCTGCAACCATGCTTCGCCTGCACCCGTATCGGCATCTGTCCGAAAAGGGTTGGGTCGGCGTGCGCGCCGGCTTGCACGCGTTCGCGTCGCGGCCCGATGTCGACAGATAGCACCAGGAGACCCCCATGAACACGCTGGGAATGCGTTCGATCACCCTTCTTGCACTCGCCGCGGGCACCGCGATCGCTCATGAACCCGACGCCAACGCCGGCGGCCAGGACGTGGATCAGGCCAATATGACCAAGGTCCACGGCTGCTGGGAGGGTCACGGCGACGAGCTCGAGGGCGGGATCTTCTACGTCCCGATGGATGAGGACGCCCTGCAAGTCATTGAAGCCGTCGAACTCGCGAACCGCGGCGTGCCCGATAACCGCCTCGACTTCGTCATCGTGGGCGACGGTTACACGGCCGGCGAGCAGGCACAGTTCGCTACGGACGCGACGAACATCCAGAACGACTTCTTCCGCTACGAGCCGTTCATTACCTACGAGCCCTACTTCCGCTGGACGCAGGTCGGGGTGATCTCGAACGAATCGGGCGTGGACAACGACCCGAACCCCGGGATCGACCGCGATACGGCGCTCGACATGGCCTACTGGTGCAGCGGCACGGAGCGACTGCTCTGCGTGAGCGTGAGCAAGGCGTACCAGGCGGCGGCGAGCGCCCCCGATATCGATCAGGTCATCGCGATTTCGAACTCGAGCAAGTACGGCGGTGCCGGGTACGCGAGCAACAACCTTGGCACCGCGGCCGGGCAGAACGGGGCCGCGGTCGAGATTGCGATCCATGAGATGGGCCACTCGCTGGGCGACCTGGCCGACGAGTACACCTACGGCGGGCCGACGACCTACTCGGGCAGTGAGCCGAGCGCCCGGAACTCATCGACCTTCGATCGCCAGACGCAGCTCAACAATCAGTCCAAGTGGTGGCAGTGGATGGACGAGTCAATGCCCGGCTTCGACGGGACCGTGAGCACCTACGAGGGCTCGAGCTACTCGCAGCTCGGTGTCTATCGCCCTTCGAACAACTCGATGATGCGGAACCTTGGGCGCCCGTTTAACTTGCCCAGCGCCGAGCGACTGATCCATCAGATCTACAAGGAAGTCAGCCCGATCGACGACGGCACGCCCGATGGTGCAGTGCTCGGTCGTGACGACGTCGCGTGGGTCATGCCGATGCAGCCGGTCGGGCACGATCTCGAGGTCGTCTGGTACCTCGACGGGAGCATCATTGTCAGTGCGTTCGGGCAGGATCAGGTTGATCTGTCCACGCTCAATCTTGGAGACGGCGCCCACGAGATCACGGTTGAGGTGGTCGACCCGACGCCGTGGGTCCGCAGCGATGCGATCCGCAACGCGTTCATGACCGAATCGCGGACCTTCACCGTGGAGGCGTGCGTTGCCGCCGCGGATATGAACAGCGACGGTGAGCTGGACTTCTTTGACGTGAGCGCATTCCTGACCGCGTACAACGCCCAGGACCCGATCGCGGATTTCAACGACGATGGGGCGTTCAACTTCTTCGATGTGTCCGCCTTCCTGACCGCGTTCAACGAGGGCGGCTGCTGAAGGTAGCTGAGCCAGAATTTACAGAAGATCGCCTCGGATTCGCAATAAGCCCGTGTCCGGGGCGTTTTTCCGACGTCTCGGCATTGGCCCCGCTCTGAACGCGACCCGAACAGTGGCAGAAGGTCCGCTTTTCCGTCAAAGTTCTTTGAATCTGACGATTCTGGGGGTCAGAATCAGGGTAGAGACGCCAGGACAGGTGATTCATTCGATCGGGTCACAGAACCCGGCGAAGTAGAATGAGGTTGATACGATGCTGCTGCCGGATCGCGGACCGGCGCGGCGTGACAGATGGACCGGGAGGTTTGAACCATGAAGAACCGCTTCAAATCAATGCTGCTGATGTCGATGGGCTCCATGACGCTTCTCGCGTCCACCGGGCTCGCCCAGAGCAGCATGAATCGTGATGATCTTTCACCCGAGGCGCCAGCGATCATGCAGCCCGGGCTCGAGAACAAGGGCAACCTGGTCTTCTCCAGCAAGACTCAGGACGCCGGCGAGATCTTCGATCAGGATGACGTCAAGCTGAGCTACCTCTTCCGGAACACCGGCGCGGGCCCGCTCACCATCACCCAGGTCAAGACCTCCTGCGGCTGCACGGTCCCCGAGCTGGCCAAGAAGACATACATGCCCGGCGAGACGGGCACGCTCGATGTGACGTTCGACCCCAAGGGCAAGAGCGGCACCATCGCGCGAAACATCACGATCTTCACGGATTCGGAGTCCACCCCCTCCGAGACCCTGATCGTGCGGGCGCTCGTGAAGCCGATCGTGGTAATGGACCCGAAGATCGTCCCGTTCGAGGCGGTCGAGAAGGGACAGAGCGCAACCAAGGAGTTCAAGATCTACGGACGCACGGACGACTTCAAGGTTACCCGCGCTACCGTCGGCAACCCCGAGGTCTTCGACGTTGAGGTCGAGGACATGGGCGAGACCGAGTACAAGGGCGAGACCCTCAGGATGTCGATCGTGCGTGTGACCGTTCGTCCCAACGCACGCCCCGACAACCACCGCGCTGACGTGACCATCCGCACGAACGACGAGCGTCGCTCGATCATGTCGGGTACGGTCATCGCTCGCGTGCTCGGCGACCTCAAGCTCGATCCCGTCCGTGTGACCATGGGGCGCATGATCGTGGGTGACACCTTCGAGAAGGAGTTCCACGTCGTGTCCAAGAGCGGCAAGCCCTTCGCGCTCGAGAGCGTCGCGTTCAACACGATCGCCCTCGAATCGGAGACGACCTTCGAGCCCGCGAACGAGGAGAAGTCCGACTGGATCGTGAAGATCTCCGGGACGGTCGTCGCCCCGGCACCACGATTCAACACGCCGATCCGTATCATCACGGACGTCGAGGATGAGTCCGAGCTGACCATGCAGATGTACGGCCAGCTCCGCGCTCAGTAAGACGGACCGTACGGAGTTCACTTCCATGCGATGCATGCATATCACTTCCGGGCTGCTCTCGATCGTGGGGGCAGCCTTTTTGTTCGGGACCGTACACGCGTTGCTGATCGAGCCGATCAACATCGCGAAGGTTTCGACGCGCACCGACGGCGAGGTCACCGGCGGGCAGGGCCGGCGTGGTGACCCGGGTTCGACGGACCCGCTCCCGGATGAGCCGGCTGAAACTGATGCTGGCGAAGTGGAGCCCGCAGAGGAGACAGGGTCCTCACAGTCGCCCATCGACATCGATGTGCCGGACGAGGTGCTCGACGCACCCGTCCCAGAGGGCACGCTGACGCTCCGCCAGTCCTACGAGCTGTGGGAGCAGGGCGCGTACTTCATCGATGCACGTCACGAGCACGAGTTCGAAGAGGGACACATCCAGTACGCGGCTTGGCTCGCGTCATCGCTCTTCGATACCGACTCGGACCGCGCGTTCGCGATCGCGCAGTCCATGCCGCCCGAGTCCACGGTGGTCATCTACTGCGTGGGCGGCGAGTGTGACGCGTCGCACAACACGGCGAGGCGCCTGGAGCAGATCGGGTTCACGGATCTGCGCATCATGGGCGTGGGATACACCGACTGGGTCGAAGCCGGGTTCCCGACCGGGGAAGGGAGCGCGCCATGAGCAAGCACAGCAACCCGCAGACCGGCATGCTCGAGTCCATCCTCCTCCAGCTGCCGCTGCGCATCTTCCTGGGCGGGGTGTTTGTCTTCGCGGCGTACAACAAGATTCCCGCGATCCAGTCGTTCGCGGAAGCGATCAAGGGCTTCCAGCTGCTCGACGCGGAGACCCACCCGGAGCTGATCGTCGTGGGCGCATTCGTGATCCCATGGTTCGAGCTGCTCGCGGGGCTCATGCTGATCATCGGCTTGCGGGCACGCTCCGCGGCCATGGGGATCGGGCTGCTCCTCGCCCTGTTCATCTATGCCCTGCTGCACGTGATCTTCACCGACGTGAGCGCGGACTGCTCGTGCTTCGGCGACGAGAACTTCATCTGCGGGTCCACGGTCGGCTGGTGCCAGGTGATCCGGAACATCGTGTTCCTGATCCCCGCGGGCTACCTGATGATCCGCGGCCCGGGGCGTGTATCGCTGGATCAGGCGCTCGGGAGACCTGAACAGATCACATACAACCCGCAGAATGCGTCGCAAAGCGTGGACGCCTGAGTCGACCCGGACCAACTTCGTGCGTAAAGTCCCCGCCCTGAAGTGCTTTCAGGAACCCTTCCCGTCGCTCGCTGCGGGCCGTGTGTGCGGTTCGGCGAGCCACGAAGTCCATGACGGAGAATGAAGTCTTATGAGCAGAATGGCAAGCAAGCCCGATCGTTTCGGAAGCGCCCCCACCGGCAAGGTCACCATCGAGAGCGGCAAGGGTGTCGAGTACGTCGACTACAAGGACGTCGAGTCCCTGCGTCGCATGATGACGCCCAACGGCAAGATCTACGGGCGCAAGCGCCTGGGCACGAACGCCCGCCAGCAGCGCATGGTGGCCAGCGCCGTCAAACGTGCCCGCTTCCTGGGTCTGCTGCCCTTCACCAGCGCGACGCTCTGAGCGATCAGCCAAGAGATTCTTCTGGACCCACCCAGGCACACGCCGGGTGGGTTTTTCTTTGGAGTCCGATCTAAGCTTGTGCATGCCCGTTTTTGAGCGAGATTACAAGCCCGTCGCGATGGCCCTCTCCAACGTCTCCGGCAACCGCCACCGACGCATGCGCGAGGTCTGCGATGTGCTGTGGCGGTTCTTCAAGGACTACGGCGTCTCCTGGGTCGGTTTCTACGAGAAGGACCCCGAGGCGGACCAGATGGTCCTCGGCCCGTCGCGAGACAAGCCCGCGTGCTCGCCGATCGAACTGCACGGGGCATGCGGCATGTCGTGGGAGAGGAAACGTCCGATCCTTGTGCACGACGTGAAAAGCCTGGGCGAGCACTACATCGCCTGCGATCCGCGGGATCGGTCCGAGGTCGTCATCCCGCTGTTTAACGATGACGGCTCGTGCTACGGCGTGCTCGATATAGACTCGTTCGATCGCAACGCGTTCGGCGATCATGACATCCTTGAGCTCCGCAAGCTCATGGAATCGACCGCCCTGAGCTGGCCCGCGCCGCACCTGCCGGCGCTGGTCTTCTGAAAAAGGCAACGGGGAACAGGTGTTCAGGGAAGACACAGACGCGTGGCGTCCGAACCATTCAGAACGGGTCGGGCGCTTTGAACGTCATCTGTTTGCCCGTGCGCGGGTGATGGATGGTGAGCATGGACGCGTGGAGCATCAGCCGTTCCGCGTTGGTGGCGTCTCCGTAGAGCTCGTCGCCCACGATGGGGTGCCCGAGCCCGGTGGTCTCATCCTCGTTTTTCTGTCCCAGCGTGCCCACCGTCGTGACGTGGGGGTGGGCCGCGTGAACGCGCAGCTGGTGTGTTCGCCCGGTCCTGGGCTCGAGCGCGACCCGGGTGACGGGTCGGTCGCGGTAGGTCTCGCGTGACAGGACCTGATACTGGGTCTGGGAGGGTTTGCCCTCGAAATAGTCCACGAGCATCAGCGGACGGATCTCCATGTCCTTGCGCATCGGGCAGTTGATGAGCCCCTCGTCCGTTTCGAGGTGCCCCTCAAGCAGGGCGATGTACCGCTTGAGCGTGCGCCGGAACTCAAACTGGACCGACAGGTTCGCGTGGGTTTTCTTGTCGAGCGCGAGGATCATCACCCCGGAGGTGGAGAGGTCCAGGCGGTGGCAGGTCATCGAGCCCTTGGCGTGGGGGTACATCTCCTTGATCCGCGAACGCAGGCAGTCCTGCTTTTCGGGGGCGATGCCGGGCACGGAGAGCAGGCCCGCCGGCTTGTCCACCACGACGAACTGCTCGTCTTCGAACAGAACCCGGATCGGGTCGCTTGGGGGCTCGTACGCAAAGAAGGGGATGGGCTTCGTGCGGACGCGAGTAATGGGTTGTTGAGACCTAGTATCAACCATGCAGGTTCAGTGTAGACCCAAGAGGAGCCCCGCAATGAAGACTTCGACGCTCGCGCTGTGTGCCATCGCTGCGTGCTCAACCCTTTCGATCGCTCAGGATACCACCAACACCAATCCGAACCCGGGCTGGGATGATCAGTGGCCGGCCCTGGAAAGCAGCTTCCTGAGCGACTACACCCAGCTCACCTCCGAGACAAAGTACATCAAGGCGGGCGAGTCCTACTTCTCGCCGGATGGGAACATGATCATCTTCCAGGCGATCCCGGTGCCGCCGGAGGGCGAGAAGGCCGGGGCGCACTACTCGATGTACGTCGCCGGCGTGAAACGCGACGAGCAGGGCAGCATCACCGGGATCGGGCCCGCGGGGCTGGTCTCCGAGCCCGGCTCATCGAACACCTGCGGCTGGTTCCACCCCACCGAGCCGATGAAGATCCTCTTCGGCTCGACCCGCACCGCGCCGACCGGCTCGGACGTTGTGGGCTACCAGCGCGAGAACTCGCGCTATTCCTGGCAGTTCCCGGTCGAGATGGAGATCCTCGTCGGCGATCTGCAGATGAAATACGACCTGAGCGACGAGGCCAAGGCCCGCGCCAAGGCGCACCAGGAGTCCGGCGAGACCACCCCGCCCCAGCTCGACATGAACGACATCGTGTCGGTCCCCTCGCTCGTCAACGAGCGGCTGATCTGGGAACGCGAGGGCTACGACGCGGAGGGCTCGTGGTCACCCGATGGGCGCCACATCCTCTACACACGCCTCAAGCCCGGCGAGAACAACGGCGACATCTGGGTCTACGACTCCACCGACGAGACCCACACCCCGCTCGTGACGGCGGACGGCTACGACGGCGGACCGTTCTTCTCGCCCGACGGCAGGTCGATCTGCTACCGTTCTGACCGGCGCGGCGACAACCTGCTGCAGATCTTCGTCTCCCGCCTCGCGTTCGACGAGAACGGGAAGATCACCGGGGTCGAAGAGGAGCTGCAGCTGACCGACAACCAGCACGTGAACTGGTGCCCGTTCTTTACCCCCGACGGGAAGTACCTGCTCTACGCGACGAGCGAGGTCTCGCACGGCAACTACGAGATCTACGCGATCGACGCGACGGGCACCTACGACCCCGAGTACACGGCTCGACTGCGGATCACCCAGGCGCGCGGCTTCGACGGGCTGCCGGCGTTCACCAGCAACGGTGAGTGGATGATCTGGACCGCCCAGCGGGGATCCGCGCCGGAGGGTGAAAAGCCCAGCTCACAGCTCTGGACGGCCAGGATCGACCTGGACGCGATCGACAAGGCGTACCGAGCGGCGCAGCAGGAGCTCACGCCGAACGACTGATTTCGGCTGCGAAAGGGAGTCACCGGAATGGACCCTGTGGCGAGCACGAACCCCGACACTGTGCGCACGTTCGCGCACATCGGGGACCCTGTGCCCGTGTCAGACCACGGCCCGTTCTGGAAGCACTGGTTCGACACGCTGGTGGATCACACGCCGGTGCTGACACGGCGCGTGACAACTGACCCGAGCGATCCATCCGCCACGCACGAGTTCGATTCCTCCGACGGGGTCACGATCGGCGCACGCCTGGTCTTGCCGGGCGACGGCCGCCCGGTGCGTGCCTCGCTTGTATCGGTGCACGGGGACATGCCGCCCGATCCGCTGGAGGTCAACGCGCGGCGCTGGCAACGCGTGGCGGACCGCGGCGTGGCGGTCCTGCTCATGCGTTTGCGCGGTTACCCCGGATCGCGAACGAGCTGCGGCGACCTCGTCAAGCTCAACGAGCACGGCAACACATGGATCACCCATGGGTTCGATGCGGAGTCGCACGAAGGGTGGATCCTCCCCAAGGGCGTGGCCGATGTGTGCAACGCCTGCCGCGTGATGCGCAACGCGCTGCTGCACCGGAACACGGACACGGACATCGCCGTGAATGATTCCGTCGATCACCACGGGGTGTACCTTCACGGTTCTTCACTCGGGGGTGGGCTCGCGGTGATCAGTGCCGGGCAGCTCATCGGCAAGCTGCGCGGGGAGTCGATCATCGATCGGCTGGCGATCGCGATGCCCTCGCTCGGCGACTGGGCGACGCGCCTGAGCGCCCCGAGCGGAGCGGCCATCCAGATTAAACGGGTGATCGATGCGAACCCGGATCGGCGTGAGGAACTGCTCGACCGCCTGAAGCTCTGCGACGCGATCGTGCACGGGCGGCGGGTCCGGGTGCCAACCTTTGCCATGCTGGCTCGCACGGATGAGATCGTCCCCCCCCACTGCGCCGCGGCGGTGTTCAACTCCATCGACGCGGACCCGGGCCGCAAGTGGCGTTTCCTGATCGATCATGGGCATCACGAGGGCGACGCGAGCACGAACAGGCGGATCGCGCTGTATCGGCGGGCGCTGTGTGATTTCTTGGATCCCACGCTTGCGCCCATACGATCCCTTGACACGTGGGAGTGCCTGATGCACGAGGGGCAACACCCCCCCGCTGGGATCGACTTCAACGACAACGACTGAAACGGGAGGCACGTCATGCACAACCCAAGCGCACCGTCGGGGAGAGAGAACACCAACATGATCCGAAGCATCGAAACGCTGATGACCGGGCTGATCGACTACGCGGGGCTGTTCCCGCCGAGCAAGCTCGACATGGGCACCGCGACGCAGAACTACGCGCGGGATATCCGATCGCAGTACGAGCGGTTCCTCTCCCGGTTCATCTGCCCGGCGAACCGGCTGGGTGAACTCACGGAGCACGCCTCGGCGTTGATGCCGGGCACGTACGCCACCAGCGGGTACCGCGAGCACGCGGATTTCCAGGACCCGTGGCAGATCAGCGCGATCATCATCGGGGATCTTCAGGAGAACCTCGATCAGATCTTCGCGTTCAATGAGCACCACGACAACGAGGCGAACGGGCTGGCCATGGTGGACGCGATCGAGATGCGCGTCTCGACCCCAGGCGATATCGACGATGCACTCGAGATGATCCCCGAGATGATCGTCCCCGCGTTCGAGATCCCCAAGGAGATCATCTTCGGCGGTGACCCGCGCGGGTTCGTCGCGGCCATCGCGGGTTCCGGCGCGGTCGCGAAGATCCGGTGCGGCGGCGTGACGCCCGACCTGTATCCCTCATCAGAAGACATCGCCCGCTTCATCGTCGCCTGCGATGCCGCCGATGTCGCCTTCAAGGCCACCGCGGGGCTCCACCACCCCATCCGCTCCGAGCACGCGTTGACGTATGAGCCGGACGCGCCGCGCGGAGTGATGCACGGGTTCATCAACGTGTTCCTCGCGGCGACGCTCGTGCGCTACTGCAACGGGTTCGGAGAGGAGCAGGCCATCGAGCTGCTCAACGAAACGGACCCGGCGTCGTTCTCGTTCGAGGACAGCCGCGTCGCGTGGAAGGATTACGCCGTGAATGTCGCCCAGCTCGCGCAATCACGCGAGTCGTTCGCGACGGGGTACGGGTCGTGCTCGTTCAGCGAGCCGACGGACGATCTCAAGGCGCTGGGGCTGCTCTGAACGCTCAGCTCATCAGCGGGTCGGGTCTCCGGAAGAGCCCCGCGACGGCGGTGTGCCCGTGCTGGAAGATCTGCTGATCGATCGGGGCGATCTCGCCCGCTGCGAAGAAGCCCGCGAGCGGGATGCCGTCCTGGGCGCGGAGTTCCTCCCCGGACTTGGCGAGCTTGGCGCCGTCGGGCGACTGATCGAACGCGTGCGCGATGGCGCGGGCGTCGTGCCCGGGCTCCTCGAAGAACTTCTCGCCCCGACCTGTGCACGACACGAGCAGCGCGCCGGTGGGCTTGTCGTACAGGCGTTGCCCGTCGAGCAGCAGTGAGAGGTCCTCGCGGGCGGTCTGCTCGTCGTGGAGATGGAGCTGGACGGTCTGGCCCGCCTGCACGAGATCCGCGACCGCGACCGCGCCGGAGTTCTCGTCGCCGCCCATCACGTTGCGGATCAGGAAATCACCACGCCCGAAATGGGACTTGTGCTCATCGATCACCCGCCCGAGCAGGAGCCCGTTGCCCAGCAGCTGCTTGTCCTGCTCGCTGAGCATGTGCACCACGTCGCGGATCGCGTCCACCGCGCGGATGCCCGCGAGCTCAATGATCAGGTTGCCCCGTGCCTTGGTAATGATCATGGGGTTGCCGATGGGGCGGCAGCCCTGCGAGACGACGGTATCGATCTGGATGGGGCCCGAGAGCGTCACACCCATCGCGCCGCTGGAGCGGACGTCGCCGTCGAGCAGCAGCGAGTTGCCGCCCGGGCGTGTCGCGGCGGATGCCATGCCGCCCAGGATGGTCCCGATGGATTCCACCCGACCGGTCGAGGTGATGTGCTGCATGCGCGAGGCCGAGAGGGCCGGGATGAGCTTCACAAGGGGCACCGAGAACGGGTCAGCGAAAAAGAACGCGGCTCGCATATCGGTGCCCGCGCCGATCTGGTCAGCGAGCTTCGCTGCCCGCTCGTCCGTGGAATCGCGCGGCGAGATGTGGTCCACCCAGAAGGGCGAGATGCGGACACCCGGCAGGTTGCACGAGAGCAGCGCGATGCCGGGCGAATCGTTGACCTCGGTGGAGCCGCTCATGATCGCGGATGCCGATACGCCGACCATGTGGTTGGCGCCGAGCGCGTCGCGGAGGGTGTCGGCGATCATGCCCATCCGCTGGGCATGGTGCGGGGTGACGAACACCATGAGCAGATCCGGTTTATCCTCGATCTTCGCGTGCAGGCGCGATGCGGCCTGCGCCGCGGCATCGATCGGGTCCTCGTTGATCGAGAGCGCGTTCGCGAGCACGATCGCGCCCTGATCGCGGCCATCGCCCGTGGGCGATGATGGCTTAGACTCGGGGTGTTCGCGTTCTGGGCGTGGCATTACTCGGGCATCAGGTCGACACGCTCTGGCTCAACGATCTTGAGCCCGAGCGCCGCGTCATTGCGCATCACTCCGAGCACGCCGACGACGCGGCCGAGCATGTGGCGCAGGTCCTGATCCTTCTTGGGTGCGATATAGCCGATCGTGCGGGGCTGGCCCGTGATCGGGTCGGTGCCCTGGACGCGGTAGAGCAGCGGCAGGTTGGCGCCGGTGTAAACCGAGGACGTCACCATACGCCCGACCAGCTGGTAGGCACGCCCCTGCTGCCAGGCCTCGATGGCCTGAGCGGTCTCGTCCGCCCCGGCGTCGTACTGCGCGAGCGCCTCAGCGATGCGTCGGCGCTGATCACGCGTCTCGATGCGGATCCGGATCCACTCGATGCGCTGCTCAAGAGCCCGTGATAGCGATTCGTCGTCTTCGACCTCGTCGAGCGTGCGGGTGAACTCCGCGAGCAGCTCGCTCAGCGCTTCGTCGAGCTCGGCGCGAGGCATGGAGCGGGCGCCCTCGAACGCGGCCTCGAGCGATTCGAGCTCCGAGGTCGGGATCCGCGCCTCGTCGGCGGTGATCACGCTCGGCTCGGTCTCGGCCGTGACCGGGGCGCTGTTGCTGATCTCGACCGGGTCGCTGGTGACCTGCTCCTCGAGCAGCGAGGTGTCAACGGCTCCGTCGTCCTCACCCTGCTCGGGCTCGGTGGTTTCTTCGGGATCGCTTTCCGGCAGCGGCTCGGGGTCCGTGTCCGTTGAGTCCGTTTCGTCATCGCCCGAACTCGGGGGGGTGGGGTCTGGCGTGCCACCCTCGATCTCGGAGTTGAGGGCCGGGCGGAGCGACTCGGTGAGGATGTACCCGACCGGGAACTCGCCGCTCGGGCTCTGGGGGGCTCGGACACGGTAGCCGACGGTGCCCCCGGCCTCGTTTGTCAGTGTTTCGATGATTTCGAGCTCGGTCCCCGCCGGCAGGGCCGTGGAGTAGAGCTGCTTCCAGGCACCGGAGAGCCCCATGAGGTGGGACGGTGAGCGGAGCTTGGAATCGACGCTCAGGCGGACCCGGTTGGTGCCCGAGATGCGTTCGACCTCGGTTGAGGGGACCATCGCGCCGATGGAATCCGGGATGACGACGCGGGTGTACGCGCCCGACTCGCCGGCGGTGCGGAGGACGGTGCCCTTCTTGAGGCGGGCGATGGCGTAGAACACGTCCTGATCGCCGCAGCGCAGCGCCTCGTCGTTGCGATCGACGACCATGTGGCCCATGCCGTCCTGCACCACCACCGCGCTGCCCGCGATGGCGTCTGAGGAGATGCCCGCACACACGAGCGTGCCTGCGCTGATCATGAGGGTCAGCGAACAGACAATTCGGGTGTTCTGGCGAATAGAGCGGTTGGTTCGTCGGTTCGTCATGAGCACAGCGGGCCTCCTTACCTGATCCTGTCCCCGTCGATTGTTCCGGACAGCATCCGAGCTACTCGTAGTCTACGCGAGCGAACGCCGAGAAGGTTCTTTGCGATCAACAACGACATCGGCATTGTATCCAACCTATCGTTTGGGTATGACCCAGAGTGTGCGCCCTCCCAAGACCGTTGCCCTCTCCGCCCCGGCACTCCTTGTCTCGCTTCTCGCGGTGGCGGGGTGCAGTTCTCCGATCGAGCGCGATAGCGAGAAACTGCTGCAGCGTTCGATGATCAACGCGATCGAGCGGGAGATCGAGTATGCCGAGGCCAATCCGGGGTCGCGACGCATCTCGCCTTCGCTTGATCTCAAGAAGCTGGAGATCCGTGAGGATCACCTCGAGCAGATCAGCAAGGAGTTCTCGACGGACGGGTATCTCGAAGCACTGCGCGCAGAGCACCCCGACGAGGAGAGCCCGATCGCGCATCTGGTTGGCGAGGATCTGCTCGGGCAGCAGACGACCCTGATCGGGCTGTCGCTGGAGCAGTCGATCCAGTCCAGCGTGGGCAACAACCTGAGCGTGGAGATCGCGCGGTTCTCGCCCGCGATCGCGCAGTCGGCGCTGGTCGAGGCGGAGGCGCAGTTCGACTGGCTGTTCTTCGCGGACGCGCAGTATCAGGATTCGTCGATCCCGCAGGCGGGGCAGGGCTTCGGCAGCACCCCCCCGGGCGTGATCCGCAACGACGCGCAGACGGCCACCGGCTCGGTCGGTGTATCGCGCCAGCTCAACTCTGGCGGGACCATCGAGTTCCGCAACGACATCGGCTACAACAACGTCGATAGCTCGTTCTTCGGGACGTCCCCCTCACCCAACCCGGCCCACAACGCGGATTTCGTGCTGGGGATCACGCAGCCGCTGCTGCGTGACTTTGGACGTGAAGCCACGATGGCCCAGATCAACCTGGCACGCAACGCGGAACGCACGAGCGTGTCGCAGTTGAAGAACACGCTGATCGACACCGCCGCGGAGACTGAAAAAGCGTACTGGGACCTCGTGCAGGCCTACAAGGTGCTGATCATCCGCGCGAAGCTGGTCGACCGCGGCATCGAGGTGCGAGACGACATCAAGGCACGCCGGGTTCAGGACGCACGCCAGGCCCAGGTCGCGGACGCGGTCGCGCGGGTCGAGCGACGCCGGGCGGACCTCTTGGTGGCGCGCACCAACCTGCGTCTGGCGAGCGACCGCCTCAAGGTGCTCATCAACGACCCGGATTTGCCGGTCGGCTCGGAGACGCTGATCGTCCCCAGCCAGGATGCGCTGGCCGAGCCCATCAGCTTCTCGCTGCTCGACGCAATCACCGCGGGCGTGCAGGAGCGCCCGGAGATGGAGCAGGCGCTGCTGAACATCGACGACGCGACGATCCGTGAGCAGCTCGCAAAGAATCAGCGTATGCCCCGCCTCGACCTGACCGCGCAGGCACGCCTGCTCGGCTTTGACGATTCCTTCGGTGACGCCTACGCGGACACCGGACGGAGCCGGTTCGTGGATGACTGGCTGATCGGGGCCCGCTTCGAGCAGCCCATCGGGAATCGCGCGGGCGAGGCGGCGTACCGGGCATCGCGCCTTGAGCGGATGCAGTCGGTCGTGTCCTACCGTCAGACCGCCCAGCAGATCGTGCTGGAGATCAAGAACGCGCTGAACGCCGTATCCACGAACGGCGCACTCATCGAGCAGTCCACGCTCTCACGCGTCGCGCAGGGCGAGGCCCTGCGTTCACTGATCGTCGAAAAGGAACTGACCAACGCGGGGTACAGCGTGGAACGCCTGAATCTCGAGCTGAACCAGCAGGAGACCCTCGCGAACGCGGAGATCGCGGAAGCCTCGGCCCTGACGGAGTACAACAAGGCGATCGTCGATCTGCACGCGGCGATGGGCACGATCCTCCGTCGAAACCGGATCGACTTCATCGTCCCCGATGCGAACCAGCTCGCCCCGGGCGAGTCGGCGCTCGAGTACGAAGCGCCCGAGCCGCAGGATACGGAGATGCGCCCCGAGGCGCCGTCGGGCGATGGCTGAGATCATTTCCGGGCCAGAGGGGATCGCGCTGGGTGTCCAGCGTCTGCACGCGGGCGGGCTCGTTTCGTTCCCGACGGAGACGGTCTACGGGCTCGGTGCCGACGCGCTCGATGCCGCTGCCGTCGAGCGTGTGTTCAGGCTCAAGGGGCGCCCGAGCAACAACCCGCTGATCGTGCACGTCAGCGATGAGGGGATGGCCGGGCGGGTCGTCGAAACGTGGAGCGACGATGCGAGCACGCTCGCCAAGGCATTCTGGCCTGGTCCGCTCACGCTTGTGCTCCCCAGATTGCCGATCGTGCCGGATGTTGTTACCGGCTCGGGCCCGACTGTCGCGGTCCGCTGCCCGGGGCACCCCGTGGCGCTCGCGCTGATCGAGGCGTTCGGTGGGCCGATCGTCGGTCCCAGCGCCAACCCGAGCGGTTACATCTCGCCAACCATCCCGGAGCATGTGCGCGACGCGTTCGATGGTGAGGATCTGATCGTGCTCGACGGGGGCCACTGCCGGGCGGGGATCGAATCGACCGTGCTCGATCTGAGCGGTGAGACCCCTACTGTGCTGCGCCTGGGTGTGATCGGCGCGCACAGGATCAGCGAATCGCTTGGGCGAGAGATCCGCGTTGCCGAAGCGCAACATGCGCCTGAAGAAGCTCGCTCGCCGGGCCTGATCGGTGCGCACTACCAGCCCCGGACACCAGCGCGGCTGATCAGCGGGAACGATCTGCCCAGCGCCCCATCCAGCGCGGTGCTCGTTTCATGGTCGCTGGAAACACACCCGAGCGGCGGCGTGCTGATCCGGATGCCTGAGGATCTCGGCGGATACGCCCAGGCGATCTATCGGGCCCTGCACGAGGCCGACCGGAGTGCCGGTTCCACGATCTGGATCGAGCACCCGCCCGAGCCGAGCGATCCCGACGGGCGAGCGATCGCGGCGGCGCTGCACGAACGGCTTCGACGCGCAACCCATTCCTGAGTGGGATTGCGGTTCTTCATGTCCCGTAGCTATCAGAACTGACTCTGGGGGCCTATCCTGCCGATAGGTACCTGCGTATTCAGACCAACTATCCCCCGAAAGAGGTGGAATTTATGAGCGAAAAGCTCCAGATCGCGCTCGCCCCCGGCGACGGAATCGGCCCCGAGATCACGCGTGCGTGCATGCACATCTTCGAGTCGGCCGGTGTGCTCGACAAAGTCGAGTTCAAGGAAGTCGAGATGGGCCAGAGCGTCTTCGCCAGCGGGGAGACCCGCGGAATGACGGACGAGGCGGTCGAGACGATCGAGGGGACCGGCATCCTGTACAAGGGGCCGATGGGCACCCCGATCGGGGGCGGCGGCAAATCCATCAACGTGACGCTCCGCAAGACCTTCGGCGCCTTCGCCAACCTCCGCCACTTCCAGTCGCTGCCCGGCGTCGAGACCGTCTTCTCGCAGGCGGGCGTGCCCGTCGACTTCTATGTCGTCCGCGAGAACGTCGAGGATACCTACGGCGGGATTGAGCACCGCCTCACACCCGACTCGTACTCGGGCAAACGCCTGATCACGACCCCCGGGTGCGATCAGGTCAACCGCTTCGCGTTCGAGACGGCCAAGTCCTTCGGCATCGACAAGGTGACGTGCGGTCACAAGGCGAACATCATGAAGATGACGGACGGGACCTTCCTGGACCGTTTCCGTTTCCTGAGCGAGGACTACCCGGATATCGAGACCGAGGATGTCATCATCGACGCGCTGTGCATGAACCTCGTGCTGCGTCCGGACCGGTACAAGATGATCGTGCTGACGAACCTGCAGGGCGACATCGTGTCGGACCTCGCCGCGGGGCTGGTGGGCGGGCTTGGCTTCGCGCCGTCTGCGAATATCGGTGACCAGATTTCGATCTTCGAGGCGGTGCACGGCACGGCCCCGGACATCGCCGGCCAGGACAAGGCCAACCCGACGAGCCTGCTGCTGTCGGGGCTCATCATGCTGCGTCACATTGGGCTGCGAAAGACCGCGGCCGAGATCGAGAACGCGCTGCTCTACACGCTGGAATCCGGCGTGCACACGGGCGATGTAAAGGGCAAGGGCGACCCGGTCGGGACCACCGCGTTCGCGGAAGCGGTCGCGAAGAACCTCGGGAAGCGCCCCGAGACTGTCTCGCCCTGCAGCGTGCCCGGGGGCGACATGATCTGCCACACCCCGCCGACGCGCCCGAGCGTCAATGAGATGATGGTGACGCACGAGCAGGTGCAGAGCCAGATCGTGGGTTGCGATATCTTCCTGGAGACAACGCTGACGCCGCTGGATCTCGCGGATCGACTGAAGCGCATCTGCGACGGCACGCCGTTCCGCCTGACGGTGATCTCGAACCGCGGCACCCAGGTGTGGCCGACCGGCTCGCCGTACACGGAGATCGTGAACAACTGCTGCGCCCGCTTCGAGCTCAAGGACGAGGTCGGGCAGATCGGCCAGGGCCCGACGGTGCACCTGCTCGCGAAGGTCGCGGAGAAGTTCTCGATCACGGAGTTCATCCCGATCAAGATGTACGACGGTCAGCGGGGGTACTCGCTTGCTCAGGGTCAGTAAGACTTTGGACTGACAGACTGATCTGGTACACTCGGCCCCATGATGAACACATGGGGCCGTTTTCTCGTAGTCGCTGTGGTCGCCCTCGCCGCTGGTTTCGTGGATGCTCAGCGAAGCAGCGAGCACTGGGGTGAGGACCTGGACACGCTCGCAGACGGTCTGCTGCAGCGTCATCCGAACTTCTATACAAAAACGAGTGTCGAGGACTTTGAGGATGCGCTGTTCGCGATCCACGATCGCCTCGACACGCTCGACGACCAGCTGGTCGTGATGGAGATCTGCCGGCTGGTGGCGCTCGGGGGTGATGCGCACACGACGATCGGCTTCGGTGAGATCGGTCAAACAATGCGCCGCCTGCCGGTCCGGATCATGGTAATGGAGGATGGCACATACACCACTTTCGCAACGAAGGAGCATCAGGATCTGATCGGTGCGCGGGTTGTCTCGATCAACGGCGTCGCGATCGATGAGGTGCTCGATCGGGTATCTACGTTGTTCGCGTACGAGAACGATTCGAAGAAGAAGGGCACGAGCGCCTGGTACGCCACGCTGCTCCCTGCGTTGAGGGCGGTCGGTGTGATTGACGATCATCACGCGGCGTCGCTGCCCGTCACGCTGGAGCACGTCGGTGAGACGACGGAGCACACGCTTCCCTGCGTGCCCGAGTCGCAGCTGCAGGGGTGGGTGAGCTTTGTGCAGTTGCTCAAGCAACCCTGGCCCATCGCGTACCGCAAGCAGGGCGGGTACTACCAGAGCGATTTCATCGCGGAGCACAAGGCGTTCTACGTGGCGTACAACCGGTGCCGGGAGGCGGAGAACCTGCCGATGTCGCAGTTCGTCGAGTTCGTGATGTCCAAATCAAACGAGCTGGACGCGCAGCGGATCATCATCGATCTGCGTTTCAACGGCGGCGGCGACGAGACGGTCATCTGGCCGCTCTGGCAGGCGCTGGAGAAGTCGGAGCGGTTCTCTGATCCGGGCGACATCATCGGGCTGATCTCACGCCAGACCTTCAGCAGCGCGATGAGCAACAGCCACCAGCTGCGGGACAACTGCGGGGCGGTGCTGATCGGCGAACCCACGGGCGGGAAGCCGAACCACTTCGGCCAGCTGGGGCGATTCGAGCTGCCCAACTCCGGGCTGACGGTCTCGCACTCGACGCGATGGTTCCAGAAGGTCGAGGGCGACCCGGACGCGGTGCATCCGGACGTGCTGATCCCGTGGCGATCGGGCCCGCTGTTCGCGGGCAAAGACCCGGTGATGGAGGCGGCGCTGACCTATCAGGCAGATTGAGGTGCGGAACGCTGCTCAGTAGCAGTCATTCTCAAAGAGCTGGAGGAAGATGCTCACATCAAAGAAGTTGAACTGCCCATCAGCGTTGAGGTCTGCTGAAGGGTCCTGAACCATAAACAGGCTGATGAACGCGCCAACATCGAAGAAGTCGAGCTGCCCGTTGGCGTTGAACTCAATAGGGCAGGTATAGGTGGTCTCGAAAAGATACGCCGAGCCCGAGTTGAGCACGCTGACATCGTCGCGAGGTGCACCAACGAGGGCGTAGTCACCAAAGTTGGTCACGCTCGTGCCGTAGGTATCACCTCCATCTGGATCCGAAGCGTAGAGGCGGTAGAGCATCTGACCGGTGTTTGCGTCGAGGACATACGCGGCACCTGCGCCGGAGAGTCCGTTACGTCTTGCGTTATCAGCACCAACGATCAGCTTGTCGCCAGAGACCGAGAGTGATGTACCGAAGTCCGGTGCGCCGGGATTCTCATCGTTGATGGTGATCTTGCGGATCAGTTGCCCATCGGCTGCATGAAACATGTAGACCGCACCGCCACCCTGCTCGGGCGTGCCGACATAGACGTAGTCGTCGCTGATCGCGACCGATCGACCGAAGCCATCGACAGCCCCGAGATCGTTCGGCTGGAGTTCCTGGATCAGCGTCTGGGTCGCCGTGTCGTACAGGTATGCGTTGCCCTGAGCGAGGTCGCCGAACCCCGGTGCGCCGACGACGAACCGGTCACCGGAAACTGCGACGGCTGCCCCGAAGAGCTCGATGAAACCAGGCCCATCGAAGCCGTTGATCTTGGTGATCTCATTGCCGGTTGTGAGATCGAAGAGGTAGACCGAGCCGATTCTCGTGGAGGTCTCGCTCGCTCCGGCGAGGAGGATGTCGCCATCGATCGCCACCGAATCCCCCAGGAGTTCCCTGTTGTTGGAGCCGGAGCCCTTGAGCATGTAGAGCTCGTTCCCGGTAACCGGGTCGTAAACGAAGACCGCACCGGGGAAGGTGAGCCCGTCGTACTCGTAACCGGTCGCACCGACCGCGGCGTAATCCGAAGAGATCGCGACGCTGTGCCCGAAAAAATCGTTGTCTGCCCCGGTAGCGGGGATCAGTCGGAACAGCTGCGTGTTGGTGGAAACGTCGTACAGGTAGGCAGCGCCCGATGAATCACCGTGCACGTCCTCGTCCCGCGCGCCAATGATCGCGATCTGATCCCATATGCCAACGCTCCAGCCGAAGCGGTAACTGAAATCCCCCTGAGCGTTCGGGGGTGTTGGGATGAAATCATCCTCATTGATGTACAGGAACTGTGCGTTCGAGCTCGCTGCGAGTGAGCCAGGAATAATCATCAGAAGTACGAGCGCTTTGTTCACAACTGCCATATCAATATCCTCCGGTTGATGCGTCGCTTCGTGCGGCTCCGTCGAGTGAGCCCAAACCAACCTAACATACGATCGTGTATGTGTATATTACAAAGTCAAGAAGATTCGGGCTGCCGCGTGTGTCATGCATCTGGTTGCAACTCTGCGGGCTCCGAGACACCGATCGACCACCTTGGTGCGCCGGATATGAAGGCCTTATATACCCCTTCTGAGATCTCCTTGTGTGTCAGCCAGCGGGACGAGGAACCCTCGATCACGAAGCCCAGGCGAACGGTGCGATCGCTCGCAGCGGAACCCGTGAGCGGATGATGGGCCGACGAGGCCACCACGCGCAGCAGGTCGATCATGGGGAAGTGTGCCTTGACCAGATCGATGACGGGCTCCGGCGGGGTGTGGACCCAGCAGATCGCGGCTTCGGGAGTGATACCGATCGAACTGAGCGTGCGCTCGAGTGAACCGATATCGCGGTAGTCGCACGGGTGTGTGCTGAGCTGATTGCGTCGGGCCGGCGGGATTGATGCGCCGAGCGCTTCGAGGCTGGCTGGTGTCCTCGCGATACAGGCGACTCGGTCTCCGCGTGCGATCAGGGCCCGCATGCACGGTGCGAGCATCCCAGTGGTCCCGATACAGAGCAGGTCGGCCATAGCCGAGTGTATCTGCCAGACTGGCAGTATCCGCCTGATTCGGCACCCGAGCCCCTCTCCTGGCACCGAAAATTGGGCCTGATGCGCCCGGGCGGGGCGTGTGGACTGGCACATTGATTGCATCTGATTGGGCGTACAGACACGATCAGCTCGCCGCCGGGGCTCATGGGCCCCGATCGCGACGAATCCAGAAGGAGGCCAGTCATGGGCAAAATCATCGGAATCGACCTCGGGACCACGAACTCGGTCGTCGCAGTGATGGAAGGCGACACCCCCAAGGTACTTATTAATAGCTCGGGTAACCGCACGACCCCCTCGGTTGTGGGTTTCACCGACAAGGGCGAGCGTCTGGTCGGGCAGCAGGCCAAGCACCAGCAGGTCACAAACCCCAAGAACACGGTGTTCTCGATCAAACGCTTCATGGGGCGTCGTCACAGCGAGGTGAGCTCCGAAGAGAAGCTTGTCCCCTACGAGGTCACCGGCGGGGCCGACGACTTCGTCAAGGTGAAGATCCGAGAAGAAGAGTACACCCCGCAGCAGATCAGCGCGATGATCCTCGGCGAGCTCAAGCGCACCGCTGAGGACTACCTGGGCGAGAAGGTGACCGAGGCGGTCATCACCGTCCCGGCGTACTTCAACGACGCCCAGCGTCAGGCGACCAAGGATGCGGGCGAGATCGCCGGCCTCACGGTCAAGCGCATCATCAACGAGCCGACCGCGGCCGCGCTCGCGTACGGGCTCGAGAAGAAGGCCAACGAGAAGATCGCGGTGTTTGACCTCGGCGGTGGTACCTTCGACGTCTCCATCCTCGATGTCGGCGACGGCGTCTTCGAGGTGCTCTCGACCAACGGCGACACCCATCTGGGTGGTGACGACTGGGACCAGCGCCTCATCGACTTCCTCGCGGAAGAGTTCCGCAAGGCGGAGGGCGTGGACCTCAAGAGCGACGCGATGGCGATGCAGCGCCTGAAGGAAGCCGCGGAGAAGGCGAAGATCGAGCTCTCCAACTCGCAGGAGACCACGATCAACCTGCCGTTCATCACCGCCACCAACGAGGGCCCCAAGCACCTCCAGCAGACGCTGAGCCGCTCAAAGTTCGAGTCGCTGTGTGACGACCTGTTCGAGCGTGTCAAGGCTCCGTGCCTCAACGCGCTCAAGGACGCCGGCATCGACGTGAGCAAGATCGACGAGGTCGTGCTCGTGGGTGGCTCAACCCGCATACCCAAGGTGCAGGCGATCGCCAAGGAGATCTTCGGCAAGGACCCGAACAAGTCCGTCAACCCGGACGAGGTCGTGGCGATCGGTGCGGCGGTCCAGGGCGGCGTCCTCACGGGCGACGTCAAGGACGTGCTCCTGCTCGACGTCACCCCGCTTTCGCTGGGTGTCGAGACCATGGGCGGCGTGATGACCAAGCTCATCGAGCGTAACACCACGATCCCGACTTCGAAGAAGGAGACCTTTTCGACGGCGGCCGACAACCAGCCCAGCGTGCAGATCCATGTCCTTCAGGGCGAGCGTGAGTTCGCCAAGGACAACCGTTCTCTCGGTCAGTTCGAGCTGGCGGGCATCGCACCGGCACCGCGCGGCACACCGCAGATCGAGGTCGAGTTTGCGCTCGACGCGAACGGCATCCTGCAGGTGACCGCGGTTGACAAGGGCACCGGCAAGCAGGCGGACATCCGCATCGAGAACTCCGGCGGGCTCGACTCGTCCGAGATCGACAAGATGAAGGCTGACGCCGAGGCGCACGCCGAGGAAGACAAGAAGCGTCGCGAGCTCGTCGACGTGAAGAACCGCGCCGACGCGATGATCGCCCAGGTGCGTAAGTCGCTCGAAGAGCACGGCGACAAGGTCACCCCCGAGATCCGCTCCAAGATCGAATCCGCGAGTTCCGACCTCGAGTCGAAGCTCAAGGATGACTCGGTCACCAAGGAGGCGCTCGAAGCCGGGCTCAAGGAGCTCGAGAGCGCCTCGATGGAACTCGGCAAGGTCATCTACGAGCAGCAGGCCGCTGCCGCGGGTGGCGAAGCACCGAGCGGCGACGCTGGCGAGGGTGCCAGCGACGACAGCGATGTCATCGACGCCGAGTACGAAGTGAAGGATGAGGACAAGTAAGCCGCTGGCCTATGACAGGACCCCGAGACCCGCACCGAAACTGGTGCGGGTTTTTTTATGGCCTTGGCATCTCAAGCCCGTCGCGCGCCCAGAGGATGCCCAGCGGCACGCGTGCGCGGGGGGGGAGCGCGAGTCGAACAACAAAGCGTGCAAACATCCTGCCGACATAGATCCCGAACGCGAGCGCGATGAACTCGATGGCCAGGATCACGGGCGTCATCATGGGGATGTAGAGCTGGTGGGCGTAATCCCAAGTCCATGGATTGGTATTGTCAGGGCTGTTGGCACCAATGATGAACGCGCCGCCAATCAGACACGAAGCAAGCGGGACAAGCAACGCTCGCCTGCGAGATGCGCCGAGCAACGCAGTCGACCAGAAGACCCCGATCGCACCGGAGACGATCGACGCTGGAATCATGATGATGATCCACTCGCGATTCATGTTCCCCCACTGGCTTCCGAACTCATCGAGCGCTCCTTTCAATCGGAACGCCATGTATTCAGGCGAGAGGTTGGACGACCAGCTGGTCAGGAGCCCGGGTAACTGTGGCATGGTAACCTGTAGCGCTGCTGGCGCGGTTTGCGCAGCTTGCTCGGCCTCCTTTTCAGCTGTCCACGTGTTGTAATCGTCTATCAGGTATTGTCCCAGGTTCGCGCTCGCGACCCGTGATCCGGCGAATGCAAATGCAGATATCCCGATCGTGCTGGCGACGAAGACAGCGAGCAGCATCACGACATAGATCGCGCCGAGTATCAGTCGGAATCGGTTCACCCAGTGGGTCATGGCCGGGTACTGCTGCAGGGCGGCGACCGTGCCGCACTCTGGGCAGCGGGCGATCGCGAGTCCGTAGTGCGCCTCTTTGGTCACGCTCTGGCCGTAGAGATTGAATCCACACCCGGCGCAGGCGCGGTCGGCCCGGATCTGGTCGTGTCCCATCTGTGTTTCGCTGTGGGTTTCGCTCATGGTTGGGCCTCAGTCCAGTCGTGATCTGCGTTTGCGGATCCTCCTGCGGATTCGGACGACGCGGTTACTCGATGTGCGGTCGATGATGCGGTTGAAGATCACACCGATGCCCATGCCCGCCAGGAACGGGAGCAGCAGTGCAAGGCAGGCCAGCAGGCGGCGCTTGATCTCGCTATGGCTCGCGATGCGGATGTCCACATCCGCGCGGGCCAGGTCGTTCACATGGATCATCAGGCGAGAAATGAGCCAATCGATATTGAGAAAGACACCGATCAGCACCAGAAACATCCCCAGAATGAGCGGGAACTTCTGGTGCGCGTAGATCGTGCGGGCGATGCAGCCGCACATCGTCGTGATGAGGATCGCGATCCCGATCTGAAAGGGAACTTCGGGGCGCGCGAGATCGGGCATCTGGTATCGCCCGCTGCGATCGGTGATCTCCGGCATCATCCAGAATGCCATACCGATCGTGGCCCCCACAGCCAACGCTGTAAAAATCAGCCCTAAGATAAGTCTTTGCAAGCTCTTACGCACGCCGCGAACATGCTTCCAGAACAGAAGATCGGGGTGGCGTGTTCTGACCACCGCCGTTTCGCAGCCCGGGCACACGATCACGCCGAGCCCATAGTGCGGGTCCGGCACGGCCCGGATGTTCCCCAGTTCTCTGCAGCAGCTTGGGCAGGTGTGCGATATGGCCATGCGTATCTCAAGGATACGGGAAAAGCACTTTCGGGTTTCACGCGAGTTGGGTTGACTCCCCGAGTCGGCGCGCATTCGCTATCTCACCACGCCCAGGGGATGAGGGCTCGAACAACAGATTCTCGACGAGAGGTACATGATGTATACCAGGAACCATGCCGTATTCGCCGCGCTGCTCGCCTGTGCAGGGCTCGCACCGATGACGATCGCGAATGACACCGAGAGCGAGCGAGCCGCGGCGCTCGAGCGTCTGGAGCAGGCACGCATCGCGTTCGAGGCAGCGCGTGCAGAGCTTGAAGCCGCGCAACGCGAGGCGGCCGCGGTCACCGGCGGCGCGATCAAGGCCGAGGGCGGCGAGGGTGCGGAAGAGCACTGGCTGCAGCCCGAGGAAGAGGCCGATGTGCCGGAGGACCCGGACTCCTGGGCGGACGGTTGGGCGTTCAAGGCGGTCGTCGGGCTGACCGGCGCTTCGGGCAACAGCGAGAACTTCTCCGCACGCGCAGCGATCGACGGCGAGCGGTTCACCTCCAAAACCGAGACGAAGGCGGGCATCAGCTACATCTACGGCACGTCCGACGGAAACAAGGACACCTCCCGCGGCGTGGCGTTCGTGAAGAACGACTGGCTGATCCAGGACAGCAAGTGGCGTTACTTCGGCGAGGGCAAGTATGAGTACGACGAGTTCCAGCAGTGGGACCACCGTCTCTCGGGCGCGCTCGGCCTCGGGTATGAGCTCTACGAGAATGAAGACACAACGCTGCTCATCGGTCGCGCCGGTATCGGTGCCTACTACGAGATCGGTGATCAGGCTGACGAGAAGCTGGTCCCCGAGGGCCTGATCGGTCTCGAGCTGCGACACAAGCTCTCGGAGAACGCCAAGCTCAACGCGACCACGACCTACTACCCCAGCCTCGACGAGTTGGGCGAGTTCCGCTGGAACACCGGCGCCGAGCTTGAGGTCGTGATGGACGCGGACTCCGGCCTGACGCTCAACACCGGCTTCGAGCACCGCCACGACTCGCAGCCCGGTGCCGGGCGCAAGCCCAATGACCTGATCTACTACATGGGTCTGGGCTGGAACTTCTGATCCGATCGCGATCGACTGATCACAGAAGCACAGCCCCGGCTGTGCTTTTTTCGTGGCTACAGTTCCCGAACGATCACGCACGGCAGAGGGAGACCTGAATGAGCAGATCCAAACGCCCGCCAATCCGCATCCGCCCGATCGACGCGGCGTTCATGGTGTTCGCGGGCATGGTGTACGCCATCGCGCTCAAGTACTTCGTGTTCCCCTCGGGCATCATCCTGACGGGGACGGAGGGCATCGCCGTCTCGATCGCGTACTACTTCGATAAGACGATCATCTTCATCGTGCTCTATGCCGTGTTTCAGATCGCTCTGCTGACCTTCGCGTACCTGAAGATCAGCCGGGGATTCGCGATCCGATCCGCGATCGTGGTGGCGACGGTCATCACCCTGCTGTTCTTGCTGCCCGAGATGGCCTTCGCGGACCCGGCGCCGCAGAACGAGCGGATCACGCTGGTGCTCTTCGCGGGGATCATCTCCGGGTTTGCCAAGGCCATGGCGTTCAAGCACCGCGGGTCCACGGGCGATGAGGACATCATCGCGGCCCACTACGCCATGAAGTACCTGCGACCCGTCGGGTCGATCGCGATCATCGCTGGCGTGGTCTCGACGGCGTTCGGGCTGCTCCTCCAGTACCTCAAGGTCAACGACTTCCCCGCGCTCGTCAACACGCTGATGTACACGAGTCTGTACATCTTCGTGAGCGCCCAGACGCTCAACGCGATGTACCACAAGTTCAAGATCACGATGCTGGTGGTGATCGACGAGAACCCCGACAGGGTCGGCGAGGCGATCCGCAAGGTCTCCCCCCACAGAACCTACACGGTGCAATCCGACATCGATGGGCGCCTCAACAAGCAGCTCAAGATGGTCCGCACCATCATCACGCTCGAGGAGCTGCCGCGGGTGCTCGAGTCGGTGCGCTCGGCCGCGCCCAACTCGTTTTACTACCACCACGAGCTCGAGGGTGTGTCGCGGAAATTCTATATCACGCCGATTGGGTGATGTGGTTCAGCCGTTCTTGAGTAGCACGCCCCTGAATGCCTCCGCGAGGTCTCGATTATCGCGTCCGCACTCGGGGCACACATCCGACTTGGGCAGCAGCGCCAGGTTGTACTTGCAGCCGGGGCATATTGCGTAGCGAAAGGTAACGTAGCGTGGGCCGACAAATGTCAGTACGGCCGCCGTCAAGCAGAGCGCGATCCCGCCAGAAAGCGCGACATAATCCTCACCCAGCATCGCGAGCCCGAGCACCCCACCGAAGGACGCGGCCGCGAAACACCAGATCAGGGCGTGCTTGATGCGTACCCGAAGTGAAAGGATGGCCATGATGATCCCGACCGGGCAGATGCCGGCGGCCACGCCGAACACCGCGCCGGTGCTGAACGGGCTGAACTCATCGGCCTGCGTCCGCTCGACGATGAAGAACACAACAGAGAAGCCGATGGAAAACAGGAACGCGAGCAGGACGCGCATGATCGGGTCCATCCCATTTCGCTTGATGAGTTTGTCCTTGTAGAGCTTGCGTTGGCGTCGATCGCTGATCATGCGGCACGCACTGTACCACACTCGGGGCAGACTGGTTGAGCGTCGAGGCCTTCTAGTGAGTAGCCGCAGGAGCAGCGTGCTTCACCGAGAGAAACCAAATATGACCGGCGCCTCATCGCGAGATATACAAGCGAGGTAGACACAAGCACGTGCCAATACCCAATCACCCCACTGAAGTACGCCACTCACGCCCATCGCGCACCACCCGCCGGTACAGCGTGTCGCGTTCCACCGGCTCGTAGCCGGCTTCTTCGATCGCCTTGTGCAGGTCCTGCACCGTGGTCTCTTGGTGCGTGCCCTCCCCCACCGCCTTAGTGATGTCGTACCAGACGACGGTGCCGTCGATGTCGTCGGCACCGGCCTCGAGCATGAGCTGGGCCATGGGGAGGGTCTGCATGATCCAGAATGCCTTGATGTGCGGGAAGTTGTCGAGCATCAGTCGCGCGACGGCGATGGTCCGCAGGTTCTCCAGACCCGCCGGGCCCGGGAGGAACTCGAGCTCGGAGCCGTCGGGGAAGAAGGGGAGGGGCGTGAGTGTCTGGTAGTAGCCGCCGCGCTCGGACATGCTCGGCGTGGGCAGGGTCGCGCCCTCACCATTGAGCGTAATCACCGGCGCATCGAACGGGGCGCTCTCGTTGATGCCCTCCGCGATGTACCCGTTGGAATCGCCCTCATAACCTAGGCGCTGCAGCGCCTGGTCCTGCGAGCGCCGGAGGATCTCGAAGTGGCGGAGGCGCTCGTCGACCTTGTCGACGTGCCCGTAGAGCATGGTGCAGTTGGAGTTGAGCCCCAGCTCGTGCGCGACGAGGTGGACATCGAGCCACTCGTGCGCGCCGATCTTGGTCTTGAAGGCCTCCTTGTGGACGCGCTCGTCGAAGACCTCGGCCCCGCCGCCGGGCAGCGAGCCGAGCCCGGCTTCCTTCAAACGCTCGAGGACCCAACGTACACCCGCTTTGGTGTCATCTCGCTTGTAGACCTTCGCGATGCGCGCGAGGTGCACCAGCTCGACGGCCGTGAACGCCTTGAGATGCACATCCGGGGCCTCCTCGCGGAGAGCCTGGAGCATCTCGGTGTAATACTCGAACGGGAGGTATGGGTTGAGCCCGCCGACGATGTGGAACTCGGTCGCGCCGGATTCGACGGCTTTGCGCCCCTGCTCGCGGATGTACTGGAGATCGCGGGTGTACTCGCCGTCCTCGCCCTTCTTGCGGTAGAACTCGCAGAACTTGCACGAGAGCGCACAGACGTTGGAGTAGTTGAGATGGCGGTTGATGTTGTAGTACGCAACGCCAGGGTGCATGCGATCGCGGACGAGCTTGGCGAGATCGAGCACGCCCCAGATGTCGCTGGTGTCGTAGAGCACCGCGCCGTCTTCGAGCGAGAGGCGCTGGCCCGCGACGACCTTGTCGCGGATGGATTCGAGGCGCGGGTCGAAGTTGCTCGACCGGATGGGCTCGGGAAGTGAAATCGGCGCATCAATCGTGGTCATGGGCAATCCTAGCGCGGGGCGATCTAGTTTTCAGGAATCTTTGAAAACTGATCCGAGGGTCTCGATCATCGACGCCACCGCCCGGGCACGGTGCGAGATGGCGTTCTTCTCAGCTGGCTCCATCTCGGCGCTGGTGCGCTTGTGGTCCGGGGCCACCAGAAACAGCGGGTCGTAGCCGAAGCCGTTGCTTCCCCGCGGCACCTCGCCGACCTGCCCGATCCGCCCCTCGAACTCGCCCTTGGTGTGCGCGAGAACCAGCCCCTCGGGGCTGGCGAGGACCATGGTGCAGGTGAAACGCGCGGTGCGCTGCTCGTCGGGGACGCCATCCAGGTCCGCGAGGAGCCGCTCATTGTTTCGATCGTCGCGCTGTTGGCGTGAGAGCGAGGCGGCCTCGCCTTCGCTCACCCCATCGAACGCGAAATGGGAGGAGATGACGCCGGGTTTACCGTCCAGGGCATCCACGATGAGCCCGGAATCGTCGGCGAGACAGTGCATGCCGGTCGCCTTGGCGTACTGCACGGCCTTGATGGTGGCGTTCTCAAGGAAGGAATCGCCGTCCTCGGTGGGCTCGTCGAACTCCCGATCGAGGTCGGCCAGTCCGATAATGTCGATGTTCTGGCCCTGTGTGAGGGCCTGAAGCTCACGAATCTTCCCAGGGTTCTGGGATGCGAAAACGATAGTTGGCATGATTCTCCTCTCGACCGATACGAGATGTATGCTATCCTATCGCCTATTGGCGAAAGAACTTGCATGAGGATTCCGCACAGATGAACCCTGTTTCGAGCCCCATGAGCACCCCGAAGAACGAAACTGTTTCCCGCGCCACGCTTGCGCACGGCGCGGCCGACGCGCTCGAGGCGATCTGTCCGGAGACGACCTTAACACTCCGCTCGCTCGTTGGCTTTGACGGGTTTGTCGATTCGATCATCCACGTGGTTGATCAGCGTCATTCCATGAAGCAGGACGATTATAAGCGGATCCGCACCATCCCCGAGTTTGCGGCTCGCTGCGGCGCGGCGGCCAACCGCTCGGCGAACATCGAGCTGGTCGTCACGGACACCCGCTATGGGGGGAACGGGCCGCTGCTCTCATCGGCGCTGGGCTCGCTTGGCTCGCCGGTCACCTATATCGGTGCGGTCGCGACCGAAGAAGACTGGAACAAGGTCGACCCGATCTACCAGCCGTTCGTTGACAAGTGTGAATCGGTCATCCCGCTCTGCCCCCCCGGACGCACCGATGCGCTTGAATTCGACGACGGCAAGATCATGCTCGGCAAGCCCGAGTCCGTGCAGCTCGCGACCTGGGATCGGATCAAGGAGGTCGTCGGGCTGGATACGCTCATCGCGATGATCGACGAGGTGAAGCTTATCTCCGTCGTCAACTGGACCCTGGTCGGCGGGGTCGAGGGGATCTGGGACGGGCTGTGCGCCGATGTGTTCCCGAAGCTCTCCGCCACGCACGACCGGCGGATGTTCATCGATCTGAGCGATCCGGCGAAGCGCACGGACGACGATATCGTGCGTGCGATGGTGAAGGTTGGGCAGCTGCAGAAATCGATGCCGGTCACGCTGGGCCTCAACCTGGCCGAGAGCGGGCGCGTCGCGCGTGTGATCGGCGTCGACGCCTACGACGACGAGCACAACCGCACGCTCGCGGGCATGGTCCCCGAAGCGGCCGAGCGTATCCGGGCCAAGCTCGGGCTCGATTGCGTCGTGATCCACCAGCACACCGGCGCCGGCGGCGCGAACGCTGCAGGCGAATCGTACTGGTTCACCGGCCCGTACACCCGCAAGCCGCGCATCTCGACGGGCGCGGGCGACCACTTCGGCGGCGGGTTCTCGTTCGCGCAGATGGCCGGGCTGGGGCTCGGCGAATCACTCGCGGCGGCGTGCGGCGTGGCGGGCGCGTACGTGCGCGACGCGGCGAGCCCGAACCGTAAACGCCTGATCGAGTTCCTGCGCGACCTGCCGGACCCCGAGACGTACTGATCACTCCCGCCGCGGCTCAACGCCCCACAACGAACGCACAAAGAAATCTCGCATGCGGCGTTGCCCATAGGGTGATCCTATGGTGCCGTGCCCCAGACCCGGGAAGTTGATGAACTCGAAGTCCTTGTCGGCCCTGATCAGTGCATCGACGACCTGGGTGGTGCTGGCAGGGTCGACATTTCGGTCGAGCTCCCCCACCGTGATGAGCAGGTCGCCCTCCAGCAGGTGGGCGTTGTCGCGGTTGGAGCTCTTGGAGTAGGCCTCGTCGATCGGGTAGCCCATCCAGGCCTCGTTCCACCAGATCTTGTCCATGCGGTTGTCGTGGCACCCGCAGTCCGCAACGGCCGCGTCATAGAAGTCGTTGTGCCAGAGCAACGTGGCCATGGCGTTCTGCCCGCCCGCGGAGACGCCGTAGATCCCGACGCGCTCGATGTCCATGTACGGACGCGTCTCGGCTGCGGCCTTCATCCAGGCGATGCGATCGGGGAAGCCGGCGTCCTTGATGTTCTTCCACGCGACATCGTGGAAGGCCTTGGATCGCCAGTTGGTGCCCATGCCGTCGATGTGAACGGTGATGAAGCCGAGCTCGGCGATCGAGCGTGAACCGCGCCAGACGCTGAATGACTTGGGGACGTGCTGCCCGTGCGGGCCGGCGTAGATCGACTCGATGACGGGGTAGCTGGTGCTCGGATCGAAGTTGGTCGGCTTCTGGATGAAGCCCCAGATGTCGGTCTCGCCGTCGCGCCCCTTGGCGACGAAGCGCTCGGGCGGGTTCCAGCCGGCTGATATGAGCTCGGACCAGTCCGCCTCGGCGAGCGTGGCGACCTTGGCGGCGTCGGACGTGCGTCGCAGCTCGACAACCGGCGGCATGTCGATGCGGGAGTATCGGTCGGTGTAGAACGCGCCGTCGGGGGAGAACTCGATGTCGTGTGTGCCGTCGCCTTCAGTGAGGAGGGTGAACCCGGTGCCATCTATGTTCACGCGGGCGAAGTGGATGTGGTACGGGTCCTGATCTTTGTGGTAGCCCATGATGCGCAGGCGGAGCACGCCGGTATCCGGATTGAAGTGATCAACCGATCGGACGACCCATTCGCCCTCGGTGATTGGATTGAGCAACTCTCCGGTGGTTGCATCGAAGCGGTAGAGGTGATTCCAGCCGGACCGCTCGGACATCCAGATGATCTCATTGCGATCATGGAGGATGTTCAGATACGTCTTGTTGGAGTAGTTGATGAAGGTGTCGCTGGTCTCCTCGATGATGACGCGTGACTCGCCGGTGCTCGCGTCGACGCGGACGACGCGGAGGGTCTGGTGCCCGCGCTCGTTGTAGAGGTAGTAGAAGGCGCTGGAGTCGGGCGCCCACTCGATGCGGTTGACGCTCCAGGTGTCGCCGATGGGTGTGTTGTCGATCTCGATCTCTTTAAACAAGGAATCGGCAACAAAGAGCGCCGGTTTGGGCTGATCGATGGGGTCCCCGGGCTTGACATAATCGAAGGTGACCAGCTCCGGCTGGAGTTCGTCTGGCGTGCGATCATCGGGGGTGGACTCGACAATGTGGACCTGGCGGCGCGGGGCGCGCTCAACGCGCATCGTAACGAACTTGGTGGAGTCGGGTGACCAATGGACACCTTCGTACTCGAACGGTTCTTCGAGTGGCTCGGCGGGCTTGGTGGCGCGGCCCGAGTTGTTGTTTCTGATAGTGAGACGCCCTCGGGGAAAGGACACCGTGTACGAGCCGCTGGGCGAATCCACGCCGGGCCATGGCTGCCGACCTTTCCCTCGCCTGTCTTCTATGGGTTCTGGCTTCGGCGGCTCCGTCGCGATGATCACGCCGGGGTCTTCGGTCGCGAGATACACGCCCAATGTCTTTCCGCTCGCCGTGATGACGCGCCACGCGTGGTTGGTGTAGGTGCCCTGGCGGTGCGACTGCCCGGGCTCGAGGGTCGCGTAGGTGTGCGATGTGCCCGAGCTGTCGAGCCATTGGAACTCGACGGGCTCGTCGTGGGCGTTGAGGACGAAGACGGAGGTGCGTGGGCCGCCGCCTCGGGATCGGTCGGTGTTGGCTCGCTTGAGGCCGAGTTGCTCGGGGAAGTCCTCCGGCGAGAGTTCACGCAGGTTGCTCGCGTCGGCGTGGACACTCCACAGCCCGCCGTGCCCGGCGAGGGTGAAGACGATCGTCAACGGCTCAACCTCGGGCTGGATCGCATCGAACCAGGTTACCCTCGGTGAATCCTCGACGCCGAGCTCGCTGAGCTGGGCCCCGATCCGATCCATATCGAGCGCGGGGGAGATCGCACCCGTCTCCAGATCGATCGTCCGCCACTCGGACGAGCCGTCGGGCAGGTCGTACTGGTAGACCGGGTAGCTCGGCGTGAGCCAGCGGACGCGGACCTCGGCGTTGCGGACGAGGGATCCCCAGTCACCGGGGAGGGCGTCGGCGCGTTCGTAATCGGCGCGGGTGCCTTGGGCGTGAGTGAGGGCGGAGAGAAGAGCGAGGACGAGGATCAGGATCGGAGTTCGCATGCGCGAGTATACCGAATGCCCCACACCAGGCGCACGATTTGTCAGACTTCGTCTGAGCAACCCGTGGCACCCGGATCAGTCCTCATCCTGCAGCGTCTCATTGAATAGCTTGTGGATCCGTCGGATCTGATCCAACCACGAGCTCGGCTCCTTGTATCCGTGCGGCTCGATCGGGTGCAGCATCAGCTCCCAGTTCTCCTTCTCCAGCTCGATCAATCGCTGTGACAACCGGATGATGTCCTGAGCGACGACATTGTCATCGAGCAGGCCGTGGAGCATGAGCAGGTGGCCCTCCAACCCTTCCGCGTGGTTGATCGGTGAGGACAGGTCGAACGACTCAGGATCAATGTCCGGCGTGTTGAGGATGTTGCTGGTGTAGCCGTGGTTGTAGTGGCGCCAGTCGGTCACGCTCCGCAACGCGGCGCCGGCCTTGTACGTCTCGGGCTCGAGGAACATGGCCATCAGGGTCATGAACCCGCCGTAGGACCCGCCGTACAGACCGACGCGGGCGCGATCACCGTTGTGGTTCTCGACCGTCCAATCGATGCAGTCCTGGAAGTCCTCGAGCTCGGGGTAGCCCATCCTTCGATAGATGGCCGTGCGCCAGTCGCGCCCGTAGCCCTCGGACGCGCGGAAGTCGGGGGCGAGAACGATGAACCCCTCGTTATTGAGGATGGTGTGGAACATGTGCTCGCGGAAGTAGTACGGCCACTCGTAGTTGGCGTGCTGGGTATACCCCGCCCCGTGCACAAAGATCACGATCGGTCGCTCACCGGGGAACTTGTCCGCGTCGGGGAGATAGACGCGGGTGTAGATCGGCTGCTCCGAGTGCGACGAGGGGATTGGGACGATCTCGGGGGTGGTGAAATCGGTATTCAGGTATTCCTCGGAGACCGTGTGCGTGAGGCGCTTGGGGGTCGCATCGGGCGTGGTGACATCGACGAGATAGAGCTCCGGCGGCATCGTGAGGTTCGAGTAGGTAAAGACGATCGATGACTCGTCGGGCGAGAGGGCGAAGCTCTCGACCGTGCCCTCCATCTTGGTGATGGGCGTCAGGTCACCGGTGGCGAGGTGGAGGCGTTCGATCTCCTGGATGCCCGGGTGCTTGCGGTTCGATCGGAAGTACACGGCCGAGCCGTCGCGCGTGAACGTGGGCGAGCGGACCTCGGAGCCTACGGCGGTGATCGCGGTCGCGCTGCGTGCATCGGTGTCGTAGGTGTAGAGCTGGGCATGGTTCGATTCTTCGGAGACGTACCAGAGGGTGTCGCTCCCCGGGATGAACCCGAACTGGTTGAAGTTCCACCCGACCCACGCCTCGTCATGAAGGTGATGCGCACAGAACACGCTCGGCTCGTCGCCCTGTGTGTCCACGAGCACGATCCAGCGGTCTTTGTTGTCGTGCGAGCGGAGCATGAACGCGCCGTATCGGCCAGAGTCGGACCAGCGGGCACCAAGAGAGGAAACCGGGCGGGGCTTGGCGTTCTCCTTCGCCTCGGCCTCCTTTCTCGCCTGCTCGATGGAATCACCGGGCTCGTCCTCGTCGGACTTCTTCAGCCAGGCGAGGGGGTCGTCCTTAATGGTCGGCAGATCATCGAAGGAGAGATCGATGACCCGCT
Source organism: Phycisphaerales bacterium (assembly GCA_017642965.1). Lineage (GTDB taxonomy): Bacteria > Planctomycetota > Phycisphaerae > Phycisphaerales > UBA1924 > UBA1924. The sequence goes on from JAEPOJ010000005.1 coordinate 48,849, forward strand.
CATTGATCAGATCCAGCAGGTGGAACGCGACGGGGGTTTCGGTCTGCAATCCAACCTTTGTGCGGACCTGCCGGGTGGAGACGTAGCCGTCCTCGTTGATGTAGTCGGGCATGATGTCGCGTTTGTCGTTTGAGCGCTGTGATGGCGTGGTCGCGACGAGCATGTGCGCCCCCGATGGGGAGAGCCAGGTCCCCTGCGAGCGGCGGTCCTTGCCCATGTAGAACGGGCCGGGCGTTTCGGTTGGGTCCTCGGCCTGATCCCACGCGAAGCGGTCGTCCTCGCGCATCGCGTCGCGTTTGTCGTCGAGTTGGATGATCTCGAAGAGCTCGCGTTGCTGCTTCTGCAGGTCGTCGCGTTTCTCCGCGTCTTTCTCCCGTTTCTCGCTCGGGTCCTTGGGCGCATCGCTGAATCGGATCTCCGCCGCCTGGACCTCCGTGAGCCCCGCCCCCGCGATCGGGCGGATGTACCAGTTCCCGCCGCGTGAGAACGCGATCTGGGTATCGTTGGCCATGAACATGGCGCTCGATTCACGATCGCTGGTGCGGGTCAGCTGGGTGGTGTTCCCACGGCGTGGGTCAAAGAGAAACAGATCGCCGTTGTGGCTGAGGAGGCGCAGGGAAGCGTCCGAGTTCCAGTCGCCCCGCGCGGTGAAGTAGGGCCCGGGGTTCTCCGGTGTGATCTTGTGCGCGATGGGGCGGTCGGCGGCATCGATCGTGCTGGTGAAGATCAGGTAGTCGTCTGAAAAATCTCGCCCGACACGACCGGGGCGCCGTGCCCGGTAGAGGATGCCCGAGCCGTCCACGAGCCAGCGCGGGCCCGAGGGCGACATGGCGATCCAGTCGGGCTCCTGGGTGATCTGCTCGATAGTGGGCGTTGTGCGCTCCTGCGCAACAGCGGGGGCACACACGATCGAGGGAGCGGAGAGGGTGAGTACGGCGAGTGTCGTGATGAACAGATTCATGCACAGACTATACACGAACGCGAGGAGTTCCCCACAATCTTCACGTCCGTGCGTTATCGATTACGGGAAACCACGGCGGCACACCGATACGCTTGGATATGCCCAACCCATCAGTGTTTTCCGTTGACCCGATCACGAGCGAATCCGCAGCTCGGGAGGGTTCGCTGCCCAGCGCCGATCGCCCCGAGGCGATCATCGAGTTTGTGCGTCACCGCATCAGCGAGCCGGCCCGATTCCCGATCAAGGCGGGGCTCACGATGCTCAACAACGGGTCGTACGGGCTGACGCCTGAGGTTGTCCGCGACGCGCAGCGCGAGTTGCGCCGACGCATGGAGGAGGACCCGGTCCGGTTTTTCAAAGCGGACCTCGAGGACTACTGCGACGACACCCGCCGGGCGATCGCCGGCTTTACCAACACCCGCCCCGAGAACATCGCGCTGGTCCCCAACGGAACGTTCGCGGTCGCGACGGTGCTCAACAACCTCGAGCTGAGCCCGGGCGATGAGATCCTCGTGACCGACCACGAGTACATGGCGACCTTCAACGAGCTCGGGAAGGTGTGCCGCCACACCGGAGCGCGGGTTGTGGTGGCGAAGATCCCCTTCCCGGACGTCACCCCCGATCAGGTCATCGAGTCCGTGGTCGGCGCGATGACGGAGCGGACCAAGATCGTGATGATCTCCCACATCGCCAGCGCCAGTGCCCTGATTATGCCTGTTGCGGAGATCGTCGCGGCGGCCAAAGAGCGCGGGATCGCGACCTTCCTCGACGGGGCCCACACGCCGGGTCAGATCGAGCTGGACATCGGCGCCCTCGACCCGACGTGGTATGCGGCCAGCTGCCACAAGTGGCTCATGTGCCCCAAGGGCACGGGCTTTATCTACGCCTCGCCCAACCGCAAGGACGGTTTCAAGCCCATGGTGCTCTCCTGCCGCGTGCATGAGACGCGACCGGAGCGCGACGCGTTCCTGTGCGACTTCGACTACACGGGCACGAACGATTACACGGGGAACCTGGTGATCCCGGTCGCGATCGAGCACCTGGGCGCCCAGCTGCCCGGGGGCTGGGACGAGCTCCGCGACCGGAATCACCGCCTGGTCATGCGTGGCGCGCAGATCGTGTGCGATGCGCTCGGTATTGAGCAGCGGGTGCCGGAATCGATGATCGGCACCATGGTGAGCATCCCGCTGCCCGGCACATGCGAGCCGAGCAGCCTGCTGGGCGAGGGGCTTTGGGACCGCCTGTACTTGAACCACGGCTTGCAGGTGCCGGTGTGGGACCTGCCGGGCGTGCACCCGCGGATGACGCGGATCAGCGCCCAGCTCTTCAACTCGATCGAGGACTACGAACGCCTCGGCGAAGCGCTGCGCATCGAACTGAATCGCTGATCATTTCTTTGGAGAGAGAGATGAGCGGGCGGCCCGGTGGAATCGGGCCGCTTTGCGTTGGTACGCCCATGAAAAGCACCCCCGCCACTTCCGCGGCGAGGGTGTGTGCGGAGAAAACAAGGGCGGATCAGCGCCGGCGGCGGACCGCGACGAGCCCACCGAGCCCGATCAGGGCGGTGCTAGCGGGGGCGGGCACGACGCTGAACGAGATCCGGTAGATCGCATCGTCACCGCCGAACTGACGATCGAAGGTATAGCCGGCGGCGGTGGTCTGGCCGTTGTAGATATCGAACTGGGTGAAGTCGAACCCAACCACGCCGTTCTCGGCGATGCGGTCCGAGTTCATCGCGCCCTCGAGGAAGGCGGAGCCGAAGATGCCGTTGACCTCGGAACCGGCGTCCCAGATGTCGTTGCCGGTCTGAACGATCTCGGAGATGAGCAGGTTGCCGTCGCCGTCGAGTAGCTGGTACTGGGTGGGCGAGTCGTTGCCGATGAACGAGTCGTTGCTGGGGACGACCATCGAACCGAAGGTGAAGTAGCGGTTGATGGACGGATCGATGGTGAAGGTCGCGCTGCCCGTCGCGCCGGGGGTGAGCGGGCCGCCGCCGTCGGTCAGGACCGAGCCGAGCGTCGCGTTTGGCTCAGCCGCGCCGAATGCAGGGAACCAGGCGTCGCCCGAGCCGCCCTCTGCGATCGAGATGATGGCATCGGAAGCGGCCTGGCCGTTGTTGAAGGAGTCGTAGGTTCCGTTGTGGAAGCCCACGCGGAGCGGCGCGAAGGCAACGCTGTTCTGGGGGGCGAGGTTCTCGATATCGACGCGGATCTCGACGGGCTGGGCCGCTGCGGATGCGGCGACGAGGGCGAGTGCGGTCACGGTGAGTGTCTTGGTATTCATCTCTACTCCTATCGAACATGGAATGCCCGTTTCCTGCGGGCGCATGGGATCGCCCTGCCCTGTCACGCGACAAGGCCGTGGTGTTGGACGATCGTGTACAAACCGCGCCGCACACCGCTGGGTGTGCGTTGCGTGCCACGACCGGGTCAGGTCTCGGCGGATCTCAATAGACGGGCTACCCACCCGGCAGGCCCGGCGAGCGTTGCACCGAACCTCAAAGGTAAACAGTCGTTTTCCTCGGTTGACTATTCCCGACTCGGAAGAAAATTGATCAATGTGTGCGTGAATCACCTGAAATCCGCGCCGGGTGTGGATCTATCGCCGCGCCTCTCAAACTAGGGATCATTCCCTAAGTCCGGAGTCCATGCATCGCAACGGGTTACGCGTTCCGGGGCTGAAACAGGGGATTCGAGCAACCCGAACGCGGCTTTGGACGAAGGGTGCCCGTAGACTTGTGGGAGACGACATGCCGACACACGATGAACAGAATGAGGCCCTCATCCGGGCATGGAACGATCGTGTGGGCGGCGCGCTCCGGGATGTGCAGGTCTGCGTGACCGGCGGGGCCGGGTTCATCGGCGGTCACCTTTGCGATGCGCTGGTGTCCCTCGGGGCCCGGGTGACGATCCTCGACGACCTCTCCAACTCGGACACCCGCCACGTCGGGGCGCTGATTGATCGGGCCCCGGAGCATGTGCGTTTCATCCAGGGCTCGATCCTCGATCCGGGCGCCCTCGGCGAGGCGATGGACGGCGTGTCGCGGGTCTTCCACCTCGCCGCCCTTGGCTCGGTGCCCAAGAGTGTCGAGCAGCCCGAGCGGACATGGCTCGTCAACGCCACCGGGACGATGCGGGTGCTCAAGGCGGCCCAGCAGGCCGGGGCCACGCGCGTGATCTATTCCGCTTCTTCCAGCGCCTACGGCAACAACCCAACGCTGCCCAAGCGTGAGGACATGGCACCCGAGCCCGAGTCGCCGTACGCGGCGGCCAAGTTCGCGGGCGAGTCGTTGTGCCGATCATGGGCCAAGTGTTATGGCGTGGACACGGTCTGCCTGCGCTACTTCAACATCTTCGGCACGCGACAGGCGGCGGACTCCGCGTACGCGGCGGTCATCCCCGCGTTCATCAAGCGATGGGTCCATGGGCAGGCCCCCACCATCTTCGGTGAAGGCGGGCAGACCCGCGATTTCACCCACGTGAGCAACGCGGTCCTCGCGAATCTGCTTGGAGCCGCGAACGAAATACCGCTCGGCGGCGAGGTCGTCAACATCGGCGCGGGCGTGAAGACGAGCGTCAACGAGCTCGCGTCCATGATCCAGTCGCGCATGGGCATCGACGGGCTCAACCCCGAGCACGCGCCCGAACGCATCGGTGAGGTGCGCGACTCGGTCGCGGACATCTCGCGTGCGAAGGCGCTGATCGGGTACGAGCCGATTACTGATCTTGAGGACGGGCTGGCGACGACGGTGGACTGGTACGACGCGGCGCTGCGCGACGAGCGCGAGGGGGCGGCGTGATGATCGGTCGCTGCATCGACACGGTGGGTGCGTTGTGGGTCCTGCTGACACTGGGCTTCGCGACTCGGTTCCGGTTCAACGGCGACTACTGGGAATGGCGCACAAAGACCGCGCTCGATGCGAAAGGCGCGCCCGAGGGCAAGCTCGCCCGAATGCATCTTGCGATGGAGTACGCCCGATGGGCGTGGCGGACGCGCCGGCTACGCTAAACCGATTCAGTTCCCCGGCTCACCCACATACACCACGAAGTCCGCGATGTTGCGGTCAACCTCCTGGATCTCGTCGTGCGTCGCCGGGAGGGTGATGCAGGTGACGATGTTGAGGTCGCGGTCGGTCCGCTTGCGGAGCTGGTCGACGAGCTCGGAGCTGCCGGGCTCGAAGGGGAACTGGGCGTGGAAGTAGCCGACGACGAGGATCACGGGCGTGCCGTGCTCGAAGGCGTCGACGATGCTCTGGGCCATGGTCGCGTCCCAGGTGGACTGTGAGCGGAGGAAGCTCTCAATCATCTCTTCGCCGCCGTGGGACGCCATGCCGCCCATAGCCTTGATAAACCGGTCGCGGTACGCGCCCTGCGGGGTCTGGTCGGGGATCTCGACGAGGGCGCGCTGGTTGTCGTTGAGCTCGCGGAGGCGCTCGAAGCCGTCGGTGCGGGCGAGGCGGACGTAGCGGCGCGGGGCGTTGGCGGCGACGACCGGGCGGCCGGCTTCCTTCGACGCGTCGATCATGCGTGCGTGGGCCCAGGGGTTGTTGCCTTCGTTGCGGTCCGCGGCCTGCTCGAACGCGGGGCGATCGGTGATGCCCGCGAGGTAATCGTCGAGGGCGACCTGGTCGTCACGCTCGTAGAACTCCATCGCGAGCAGGGCGTTGGGATTGGCCGTGAGGATGTCCTCGTACATCTCCTGCTGGATCGCGTTGCCAAGTTCGTGGCCGTGGACCTCGCCCATGAGCACGACGTCGGCGCTGGCCATCTTCTGGATCGCCTGGGACCAGGTGGTGGCGCCGGAGCCGTCGCCGTTGAGGATGGTGACGGATCGCGCCGCGTCGCGGGTCGAATCACGCAGCATCTGGGCCTGCTCCTCGCGTGTCTGGGTGGTGCACCCGGCGAGCAGCGCACCGAGGGCGCAGGTGGTGAGCAATCGCGTCGCGTGGGTTATCTTCATCTGTCTCGTCCTCGTCGGATCGTGTGGTCTTACGCTCCTGCTGCGAACGGGTCCGCGGCAACGGTCGGCGTGACGTTGCTCTCGGTCTGCGTTCCGCGCCACATGTCGAGCACGAGCGAGAAGAGCAACGGCACCAGGAGGAGTGTAAACACCGTCGAGACCAGAAGCCCGCCCACGACCACAGAACCCAGACCGCGGTACATCTCCGAGCCCGAGCCGGGGACGAGCACGAGCGGGAGCATGCCGCCCACGGAGGTCATGACGGACATGAAGATGGGTCGGATGCGGGTTTTGAAGGACATCACGATCGCGTCGATCGGCTTCATGGGCTCGGAGTACTTCGAGTCGGACTCGTCGCCCCGCATGAAGTTGAGCGACTGGTGCACGATCAGGATCGCGTTGTTCACCACCACACCGATGAGGATGATGAACCCGAGCATGGTGAGCACGTCGAGCTTCTGGGGTGCCTTGGTGGGGTCCATCATCGAGAAGTGATGCACGATCGCGAGCCCCGCGAAGCCGCCGACGACGGCGAGTGGCACGGAGAACATGATCACCAGCGGGTAGAGGAAGCTCTCAAAGAGGGCACACATGAGCAGGTACGTGACGAGCAGGGCCCACACCAGGCGGGCGGTGAGCAGCTCGGGGTGCCCAACAGAAACCCATGCGAGTGCCGCGATGATGAGCCCGAGGAGGATCGTGCCCACGACGCCGTAGTACCGGTATGGGTTGTTGGACCGGGTTGTTCGGATATAGACCATGAGGCCGGCGACCATCGCGATGGTGGTAATCAGGCCCGCGGCGATGAGCGACATCCCGCCCGAGCTGGACCCGCCCGCGGGGGCGGCGCCGAGAAGCGATGCCCGGACCTGCTCGAGGTCCGCGGCGGACCCTTCCAGACGCACACGCATGGACCGATCGACCAGCCCCGCGGCGCTCGCCGCGTCGATCATGTTCTCCTGGATCCAGTCCATCGCCTGCTGCACGGGCATGGATTCGGGTGGGTTCACGGAGATGGTGACGCTCGGGAGTTCCTCGATGCGCTGGATGACCTGTGCCGCAAGGGTCGGGCGGAACTCGACGACGGAGTCGATCGGGACCACCGGGCCGGCGGGTGTCGCGACGGGGACATCGCGGATCTGCTCAAGGGTGTCCATGCGTCCGCCCATCGGCAGGACGACGAGGTCGATGGTCTCGGAGCCGACCTTGTAGTCACCAACGAACGCGCCGTCGAAGAGCCCGCGGATCGCGACGCCCAGCCCCTGGGTCGTGAGCCCGAGCTCGCGCCCGCGATCGTTGAGGACGATCTGCATCTCCTGCTGCTGGAGGGTGAAGTTGGCGGGGGTCGGGGTGACGCTGCCGTAGCCGAACTCGCCGGCGGCGACGCCGAACATCATCGACGCGGCCGCGTTGACCTGCTCAAGACTCGGGCCGGAGATCTCGACCTTGATCCCGCCGCCGTCGCGGACATCGGAGAAGAGCGAGCTCTGGCGAGCACCGCCGAAGGAGTCGGGGATGCCCTGCATCGCGCCGGTCAGCAGGTGCCCGATGGGGATGACGACCTGCTCGTCCTGCGAGGTCGCGCCGATGAACATGTTCGTGCCGAACGCACCGATGAAGAAGTTCCCGATCGGGACGGGCTCGAAGATCGGCATGCCCGGCATCATCTGGATATCGGGGAGATCCGCGTAGGTCTCGGGCTGATCGATGTCCGCGGCCGCGTACGGGTAGATGCGCTGCTCGATGCGGTTGGCGATGCCTTCGCGCTCCTCGACGGAGAGACCCGGGGGAATCAGCAGCCCGCCGAACACGAGGTTGCGGTTGCCCGCGGGCAGATAGTCGAGCGGGGGCATGAGCTTGAGCCCGCCCCAGACACTCACGACGGTCATGAGAAGGATGAGCGCTGGGCGCAGCGACCACGCACGCCACCCGGTCATCAGCCACTTGAGCTGATCTCCCGCGAGATCGACGACCTTGGAAAACAGCGCGGGGATGCCGAACATGCCGCCGATGAGCCGCTTGACGATCCCGGGCTTGGCGGACTCCGGGCGGAGCCAGCGCGAGCACGCGGTGGGGATCACGATGACGGAGACGATGAGCGAGAAGGTCACCGCGCCGACGATGGCGATGGAGATATCGCGGAACAGCTGCCCCACCTCTTCCTGGATCGTCAGGACGGGGATGAACACCGCGACGGTGGTGAGGGTCGACGCGAGGACCGCGCCCCAGACCTCCTTGCCGCCGCGCCACGCCGCGATGATGGGCGATTCGCCCAGCTTCAGGCGTCGATCGATGTTCTCGAGGACCACGATCGAGTTGTCAACGACCATCCCGACCGCGAACGCGAGCCCGGCCAGGGAGATGACGTTGAGGGTTCGTCCCATCGCGAGCATGATGAGGAACGTGCCCACGACGGAGATCGGCAGCGCGATGGCGATGATGCCCGTCGCCCGCCAGTTGCGGAGGAAGAGCAGCAGCACGATGGTCGCGATCCCGCCTCCGATCCAGAGGTTCGATGTCACCAGCGAGATGGCGCTGTTGATGTAGTCTGTTTCGTCGTAGACCTGGCGCATGCGCAGGTCCGGGCCGACGGGGCCGGCTTCGGTGCGTCCGCCCAGGTTGGGGAGGATCTTCTCGCGGACGTCCTGCACGCGGACCTTGAGCTCTTGCATGATCTCAAGCACGTTTGCGTCGCTCTGGCGGATGACGTTGATCGCGATGGCGGGTCGCGCGAACGAGCGGATGAACCCGGTCTCTTTCTCGTGGCCGACTTCGACCTGCGCGACGTCGCGGACACGGACCGGCTTGCCGTCGCGGTAGGCGACGATGGTATCGAGGATCTGCTCGGGGTCCTCGTACTGACCCACGAGGCGGACGCGGTAATCGCGCTTGCCCTCGGCGATCGTGCCCGCGGAGACGTTGGTGTTCTCGCCCTGAAGCGCCTGGACGACGTCCAGGTGGTTGAGCCCGCGCTGCGCGAGCGCGACAGGATCAGCGAGGACGCGGGCCTCGCGCTCGCGCCCGCCGAAAATGTTGATCGTCGCGACCCCCGGGACACGCTCAAGGTAGGGCTTCACTTCCCGATCGAGCTCGTCGAACAGGGTGGTCAGGTCGTAACCCGAGTGCTTGACGAGGGCCTCGTCCGGGAGATCGATGATGAACCACGCGATCGCGGACCCCGGATCGGACACGCCGTCCGCCGCGACGACGATGGGCTCGTCGACCTCGTCCGGGTAGGTCGGGACCTGGCGCAGCGCATCGGAGACTTCCTGCAGGGCGCGGGTGATGTCTGAGCCGACCTTGAAGTCGAGGGTCACGACCGTCTGGCCCTGCTCGGTGCTCGAGATCATCCGGTCGAGGTTCTCGACGTTCTTAAGCTTCTCTTCCTGATCCTTGGTGATCTCGTCGACAACCTCTTCCGGGCTGCGCCCGGGCCAGATCGTGGTCACGGTGATCGTGGGGCGCGAGACCGTTGGCGTGAGCTGCACGGGGATCGCCCCGGCACCGATGATGCCGAACATCAGGACCAGGAACACGCCGACGGCAACGGTGACCGGGCGTGAGATACAGGCGCGGACGATGTCCATGTTCAGTTGCTCCCTTCAGACGAGATCGGGGCGCTTGAGTTGCCGCGTGTCCGCCCGAGATCGACGGGCTGGGGCGCATCGAGGATGTTGAGGGGCTGGCCGGGGAACATCCGCTCGTTGCCGGAGGTCACCACGGTCATGCCCGCCTGGAGCACGGGTGAGCGGACCGCGACCCTGTTCCCCACGGCGAACAGACGTTCGATGGGCGCGATCGCCGAGATGCCGTCGTTGGAGAAGTACACGACCTCCCCTGTCGCGGTCCGGACGATCGCGTCCTTGTGGACGGTGATGTAATCACCCTGAACGCCCGTGGGGACGTACGCGGTCAGCGACATGCCGGGGCGGAGGTTATTGT
>JAEPOJ010000005.1:58720-129356 GCA_017642965.1 Phycisphaerales bacterium
CACGGCGATGCGCACGGGGAAGAGGCGGCTGAGCGAATCAGCGCCCGGCAGGATCGAAACGACCTCGCCGTAGATCTCCTGACCCGACCCCATACCCAGTGCCGGGAGACGGAGCTCGATCTTGCCCTTGGCCTTCTGCGCTTCGGATACCGCGGGGTAGGTGTCTTCCGGGATGTCGATGCGTGCCTCGAGCTTGTCGAGCGAGACGATCGCGACGATGGTGTCGCCACGCCCGATCCACTGCCCGATCTCAGAGGACTTGTCAATGACGCGCCCCGAGAATGGGGCCTCGATGGTCATGTCCTCGAGCTCACGCTGCGCCAATGCGAGATCGCCCTCGGCCGTGGCGTGCTCGGCCTTTGCCTGTGCCAGCAGCGCCTTGCGGGAAGCGACGAGGGTGCGTGCCTCGTCGAGCTGTGAAACGCCGGCCGAACCGAGCTGGTCGAGCTCTTCGATGCGCTCAAGGTCTCGCTGTGCGTTGTCGAGTTCCTCGGTGCGTTGGGCGATGACCGCCCGCGCGTACTCGATATCCGCCTCTGCCCGAGTGACCGCGATCTGGGCGCGGGTCGCGTCGAGGCGAGCGAGGATCTCACCTTTCTCGACGAGATCGCCTTCCTCGACGTCCAGCTCGACCAGGAGCCCCTCGACCTGCGAGGCGATCTCGCTCATGAGTCGCGAACGGATCTCCCCCGTGACCGCACGCCGGCGAGTAAGCGTCTCGCTCTTGACGGCATCGATGGTCACGTTGGCGGGTGGCGGCCCTTCCTGTGCGATCACGCTGCTGGGGAACAATGCGGCGATACACATCAGGATCAGGACAAACTTCATCTGCTTGGGCATGTGGGGCCTCACTTCCACGCTGCGGGGGGTCCGATACGGCTCTGCTCCAGTTGGCCTCCCGTGGATCAATACTAACCGCTCATTCCGAAAAATCTTCCCGCCGCCTGAGAATCCCGGATTCTGCTCGCCGAAAACGGCAAAAACCCCTACACTAGATCAACTTTCACCGGCAACACCCCTGCCCTGTTGCGGACTCGCTCGGGTTGGTGTGCAACTGCGCAGGATGGACCAGACATGGAAAAACGCAAGACACAACGGGTCACCCTCGCGAAGGTGGCGGAACGGGCCGGGGTTGCGGAATCGACCGCATCCCGCGTGATCAACGGCTATACCCACAACTTCCGGGTTCGCCCTGAGGTCCGCCAGCGGGTGCTCGATGCCGCGGAAGAGCTCAACTACCGCCCAAACCCGATGGTCCGCTCGATCAGCGCGAAGAAGACGAATCTCGTCGCGGTCGTGGGCTGGGCATCGGACGGCGTGAACCGGACGGCGCTCTCCGAGGCGGTCCGCGCCCTGCGTGAGGCCGACAAGCACGTGTGCACCACCTTCCTCGACCCGGACTATTCCGGCCACGAGCTCCCCTCCTGGCGCGTGGACGGGGCCGTGGCGTTGCAGGTCCGCGACACGACGGACCTCAACGAGCTCGAAGAGCAGAACATGCCCTACGTCTCGATCAATGGGCTCGCGGGCCCGGGCGGGGACGCGGTGAACTTCAATGAATCGCACGGCATGGACCAGGCGATTGACCACCTGCTCGAGCTCGGGCACACCAAGATCGCCTACGCCTACATCGATACCAAGCGCCTGAACCCGCGCGGTATCCCGCACACATCCGTCAAGCAGCGCAAGGAGGCGTACGTCTCCATCCTCGAACACCGGGGCCTCAAGCCCGTCAGTGGGTACGACCAGTTCGACCACAACGCGATGTCGTACTGCCAGATGGTGCTGCAGAAGGGCGGCGCGACGGCCGTCGTGGCGTACGACGACATCACGGCGCTCTACCTGATTCAGGCGATGAACACGCTTGGCATGAGCGTGCCCCGCGACATGTCGATCGTGGCGTTCAACGACGAACTGCCCGCGAAGGTCGCGACGCCCCCGCTCACCACGATCGCCCTGCCCGCCGCCGTTGCGGGCAAAACCGCCGGCGAGCTGCTGCTCAGCCGGCTCGCGTCGGAGCAGCCGATCCCTTCTCGCACGGTCACGCTCGACGAGACGCTGATCATCCGCAAGTCGACGGCCGCACCGCGCATCATGGAGTGAGACGCACTGGAAGTCACCCCCAAACCCGCTCCTCGGAGCGGGTTTTTTGTTGAGCATGCTCCACACCGGGGCACGACGGACGCCGCCCCTAGAATGACCGCAACGGGAGGTCTACTCATGAATCGCTGTGGTTGGGTGCGGATGTTCACGGTGCTCGTGCTCGCCTTGAGCTTTGGTTCTGTGCTGGCTCAGGACGCACCTGCTGAGGAACCATCGCCAACCAGCCTGGAGACCCCGGCCCAGATCGAGCAGGCCGCCGAAGAGGTGCTCACCGGGATTGAGGGGCTTGAGGACGCGGAGGTCCGGGTCTCGGGTGGTGTGCTCACGATCAGCGGAACCGCGGACGACTCGTCCGTGATCGAGGACGCGGAGCAGGCGGTGATCGCGGCGACGGGCGCGGAACGGGTGAACAACGAGATCGAGCTCTCGCTGGATCTTCAGGATCGCACACGGGGTGCCGCCAACCGGGTATCGGAGCGTGTTGAGGACTGGATCGCGTACCTCCCCGTGATCCCGGTCGCGCTCGTTCTGCTGTTGTTCTTTGCGTTGCTCGCATGGCTGCTGGGCAAGCTCCGCTGGCCCTACACGCATTTCACCCGCAACCCGTTCCTCCAGGACATCATCCGCAAGGTGACCCAGAGCGCGGTGCTGCTCGTGGGCGTGCTGCTGGCGCTGGAAATCCTCGATGCCATGGCGCTCGTGGGCGGCGTGCTCGGGGCCGCGGGCGTCGCGGGCATCGCGATCGGCTTCGCCTTTAAGGACCTGATCGAGAACTACATCGCGTCCGTGCTGCTCTCGCTCCGCCAGCCCTTCCGCCCGAAGGACCACGTGGTCATCGACGGCTACGAGGGACTTGTCACCGCGATGAACTCGCGTTCGACGGTGCTCACGACTTTCGACGGCAATGTCGTCCGTATCCCGAACGCGGTGGTCTTCAAGACCACGCTCATCAACTACACCAGCGACCGGCGCCGCCGTTTCAAGTTCAGCGCCGGGATTGGCTACGACGTGAACCTGCCCCAGGCGATCGAGATCGGGGTCGAGACGCTGCTCAGCACGCAGGGCGTCATGAGCGAGCCCAAGCCGCAGGCGGTCGTCTCGAAGCTCGGCGATTCGAGCATCACCGTCGATCTGTACGCGTGGGTGGATCAGGACGAGTCGGACTTTTTCAAGGTGCGAAGCAACGCGATGCAGAACGTCAAAGCGCAGTTCGACAAGTTCAACATCGATATGCCCGAGCCGATCTACAAGATCCGCATCGAGGGGACCCAGCCCCTGGAGACAACCGTTGGCGAGCCCCCGGCGGAACCGACGGAGAGTAACGAGCACGGGGACGAAACCGCGACGGGCGATATCCGCCGGGATGACACGATCGAGGATATGGTGAACGAATCCGCGGAACAGGGTTCGGACAACCTGCTCAGCAGGGATGCCCCGGCCGAGTAGGCGCTGGCCTCCAGCCGACTGGCCAACTGGCCGAGATCCGATTCGATGAAAATGAGCACCCGCCGCGAATCCGCGGCGGGTGCTCGAGCAAACACACACACTCGTGCAATTCTAGATTTTGAAGCGGCCTGCAATGTCGTTGAGTGCGGTGGCGCGGTGTGCGAGATCGTCCATGGCCTGCGCCGACTCGCTGGCGCTGGATGAGACCTGCTCGGTCACGCTGGTGATCTCCTGGATGGTCCGGGAGACGTCTGAGCTGGCGGCGGACTGCTCGTTGGTCGCCGCGGCGATCGAGTTGACCATGTCGCTGAGATCGACCGCGTAGGTCTTGATCTGGCTGAGCGACTCACCCGCCGAGGATGCCTGTTCGACACCCGAGTTGACGCACTCGGTGCCCTGCTGCATCTGTTCGACGGCCCGGGCGGTGTCCTTGCGGATCGCGGTGATCGATTGCTCGACCTCCTCGGTCGCCTGGGTGGTTCGGTCGGCGAGCTTGCGGACCTCATCGGCGACGACCGCGAAGCCGCGACCGTGCTCGCCGGCCCGGGCGGCCTCGATGGCGGCGTTGAGCGCGAGCAGGTTGGTCTGGTCCGCGATGTCGTTGATGACCGCGATGACCTGACCGATCTCCTCGCTGCGGCGTCCGAGCTCGGACACGGACGTGCTCCCGGCACGGACCGCCTCGTTGATCTTCTGCATGTCCTTGATCGTGGAGTCCACCACCGCGCTGCCCTCGTTGGCCGACTCGCCCGACGCGTTCGCGTGATCGGCGGCCTGCTTGGACTTGACGGCGACCTCCTCCGCGGAGGAGCTGAGCTCGATGATTGCCGCGGAGCAACGCTCGACGAGCTGGGTCTGGTGTCCCATCCCGCTGTGCGTTTCGTTGGCGAGCGCGGCCACCTGGGTCGTGGTCGACGAGATCTGATTCGCCGAGTCCTGCAGGCTGCGGACGATGTCTGTGAGCGAATCGCACAGGGTATTCATGGATGTCGCGAGCTGGCCAAGATCGTCGTTGGTCTCCAGCTCAACGTGGTCGATCGTCAGGTCGCCGGCCGCGAGCGCGTTGCTCATGTCCGTGAGGCGACGGATGGGGATCGTGATCGAGCGGATGATCATGAACGCGATACCGACGCCGATCACCGCGGTCATAAAGAGCATCGCGATCGACACGCGCTTGGCGTTGGCCAGGGTATCGGTGAGGTTGCTCGTGGCGTCCGGCGCATCGTTGACGATGTCCTCGAGCTGCTGTTCGAGCTGCGTGTGCACCACGGCGACCTGCGAGCGTGTGTCGGCCAGCTGCTGGTCCGCCTCGGCGAGCTTGTTGATGGCGTTGTAGTAGACTTCCCAGTTCTTCGCCCATGCCTCGCGGTTCTCGGCGGGGATGTCGAGGCGTTCGACCGCCTCTTCGAACTCCTCCAGACGCTGCGCGATGCGACCGATGTACTTCTCCGCGTCGCCGCGCATCAGGTAGTCCTTCTCGTGGCGTCGGCACATGAGCATCAGCACCGTGAGCTCGTCGTGGCCCGAGCCGGCGAGCGCCTCTTCAACCGTGTGCACCGCTTCGCGCAGCTTACCCTCGAGCCCTTCCTTCTCGGTCAGCCCGCGTGTCTGCATCAGCGACGTCAGGTCCGCGAAGAGCTGCTTGTACTCGTTGAGCTGGGCCAGCGCGGTATCGACCTTGGGCTTCCAGTACTCCCCTCGCTCCATTTCTGTGAGGGAGGTCAGCTCCTGCTCAACGCCCGCGATGGCGATCTGAAACTCCTCGAGCTGCTGCAGGTCGCGTTCGAGGAAGAACTGGTTCTGGATCTCGCTGGCTCGGTAGAGCGAAGCGCGGGCTCGCTCGGCGCTCCCCCGCTCTGCAACCGGGCCCTCGAGGACCGCGTGGGTCTCTTCCGCCGATTTCGCGGAGAGGAGCACACTCGTGCCACCGGTGACAAACGCGAGAACAATCATGAGCCCAAAGCCGCCAAAGAGCTTGGCCTTGAGTGGGGTTTTCCGATTCAATCGCTTGAGCACAGCCATTCCTTTCACCAGCTTCAGTGCGGTCACCCCCATACTGCGGACGGGGTGCGTGCGGGGATGTCGGGCGGGATGTCCCCCAGATCCAGCGAGACCCTCATGCAATCCACACAAATGAGTGACATGCCCTAGCAGGTTTCACATAGAGGCCGCGTGCCCCACAACTCCGCGCGATGTGGGGACGAACAGCGGGCGCCACCGCCTGTACAAGCGGTATAGATGGGCTGATCAGGTCAGAGGGCTTCCGTGGCCGCGGTCCGCAGGCGTCGGCGCAGGCGTGCGGCAAGGCGGGTGCCGACGAGCTGCTCCTCGTCGAGCACCTCGTGGGCCCCGGCATCGAGCAGTTCCTGCTTGTAGCGGTGGTAGCGTCCGCGTGCGATCACGTGGATCTCCGGGGCGCAATCGCGGATCAGTCCGATGATCTTCTTGGCGGCGGGCGGGTCCGGTATCGTCACGATCGCGATCTGGGCGTGGTGGATCTTGAGGTGCTCCAGAACATCGGCCTGCGTGGCGTCGGCGACGTGGGCGTGCAGCCCGAGATCGCGCGCGGTGCGGATCATGCCGGCGTTCATATCCACTACGTCGACACGCAGCGGGAGCTTGCTCGCCGCCCGCCCGATCGCCTGGCCCGCGGGGCCGAAGCCGATGATGACGACGTGCTTTCGCGTATCGTCCTCCTCAACCCCGTCGTCGTGGTCTCTCGCGCCGTTCCCGAGCCCCAGGAGGCGGTGGATGGCGATGGAGATCGCCGGCGCCAGCATCACGAGAAAGGGTGTCACGAAGAGCGACACGATCGTGGCAGAGACGATGAGCGTGAAGGTTTCCTCTTCGATCAGCCCACCCTTGGCTGCCGCGGCCGCGAGCACGAATGAGAACTCGCCCACCTGCGCGAGGCAGATGCCCGAGGCGAACGCGGCCCGCGAGGCCACGCCGAAAGATTTGAGCACGATCCAGATCACAAGTGATTTGCCGATGACGATCGCCGCCACCAGCGCCATGACCGGCCCGATGTGCTCGATAAACCAGACCGGGTCACCGAGCATCCCGATGGACGCGAAGAAGAGGGTGACAAGGAGCGTCTTGATGGACGCGACGTCCGCGCGGATCTGGGTCGCGAACGGTGACTCGGCGAGGATCATGCCCGCCACGAAAGCGCCAAGAGCGGGCGAGAGACCCAGCTCGTGCGAGCCCCACGCGGCGCCGATGCCGACCACGAACGCGAGCAGGATGGGCAGGTCGCGGTTCTGGCGGAGCGCCTCGAGCCCGAGCACCAGCGGGGCGATCTTGTTCAGCAGCACGTAGAGCACGACCACGAGTCCGCCCGCGAGCAGCAGCGCGCGGAGCATGCCCATGCCCACCTCGCTCATTGTGCCCTCGCCACCCAGGACCGTGACAAGCAGAAACAGCGGTACGACCGCGATGTCCTGCATGAGCAGGATCCCGAGGGCGTACCGCCCGTGGACGCTCTCGATCTCGGCCCGGGCGATGAGCAGGCGGAGCACGCACGCCGTGGAGCTGAGCGAAACGATTGCTCCGATGACGATGGAGGAGTTGAACGAAAGCCCGAGCGCCTTGGCGCACACCAGACCGACGCCCATGGTAACCAGGATCTGCGCGGCCCCGCCGCCCAGCGCGGCGATCCCGAGGCGTTTGAGGCGAGGCCACGAGAACTCGAGACCGATGGCGAAGAGCAGGAGGGCCACTCCGAGCTCCGCGAGGTGCGTGACGTGCTCACCGTCGGAGACGAGCCCGATCGCGTTGGGACCGATGAGCGTGCCTGCTGCGAGGTAGCCAAGGATCGCGCTCTGGCGGAACCGCTCGCACACCAGCCCGAGCACGAGCGCACCGCCCAGCAGGAACAGAATTTCCATGATGGTGTGCCAGAACTCGGCCATGTCGATCACCCTGTAGATGGTGAGGGGCAAGGGACGCGCAATCGGGGTTGACAGAAGATCATACTCGCCGACGCGGCACAGCTCCCGATACACGGATCGGAACGCCCGAATGTGTTACGATCCTTCGAGCCCAACACCCGACGCCTGAGCAAACGGAGTCGCATGAAGTCCATCGCCGCCCAGATCCTGATCCTCACCCGCCAGCGCAGCTCGCGACGCAACCTCAAGGCCCTCGCCAAGTTCCTCGCGGTGCTCATCGGGATGATCCTGACGTACACGGTGATCTTCCACTTCATCATGGACTACGAGGATCAGGACCACACCCTCATCTCCGGGCTGTATTGGACGCTCGTGACCATGTCCACGCTCGGGTTCGGCGACATCACGTTTGAGAGCGATCTCGGACGGGTCTTCACCATTATCGTGATCCTCTCAGGAACGCTGTTCCTGCTCGTGCTCCTGCCGTTCACTTTTATTCAGTTCTTCTATGCCCCGTGGATGGAATCGCAGGCCCAGGCGAGCGTGCCGCAGAACCTGCCTGAGAGCGAGCACGACCACATCCTGCTCACCCAGCTCGACCCGGTCACCGAAGCGCTGATCAAGAAGCTTGAGCAGTTCGGGCACAGCTACGCGCTCATCGTGGAAGAACTCGACCAGACTCGGCGCCTCCACGACCAGAACTACCGGGTGATGCACGGCGACCTCGACGACCCGGAAACATATGAAGCTGCGCGGCTTGGGCGGGCGGCCATGCTCGTCTCGACGCTCAGCGACGCCGAGGACACCACGGTCTGTATCACCGCCCGCGGGGTCAGCGATACGACACCCATCGTGACCACGGTGGAGGACCCGATCTCGAAGCAGATCCACGAGATGGCCGGCGCGAGCGATGTCATCCGCCTGCCGGAGATCATGGGTCAGGCGCTGGCGCGTTGCAGTTCGGGCGGCGATGCCATCACCCACACCGTTGCGAGCTTCGGCACGCTGCACCTTGCCGAGGCCAACGCCGCCAAGACCCCGCTGGTCGGCAAGACCCTGCGGGAGAACCGCCTGGGCGACCTGGGCGTGAGCGTCGCGGGGCTCTGGGAGCGGGGCGATTTCAAGCCCGCCGGCCCCGACAGCGTGGTTGGGCCCAACACCGTGCTGATGGTCGTGGGGTCCGAGGAGCAACTGCTCAACTATGACGAGCACTTCGCGATCTACGCCGTCACCGGGGAACCGGTGATCCTGATCGGGAGCGGCCGGATCGGCAAGGCCACCGCTGAAGCGCTCGAAGAGCGCGGCGTGAAGTACCGTGTGATCGAGCAGGATCCGCGTCGCGTGATCGATCCGGTCAACACGATCGTCGGAAACGCGGCGGACCCCGAGATCCTGAAAGAGGCCGGGATCGCGACCACCCCCACCGTGATCATCACCACCAACGACGACGACACGAACCTCTACCTGACGCTGCTGTGCCGCCAATCGAACCCCGACGTGGAGATCATCGCGCGGTGCACGCTCGACAAGCACGTGAAGGCCCTGCACAAGGCCGGGGCGGACTTCGTTCAGTCGTACGCGTCGATCGGCGCGTCGAGCATCTTCAACCTGCTGCAGAAGAGCCGCGTCGTGACCGTGACCCAGGGGCTCGACGTCTTCCGCGTCAACGTGCCCGAGGAGGTCGTCGGCAAGCGGATCATGGAGTGCGGCATCCGCGAGAAAACCGGCTGCACCATCATCGGCTACCACGATAGCGAAACGCTCCAGCCCAACCCTCGTCCGGAAACGGTGCTCGAAAAGGGACGCGAGATGCTGATGATCGGCGACTGGGAGTCACGCAACCGATTCTTCAAGGCCTACAACGCGAGCTGACACGATCAGTCTTCCGCAATTAGCTCAACGACATCGCCCGCCTTCTCGTTGGGAATGAGGAATGTCAGCGAGTAGTGGGCGATCTTCCAGTCCTCGCCGTCGAGCACGAGGACCGCGGTGCCACGCATGGTGCCGTACTTCTCGTTCTCAAGGATCTCATCAACCCAGGCGGTGTCGCGCTTGTCGTTGAAGGCAACGTGATACTCGACTTGCTCGTAGGTCCAGCCGTTGCCGTCGCTGAAGGGCTCGCGGGCGTACTCCATGAACTCCTGCTTTGTCCACCGTTCGCTGGCATCGGTGCCAAGGAAGACCGCGTCGTCGGTCATCTGATCGAAGTAGAATTCGTAGAGCCCGTTGTCCGCGGCCATGTGCCACGAGCTGAGCACCATGTTGACACGCTGGGCCATGAAGACCGTCTCGTAGTCATATGACCGCGGGGTGGTCGTGCAACCCGCGGGCATGAGCAGCAGAAGAGCGCAGGGTATGAGCAGGGCGCGAAACATGGGTTACTCCTCAGGTCCGTTGATCTCAGATTGATTGGACGACTCCGCGTTGACCATCCAGGCACTGAAGTCCACAACGAACTTCCAGACCGCCTCGACGTGCTCCGCGGGCATGTTGTACTGCTCGGGTGCCTCGTCGAGGGTCTCGCGATAGCAGCGCAGCCATTCCTGGCGGGCGGGCTCGTCGATGACGAAGGGCAGGTGCCTCGCCCGCATCATCGGACGCCCGTAGCGCTGCTGGTAGAGGTGCGGACCGCCGAAGAGGAACACGAACATCGCGGCGGACTTGTCCGCGGCCCGCATCAGGTTCTTCTCCGACTGAGGGAACATGTGCGCGATGCTGGACTGGCCCAATCGGCGGTAGAACGCGTGGAAGAACCGGGTGATCTGCGCCTCCCCCATCGCTTCGTAGACCGCCGCGGGGATGCGGTCGGTCTGCGGCGGGCCGCCGGGCGGGGTCCAGATGGGGACGCCGTCGCGGGATTCCGGATCGTGCGGGGGCAGGGCGTTGAGTATGTCCATACCCAACCCTACGCACCGCGCACGTTTCGTGCGCATGCGGGAATAGAGCACGGGCGAGATGGGTTGTTAAAGTAAATAACCCCGTCCTGTGCGTGAGGCCCGAGCGCTGGAGTACCAGCTGCTCGGGCCTTCTTTTTCGCGTCTGAGTGCCGGATCAGCTCAGCACGACAAACAACGCATGCAACAACCCGGGCAGGTAGAACACCAGCGTCAGGATGATGTTGAGGATCAGCGCCCCGCCCACGCCGGACTTGAGCCCGACCGCCAGCGGTGGCAGCAGGATCGCGATGATGACGAGCAGGAGCGTGTTGGTTTGGATGTCAGACATGCGTTGGTTCCTTTGGTATGGTCCCCGTTTCCTAACACTCAGTATACATGATGGCCCCCAAGCCTGCTTCAGGCACGCCGGGCGAGCAGCCGCACGAGGGCGGCTCGGAGTTCGGCATGGAGTTGGCGATCCTCACCGTGCGCGTCAGCGACACGGGCGCTGCCAAAGTCGTACGCCTCGAATGGCCCCTTAAGGCGCAGATCCGGGTCTTCCTGTGCGAACCGCGGCACGCAATGACCGTGCAGTTCGGGCACCTGGTTGCAGAGCACGAGGTAGTTGATCCGCTCGGCCCCGGTGACCTCGAGGATCGCATCGCCGAGCAGGGTGAGGTCGGAGAAGAACTGCCCTCGCAATGATTCATCCAGATCGTTGGGGGATGACACAACCATGCCGTCGGCACCGAGCTTCGGGAGCAGCATGCAGCAACCCGTGATGGGTGCTGGCTGATACTTGCCGAGGATCGCGTAGCCCGAGGGCATCTCCGCGATCAGCTGGGGGTCCTCGCCGTCGAGGATCCGCTGGACTCGGCTGGAGATAGGTCCGGGCTGCTGTGTGGTGCTCATTTGGTGATTCCTGTGCCCATGCCAGGCGGCATCATCGCGTGGGGCGTGTCGGCGGCTCGTGTGATCATGGTGATCCCATCGGGCAGGTCATGCGAGACATCGCTGACCACATCGCCCTCGAGCTTGCGTGAGAAGAGCGAGCGGCGCGACTTACCCATGATGAGCGTATCGCAGCCGTACGTGACGGTGTGATCCAGGATCTCGTCTGGGATGTCCTGGCTGGTGACGTAGATCGGGACGAAGTTGACCCCGGCCTCACGGGCGAGCATCGCCGTGGTGCCCAGCGCTTCCTGCGCGGCCTCGTCGGTCTCGATGCGGGGGGCCTGACCCGGGCGGAGATCCATGACCCGGATGGGGCGCACAAAGATGGCGAACAGGGTCGCCTCGCGTCGCTTGGCGAGATCGACCGCGTACTCCGACTGGTAGCGTCCACGAGCAGCGAGCATGATTTTGGGCTTGTCCGGGTCGATCTTGATCTCGACGCCGTGGAGGAGCTTGAGCCATCCGCTCTCGGGTGCTTCTAGCGCCTCGCCGGTGTCGATGACGGCCTTGTTGCGTACGGTCCGCACACCCAGCGCCAGCGCGACAAGCGTGCCCGAGAACGCCGTCGATACCGGCTGGGTGATCGCGATGGTGAGCGAGATCGAGAGCAGGAAGAGCCCCAGCCCCCAGAACAGCACGCGGGTCACGGGCCCCAGATCGAGTTCCTTATTGATAGCAGAACTCAGCACGGTCACCGTGATCGCCCCCGTCACGCCCAGCACATAGAGCGAGGCGAGCACGGTCACGTTCTGTTCAACCATGATGACGAGGATGGGGATGATCACGCTGGCGATCAGCCCGACCCATGGTACGCCCGAGTAGTTGAGCTTCGTAAACGCCTTGGGCAGCTCGTTGTCCGCGGCCATGGCGAAGAACACTGAGACCATGGCCATCACCGCGGTATTGGTGGCACTGAGGAGCAGGAGCCCGAAGGTGATCCCGGCCAGTGCCCCGAAGATCCGCCCCAGCTCGGCACCGAGCGCGTTGCTGGCGGTCTCCTCCGCGATCACACGCATGGAGGCGTTGGTGTATTGCTCGACCTGCTCCTTGTGGGTCTCGTAATGCTCGTAGGCGTGGTTAGTCTCGGGCGAGAGGGTGGAGAGCTGCTCCTGAGAGAGCTCGAAGTGCCCGCCGCCCTCAAAGTCGGGTTGCCACGATTCCGGGAAGGTCTCAACGACACCCTGTCGGCTCTCCATCAGGCGGATCTCGTCCGGGACGTGCATGTCGTGCAGGGAGGTGCCGATCACGGAGAAGGTCAGGGCGGTCAGGGCGAGCCCGAAGATCATGTTCAGCCCGACAACCTCGATGGAAACTGGCCAGATGGTCTTTTTGGCTTCCTTGCCAACGGGTTCCTTCATCAGCCCGGTCATGTTGGCGACGGCCTCGACGCCGGCGAGGGCCAGACAGATTTTAGTGAAGTTCACCCATGCGTCTGTCGGTGGGGTGATCTCGAAGTACTCGAACTCGATGGTGCTGATGCCTTCGATGAAGTACGGGATCGCCAGGACGGCCATCATCGCGGAGACACCGAGCGCCACCAGGGCAATGATGAGGGCGAACTTGCCCGCGGACTTGGCACCGAGATAGTTCACGCCGCCGATCAGCACGATCGAGGCCACGGCGAGGGGAAGGACCCAGGAGTCGGGCACATGGAAGTAGTGGAATGCCTCGATGACGGATATCGCGGCGGTCATGATGTAGCCGCTGAGCAGCAGGGTGGAACCGATGACGGATAGCGTCGGCGAGAGCTGGCGCGCGGCGGTGTAGACACCTCCGCCGTCCGGAAAACACCGGCAGATGTGGGTATATGCCCACGAGACCGCGAGCATGAGCAGCCCGATGGCGGCGAGATACACGACGCTTGCGTGCGCCGTATAGAGGAACGCCAAGCCAAGGACGTAGAGGCGTGATGTGCCCCAGTCGCCGTAGAGCAGCGGTCCGGCGTGGACCCAGCGCAGGTTGCGTGGCCGGGATTCTGTTACGAGCATGCATTCTCCTGCACTCGGACGGGAAGAGCAGTATAGTGCCCGTCCGACGTGTGATCGGACGTGCGTTCGGCGTCCTTACTCAGATCGCCGGATCCGGCTTCATTCGGAACGGTGACAGACCGATAGGCTCAGGAGCGAGCCAGCGATGCAGGATCGGTGCTCGCAGTGAAATGACGATGAATAAATCCTCAGGGATATGATCCGTGGAAACACAAGCGTCCGTTGCAACGAATAGACTTGCGTGCTACGAACGAATCTCCAAACCGAACCCGGAATCGCACGATTGAGTGACGAAGCGAAGCCCAACCAGAATGCCGGCAGCCATTCGCCGGACGACACCACCCCCTTCGGGACCGAGGCGATGGGTGAGAACGACCCGATCTCCGTCGCTGAGGCGGAAAAATCGATCATGGCCGTTACGAAGGACGGCACCAATATCGACACGCTGATCGGGCGACTGGTCATCGACCAGGGGCTGGCCACGCCCGAAGAGGTCAAGCACTGCCTGACGCTGACCCGCACGGAAGACTCCAAGCCACCATCGGAGACGCTCAGCAGCTCCCTCGCTCAGGTGCTTGTCGATCGCGAGTACGTGACCAAGCGACAGATCGCCCGCCTGCGTGAAGCGATCGAGGCGGAGCGGTCGGGCTCCTCGATCTCCGGCTACAAGATCCTCGGCAAGCTCGGTGCCGGCGCGATGGCGACGGTCTACAAGGCCAAGCAGATCTCGCTGGACCGGATCGTCGCGATCAAGAAGCTGCCCAAGAAGTTCAGCTCCAACCCGCAGTTCATCGAGCGGTTCTTCGCCGAGGGACGCGCCGCGGCTCAGCTGAACCACCCCAACATCGTGCAGGCGTTTGACGTGGGCAACGAGGGCGACCTGTACTACTTCGTGATGGAGTACGTCGAAGGGCGCAGCGTCCACGACGACATCGTCACCCACAAGCGGTACAAGGAATCGGAAGCGATCGACATCGCGATCCAGGTCGCCGAAGCGCTCGAGCACGCCCATGACCGCGGGCTGATCCACCGCGACGTGAAGCCCAAGAACATCATGATCACCCGCGAGGGCGTGGTGAAGCTGGCGGACATGGGCCTGGCCCGCGCCATGAGCGATGTCGAGGCCGCCGAGGCCGAGGCGGGGCGTGCGTTCGGCACCCCCTACTACATCTCGCCCGAGCAGATCCGCGGCGAGAAGGACATCGGCCCGCCGGCGGATATCTACTCGCTGGGCGTCACGCTCTACCACATGGTCACCGGGTCCGTGCCCTTCGAGGGCAAGAACCCCAGCTCGGTCATGCACAAGCATCTCAAGAGCGAGCTGGTGCCGCCCGATCACGTGAACCCGAAGCTCAGCGCGGGCATCTCCGAGGTTATCGAGATGATGATGGCCAAGCGGGTCAGCGACCGCTACCAGAACTGCGCCGATCTGCTGATCGACCTCCGCGCGATCAAGCAGGGCGACACCCCCCCGCTGGCCCACAAGGACGTGTTCCATGCCGACGATCTGCAGCGGATCGCTGCTGAGGCCGAGCAGGCCGCCCCGGCCGAGATCCCCGAGAACACCGCCCCGATGGGGTCGCCTTCCGTGATCGACCACCTGATCTGGCCGCCGTTCATCGTCGTGGTGGCGCTGCTGGTGATATCGCTGGTGCTGAACCTGGTGGCATGAACAGACAACAATCAAATTCACCCCGGGGTCGGATCAGAAAGCTTGCTTTCCAGACGCCGGGCTGGTTCAATAGTGCAGACGCGGGCAGCGTGCCCGCCTGAGAAGACTTGCAAAGGAGTTTGGATATCGCTCGCAGACGATTCTACAGAGGCGCCGGCCCGGTCAACCGGACGCGCGTAAACCACATGATCCGCATCTCTCCGATCCGACTGATCGATGAGAATGGCGAACAGAGGGGTGTCGTGGAGACATCCGAAGCCATGCGCATGGCCCAGGCCGCGGGGCTCGACCTTGTTGAGGTCGTCGCCGACTCGCGCCCGCCCGTGTGCAAGATCATGGACTATGGGAAGCACAAGTACGAGCAGTCCAAGAAGGAAGCCAAGTCGCGCACGCACGGCAATGAGCTCAAGGAAATCCGCCTGGGTCGCTCGATCAAGATCGACCCCCACGACGTGCAGATCCGTGTGGATCAGGCACGCCGCTTCCTCATGGCCGGCCACAAGGTGCAGATTACCCAGCGGTTCCGCGGGCGTGAGATGATGCACAAGCAGCTCGGCGAGGAGCGTCTCCTCCAGATCTGTCAGGACCTGAGCGACGTCGCCAAGATCGACGTGGCGCCCAAGGGCATGGGCCGCTCGATCACGCTGGTGCTCTCGCCCGACAAGGACAAGATCAAGACCATCAAGGCCAAGCTCGAGCAAGAAGGCAAGGCCATGGAGGAAGACCTCGAAGCGCTCGAGGCGCAGGTCGCTGCCCAGAATGCCGAGGATGAAGGCGACGAGCACGACGAGTACGAGGGCCTGACCGAAGAAGAAAAGATGGAGAAGAAGAAAGAAGAGAAGAAGGCCAAGCGCGGACCCAAGGACGATCGGGCAAACAACCCGGTCGACGACGAGGTCGCGGATCTTCTCGGCGAGATCTGATCCGTCCACCGATGATGCGCATTCCACGAACCCCGGTCTACCCGGGGTTTTTTCGTGGATAGCATTATGCATGCCCAACGATGAGTTCACGCTGGATGGCGAGCATGAGACCCGCAATGGGTGGCTCTATACCTTTACCCTAATTCAGGGGTCCCAGACACACCATCACGAACTCACGCTCAGCTGGGTGGATCACGAGCACCTGGTCGGCGGGACAATCGCACCGGAATACCTTGCGAAAGCGATCTTTGAGCTAGCAGTCACCTATTTTGGTGAACAGCTGCCGAGCAAGTTTGACGCTTCTTCCCTCCGCAGACGGGTTGATGACTTTGATGATCGGGTGCGAGCCCGCATCCAGGCCCCGCTCTGAGACAGGCCAGGGCACGGGTCCCGATAAATCCCGCTCTATCAGGCTGATGTGGCGATTTTCGAAATTTCATGATTGTATTTACCCAAGCCCAGTGTACTATTCCTGACAGAGATAAGTCTGGCCATGACTTCGATATGGCCACACGTCAATCAAAGAATCCGGAGGGATCGGATGAACACGCAAAGATTAGCTTGTGCAATCGTGGGTCTCGGGGCGTTCAGCGCGACAGCGCTCGGTGGCGACGTCATCCTGAACACATTTGACCTCTTCGATCACCCGAGCGGTGCGATCGATCCGCAGGCCTACGGGCTTCGCCTCGACGGTCTGGGTATCGAGGACCCGATGACGTTCAGCTTCGGCGATAGCCAGGCGAACTCGACCATGACCCTTCAGGTTGTGGATACCGGCTCACAGACTGAGATCCGTATGTTCGGCACCGTGACTGGCAATAGCGCCAACGGCGGCACTGATTTCGGTTCATTCTCGCTCAACGTGACCTACGTCGTTGACGCGGTCGCGAACGGCTGGGAAGACAACAACAGCGCCAGCGGCGTGATGATCGGTACCCTTGAGGGCGACTTCGGGTCCGGCAACGAGGTTGTTGATCTCTTCGGCAAGTCGGACGGCAGCGATGCCTTCCGCTTCCTCGCCGACGGTCACCGCATCAGCGGCGACAACAGCACCTGGGTTGGTCGCGGCTGGCTGCTCCCCAACAACATGATGGGTGACACCAACGACTTCCTCTTCCAGGCGGCGCTCGTTCCCCTGCCCGCGGCGGCGTGGGGTGGGCTCGCGATGCTCGGCGGAATCGCCGCGGCTCGCCGCTTCCGCAAGTAAGTTCGACCAAGAACTCCATCCGAAAGCACCCCGCGGGGTGCTTTTTTCATGCGCGGCGGCTATCTTGCACCTTGGATCAGCTCCGCCTCCCACACGAAGGATCCCATGGACCCGCTTGAGTTCTCGCTTCGCCTGCTCGTCGGATTTGCCGCCGGATGTGTCGGTGGGCTCGCTGGCCTCGGGGGCTCGATCATCATGATCCCCGCTCTGGCGATGTTCTGGGGCTACGAAGACGAAGAGGCCAAGAACGAGCACCACGTGTACATGGCCGCCGCGATGTGTGTGAACGTGATCGTGGCGTTGTCATCCACGTTTTTGCACGCGAAGAAGAAGGCCGCACGGAAGGACCTGCTGATGGTCCTGATCCCGACCATGGTCGCGGGGATGCTCATCGGCGTCACCGTCTCCAGCGGGAAGAAGGGTGTCTGGTCGCTGATCGCGTTCGCGGTGTTCATCTGGCTCTACTGCCTGTACAACATCATCACGACAATCGTCAAGCTCCCGGATTATCCCGACGACACCCCGACTCCGGCGTGGTGGAAGGTCGGCACGGTGGGCCTCTTTGCCGGGTGCGTCGCCGGCTATCTGGGGATCGGCGGCGGCATCCTCCTGGTCCCGCTGCTGAACCTGACCAAGCTCCCGCTTCGGCATGCCATCGCTGGCAGCGCCGGCGCGATGTGGGTAGCGTCCCTGATCGGCGCGACGGGGAAGCTCGCGCTGCTCCCGACGATCTATCTCCCGGATGGCACGCAGCTCCGGATCATGGACGCGATCGGGTTTGCGGTTCCGATGGGGCTCGGTGCGCTCATCGGGGCATACCTCGGGGCGTACCTCGCCCACAAGCTGCGCCTCCCCCACCTGAAGCTCGCCATCGCGTTTATCCTTGCGATCGCTTCTGTCAAGATGGTGCTCTAACGGCCTTATAATCGCGGTCGCCACGGCAATTGCTGGATTTCACTTGGCGACTCGCCGATCTTCTCCTATCTTGACGAGTGAGACTCGGGAGGAGTTTTATGAGACGTACAACGACGTATACACGTTGGGCCTCGGCCCAACGAGTGCTGCTCATCGCGATGTGCATGATCGGGCTGACACCGCTGCACGCTTTCGCGGACAACATCAGTCTCTTCATCGTCACTGGGCAGTCGAACGCCCGATCGAACTACGCCCTCGGGATCGAGGCGGGGCTGCGCGCCTCCGGCGAGTACGAGCGGGTGGTGGTCTTCCACAAACGCCACGGCGGGAACTGGCTGAATCAGTGGATCGTCAACGAGGGCGGGGGTGTGTATTCCCCCGGCACGAACATGGTCAACGACCTCTGGGCGAGCGATGGCTCCTCGGAGCTCCAGCAGCTCATTGCATCGCTCGAATCCGACGGCCACACGGTCACGGTTGAGGGGTTCTTCTGGTTTCAGGGGGAGAGCGACACCATCAACGCCGGCTCGAGAGCGACCTATCAGGACCGTTTCGCGTGGATGATCGGCACCCTCCGGTCGCACTATGGCAACTTTGACCTGCTGGTCACGCTGGTCGACTGGAACCACGACATGACCGATCAGCTGATTCAGGACGGGTACATGCCCGAGTGGGTCGATGAGCTGCGTCAGGTCCAGATCGACACCGCGGCTGCGCTCGGTGGGGTGCACCACGATTCCCGGGACTACCCGCGGTCAGACCTTTGGCACGTGAGTATCACGGATGACCCACGCGGGTTTTACGCCGCGGTCACCGATCTTGGCGCAGATCAGGCGCGTGTATTCCTCGACCACACGGTCTGCGAGGTCGACCTGAACCGGGATGGCCTGCTCAACTTCTTCGACGTGTCTGCATTTCTCCAGGCGTTCAACGCCGGCTGTCCGTGACCATGGCAACCATAGAAGAGCACGAGAGCCCCGCAAAGCGGGGCTTTTTCGTGTATACGTTCGCGTCTCGGACAGCTACGATCATGCATGCCCCCATCACGCGAGAGCAACCCAAACTCGACGCCGTCCCAGTTTCGCTCGAAGCTCGGGACGTATCTGACCGGTGTCGCGATCGGGTTCACGCTGCTGGGCATGATCTATTTCTTCAAGCATCAGGCCGTCCAGCGTGAGCAGGCGCGCCAGGATCAATCACACGCGCAGCAGGACACGGGTGAACCATCGGGAGCACAACCTTGAGTCCGCCATCGAGTGCCAAGAAAACCGCAAAGAAGAAACGCGCCACAAAGAAGACACCCAGGACGAAGAGCAAAGCACCCTCTGCGCCCAAGCCGGTTGATCCCGATCGTGTAATACGGATCCGCGGCGCGAAGGAGCACAACCTCAAGTCCGTGGACATCGATATCCCACGCGATCAGCTCGTGATCATCACGGGGCTCTCCGGGTCGGGCAAATCGTCCCTCGCGTTCGACACGATCTTCGCCGAGGGGCAGCGGAAGTACATGGAGTCGCTGAGCGCGTACGCGCGCCAGTTCCTCGACCAGCTCAAGAAGCCGGACATCGAGGAGATCGAGGGCATCCCCCCCACCATCGCGATCGAGCAGCGCAGCGCCTCGCACAACCCTCGATCGACCGTTGCGACGACGACGGAGATCTACGACTACCTGCGTCTGTTGTTTGCGCGATGCGGGACGCCCCGCTCGTGGGCACCCACGAAGACCAAGAAGGACGGCACAGTCGTCTCCCGCTCGGGGCGTCCGATCGAGTCCTCTTCCGCGACGCAGATCGTCGACCATATCCTCGGCTTCGGCGAGGGCACGCGGATGATGATCCTCGCGCCGGTCGTCCGCGCGAAGAAGGGACACCACAAGGACACGCTCGAAGACCTCTTCAAGCAGGGCTGGGTCCGCGCCCGCGTAAACGGCGAGATCGTCGACCTGCGCGATGCGCTCAAGGAGGACAACGACAACCCCCTCAAGCTCCACCGCTACAAGAAGCACACGCTCGAGGCGGTGGTCGACCGTGTGGTCATCCGCGATGACGACGACTCCCGCCAGCGCCTCGTCGAATCTGTAGAAGCGGCGCTGCGGATTGCTGAAGGATCAGTCACGGCCAGTGTGAACGACGCCGAGGACCGTGACAAGTGGACCGACCACGCGTTCAGCGAGCACTTCGCCGACCCCGACCACCCCGAGATCGCGCTCAGCGAGCTCTCTCCGCGACTCTTCTCGTTCAACTCGCCCTTCGGGGCCTGCCCCGACTGCCACGGGCTGGGCGTGATCCTGGAGTTTGATGAGGAGCTGGTCGTGCCGGACATGGACGTCGGGCTGCTGAACAACGCGATCCAGCCGTGGAAGAAGAACGGCCCGGGCGGCATGGTGTACCCGCGCTACCTGCGCCGGTTCTGCCGGGCCTTCGACGTGACGCCCAGCACCAAGCTCTCCGCGATGAGCGAGGAGATGTACACGCTGCTCATGCACGGCTCGGATGCGCCGGGCGCACTCAAAACCCGCAAGCAGTGGGACGGCGTGATGCCCATGCTCCACGACTGGTTCCACAAGACCGAGTCGAGCTGGGTCAAGGATCACCTGCATCAGTTCCAGCACGAGATCGTCTGCCCCACATGCTGCGGCGACCGCCTGGGCATCGCGGCCCTTCACGTCACCATCGAGTCCGAGCACCGGGCGGACATGGAGAAAGGCGGCTCCCCCACCGTCATCGGCCGTCCCACAAACGACGGCACGGTGCTCAATATCTCCGAGCTCGCCCGCCTGAACATCACCGATGCGGTGAAGTACATCGAGGGCCTCAAGCTGACCAAGGAACAGGAGGTCATCGCGGAAGCCATCGTGCGCGAGATCACGAACCGGCTGCGGTTCCTTGAGTCCGTCGGGCTTGAGTACCTGTCGCTCGATCGGCGCACCGCGACGCTCTCGGGCGGCGAGGCGCAGCGGATCCGACTGGCCACGCAG
Organism: Phycisphaerales bacterium; assembly: GCA_017642965.1. Taxonomy (GTDB): domain Bacteria; phylum Planctomycetota; class Phycisphaerae; order Phycisphaerales; family UBA1924; genus UBA1924. The sequence goes on from JAEPOJ010000005.1 coordinate 79,675, forward strand.
GTCGGCTCGGGGCTGGTCGGGGCGTGCTACGTGCTCGATGAGCCCACCATCGGGCTGCACCAGCGGGACAACGACCGCCTGATCCGCACGCTGCGACATCTCACGGACATCGGGAACACGGTGCTCGTCGTCGAGCACGACGAGGACACGATCCTCGCCGCGGATCACATCGTGGACATCGGGCCCGGCCCGGGCGTGCACGGCGGAACCGTCGTCGCGCAGGGAACAATCGAGGACATCAAGAACACCAAGGCCTCCCTCACAGGCGACTACCTCTCCGGACGCCGGAAGATCGAGGTGCCCACCGAGCGTCGCAAGCTCTCCGAGAAGAAGGCGATGGTCGTGAAGGGGGCCGCGGAGAACAACCTCAAGGGCATCGATGTCGCGTTCCCCATCGGCGGGATGATCTGCGTCACGGGCGTCTCGGGCTCTGGTAAGTCCACCTTGGTCAATCAGATCCTGCTCCCCGCGGTCAAGCGCGAGGTCATGGGGTCCAAGACCAAGCCCGGCAAGCACACCCGCATCAACGGGCTCCAGCATATCGACCGGATCATTGAGGTGGACCAGTCGCCCATCGGTCGCACGCCCCGATCGAACCCCGCGACCTATACGGGGATCTTTGATGAGATCCGCAAGGTCTTCACCGCCACGAAGGAAGCCAAGATCCGTGGCTACAAGCCCGGGCGGTTCTCGTTCAACGTGTCCTCGAAGAACGGCGGCGGGCGCTGCGAAGCGTGTGCCGGCCAGGGCACCAAGAAGATCGAGATGCACTTCCTCCCCGATGTCTTCGTCGAGTGTGAGGTCTGCAACGGCAAGCGCTACAACCGCGAGACCCTGCAGGTGACCTACCGCGGCAAGAACATCGCGGACGTGCTCGACATGACGGTCGAGGACGCGTGCGGGTTCTTTGAGAACCACCCCAAGATCCTGCGCTTCACGGAGTGCCTGCGGGACGTCGGGCTCGGGTACATCACGCTCGGGCAGCCCAGCACGACCCTGTCGGGTGGCGAGGCGCAGCGGGTCAAGCTCGCGACGGAACTCGGCAAGGGTACCCGCCACGACGGCACCCCCAGCAGTGAGCACACGCTGTACATTCTGGATGAGCCGACCACGGGCCTGCACTTCGAGGACATCAACAAGCTCATCGGGGTGCTTAACCGCCTCGCCGATGCCAACAACACGCTGATCGTGATCGAGCACAACCTCGATGTGATCAAGTGCGCTGATTGGATCAACGATCTTGGGCCTGAGGGCGGTGATGAGGGCGGCACGCTGCTCGCATCAGGCACACCCGAAGATATTGCGGCGGTCAGTGCCTCGTACACCGGGCAGTACCTCAAGGGGATGCTCTGAACCTCGGCTGTCTCAGTATACATTTTTTGCACGTCGCGATCGTCCGCCCGGCGCAGATTCTGGGCGAGTTTCGCCGTAAGTGCCTACAAGACAGTCACTTAAAATATACATGAGACGACATTAAAAACTATTTTACGAGTCAATATGTTACGAATCACTTGATTGATATATTGATGCGCGTAGGGTGCATAGAAGACACAGGGGATGACACGTTGCGCCGTTGTTATGGCGATGATCACAGCCGACGCTCGGCTGTGTGAGGGCTTTCCCATTGACTGTCACTACTTATACGAGGAGAAGAACAATGCACACTCGACTACTCACCGCCGCTGGCCTCGCAATAGCCTTCAGCACACAGGCGTACGCTGGCTTCAGCTTCGTTGATCGTGACTTCGGCCTGAACAACGCCGGGGTGGACTTCGATTTCATGGAGCAGAACGATGCCCAGAACGACGATTTCACCACGGCTGATACCGCCGGGACGCTGACCATGGACGACCCCGATCTGGTCGGGTCAGGCCACATCCAGCTCGGTGATGTGGACTGGTTTGAGTTCACGCTAGAGAATGATGCGAGCCTCCAGTTCGCAACTGGCGCGACGCTCGATACGCCGTACGGCCTGTCGCTGCAGATGCTCGACTCCGACGGCAACGTGCTCGTCGGCGATGCCGAGATGGGGCCCGATGAGGATTCGCCGCTCTCCATCCAGCAGGCGCTGCTGCCTCAGGGCACATACTTCATCGGCATCTCGGGGTTCGATCCCGACGTGCTCAACGGCGGCCTGCTCGACGGCATGGACTCCGGCTCGCCGCACAACTTTGACTTCGACTATGTCCTCTCGCTTGAGGCCACCCCGGTCGCGGTCGTGCCGCTTCCGCCGGCAGCGTTCGCTGCGCTCAGCCTGGCGCTCCCGCTGGGGGTCATGCGTCGCATGAAGAAGCGTGCCTGATTCTTCGAATCACACAAGAGAGTGATCAAAAAGAACCCGCCAGATCTGGCGGGTTCTTTTCAGTTGCACTTCAAGTACTCACTGCACCGGAGCGTGCTCAGGGGCATCCCTCAGCGTACTGCTTCACAAACGCGGAGACATCAAAGAAGTTCAGCATCCCGTCCCTGTTGAAGTCGACGCTCAGGTCGCCCGCGTTGAACGCGACGAGGAACGTGCTGACATCGAAGAAGTTCACGGCGCCGTCGCCGTTGAGGTCGACTGGGCAGGGATCACCGAGCGTGCCGTAGTACGCGCGCATCATGCGTTCCGTATCCGAGACCGCGACCAGATCCGGTGCGCCGTCGAGGTTCAGGTCGCTCACCGCGACGCCCTGGGTGCCGAAGATGGGCATGCGGATCGCTCGCCCGAACTCGCGTGGGGCGATCTGAGGCACCGCGTACGCGGCTGGTTCGAGTCCTCCCCCGTCTGTACCGGCGACCGCGATGTCCGGGCGGCCGTCGCCGTTAAAATCAGCGATCACTGCCTCAACGGGGTTGACCGTCCGAAGGATCTGCGTCGATGCCGCGCTCCCGTCCGCGTCCAGGATGATGACCGCGGTCTGTGAGACATTGTCCGTCACGACCAGATCGGTGATGCCATCGAGATCGAGATCACCAGCCGTGATCCAGTACGCGCTGCCGAACTCTTCGTCCAGAACGGTGACAGGCCCCTCGGTAAACGTGCCGTTGCCCTCGTTCCGCATCAGCATGATGCCGTCAAACTCGTCCGTGCCGATCGCGAGGTCCATGAACCCATCGCCGTCGTAGTCGATCGCCGCCGGCTTGGACCCCGATGGGTCCGGTGGCGTCACGTCGACCCAGTGTGTGAGTGAGGGCCCTACGCCGCCGATGAAAATACTGACTGCGCTATCGAACTCCATCGCCGCGACATCATCGAGGCCGTCGTTGTTGAAGTCTGCGATCTCGATCCCGCGGAATGGGCCCCTGTCTCCAGTATCGACGGTGACGACATTGCCATATGTGTTGTTTGGCTGCTTGGTGAAGATGCGCAGCTCCTGGGCGGTTGTTCGTCCGTTGACGAGCTCAGGCACGCCATCGCCGTCGAGATCCGGCGCGCCAACCATGAATGAGTCGCTGGATGCGACGACGCGGTCGAGCGAGCCGTCCTGCAGATCAAGGATGCGCAGGTTCGATTCACCGGCTAGCACGAACTCGTCCAGCCCGTCGTCGTCGATATCGAGCGGGAGTGTGTACAGCACCCCGTTCACGATGTCGTACGAGGGCATCCCGAACTGCGGGACCCCGGGCACGCCCGCCCGGTTCTCGACGTACCACCCCCCGTTGTTCGCGCCTCCGGCGTAGCCGAACCAGACGATGTCTTCATCGCCGTCCTCGTCCACGTCGGTGCTGGTCACGACTGGCTTGGGGAAGTCATCGAAGAAGCCGTCGATGTCGTACGGGAAAGACCGTCGGGGCTGCCCAACGATGAGATCGCCGTAGGTCGGGTTCGCGGTCTCGAAGTCGTAGATGATCGCCGGGAAGTAGTCCGGGGTGGCGAACACGTTCGGGAACTCCCCGAGCCGGAAGGCGATCAGGTCAGGGTGCCCCGACCCATCCAAGTCGCCTGCCACGTGCAGCGGGATCGCGAACTCTCCGCCGGCGATGTCCTGTGTTGATTGGCTGTTGAGCACGAAGTTGTACTCGATCCGGAACGACTGGGTCGCGTTGTCCGAGATGATCAGGTCCATCGCCGGGTTCGAATCCAGCTGCGCGAACACGGGGAGCTCGTCGTTCGCGATGCTCGGATACTCCCGCATGATCTCACGTACCACACCGACGGAGATCGTCCCAGTGCCCTCGAGCAGGATGAACCGCTGGGAGTCCTGTGAGAACATCAGCACATCGAGATCGCCATCCCCGTCGTAGTCGGCGAGGTCGTAGACTGTGTTCTGTTCGCCGAGCCCATCGACCTGCACCGCGAACGTCGTATCGAAGTCTGGCGTGCGGACGCTGTAGATGTAGATCTCGTCGTCGCTTGTATTGAGGATCAGCTCGTCACGCCCGTCGTTGTCCAGATCGCCGGCTCGCACGAGCGGTGCAAACACATCACCGGTTGAGCCGAAGATCGTGTAGTTGATGTTCGGATCGTTGCTCTCGTACTCTGGCTCGCCGAGTCCGGGGAGGTACCGAAATCCCCAGTTGTCGTCGCGGACAACCAGTTCCGGCTCGCTGTCAAGGTCGAGCTGCGCCGCGACGACCATGTTGATCCCGATGTCCATCTCGACCGGGCCGTACAGGATGCGTCCCCCGGATCCATCGCCCATCAGTGCAAGGAGCTGCTGGTTCCCGCTGTTCAGGTGCAGGTAGTCGGTGTAGCCGTCCTTGTTGAAGTCGCCGACCTGAACCAGTGAGCCGATGAAATCGTCCGGAAAATCCGGGCCGATGGTTCCGGCACCGAGCAGGGACTGGAAGTCGGGGTCAGCGGCGGCAGCGCCCGCGGATGCAACGAGCGTCATCACGAGTGTGCGGCATGGATGAGTTCTGAACAATCGCATGAATCATTCCTTTTTTTATCAGCGAACACAAACGTGTTCTGAAGGTCCTTTGTTTCACTCTGATACAAACCGTCTGGGCACGACTTACGCGGCCCACGTGCATCGGCCCCAGCGTCGCCGACAGCCAGGCACCATCCGATTCATGGGCACCCGGCGTTGTATTCCGTGAGGAAGGCGCTGACATCGAAGAAGTTCAGCATCCCATCGCCGTTGAAATCGACGCTGAGGTCACCCGCGTTGAATGCAACGAGGAAGGCGCTGACGTCGAAGAAGTTCAGCTCGCCGTCGCCGTTGAGATCCGCGGTGCATGAGCTCGGCGATCCGTAGTAGGCCCGCAGCTGTCTGTCTGAACCGCTGACAGAGAGAAGGTCGCTCGCGCCGTCCATGTTCAGGTCACTGACGGCCACGCTTGTCGAGCCGAAGCCGGGGAGGGAGATAACCTCGCCGAACTGGCGCGGGGCGGTCTGCAGAATCACGCCTGGGGTTGCTTCGCTGATGCCCGTGACGTTGCCCGCGATCGCCAGATCGGGGAGGCCGTCACCGTCGAAGTCTTCGATCACCAACTCGACGGCGTCCCTCGTCTGGACCTCGGTGATCTCATCGAGCGAGCCGTCCGCGTTGAGGAACATCACGACGACGTGACCCGCGAAGTAGCGGTCGATGTAGGCGATGTCGGTGTTCCCGTCCTGGTCGATGTCCCCCGCCTCGATCCAGTACTGCCAGGAATCCGAGACCGACCGCGGCAGCACCGGCCCGTCGCTGAAGGTGCCATCACCCGCGTTGGCGTACAGCTCGATGCTGTTGTTCGAACCGGCCGAGAGCGCGAGATCGGGCAGACCGTCGTGGTTGAAATCGAACACGCCGAGCTTGATCCCGTTGGGATCGCTCGACTCGACACTCGACCACGGCGTCAGCAGCGGATCGCTGCCGCCGATGTAGATGTCTACGGTGCCATCGATGCGATTCGCGGCGATATCGTCGTGGCCATCGTTGTTGAAGTCCGCGACCTCGAGCCCGTAGTACGGGTCCTTCTGGCCGCTGTTGATGAGCACCCGGTTCCCCAGCGAACCATCCGCCAGAACATCCCAGATCTTCAGGCGGCTGAAGTTCGTATCCGAACCGACCAGCTCCGTCGTCCCGTCGCCGTCGAGGTCCGCCTCGACCAGCATGAACACGTTGCTGGAACCTGTGACCGATTCGAACGTGTTGTCCTGCATATCGAAGATCTGCATCATGGAGGAGCCGGTGACGATGAACTCGTCGAACCCGTCCTGATCGAGATCGATCGGCAGGATGTAGAGCGCCCCCTCGTCGATGTCATAGGAGGGCATGCCGAGCTGCGGGATGTCGCTCAGGCCGGGGCGGTTCACGATCGCGGCGTCGTACCACCGCCAGACGAGGTCGCTGTCACCGTCGAGATCGACATCGAACGACCAGACCTGCTGGAGCGGGGCATCGAACGAGCTGAACTGATCGTAGAGCGCGTCGCCGCGCGGCTGCCCGACGCTCAGGTCGGCGATGCAGGGCGAGTTGCTCGTGGGGTTGTACAGCACGCCGGGCTCGAACTCCGGGCGGAAGTTGGGCGGCAGCGGGAACTGGCCCGGGCGCATGACCACGACATCGGGGCTGCCATCGCCGTCGAGGTCGTCGGTGATCAGCAGCGGAAGCCCAAACTCATCGGTGTCGATCTGCTCGCTGCTCGCGGTTGCGAGCACAAAGTTGAACTCGTTGTGCATCTGCTGGAGCGACGAGTCGGCAACGATCATGTCCAACGCGGGGTTCGCATCGAGCTGACCGAACGCCGGGCGGTCGTCGTTCGCGATGCTGGGGTATGCCCGCATGATCTCGCGTGGGGATCCCAGCGATGCGCCCCCGGTCCCTTCGATGATCCAGAAGTGCTGCGAGTCTTCGCTGAAGAGCAGCACATCGAGATCGCCGTCACCGTCATAATCGGCTGGGTCGTAGAGCGCGTTCTCCTCGCCCAGGCCGCTGAGCCCGATCGGGGTCACGGCTTGCGTGGCGGACCAACGCACGAACACGAACTCGTCCGTTGTGTTGAACACGAGCTCATCTTTGCCGTCACCATCGAAGTCCGCTGCCTTGACCACCCCCTCGAACGCATCGGCACCGATCCCACCGAAGTAGGAGATCGAGAAGTCCTGATCTTCCACGGGGGCCGTGCCTGGCCCGTACACGATCGAGTATCCGAACCCGAACTCGCGGAATGCGACCTCGGGCTCGGCGTCGTCGTCCAGCTGTCCCGCAACAATGATGTCGGTGTTCCCGGTCTCGTACGGGCCGTAAGCAACATACCCGCCGAGCCCATCCGCGAGCATCACCCAGGCAACCTCACTGACCAGCGAATGCAAGAGCAAATCGCGGTGCCCGTCATGGTTGAAATCCCCGACGGTGTGGAGTCCGATAGTCTGGTCACCGGTCGGGAGTTCGTATACCAGCCGCCCTGCTCCGAGAGCGGATTGGTAGCTGACCTGACTCGAAGCAGTTCCGGCGGCTGAGGCAATCAGCAGGCAGAGCGATAGCGGTACAACTGAGCATGAGCGCATCATCATCCCCTAATCATCATCATGAGTGTTTGTGAGCGTTCGCAGCGCGTATGTGGTCCCCTGGCAATGTCACATACGACCATCTTTGAACAGATGATGCATGTAACCTCATAATTTAAGAATGAATGGCTTTACCCGCGCTGGCTCAGCCAACCCCCGTGCTTGTCCGATTTGGACCGCATGGCGTGTATGACAAGCAGCAAGCCCGCGATCAGCGTGAGCGCCGAGTACAGCTGGCCACGCGTGAGCATGCCAAACTGGGAAACCCCGGCATCCGGCAGGCGGATCAGATCCATCGGGATCCGCCCCAACGCGTAGACGATCCCGAACACACCTGCGACGACCCCCGGCTTGCGGGGCTTCATCGCGACACTCCAGACACAGACCAGCACGAGCAGCCCGTCGAGCCCGGCCTGGAGCAGTTGCGTGGGGTATCGCGCCGCGATCAGCGGCTCGAGCTGGGCCTGCATCGCGGCGTTCCCCTCCTGGATCTGGCTGAGCACCCGCTCGTAGCCCTGAACCCAGCTGGCATCGCTCTTTAATGATTTCTGCTCTGCGAGCTCGATGATCTGCGTCATCTGCTCCGGGGTTTGAACGAGCTTCTCGTCGGGCAGGGCCAGGATCTCTTGAGGGTATCGCACGGCCCACCACGGGGCCGGCTCGCCCGGCTTGGCCACCACGGCTCCAAGGAGCTCGGCGTTCACGAAGTTTGCCAATCGCCCGAACAGGAGCCCGAGCGGGGTGAGCATGGCGGCGGTGTCGAGAACCCGGATCGGGGTGGTGCGCCCGATGATTTTCCCGCTGTCTTCCTTGACCCCGCGGGAGATCCGCCAGCACGCGAAGGCCACCCCGACGATCCCGCCGTGCGAGGCCATGCCGCCTCGGTTGATCGCGAGCACCCCCCACCACGGCGCGCTGGCGCTGAAGTCCCACAGCAGCGACGGCTCGTAGCCGATCACATAGAACAAGCGTCCGCCGATGAGTACCCCAAGAATGAAATACATCATCGCGTCCGCGGCACGGGAGATCGGGATGTCCGTTGCGTTACGCTTGGCAAGAAAACGCAGCAGCAGGAACGCGGACAGGAAGCCCATCGCGTACGACAACCCGTACCAACGCAACCCGAAACCACCGGAGATCCGCAGCGCGAACGGTGAGAGATCGTGGAACCATCCGCCGAGGTCGGTGCCGGTCTGTGCGAGCGTCAGCAGGTGCATGGCGTGGCGATGACCTCAGGGGCGGGCTTCGGGAACGAGATGCCGAAGAACGACTCGGTGTTCGCGTCGATCTGCTCGTGGAAATCGGCGAACGACTCGCCCCGGATCTTGGCGACGAACTCGGCGGTATAGCGTGCGTAGGCCGGTGTGCAGGGCCACGTGCCCCGCTTGGGATCGGGCGAGAGGAAGGGCGCATCGGTCTCGATCAGTATCCGATCGCTGGGAACGATCTTGGCGGCTTCCGCGACGTCCTTTGCGTTCTTGTAGGTGACCACGCCGGTGAATGAGATCATGGCGCCGAAGTCGAGCACCTTGCGGGCGTCGTCGGGGTTGCCGGTGAAACAGTGGAACACAAACCGGGACGGGTCGAGCGTGGTCTCACGTAGGATCGGGAGCAAGTCATCGAACGCCTCGCGGCAGTGGATCACGATGGGCAGGTCGATGCCGTCCGCCCTGCAGCCCTCGATGAACGCCAGTTCTTCGGCGAGGACCGGGTCCTGGATGCTGCGGGGCGGGTGCTCGTGCTTGTTGTCGAGCCCCAGCTCGCCCCAGGCGACGCACTTGGGGTGCTTGGCGATCTCCCTGATCGCGGCCCAGTTGTGCGGCGTCTTGTCGCTATAGAGCGGGTGTACCCCGGCGGTGCACCAGACGTGCTCGTGCTGCTCGGCCAATCGCAGCTGATCGTGCGAATCCTGGGTCGTACAGGCGATGGTGATGACGCCCATGACGCCCGCTTTCCGGGCCTCCGCGAGCGTCTCGTCGAGGGTCTCGGCAAAATCCGGGAAGCAGAGATGGGCGTGGGTATCGATCACGCGGGATCATAGGGTCGCGCGTGCGAACAATGCACCATGAGCACCGAACGCATCGAAACACTCCCGCCGCTCCCCCACCGTCCCGACGACGGGCACAAGGGCACCTTCGGCTCCGTCGCCATCGTTGGCGGCTGCGCCGGCATGCACCGCGACGACGAGTTCGAGCCCACCATGCTCGGCGCCCCGGCCCTGAGCGCGATGGGCGCGATCCGGTCCGGGTGCGGGCTGGTGAAGATCGCGGCTCCATCGCCCATCATCGAACAGGTCCTCTCCCTCGCGCCGTTCGCAACAGGGTACGGCCTGGAGACCGACCACGCCCGGAGCATCAACGCCTCGCACGCAGCGCCGGTCCTCGACGAGCTCACGCGGTCGTGTTCCGTGATCGTCGCGGGGATGGGCATGGGCGGAGCCCACTGCGTCGCCCAGATCATCGTCCGTCTTCTTAATCAGGAGATGGTGCCGATCGTCATCGATGCCGATGGGCTCAATGCCCTGGCGTCGCTCCCGGAGTTCGACCGCGAGATCCGCGCGAGCGCTGTGCTCACGCCGCACCCGGGCGAGGCCCGCCGATTGATGCGGTCGCTCTCAATCGACGGCGACCCGGCCGGCGACGAATCGCAGCGCACTGGCGCATGCACCCGGCTCGCCCAGCGATTGGGTTGCGTCGTCGTGCTCAAGGGCAATGGAACGGTTGTGAGCGACGGGCACCGCGTGTGGGTGTGCGAGCGCGGCTCGCCAGCGCTGGCTGCCGCCGGCACGGGTGACGTGCTCGCGGGTGTGATCGGCTCGATCATTGCCCAGACGCGGGATGACGCATCGATCGACCTGCTGCACGCCGCCGCGCTGGGCGTACAGGCCCACGCGATCACGGGTGAGCGATGGGCTGAGTCGCACGATGGTGATGGCGGGCTGATGGCCAACGAGCTGGCGGATCTGCTGCCGGGCGTGATGGGCACAATCCGCGCCTGACGAATCGAAACCGCACGCATACGCTCTGGATACACCTTATCGACCCCTCAGGAAGGACCCAGCATGCCCTACGCGATCGACGAGACACACGACCCGAACCTCAAGTCCTGGGTCGAGAGCGCCAATGACCCGCAGAGCGATTTCCCGATTCAGAACCTGCCGTTGTGTTCTGTCCTGGGATCGGTTGAAGACGAGCCGGAAGCGGTCAGCGCCCATATCGGCGTCCGCATCGGGGACATGATCCTCGTTCTGGACGCGCTGGTGCAGCACGGGCTACTTGAGGAGACCGAGGACGACTGGTGGGTCTTTGTTGAGGACATCGCCGAGTCGGGACAGACAGGCAACCTACGCAAGCGGCTTCAGCACCTGTTGCGTGAGGGAAACAACGAGCTGCGCGATCATCCGCAGCTCGACGAGATGCTATTCCCTGTATCCGAGGTCGAGCTGAGCACCCCGATCCTGGCGAGCGGCGACTACACCGACTTCTACGCCTCCATCAACCACGCCACCAACGTCGGCTCCATGTTCCGACCCGACAACCCACTGCTGCCCAACTACAAGCACATCCCCATCGGCTACCACGGGCGGGCATCGTCCATCGTCCCCTCGGGCACGCGCATCAAGCGCCCGGTCGGGCAGCAGGCGCCAGACGAGGGGGCACGCACGCCCAACTTCGGGCCGTGCAAGCTGCTGGACTACGAGATGGAGATGGGCGCGATCATCGGGCGTGGCAACGAGTTGGGCTCGCGGATCCCGATCGAGGAGGCCGAGGACCACATCCTGGGCATGTGCATCCTGAACGACTGGTCGGCGCGGGACCTGCAGAAGTGGGAGTACCAGCCGCTGGGCCCGTTCCTGGCCAAGAACTTCGCCTCGACCGTGTCGCCGTACATCGTCACGATGGAAGCGCTGGCCCCGTTCCGCTGCGCCGGCGCGGTCCGCCCCGAGGGCGACCCGCAGCCGCTGCCATACATGACCTCCGAGGACAACAGCAAAGCCGGCGGCGTGGACATCACGCTCGAGGTCTGGCTCGCCTCCGCCCAGATGCGCGAGCAGGGCATGGAGCCCATCAAGCTCTCCACGGGCAACTTCCGCGACATGTACTGGACGATGGCCCAGATGGTGGCTCACCACAGCGTCAACGGGTGCAATATGCAGCCGGGCGACCTGCTGGGCTCGGGCACTGTCTCTGGCACGACCCGCGAATCCCGCGGCTCGCTCCTCGAGCTCACCTGGGACGGCGACCCCTTCGCCAACCCGCCGAAGCTGGTGCCGGGCACGCAGCGCACGCCGATCAAGCTGCCCACGGGCGAGGAGCGCAAGTTCATCGCCGACGGCGACGAGATCATCATGAAGGCCTACTGCGAGCGCGAGGGATACCGGCGGATCGGTTTCGGAGAGTGCCGCGGTATTATCGAACCCGCAGATCTGGGCTGAACAGTGCACCGGTTATCTCAGATTTGTGCATCCGCAATAGGGGAATAGCCCTGAAACCGGATATTCTCCGCTGTTTGCTGCCCTCTGGCACGATTGATAACGATGTTTGCCGATCAGGAGAGCGTCCTCTTTTGTTCTGGGGAGTTCCTATGGGCAGCAACGATTCCCACATACCACATCCTGAGCACGATCGAATCCGGGCCCTGCATGAGATGCAGATCCTGGAGACACCGATCGAGCAACGATTCGAGCAGATCACGGAGCTGCTCCAGAGCGTGTTTCAGGTTCCGATCAGTGCGCTCTCGTTCGTCGATCGCCATCGCCAGTGGTTCAAATCGATCCAGGGGTTGCGGGTCGAGCAGACACTCCGCAGCGTCGCGTTCTGCCAGCACACCGTGAAACTGAACCGGACGATGGTCATCCCCGACGCCCGGTTCGATGACGTGTTCGGGAACAACGAGCTCGTCACGGGCGATCCGGGGATTGTGTTCTATGCCGGCACGCCGGTGCACGCGCCGGACGGCTCTGCGATCGCTTCGCTCTGCGTGATCGGCTTTGAGCCCCGTTCGCTCGATCGGCGTGAAATCCAGATCCTTGAGCAGATGGCCGCGCTGACCGAGATCATGCTGCAGTCTCCCCGCGTCAGTGAGACCGAGGACACGCTCCTGCATCACGTGGGCGAGAGTTGGCGCACCACCATGATCGACCCCCTCACGCGGGTCTGGAACGCGGATGGCATCAAGACCGTCATCCAGGAATCGGCGAATCAGTCCAAGCTGAAGGGGCAGCGCGTCGGTGTCGCGATGTTCGAGCTCTGTGGGCTTGATGCGTATGCCCACCAGCATGGGCTCCCGGCGTGCGACGAGCTGCTCATCAGGTTCACGCGCAGGGCGCTCAAGGCCATGAAGCCATCAGACTCCATCGGACGCCTGCGGGCGGGCGAGTTCGCGCTGGTGCTGGGCAACATCGCGGATAAGGATGACCTGTACGATCGCACGGCCATCCTGCAGATGATCGCCGATGACCTGACCCCGGCTTCCGATGCGCTTCCCGCATGCCTCAGCGGTCGCATCGCGGGCGTGCTGCTGCACCCGCAGCACCCTGTGGGTGCTGCGCAGGCCATGGAATATGTGGAAGAGATGCTCTCGCACAGGCACGCGCAGGGCTCAGCGATCCCGCTGATCGGCGAATCGACCGATTCGATCAACGAGCCGTTCGAGAAGCATCACCCGGCCGCCTGACCCTCGGCACACTTGGGACAGCGCTGCCCGGGCACATACTCTGGTGCGCAGCGGAGCTTGGTCGTGAGCGCGTGCCCGCACCCCGGGCAAAACTTGGCTTCGTCTGATGGGTTCAGGTCCTGATCGACCCCGACGCGCTCATCGAACACGTAGCAATCCCCGCTCCACATGCTCTGCTCGCGTGGGACGTCCTCGAAGTATTTGAGGATGCCACCCTCGAGGTGGTAGACCTCCTCGAACCCCTGCTCGAGCATCCAGGCGGTGGATTTCTCACAGCGGATGCCGCCGGTGCAGAACATCGCCACCTTCTTGTGCTTCCGGGGGTCGAGGGTGCGCTCCACGAAGCCCGGCAGGTCGCGGAACCGCTTGATCTTCGGATCAATCGCCCCCTCGAACGTGCCCGCGTGCACCTCGTAGTCGTTCCGCGTATCGATCAGGACGACTTCGGGATCTGAGATCAGTTCGTTCCAGTCGCCGGGTTTCACATACGTGCCGACGCACTGGCTCGGGTCGACGTCCGGACCGAGGTTGATCAGGCTCGGCTTGACCTTCACCTTGGCACGATTGAACACGTGCCCCGGTGCATGAGAGACCTTGTGGGACAAATCCCCGAGCCCGTCGTGCTGACGGATGATTCGCAGGATCTCCGCGACTGCTTCCGGCGTGCCCGAGATGGTGCCGTTGATCCCCTCGTGGGCGAGCAGGATGGTGCCCATGACATCTCGATCGAGCATCCGCTGCTTGAGGTCGGGGGCCCATGCGTCGCAGTCGTCGATCGATACAAACTTGTAGAATGCCGCGACGTCGTAGACACCGCCACCTGATGACGCGTGATGATCGGTCATGATCGGTTGCTCCATGCTCGACGCGTTGTTCGCACGTTCCACCGGGGACAAACCGATCGGAGCGGGCAGACTCGCGGAGCGCGGGTCGCAGGATCGAAAAGTGGAGGACAGGGGACTCGAACCCCTGCACCGAAACGAGCGGCATTCTAGGCCAGAGGACGGGCTTCTTGTGGAAGCCGCCGTAACTCTGGCGCGAATCCTCGACCGCCTCACGGATGACCGCCGCTGAGGAATGAGGAATGAACGAACTGACCCGACGAGCCGACGACTTGATCGAACGGCATATTGGCGCACGCACGCCGCTTTCGCAGGAGACTATTGAGGTTCTTCGCGAGTTGCGAGACGCAGCCGAGCCCGATCTATCGGCGCCCCACTACACCCTGACCCAGCGTGAGCGGGTCGCAATGGAACTCCGTGTCCCGGAATCCGGCACTGACTGGATTGACGAGATGATCCGGAAGAGCCGACGCGATCGACTCATAGAGGCATCGCTGGCGGGGTTCTCGGCCAACCCCGGCTCTTCTGAGTGGAGTTATGAGCAGGCCGCTGAATACTCGATTAAGCAAGCAGATGAGGCAGTCAGGTTTGACGAACTCGCCGGTTCGATGAACTACCCCGACGGCAAGCCGGAAGGGGGGCAGGCATGAGTACCACAGGACGATACCGGGGCTGGGGCTGGGTGCGCAAGCCACACTCTGAGGTCTTTCACTCTAGCAACAACCGACCCTTCTACTTCATCCTTGACGAGAGCGGTTGTGACGTGACCGGCAACCACTTCGAGACACTACCAGAACTGCATGAGTTTATAGACGAGTGCATTATGGAGGCCGGAATGACTGAAGGGGAGGTGTCGTAATGTCGCACACACTCAGCGAGATCATCACCCAGAACCTCAACGGCTCAGACCCGTTTGCCCGCACGACGATTACGAATGGGCAGGCGGTTCAGATCCGCGAATGGCTCGACGAAGCCGACTCGATCATCAACGGCGCTATCTGCAAGATCGACGACGGCTCGCCACACCACGCTCGCGGGATGCTTGACTCGCTACTCGGCGAGGCGGAGGTGACGCCATGACATTCTACAGCCCAAAGCAAATCGACCAGTCTGAGCTTGAGAAGGCCATCAAAGTCATACTCGACGCTCCTGCAAAGGGCACCGACCCCAAGGCGGCGCTCCGATCTGTGCTCATTCGCAAGTGCGATCATGACCAGAACGCCCGCCTTGATGTGCCCGAGTTCCTCAGTGGTTTGAGCAAGACGCTTGGATGCCTCATGGACGAGGCAGACCGCTTGGGGAACTGCTACACGGACGGCGGCTTTGAACTCACAGACAACCCAGGATCTCTCTCTCTTTTCCGTACCCACCTAGAGGCGGGGGCGGGCTCCAACGGCGGGGGGTGTTCCTCTCTCCCCTCGTCGCTTGCGGGCCTGCCCCCGGCGATAGGGCGTCACATGCTGACGCGGTGGGAGACGGTGGACCGCGCCACTCGCAAGGCGCTTGACCGTATGCGTTTCGACGGCGAGTACACGCTTGCTCAGGCGTTGGAGGAAGAGCTTGCTGACATGAACGCGATCGCTTCCGAGAACGCGGACGCGGCGAGCAACGTGCTTGTGGTTGAGCAGGCGATTGCGGACAGCAAGGCACAGCCGCTTGTCCGCCTTGGGAACAAGGGGTACGAGACTGAGTTTGGGGGTGAGTTGTGAGAATCCTCATGATTCTTCTCTGGTGGTTTGGTGTCTACGACTCAAACTCTGTCTGGGACGGTTGGATATGGCCCCTGCTCGGGTGGTTGTTTATGCCTCGCCTGCTGATGACTCTATCGCTCTGGCGACTGTTCCCGGATAGCGGCGCAGACGGCGCTTGGGTTGCAACTATGTGCATCATGGGATTCCTTGATGCTGTGGCGTGGACCGGGGGTGAGTCATGAGCGGTGCATACCCCCCCGACGTCCACCCATCCGACATCGACCGCATCGACGAGCCCGCAACACGGCACGATCGGTTCACGCTCAGTCCAACGCAGTTGCGATCGGCAATCGCCGCATCAATCGACCGGCAGCGGAACCCGCGTACCAAGTCCAACGGCGTGCCGTTCGGCGTGTGGTGCATGGATCTGAGGGAAGGGGCGATGCTGGATCAGGACAAGCTTCGTGAGATTTACGAGCAGGACAACACGCCCGATTGGGCGGATGACATTGTGAGAGGTTACAGCGATGAGTAAGACAGAGCATACACCGGGGCCGTGGAGCATACATCACACAGAGCCGCGTAGTGGCGAAGTTGCCGTTGTGTACTGCACAACTACTGGATATGTAAACATATGTGGTGCAAGCGACCGTGAATGGAGCAATTCTATCAACGATGCCAACGCCCACCTGATCGCCGCCGCGCCTGATCTGTACGAGGCAGCATACGAAGCACTCGAAGACATGCAGGCAGTCCGGCATTCGTGTGGCACATACGAACTACAGGGCACTGTCGAAAAGTTGACAGCCGCCCTCGCCAAAGCACGCGGGGAGGCCACGCCATGAGCAAGGCAAGCAAATCCAGGCTTGTGATCTGGCTAGACATCGCAATCGGATTCCTCATCATCGCGGGCGTTGTGCTCGCACTCATGGCCGCAGTTGGACCATGACCATTCCGCTCCGGCGAGTAAGCCGGGCGAACCCCCGGCGCGGTCTCCCCGCCGCGTCGGATTTTTCAACACCACGCTCAAGCGAAAGGGAAGACATGAGCAAAGCAATCACATTTGAAGTATGCACCGGCGACATGCCCACAAACCAAAGCAGCCACAATCGCAAGAAAGGAAGCGGTCGATACGAACCCGTACTTGATCGCCTTGTCGCCAACCCGGAATCATGGGTGAAGGTTGGCCCCTTCGTTAACAAGAAGGTTGCGACCACCAACTGCGCCAATCTTTACTCCGCCGCCAAGCGCCGGGGCATTCGGGTTCGTTGCAGCATTATGCCTGATTTTCATATCCACGCCTGCATGAAAGCTTGACCCTCGTCGCGGGTCGAAAGTCCCGCGTCGGATTTCTTGTGCGTGTCTTGCAACCACCGTACAGGTCTACGCACAGTGCCCCGCGTTGGGGCACGAACCACAAGCCGTGAGTGTGTTGTTCAACCACGGTCCCCTGTCGCGGCACGCAGCGGCGGCAGGGATTTGAAAGGAGATACGACATGGACAACTACGAGAATGAATACGCACCGCCGGGGATGCCCCAAACTAAGAGGATAACCGTCTGTCAGACCGCGTCAGATCATGTGCAGAGACTCAAGGCACTCGTGAATGTATTTGACGATCACGCCAAGTCCATCAATCACAGGGCGAATGTTCTATTGGGCGATGGGGGCGTGTGCTACGCAGAGAAAGCGTGTGCAGATGGCGAACCCGAGGACCGCGCCGCTCCCGGCCCGCTGTTGGAGATGGGCGTCTTGATCGACCAACTCACCAACGTATCCGAGCGGATGGAAAAGGCGATCAGCAAGTTCTGAACTAACCCACCCCGCCCGCCCCTGATGAGATGCGGGGGCGGGGGTTGAAAGGAGAATGCGAATGAAACGAGAAGACCTATGGGCTCTTAGCACGCTCATCATCATCGCCGTCGTGTGCGTGGTCGCGTGGTTTGCGCTCATGCCCAGATACCGCGTCTGGTCCCAGCAGATGCGGGGTAAAGCGGAGCTCGCCAGAGCAGAGCAGAATCGGCAAATCGCCATACGCGAGGCCGAGGCCGCAAAGGAGTCTGAGATCCTGCGGGCTCAGGGCGTCGCAGAGGCCAACGAGATCATCAGTGACTCGCTCAAGGGCAAGACCGAGTATCTCACCTACCTGTGGATTCAGGGGCTTCACGACGGGAACAGCGAAGTGATTTACGTCCCGACCGAAAGCAACCTCCCCATCCTTGAGGCAGGGCGCGCGATCAACTAACCCACCCCGCCCGGAAACGGGCGGATTGGACTTGGAGGCATGGATGCTCATTGACCCAGACTTCTTTGACCACTGGCGAACACGAATGCTGGTTGACCTGCTCAACGACGAATGCGCGCCGATCTACCTCATGCGGCTGTGGGCACACTGCCAGCTTCGCAAGGCCGATCGGTTCAAGCTCCCGGCGTCGGCGCTGAAAGCGATCTGCCGCTATCAGGGGGACGCTGACGAGTTCGAGCGGGCCATGATCGAAAGCGGATGGGCGGAACGCAACGGTTCCGAGATCATCGCTACCGGCTGGGCAGAGCGGAACGCCAAGCTTGTCAAGGCATGGGAGAACGGCGGCAAAGGCGGTCGCCCGAAAACCCAACGGAAACCCAAGCGTAACCCAACGGAAACCCACGAGGAACCCACGGCTAACCCAACGGGAACCCAAACTCAAATTGGGTTAACCCACGAGAAACCAATAGGATTAGATAAGACAGGAGAGGATGAAGACAAAGAGAACGCTGCGCGTTCTTGTCTCGACGGCGAAACGCCGCCTCAACACGAACCGCCCAAATCTGCCATGAAGCGAGCCACCCCCGTCAAGTGGGACGGGGAGCACGGGTTCATTGCGTGCTCGTTCCGCCGATTGCAGTGGGCGAAGGCGTACCCGCTCGTGGATCTGACCCACGAACTCGACAAGGCGCACGCCTGGTACATCGACAACCCCGGCAAGCGCAAACGAAACCACGCCCGCTTTCTCGGCAACTGGCTCTCGAACGCACAGGAGCGTGCGGAGCAGGACGCGAAGGCGGGCAAGCGAACTGGCGGCCACCTGAACGACCAGTACACGATCCAACCGGACGACCCGAACGACAACCCGCTCGCGAAGGCGCGGGCACAGCAGGCGAGGAATGCAGGATGAGACGCAGTTACGAATGGATTCAATCACTCAAGCCGGGCGATGAAGTCGCCATTGTGAGGGGGGCGGGCATGGGCCGGGGCGCATGGCTGCACACGGTCGAACGCCTTACCAAGACGCTGGTTGTCGTAGACGGGCACAAGTTCCGGAAGCGGGATGGCCTTGAGCCGGGATCAAATGCCTGGGGCAGCCGAAGGATCAGTAAGCCCGAAGATGTCGCCGATTTCATCGAGGAGACCAAGATTAACGAGGCGCAGAGCCTGGTGCGATACAGGGTTGAGCGAGACTACAGCAAACTCACGCTCGACCAGTGCGAGGCGATCAGGGGCATCCTCGAAGGTGTGGAGGCATCCTCATGACCCCCACCCTCTCCCCAAACCACACCCCAGAGGCACGCGCTACGCCAATCGAACGGGCGATCGCACACGAGTTCCCGTTCAAGCACTGCAACAGACTCGCAGAGCCGGGGTTCAAGTGGAACCGGCACCAAGCACAAGTGATCCGCCAAGCGCAGGTCATCATCGACCACGGCGGCATGGTGGTCGTGCAGGGCGTGTTCGGCAACGGCAAGACCCAGATTGGAGCACGGTTCGGGTGCCAGTGGTTCAAGGAACTGCGGCGCGGCCCGTCGCCGCGATACTTTGTGAGCATCGAACTGCTCGACGCGCACCGCGACTCATACGGCGAGAAGCACGAATCACCGATGGTGCAAGCGGAATCGTGCGGCCTGCTTGTGCTTGATGACCTGCGCGTACCGACTGGCAAGACCGACCACGACTATGAGCAGTTGAACAAGATGCTGGACATTCGCTACCGATCGGAACGCCCCACGCTGATCCTTACGAATCTCGGTGACGCTGGCCTGAACAGCGTGCTCGGCGAAAAGACAATCGACCGGATCAGCGACGGCGGCGCCCTGATCGAACTGCAAGGGAAGTCGATGAGGGGGGTGGCATGAGCACCCAACCCCTCAACCCCGAAATCATCCGGGCGCTCGTGCTCGACGACTGCAACGTGACGCTCTCGGATCTCATGGGCAACATGCGGGGCGGACGCATCGTGTTCGCTCGATCGGTTATCGCCGTGGTGCTACGCGACCACACCGAGCTTTCGTACCCGGAGATCGGCAAGCTGATCGGCAAGCGTCATTCGACGATCATCGACGCCGAGAACCGGCTGCGTGCGGGCGACCACGACACCGATGCGTGCGTGATCTTGGGTTGCGATACGACGGCGATGGATTACGCGAACTACGTGTGGGTTCGCGCAGACGAGAAATCGAAGGTTTACCACGACGACAGGGCGAGGTTATACCGGCTCGGTGATGGGCCGGGGAAAGGGGCGGCTTGAGATGAGAGCACCACGATTTACGCGACGGCTTCGCTATCGCTACTGGCTGGCGATGATCCCGGCTGGCGACGACACACGGGTAGAGGTCATTCGCAAGTGGCCACCACTGAGCAGGTCGCCAAAGCCGCCTCGTGTTGGATGCGGCACCGTTGAGGGACCGTTCACGAAAGAGCAGGCAATGAAGGCATTCCGATCGGTGACGACTGTGGTAGGGGGTAAGGTGTGAAACGGATCGACTTACTACCGCTGCTGCTTTACCTGATCCTGCTTTGGCCGATCGCCGTGTTTCAATACCGAATCCGCGATTATCGCACGCCGTTCAGCGTGGTGATGATCTGGGCCGTATTCGCGTGGGTTCTGAACATGACGTGGATCATCGGCATTCTTATCGCCTTTAACGCAGTCAGGGGGTAGCTGATGGGACTTCGCTGGAGAAAAGACGGGCGGCTCATGTGCGCCGCGATGACCAAGGAAGAACCGGGCGACGTGTATTTCGACGACGACCAGCTCTACTACATGAGTCAGCGAGGCGTGATCTTCGCAGACCCAGACCACTCTGAGAACGCACTTTGGCACTGGGCGGGTCAGGTCATACCAGACTGGAACGCGATGAGGAGTCAGCATGAAAACGGCAGTTAACAGAGCAGTCGGTGCGATTCCTTGGGTGCTGGCCATTGCGTTAATCTGGCCGGCCCTGCTCACGATCTGGATTTGCATGAGAAACCCAGACGCAAAGCCGCTCACTGGGGCGCAGTCGGTTGGTTACTACTTCGTGGCAATGACAGCCCAGGTTTCGTGGGGATTCGCCGCTAGCTATGCAATAGCAAGTGCGGGGGTGATCTCATGAGAGTAGCCACCACAAAACGCGGACGCCCCCGCAAGGAACGCACAGAGCCGACCGGCCCGACGTTCCCCAAGGGCACCACGCACGTTTCGAGCAACGCACGCGACTGGTACAAGGCCAAGAACCCGCCGAAGCAGGTTCGATACGCGCGAACGGACACGCAGAAGTATTTCCGTCGTCGTCGTGATGAGAGCGAAGTACACAACAAGGTGAACGTGTGGACGCCTGTAACGGCGGCGCATGTTGAGCACATGGGGAAGGAAGGGGTTTTTGGATGAGTGATAGGTGGAAACAGTGTATCTCTGAGGCGTTTGAGGATGCCGGTATTGAGGCGTCCGACCAGCAGATTGATATCGTCACTGCTTGGGCCGAGAGCGAGCACGAACATGGGCATATTTCCAGCGGGAATAGCTGTATCCCCCATCCGCTTGAAGCAGAGAACGCACGGCTAAAAAGTCAGATCGCTACCGAGCGGGAGAAAGTGACATGTCCGGCGTGCCGAGGAGAAGGCCGGATTATCACATATGGAGTTCGCTCGGGCAATATGCACTGTACCAAGTGCAACGGTGAAGGTCGGGTGTCGCCATGACCTTCCCCCCCACCCAGCGAACGCCGGATGAGGCGGAGAGATGGATCGCCATACAGGGCTATGAA
The DNA here is from genome assembly GCA_017642965.1 of Phycisphaerales bacterium. Taxonomy (GTDB): domain Bacteria; phylum Planctomycetota; class Phycisphaerae; order Phycisphaerales; family UBA1924; genus UBA1924. Next base: position 101,303 of record JAEPOJ010000005.1, read on the forward strand.
GGTTCATATGAAGTCTCATCGTTTGGCAGAGTGAGGTCTGTGGATCGCCGTGTCCGTTACGGCCACGGGAAGCGGCTCATTAAGGGTCGAATCCTTAAGCCCCTCCCAGACAAGGATGGGTACCACCTGTGCTGCTTATGGAAATGCAACAAGGGGAGTACCCAGAAGATCCACCGATTAGTGGCGAATGCATTTCTTCCACTGCCCGGCGACGGCGACGACCAAGTGAATCACCTGAACGGCGACAAGCAGGACAATCGAGCAGTCAACCTTGAATGGGTCTCTCGGCGAGAGAATACAAGACACGCCATTCAAAGCGGCCTCATGGTTCCCGAGTCGGGTAGCAAGCTGAACAAATGGCAAGCTCGGGTCATTCGGAAACTGGCAACTGGACACGCAAGTGTATTTACCTATCGCCAGATCGGTGACCTATTTGGTGTAACACCTTCATCTGTTTGCCATATCGCGAAGGGGGTCACATGGAACAAGGAATAGCCAACCGAAGATCACCACTCGAAGCGCCGCCCCCCGGCATTTACCGTGATATTTCACCTGAGGAATACCACAGCTTTGACGCGCTCAACGCAACGACCATCGGGCATTTCGTCCGGTCGGGAATGCACGGCGCGTACTACCTCAACCAGACCCAGGACGACGACCCGCCGACGCCCTCAATGCTCTACGGGACGGCGATGCACACGGCGTACCTTGAGCCCGAGAAGTACCGGCAGACGGCGTATACGCCAACCGTCGAGGTCAAGGTCGGCGATGACGTGATACACAAGCCCATCCTTGCGGACCAGTGCCAGTGGAAAACCCACAAGCCGATCGCGGATGAGCACCCGGACAAGCTGATCCTGCACGCTGAATGGGCGGAACGCATCGAGGCCATGCGGAAACAGCTCGACGCACACCCGCGTGCGAACATGCTGTTTAACGAGGTCGAGGGCACGAACGAGCTCACGCTGGTTTGGCATCTCAAGGTCAAGGGCCAGAAGATCCCCTGCAAGTGCCGTGTTGATCGTTTCCTGCCGTCGTTTGTTCCGACCGCCGATCACGACACGCCCGTGTCGGGCATCGCGGATCTGAAAACCAGCTCAAGCATCGACCCGCACAAGTTCGAGCGTTCGATCTGGGACTACGGGTATCACCGCCAAGCCGCGTGGTACTTGCTCGGAGCGATTGCACACAACCTGATCCCCGAGCAACTGCACGACTTCTCGTATCAGATCGTCGCGGTTGAGAAAACAGCACCGTACCCCGTGACCGTGTTCCCGCTGACGGCGGGCACGATCCAACAGGGGATTAACGAATGTCGCGTGGGCTTGCTTGCCTACGCGAAGTACCGAATGCACGGCATAGCGCCGGGTCCGTGCGATTCGTACATACCCGCCACCCTCCCGGCATACCTGATTGAAGATGAGAGGAACGCGATATGAGTAACCAACTGGCACCCAAAACACCCGGAGAGCAGTTCGTAGATTCGGTGTTCACGCCAAGCAGGATGGACATTGTTGCAGAGGCGTGTTCGGGAAACCGATTCGTCACGCCCGACAAGGTGAGGGCGACGATCGCAGAGGCGATGATTCGTGAGCCCAAGCTGGCGGAGGCATACCCGCCGTCCGTATTCCAGTCCGCACTACTCGCCGCCCGCCTCGACCTCGACGCGAGCGGGTACCACAACGGAGCCGCGTTTGTGGTTCGTTGGAACAGTCGCGAGAAGCGGTCTGAGTGCAACCTGCAAATGGGCTACGGGGCAATGGTTGACCTTGCCACCCGAGACGGGCGAATCCAGTCGTTCACCGTCCAAGAGGTCTACGACTGTGATGAGTTCGAGTACAAGCTGGGCACGCAGCGGTTTATCAACCACATCCCAGCCAACGAGCGACCAGAGAAGGCGAAGCTGACCCACTGCTACGCAATCGCTTGGTTCCCCGGAGGGGGGTATGAGTTTGAGGTGATGACTCGCAAGGACATCGAGTACATCCGCGACACCTATACCGCGAAGTACAAAGACGGGAACATTATCAGCCCGGCATGGAAGTATTCGTTTGGGCGAATGGGGTGCAAGACAGTGCTGAATCGCCTGATTAAGCGACTGCCCGTCAACCCTGTTCTAGCCGAGGCGATTGAGCGTTCGCATGTCGCAGACGGCATGGACTCGTTCAACCCGCAACGCATGGCCGTCGCCAACACGTCAATGGAGGAAGCGGGCAACTCGATTGCCGGGATGCTTGACGCGGACATCGACGACGACGAACCAGAACGCGACCCGGACACAGGCGAGGTTATTCCCGACGAGGTTGACAGCACCGACCTGTTCGAGGGCGAGGGTGCGGAGAGGGGGTACAACTGATGAGCGAGACTTACATCATCCCGAAGGTGTATTACTTCATGAATGCCAACGAGGCGAGGTTATACATGGACAGATACGGTGTATCGAAACTCAAAGACATGGAGGGCAAGATGTTCATGGGCGCTCCAATCAAGATTTACCACCCCCTAGATGCCGACGGAAACGAGTTGTATCCCGCAGATTGGAACGGAACACCATGACCCCCTCCCCCGCCAAAGGCAAACGCGGTGCCGTGACGATTACGCTGCCGTGGCCGATCACGATGAATCACTATCGCACGCCGATCGCACGGCGTTTCAAGAACAAGTGGGTTGGCCGTCTTATCACCAGCCCCAAAGGACGCAAGTACAAGCAGCTCGTAATCGACACGATACGCGAGCAAGGTGTCCCGTCGATTAAGGGGCCGGTGGTTGTCACTGAGCGCTTCTACTGCAAGACCAACGCCCGCTACGACATCGACAACTACCGCAAGCCCATGCGGGATGGAATCGTCAAGGCGGGGGTGATCGAGGATGACTACCTGATCTATGAGGATCGCGGCATCAAGTGCCCCAAGGACAAGGACAACCCGCGCGTGGAGATCACGATCGAGCCAATGGAGGGCGCAGCATGAGCACCTACGTCTACGGACACCCACTCATCGAGAAGATCGTCTTGCGGGAAACATCCGCACGGGTCTACATGACCACGGGCAGCGTGTATGAGATCAGCGCATGGGAAGGCCAGAAGTTCACGACAGACGACTTCACTGAGATCGTCGCGACGGCGATCAGGAAGGAAAAGGCATGACAGCAACAAACAAACTCACCGAAGAACTGGCAACCACAATCGAATGGCTCAGGACATCCGCTCAGGCGGGTGCGGACACAGCGGGGCCGTTCATCGCGGAGCAGACGCCGCTGTACATCGAGGAGTTGATTCAATACACGATCGTGTGGACGGTATTCAAAGCCGCTATGTGGCTTGGTCTGCTGATCCTGGTGGGAGTCCTGATGTTCATCGCTCACCGCATTGGTCGAAAAGTCGACGGAGACAACGGAGAACTCTTTCTCCAAGCCCTCTTCCCGGCTGTAGTCGCCTTCCTCGGCCTCATGCCCCTCTGTGGCACCCTTAGTTCCATAGGTGTGGATGAGGGCATTAAGGCGTACACCGCCCCCCGCGTGTTCGTCGTGGACAAGCTCACGGAACTACTGCCATGAACCAGCCCACCCTATTCCCCCACCACAAGCACGCTCGACACCGAGTACACGACAACTCACGAGAAGCGTGGAGATCAATCGACACCGACGAACGCAAAAAAGCGATCGTCGAGCTGCTCAAGGAGCAAGGACCGCTCACGGATCGGGAGATCAAAGACCGCCTGGGCTACGAGGAAATGAACGCTGTTCGCCCGCGTGTGACGGAGTTGACGAAGGCGAACGTGTTATTCGAGACTGGGCGGAAGAAATGCAGCACCACCAAGAAGCGTGTTCGCGTGAACGGGGTTCGCGGGGTGCATGGAAGGATGATGTGATGAGTGAAACAGAGCAGGTCTATTGGTACCAGTGTCAGGAGCGCGCAATGGCCCCCGGATCAAGCGACGGTTGGCCAGAGATCATCCCAGCACCTCACACGCCGAACGCGAGATTGAAGCGGGTCGAAGGCGATCCTGTGGCGATGATCGATTGGTTGCATAAGGAAATCACAGCACTTAAGGAACGAGCAGTCGCCGTAGTTAACGCATGGGATGAGGATGATGTTGGGCAGATTGATGGCGGGCTGATCGACGACCTTAGAGAAGCGTGCGCCCTGTGCGGAGAAGGAACTTGACATGCCCCCCAAAACCCATTACACTACCGACGCAACCCGGATCGTGCCCAAAGCACATCCAAGACAAGCCACCACCTTGCACGAGGCCGTTTTCGCATTGCGATCCGGGTTGCACCTCTGCGGGGTGGTGGCGTGCGCTTTAGGAGAAGGCGATGAGTAAGAAAAGATCAATCCCCGACGTCTTCGCAGAACTACGGGAAATCGTCGGCGACGCATTTGACGGCGATATCAGCGACATTCGCGGGATGGAATGCACAAGGAGCCCGGCAATGACCAGTGAACAGACAGAGCGGATGAGTGAGGCGGACTGGAGCGGCCATGTCGATGCGGACGGCAATGTTCTCTCATGGGAGTATGCAAACCAGCTCTACGCGGAGAACAAGCAACTCCGCACCGACCTCGCCGCGATGACCGAGCGGGCGGAGAAGGCGGAGCGTTCATCTGGTCTCTATCAGAAATGGTGGGAAGACGCAGAACGCAAACTCCATCAGGCGGAGGCGGAGAACGCGAGACTGCGGGAGGCGTTGGAGGACACCGCAAAGCACTTGGACTATGTACATCACGAACTGGTTACCGAAGATCAGGACACCGTACAGGGCCTGCGAAACCTGATCGCCAACCTCCATGAGGCAACGGGCAGAGGCGTTGAGAAGATCACCCAAGCCCTCCACGGCAGCCCGGCAGCGGGCGGGAAGGATGAAGATGAGTAAGCACACCACCGACCAGAATGCGGAGCTGCGGGAGAGGGCTGAGAATCCGACGAGTCTCTCGTATGGGGAACTGCGTGCCCTAGCTGGCGACCTCCTCGCCGCCCTGTCCACCACGGAGGAGCGGCTGAGGGAGAAGGAAGCGATCGTGGAGCGGTTGCCGAAGTACAAGCACCCCATGCAGGCAATCGCCAAAGACGAACACGGCACCATGCGATTTGTCGAGAACAGGATCGTAAGGCAGTTGCTTGATTTCGCCAGCGTTCGCGGGTGCGACCTAAACGCACTTGCGGGTATGAATTTTGAACACAACGACTGGCGGCAGTTTGCACAGTTGATCGGCTACAGCGTAGACGGGTTCTTCACGCTCTCATATGTCAATAACACATTTCACATTGACGAACTCGACGATGGATTCTGGGATTATGCCGAGCAGCATTGCGAAGCGGCCCTCTCCGCCCAGCAGTCCAGGCCCACCGAAGGGGCAGAGAGCGGGGGTGGGCGATGAAATGCCAAATGTGCGGCTGCGATACTGGGTGTGACTGGGAAATCTGCGAGACGTGTTACAACGAAATGTACGGAGAACATGATGCTGCCAATGAAGATTTACGCCGACAAGCTGACGCGGAACGCTGGGTCGCCGAGAACGGAGAGCACGGACATGGATAAAACTGACTACCACCTCCCCACCACCGAACTCATGCAGGCAGGCGAGACGTACGCCCGCCTCGGGCTGGAGTGTCCGTGGGTGGGGGATTGGGCGTGGGTGGACTTGCAAAATAGCGGGATTATCTATCTTGTTCCCAACGTGAACGTGTACTCCAAGAAAACAATCCACTGCCCTCCCGCCGTCGCCGCTGCTGTGCTGGCTTTCGCTCTGGATGTCATGGAGTTTTGGTGGACAAAATCCCACTGTACTTTCATGCCGTGTGACACTGAGGAAGGGTCGTGGGAGTACCGCCTACGAACTCTCAGGGGTGCCCACACAGGAGAGCAAGCGGTTGGTAAACTCGCCGCCGCCGTCGCCCTCATCCTGGCCGTGCACAAAGCTGTGGAGGGGGAGTGATGCCGACATTTGCAGATCGCTTGATTTCGTTGCGTAAACTCAGGAACATGACGCAAGCTCAGCTAGATTCAGCGTCGAGTCTTCCCGCCGGGACAGTTGCCCAATGGGAATCGGGGAACCGCGAACCTTCATATTCAAATCTGCTCAAAGTCGCATCCGGATTGCGTCTCACGCCGGGAAATCTATTGCCCCGAGAGCGGTCTGAGATGCAGATCTGTTCCCAGTGTGGAGGCGTCGGCCTAGTTAAGACGCCAAGGCCGCAAAGCATTTTACGAGAGGATACCAATGCCTGACGGAATGTACACCGCCCTCTACATCTGCCTCGGCATATTCACCGTGGCGATCATCGCACTGCTCATCATCGGGAGGAAGGGTAATGGACGCAAGCACTGAGCTCAACGAACTCTGGGAACTGCTCGACAAGGGGAGGCATCAGGCGTGGCCGGAGTGTATCTGTCCACTGGAAAGCGATAGAACCCCAAGTAAGGAAGATAAGTACCAGTCGGAATGGTGGTATGAGGGTTGGGCTAGTGGGACGCGGATTGAGAAAGCCCAGCACGCCCTCGCAATCGTCAGGGACAGCGTAGAGGGGTGGTTGTTGGAGCAAGGGTGGGCGGTCTGCAAAGACAGTTCCGAAATCACATATGCTATCTATCGCCCCCGCGATCACGAGAGGCGGGGCCAGCGTGATGTCATCAAACGCACCCTCCCCGATGCCGTGAGGTACGCGATGGAATCAACCACCGCAACCTGAGCAACCAAACTGCCGATCTAGCTGGTCCTGAGCGAACGCATTCAGCGCCGGGTCAGTCGGGATCGGATCAGGACGCCCAGCGTTGTACCCCGCACACTGCGGGCACTGACGATACAGCGGGTTCGCGCACCGCGGGTCATTCGGCACCAAGCCCGAACACAGGGTTCCGCTCGACGGGCACGCCTGCGTGGACCACGAAGCCCCTACAGGCGGATCGCTTGAGACCGCCGATACCGGGGCGTACCGATCACCACCCCAGAGCAGCGTCACGCCGTCCTGTGGGCGTAGGTCGGGGTCATACGTGATCGTCGCCGTCCCATCGCAGAGACGCGCCACGGGCCATTCGGGGGCACCACCGCACACGTCCTGCACCCAATCGACCGCAACGGGCGTCCCGCTCGATCTGGCGACAAGGCGGTAGCTCTCGCCCTGATAGCGGATGCCGGTGAACCCGTTGGACGTGGCCTGATCGACGATGATGGTCTGGGCGGGATCATCGCACTTGGCGGCGAGCATGAGATCGGGCGTGTTCTGGGTGCAGTTGGTATCGAACTGGGCCTCTACGATGAGCTGGCCGGTCTGAGAGACAAGATCAGCCGCACAGTCCACGCCGGCAAGGTCGTTATCCAGCGTGATCGGGCCGTTGTCGAGGAACCGGCCCTGGTTGAAGGTTCGGCGCCAAAGGAACACCGAGCCGCCGGGGTTGCCGCTCGCGTTGATGTAGTACGGAGATCCCCCGCCCTGTACGTCGATGCGGGCCTCAAAGATGATCGGTCGGTTGTCACGGCAGCCCAGCCGGTAGGTGAACACGAAGTTCGTATCCGTCCCATACGCCCCGTTCTGGCCGGCGAACGAGACAAGCCCGCTGAAGCCCAGAGAGGCGTTCGGCAGGTTCACCGTGGGCAGCGGACCGTCTACGAGCAGATCGACCAGCGCGGCGGTCGTGGGGTTGTTCCCGTCGGTGATTGAGATATCACACGACGACGGCGTGAACCCCACCGCGGACGCGCGGAAGCAGAACCCGAGCACGCCGGGACAGGGCGGATCACCCCCGCCACCATCGCAACAGCACGGCGCACCGTTGGCAGTGGTGAGCACACGCCCGCCCTGCACGACTACGCGACCGTCCTTGACGAGGATGTGGGTCATGGAGCCGGTGACGCGCTCCCCGCGTTCGCCTTGGATGAGCCCACATTCGTCAGGTTCGATAGACTCACCACCGCATCGTTGCGATGGATGATCGCCCCGCTGGTGTAGGTGAACGCCGAACCACCGGGGGTGAACGAGACGCGAGCACGCCGGAAATCGACCTCGCCCGCGTTGATCGCCACGGTCGGGATCGCGCCCGCCCGCCAGTCAACGTACCCGCCCTTGATGTTGATCGTCTTGCCAGACACGCCCTCGGCATCGTCGGGGTCGAGCACCACCCGGCCCGCGTTGACGGTCAGCGTGGTCGGCAGCCGCTTGATGACCGCCGTGCCGCCGTCGATTGTGATCGAGTCCGCGTCGGTCGCGTGGTACTCGACCGTGCACGACCCTTGGCCGACGTACAGATCATCGAAGTCCGTGGACGCGTTGATAACCAGCGTGCCGCCGTCCTGCACGATGGTCGGGAATGACCCGCCTTGCAGGTAGTTGATCGAGTTGGGGCCGCACGCGAAGTTGTTAATGACCCCGGAACCGCCGCCCGCTTGCAGGTAGAGCGTGACGGCCCCGTAGTTGTTCACGAACGCGTCAGCCGAGTTGTCGGCATCGACAATGAACGGTCCGTTTGCGCCGCCGCCCACGACACCCACAGCGCCGGGGTAGAACCACATCGACTCGATGCCGGTGGCCAGACCTGATTGGTCCAGCCCCGCCGTGATCGGGCCAAAGGGCTTGTTGATGATGTAATCGTTGCTGTCCGCGATGCCAGACCCGGACCACCCTGCGGCGGCGAAGGTTACGGCACCCTCAAGTAAAGTCTCAGTTGCCATGTCTGGCCTCCTTGTGTTATTCCTGAGTCCTGCGCGCGAATATGTGCAGGCGTCCGGTACGTCCGGATTCTGGTGTGGTGACGGCGAACGTCAGGTAGTTCACGCCGTCGATTTCGAGTGTCTGCTTCGTCCCGTCGAGGGCCAGCGCGGCCTCCTCTAGCGGTTCTTCGTTGATCGTGCGGCGCGACAGCCATTTGAGCTCGCCCGTTGTGGGCGCCGTCCCATCGGTCGTGACAAAGCGGTAGTACAGGTCGTCGAGCGGGCCAACCTCTAGGGTGGGCATGACCGCCCCAGCCGCCGTGAGCGGCCCGCGTGCGTTCATGTTGACCTCAAGCTCCATCTCGATCATGGGCACCCTCCAAACGCGGGGACTTCGCCCTCGCCGATGAATATCTGTCGCCGTGTCGCCGTACCCTGAATGTGCAGAATCACCGGCTCGCCGATCTCAAACGGGTACAGCATCGGGATTTCCCCGTCAGGTCCGAGCGGCATCTTGTTCGTCCATCGCTTCGCCGGGTGGGGTGAGACAAGGGGGAACCGCACAGGGCCGCTCCCGACGTTGACGGCCACCGTGTACGTGATCTCCTCAGCCGGTGACGCGACCTCGCGTGACCTCGCCTCGACGATCGCGGAATAGACCCCGTTGGGTAGCGGCCTGTTCATGCGATACCCGGCAGATTCTGCCAGCCGTTCGGCTCCCGCTTGTATCGGTCGAAGAATGTCACCGTGGGCGGCTGCTCAGGATCGCGGTTCCCGTCGATCCGCAGCCCCTTGTAGGGCGGGATCAGGAAGTTGCTATCGAACACGGGATAGACCGTGCTCTCCAAGAACCGCAGATTCGGCCCGGCGCTGGGTCCGAAGCTGCTCTCAAGCTCGTTCGGGACGCCCGGATCTCGGGTCCATCGGTAGGTGATGTTGAAATCAGTGACCTTGGACCCCTGGTCGATCCCCTCGCAGGCGAACACGTATTCCTTCCCATCGGGCAGAACGTGAAGCTTGTCAACCTGCGAGAGAACCAGATCGGTCAACCCGAGCACGTCCTGAAGCGTGGGCGCGTCGGGGAACGTGATGCCGAGCGAGATCCGGTGGTACGGCACACGCTTGCGGAATGGGACCACGGTATCGACGGCCTCAAACACGGCCTTCTCAGTGGCCGTCCCGTTCTCGCTGTACACGTAGTCCACGACCCGGAACAGGGGCAGCTCAACGTCCTCGTAATCGAACGAGGCATCCTTGCCGATGAACCCCTCCTCAAAGGTGTTGACGCCCGGCCCGTTATAGCCGACGTATGGAGTGGGCACATAGGTGACTTGGACCAGCGAGCCCGCACCGCGCGGCGCCGCCGAGATGTCGCGTGCAACGATCGTCGGATCGTCCGGGTGGGGATCTCGGTATCCGGGGATGTTGGGCACTTGCAGCGCCACGTCAGGGGTAAGGCCCTCGACGTTGAACGCCCGTGTGAGCGTGGGTACGCCGTCGCGTAGTGATCGCGTGCGGTAGGAACGGAGTTCGATGACCTCGCCAAGGGGCATTACTTCAACCTCCGAACGCCGTTGGAGACTTCCTTGAGGGCGCGTGGTATCGCCTCAAGGGTGGTGACGAAATCGCCGCTAGTGATGGATTCGAGGCCTTGGCGGACGCGCTCGGTGTAGGCGTCTGCTTCAGCTATCGCCGCCGCTATTCTGGCCTGCTTTTGCTTCTCAATGTTCTGCAACTCTTTCTGATGCATCTCGTCGAGCAGATCAAGCTCCCTGTCCCGCTTCTCTTTGATCGCAGCGATAGCCGCCCGGACGTAGAAGTCCTCAAGATCAATCCCGGCATCCTCTGCCAGCTTCCGTATCTGTTCGATCTGACGGCTTGCGTTAGCGCGGACCTGCTGATTCTCGGGGAGCAGGTCGATCGCAAGGCCCTCTCCAATCTGCTTGATTGCTTCCAGTGTCGCGGATGTCTTCTGGAGTGATTCAGCCTCACGCTCGGCAGCCGCCGCCCTCTCACCTTCGCCCCTTGCGATCTCCCGAAGTAGATCCGCCTGCTGCTGCCGCTTGGCCGCAAGGTCGGATTCAACATCGCGGATCTTCTGGAGAGTGAGCTGACGCTCACGGAGACTGCCTGAGCCCGCACCGATACCGGCTGATCCAGCGGAGTTCAGTCCATCTAGCGACCTCTTGAGTTTCTCCAGACTCCCTTCAAGGTCTTCAATCTCGTTCGCTAGCGCAACAAATCCGGGGGATTGGGACATCGCCTGATCCGCGCCGCGTGCCTTGTCCGCCAAGTCCTCAAGAAGATCAGCGGCCCTCGGGAGCGCGGCCTTGCGATCGCCCTCATCGCCGCCGGTGAGTTTGTCCAGCACTGCCTTCATACCAACGAGCGCGCCGGAAACTAGTCCTATAACGCCAATTACACCCGTTGCTACGCCCGCCACCGACGAAAGAGCGCCGACGAACTTACGGACGCCCTTGGTGCTTTCCTCGATCTTCTCGCCGGCCTTGGTAAACGCACCATCTACGCGACCGCCTGCGTTATCGGCGGCGTCTCCGACCTCATTTACGGTCTTTTTCGCGTCCTGTACGGATTCCTTCAGGCCCGATATGTCGCCTTCGATGGTAACATGGGCTTTTGCTACTTCATTTGGCCCTGCCATATGTTACCATCCTTCCATGAGCATCAACAATCCACGCGATCCCGAGATGCAGAATGCGTACAAGTCGCTCGCTATCGTCGCAGTCGTGTTGGGCGCGCTTGCGATTTCCACCATTCTGATCCAGAATCACGCAATCATGTCTGAGGCAAGGGAGTTCGACGAGCGACTGTCGAGTATCTATCAGCCCCACTTTGAGCGAGCCGTTGGCCTCCGTCCCTGACACGATGAGCAAGATCAAAACAGTTGCATACCGATTAGCACACACCATTGCTTTTGCCGTCGCCATTATCGCCATCATTGCTCTTGCGGTGATAGTGCTAGACGATGATCCTTTCGGTGAGAGGTTCAAGCAGCAACTTAATGCCGCTTCCGGTGGCACTCCGTAAGGACACCCCCTCATGCCAAACTTTGCAATCACAGTTGCGGACAAAGAGACAGGGAACGAGATCGAGTTCATGCGCCACGGCGCTACAGCGGCGGAAGTTGAGCGAGAGGCCATGAACGGCGGCTGGCTTGTCGTTTCGTGCGATGAGGTACGCGACGGCAAAACCTCGCTTTGGACCCCTGCGGACCCGGCGGAGCGTGCGGTAGTTCGCGGGATGGTTAAGGGGTACTTCATCATCATGCTCATCAACCTTGGACTAGCCCTAGTCGGATGGTCGATCTACGCCATAGCCGCCGCTCAGTAATCACCCGATCGTCAACGCCCCCGTACCCTGGAAGTTCACGCTCACGCTCACCTGAGAGCCGATCGCGCTGCTGATCGTCCAGCCAGTCTCAAACGCATCACCCGAGTACACACGCGAACCGTCCACCCGGATGCTGATCGCCGTCGCCTCGGGTGTTTCCAGATCGTCAGGCGTGCCCGCCGCCGCAACCTCAAACAGCGACGAATCGCCGTCAGTCGTCAGCACTCCGGACACCACGAACGAGACCGTGACCAACCACCGATCGCCGACCTGACCATTCACCGAAACGCCGGTCACGACGATGTTGCCCGCGAGTTCGTTGTCATTCGTGCTCTCGGTCGAGATGCGGAACGTCGCCGAACCACTGGTACACGCGCTGATCGCCGTCGTGTCGTCTACGAGGCATTCATACGAACCCGAATAGGTGTAGAGGCCCGGCAGGAAGCTCATCCACGTCGGGGCCGTGCTCGCCTGTGCGGTCACGTCGAGCGCCGCGATCGAACCCGTGATGGTCCAGCCCCGCACGTTCGTGGCGTACCCGCTTCCAAACGTCACCAACCCGAGATGCCCAGAAGCCGCGCCGCCAGCCGGGAACCGGCCATTGAACGAACCAGACCACGATTGCAGGCCCGCGATGTTCGTGGCCGCAACCGGGGCGGTCGATGCGAATGGGGTGGTGTCAAACGACTCACCCGTGATCGTCAGGGACGCCGAATACGGGTCCGTGCCCGAGTTGATGAGGTAGTGCAGGGGCTTGCCCGTGTCACTCGACGAGATGAGGCCCGTCAACCCTACTGTTGGTGCCATCGCTATGCCTCCACGTTCTCAATCGAGAATGTCATCCAGTAATGCAGGCGCTCCGCGTCGTGGGCCGTCCCGTAGGATTCGGGCACCATCGTCGCGCTCGCCATGTCCGTAACACCCGTCATCTTCCAGCGGGCAAGCCCATACGTCGGCGCGTTGTCGGTCCCCTCCGAGTCGCCGAAGATGTAGCCAATGATCGTTTTCGCGTCGTCGTCGCCGTCCTGCCGGTTCGCGTACACGCTGACCTGATAGAGCGACGATGCGATGTTGGTCCTGAACGTCGTGTTCTCAAACGTCCCCGATATGTGTGTGACCACCACATACGGCTTGTCGCCGGGCTCGAGCAAGGTGTCATCCGGGGAGATCGTGTTGTAGATACCCTGAGTCGCCGCCACGAGAGCAACGTGCGATTTGAGCCGGGTGATGATCGGCCCCTCGGGAGCAAACGCGTTGAAGCTCATGCCGCACCCCCAGCCGCATTCATCAACTGGCGGACTCGGGCTGCAAACACCCGCCCGAGAGCCGCCTTGTTATTCCGCAGCGCGGGCCGCATGAACGGGCGTGCGGGCATGTTGATAGCGTGTGGTTTCGTTCGCTTCATCCACGGCTTGGCGTTCCTGTTGTGGACCGGCTGGAACTTGGTCCCGTCAATCATGATGTAGGCCGTGCCGCCGGGGTGGTTAATCACACCCCCGAACTCGTGAATCTTCGCGTACTCTTTGTTCGTGCCCGCCGCCCAACGGAGCGTGCCCACACGGGCATTTGTGATCGAGCCCACAAGGCCAGTGGATTTCACGCTCGGCGGTGTCCCCGGCGCCGAAGGTGGTTGAAGCTTGGTCGGCGTGTCGTTGGGAATCCCCGCCGCGCCGCTGGTGTACATCGACTGCGCCATCTTGTCGGCAAGGAACTGAGTAGCCGCGTCAAGCCCCCCGCCGCTGCCGTCCACGGCTTCCGTGAGGCGTGCCAGGAACGCGCCTGAGTTGTCAGTGATCGTGACACCCATCAGCGGTCCTCTTTCTTGAGAATCGCCGTCTGCTCGCCGCTCATGCCCTCCTGACGGCCAGCCCCGAGCGTCATGTACTGCACGCCCCCGATCGTGACGTACTGGTTCTTGTCGATCCGCAGATCCGAGCCGTCCTCTTTCCGAATCGGGCAGATCATGCGGAACGCGGTTTCGTCCACGACGTACCCGTACTTGAGCGCCTGACCCGGCGTGATCGTGTCCAGACGGCACGGCACATTGGACTCCGTAGAGCCCAGCGTCCGCGTCGGCATACCCGAGTTGGACAGCGTGCCATAATCGGGCGTGCTGATCGTCGCCGTAGCGTTGTACAGCGCGAGCGAAGCGGGAAGATCGGGCGGTCCCAGCGTGCTCATACGCTCACCCGCTTCCAAGGACGAACAAGGTCAGAGCGAGCACGCTCCGCGTCTGCCGGGCTCATGCGCGTACGCTGCACAACACCGTCCGCGCGCTGCTGAATCACCGGGTTCTGACCACGCTCATCGAGGGCGATGTCAACGAGCTGGAACATGAGCTTGACGAGATCCTCGGGATGCTCGTCAGCCGCGTACCCCGCCGTGTACGTCACGAGGATGTTCCCATGACCACGCGGGAAGCACGGGCCGCTGTAGCCGTCCCAGGGCGACACGGCGTCCCAGCCGGTGCTTTTCAGCCGGTGGATGTACTGCGAGTCAACCAGCCGGTAATCCCCGCTGTCCAGCGTCGTCGTCGTGCCGTCGCTCGCAAGGATCTTCACCGCCGTCAGCGCCGAAACGGGCCGGTTGTCAAGCCACAGTTCGCCGGTGCCGGTGCCGTCGTATGCCTCATCCGTGTACGTCGCCTCATCGAACGCACGACCAAGCCGACGCTCGAGCCATGCCTGCTCCTGCGTGATGAGGTTCCCTATGAGCGTGTCATAGTCGGAGCCGGTAATGCCCCGGTGGGTCTTGTACTCGGATGCGGTGGTGATGGGCATAGTTAATCCGGCATCGTGTTGAGAACGACGCTGACGCCGCCGTACTGACCTACTTGAACCTGCATCTCAATGTCCTTGACCACGCGAATCCCGTTCTCACGCAGGAACCTAGTGATTTCGTCACCAACCTCCCCACCCGAAACGGCATCGCAGAAGATGTCAGTGACGTCAAGCTGCTGTTTGATGGTGTCAGAGTTCTTCATACGTCACCCCGCCGCGCTCAGCGACTTGTTCTCAAGGTTCTTGCGGGTGCCGCGCTTGGCTTTGGCTTTGGGCTCGGACTTCTCCGGCTCAGAGTCTTCCACGGGCTCAGGCACAGGACGCTTGTACTCAACCGCGTCGCCACAGTCGATGTATCGCTTCGCAATCAGTGGATCGACATCGACGACATCTCCGGGAACACGGTTGAACGCATTGATTTTGAGTTTGATCTTCATAATGCACCCCCGCCCATTTCTGGGCGGGGTGTGATGGGTTACGAGACGAGAACTTCTTCCTCATACCCACGCTCGGTAGCACTGTTCGGTGCTTGGTCCGCGCGGGAGAGCGTGACATTGACGCCATAAACGCCAGTGCCGGTGCCGTCCTCGGTCAGAACGGCCTTCATGTACCGCAGCCGGTTTCCGCCGCAGCGGACCTTGATGCTGTACACCTTGTTGTCGTCGGTTGCGCCGGGCGGACTTGTAAGCACCGCCCCCGTGATATCGGTGTACGAACCGCCGGAAGTGGCGCATTCTTGGATCTTGAATGGGTCGATTGCCCCGGTTGTCGCACCAACCGTCAGCTCGAAGTTGGCGTAGTGCCATCCCTGAGTGTCGATCGCGTTTGACGTGCCGCTGCCTGTGCCGAGCGACACCGGAGAAATCACGATTGCCGTTTTCATTGCTTGTGACTGAATCACGGTCTACCTCCTTAGTCCTTGAGACCAATGACCATCGAGTTGGTGCCCGTGACATCGTGGTAGGTAAACCCGATGGCTTCGGTGTACTTCCACGCGAACTGATCGAGTTCCCAGTAACGCTGATCCGACGAGCTCAAGCCCTCGGAACCATTCACAAGACCGACCTTGGTGCCTGCGTCGAAATCACCGATATAGGCAACGATCTGGTTGGCGCTGAACGTGCTGGGCAGAACCTCAGTGAGGACGATGGGCACGCCGTCCCAAGCCAGCACACCATTGGTGATGCCAACAAGTAGACGGTCGCCAGCGTTGCCGCCCGCGCTCAGGGCGTAGCGGTAGATAACGCTCTGGAGGAACGCGGTTGAACACGCCAGTTTGACGTTGCCACGCTTCCACGCCTTCGCAGGAACCTTCGCACGAGCCGCCTGGAGCTTGTTGATCGTCCAGTCGTCCCAGCTTGCGTTTGCGGCGTCGTACACCGCGTCAGAGTCAGCACCACAGGTTCCGACCAAGCCGCCGTGCGTGCCGTAGGTGCCGTTGAAGTATTCCTCGTCCTCAAACTCATCGCGGCCCTCGATCGTTGCACTGGCAACTTCGTCGCCGATGTTGAACGCGCTGGTATTGAGGGCGATATTCGAGATGCGACAAATGCCGCCCGCTTCGTGCGCTGTAATGCCAACGCGGTCGTATGCGGGATTGGTTTCCGAGAATGAACCATTCTCGTCACGGTACGACATCGACATATTCGCAGTCTTCCGGGGATGCTCCTCGAAAGTCGTTGCCATCGGTGTGTAGTTCACAATCTGACGTGCGGCACCGTGAGTCACCAGATTGTCGATGATCTCCTTCGAGACCTCATCAACGATCAGCGAACCAGCGAACGCGTTATCAGTCGTGGAACCCGCCTTCGTCCCGACGATGGCGCAATCGTTCTCAAGCTGTTCATATCGCTTGTAGAACCCGCCCTTTGTCGCCATGAGGCGCATACCCGCGCCGAACTTCTGCGCAAGCTCGGCATCGGGGAACAGCGGTCGCTTGCCCCGGTACTCCGAGCCGTTGCGGACGGCATCGTTGTACATCTTCATGTTGCGGCGCTCAGCACCGTCATGAATCGCAGGACCTTTGTTTCCGAAGCCCTTGGTGCTCGCCTCGTGGATCGACTTCATGAACGTGGGCTCTTTGATCCCGAGTTCACGAGTCAGCTTCTGGAGCTGCTTGTACTTCTTGGACTTGGCCTTGTTTTCGTCCTCGTCCTCGTCAAGCTCCTTGACCTCTTCGTCCTCCGGGTCGGCCTCAGCCGTGCCCATGCCGTCGTCGACCACGATATCCTCGCCAGCGTCGGCGATGATCCGCACGGTCTTACGGCCCCAAGCCGCCTTGACCGCCGCCTCGTCAACCTCGCCGTCCTTGACGAGTCCAGGAATGTCGTACTGGTCCGCGACCGTCTTGACGAACGCCACCGCGTCGTCAGCCGAATCGCCCTCAAAGTCTCGAATGTTCAGGTCTTTCGCCCACGCCTTGAAGTTGTGGCGCAGGTTCTTTTGGTTCCACCCCATCGCATAGCTCCTTTGGGAAGTGGTTTCCATGGGAAAACACAACCGTCCGGGCGACGCGATTGAGGTCAGGGGCCTTCCGCACTGGCCGGTGCGTTGGGCGCGATCCCTCGCAGGGGAAGCCGTTCAGTTTGACAAACCCAGTGCGGCCCTGATTCCGCACTGAGGAAACGTGTGCGCCGATCGCGGGTAGGCGACACACGCATTTGGCAAGTCTCGACCGCTCGCTACCCACCCCGGATTCAGAGCGCCCATCTAGTGCGGCACCCGACCGGGCCAAAGCCTCGTCCGTCGGACTTGAATCGTCTACGTCCCACCACAGAACGCAGACGGCGTGGATCTGCCCCAAACACAGACCCCATCAGTTGCCGTATTGTGCCCTAACCGTCTTGTGGTGTCAACAGGATTTATCGAATATCTTGTGGTAATAAGTGAGATTTATGATAGAATCGGGGCATGGGAAGGAAATCGAGAGCATTCAAGCCCTGTTCTGGGGTGTTGCCGCTGGCGGATTTCCCAGCGTACTCAATGCGGCGGTCGGCATTCGGGCATGGGGTCTACCGGGTGGACATGGGCAGACTGGGTGTCCTTGTGCGATGCCCGATCGGCACGAATGGATCGGTGCTCCGCGAGGCAGTCCGTGCGATTCTCAAGTACGAACACCCCTCGCGTGTGGTATGATGGGGGCATGAACGACCTGCAACGCAAAGTGCTCGGGCTCAGCGCCGAACTCAACACGTTCCTCTCGTACTCCCGATCAAAGAACAAGCCAGACCCGTCGCTTGATAACTTGACCGCAGGGAGTCTCAGCGGTGTGGGCTACAAAACATCGCGGCTTGTCGGTCCGAATGGCGACAGCACCGAGAGGATCACTGCACTGCCTGAAGACGTGCAGAACGCAATCCTTCGCGTGAACTATGTGTGGCGGTGCGTTTGGGAAAAGCGCTGGTTGCGTGAGCTTGAGGAGCACGCGCGGACGCTGGATCGCTATTGCGCCACATTTGGGCCGGTGTCGGCTTAACCCACCGAATGAGGTATGAGAATGAGGTATGACGAGGGCGTGGATATAGGCGAACTTAGGGCGGCACTCTTCGAAAAGGGCATAGAGACGCATGAAATCGACGGCACGTTGTTCATTGCCCTAGATGATGCGGTACGGGCTATGAGAGTCCGCGACATGCTAGAGGAACCAGAGAACCTCACCCCACCGACCCCCACTCATAAACCTTCACCACAGAACGACGCGGAGCTGGGGCGCTAACCGCGTGCACCTTCCGCTTCGGGGTGATGGGCATACCCAGCAAGCTCGCCGACTCACGGTCGATCAGGCCCTTCGTCACAAGCCGGTCAACCGCCTCAAGCATGTCCGCAGACTTGCCCTCGGTCATCGCCATTGACTGACACGCCACGTTGCAGGGCAGGGCGGTGAAGCTCAGCTCAAACCAGTCCCATTCACGCACGACCGAGTGAGGGGTGGACCCGTCCGCCGACTTGAACCGCTTCCGTTCATCCTCGGTCGGTGCCCCGTAGTCCTTGGCGATGAACCCGATGGATACCCCGATCTGGCCCGTCTCCTCAACGATCGTGCGAACCGTGTTCCCGATCGGGTTGTCGTTGATGTGGGCACGCACACGCCAGGACTGGTGATCCGTCTCGCTTGGGTACTTGTCGAGTCGGCGCATCTTCCCCGCAACCTGATTCAGGTCGTACATATGGTCGGCGAAGATCATCTTGTTCCGCTCGAAGTACGCGGTATTCGCGCCGCTGGGGATCACGACCTCGTTATCCAGGTCGATATCGCCGGTGTTCGCGGTGACCACGATGTCGCGTGTCCGATCGGACTTGGTGACGATCTGCGCCCCGCGCCCAAACGACGACACCACGCCGATGCGCTCGCCGTCCTTGACGGTGACGTTGTGCCCCTTGAGGCGGTGGAGGATGTTGGTTGCGTTCATGATGCAGCTCTCCGTTTGATCCCGGTCACGTCCGAGTACGTGCAACCGTTCTTGACTCTCGATACCGTGTGAGGCGACACGCCCAGAGATTCGGCGATGTCCGTAATCCGGTGGCCCATCGCTAACCGGCCAAGCACCTTGAGCGGGAATATGTCATCTTGCCGTCCCGGCACAGTCGAAAGCCCATGCTTGACCGCGTGCTTGCAGTTCTTGGATCGCGTCACATACTCCAAGTTCTCGGGACGGTTGTTCAGCTTGTTCCCGTCCTTGTGGTTTACATGGATGTCTCCGGGAGGGCGTTCGCCGTAGTAGGCAAGAGCGACGAGCTTGTGGACTGTGTGGGTTCGTTTCTTCCCGTTCTTGTTGATCGTGAGCATGAGATACCCCGCATTCATCATGAATGTCTTGCGGATCTTCTCGGTGTGGTGCGAGTAGATTTCGCCGCTATCCGTTGCAGAGTACAGACCTTCATATCCGGGGATTGGTCTCATCATTACTCGCCTTCATACTTGAATGTCAGTCCGCAACGACAGTTCGGGTCGAACGGCGGTGCGAAGATGTCGCGTGTGTAGGTCTTGCCGTCAAACGTGTCCCCTGCCTTGACGAACGGCTGATCTATCGGGATGAAACCCTGTGCCGCAATCTCTGCATGGGCACGACGCACACCGGGCGCTGTGAGTACCCGATGGTGAGTCACCCCCACCGCAATCGCACCCTCACGCTTGCCGGTCTGCACCGCTCGCTGTGTCTCCGTCCGGGCAATCGCCTCGGCCCGGTATTCAGGGAAGCCCGCCATCTCCTCGGCCACCCTGTCGATCGACCAGCCCTGCTCAAGCCCGTTGCGTACAGCGACCTCGGCCTGACGCACGGTCGTGTCTGCGAGTTCGCCGGCCAGCTCAAACGAGTAGGCGTCAAGGGAACGCAGCGCCCGCTCGGGCACGATCTCAAACGCCTCATCGGGCACGCTCTGCCCATGCTCGCCGGATTCGAGATAGTTCACGATGCCGAACCGCACGATGTCACCCATCGCGTCTGCGAACTGCGGGGCGGCTTGCTGCACACGCTCGCTCAGATCCGGCGTGCGGCCACTGCCCACGGCCTCCAACGCCTCGTCCTGCATGTCCGCCACGACGTCGCGAGCGAGCGAGAACACCCGGCCTCGGTACTTCTCAAGCGCCTGCCTGAGCACCGGGTCATTTGCCGCGATGTCGTCATCGTCCTTGGTCCGACGCTGCCCACACTCGCCGCATTCGCGCCAGAGGGGGGATTCGTGGGCTTCGAGGATGGATTTCAGGTCGAACGCCTTTGGTTCGGGCTGCTCGGCCTCCTCATCGCCCGATCCGGGCGGGCTGGGCTCATCCTCGGTGGCCTGCTCTGCCTGCTCGCTCTCCCCACGGTCACGGCCAAAGCTGCCGAGCAAGCCGCCGAACGGGTCAGCCTGACCACTCGAACCAATCGGAACCCCGTTAATCAACAGCTTGTCCGCGTTCGGATCGTCCGACTTGGGAAGCCCCCGCTCCTGCCGAACTTCGTTGATCGTCATCACGCCACGATCGGACTGCATGAGAAGCGTGTCAATCTCGATCTTTTCGTCCTTGATGACCATTGGGTCATAGGCGAGCGAGTACACGTCCTGATCCAGACCAAACCTCCAGAGTAGCTTCGTGTTCAGCTGGGCCGCGTGGTACTGCAACACCGGCTCAATCACGCCCCCAAGGTATTGATCGTTGAAGCCGACCAGAGCGCCCGCATAGGTCGCGTCGTCAGACGAGTTCATCGAATCGGTGATGCCGAACGCATTGCGGATCAGCCGCTCTGCCCGGTCTTCCTTCTCCATCGACATGATGTCTTTTTCGTTGAAGGTCGCCGGGTGGAACTTCACGTCGCCCTGAACGATCAGCCACTTGTACCAGTTCTTGACGCCCTTGAACTTGGATTCCAGACGCTTCATGAGCGTCTTTTCCTGATCCGGACCAGTCCCTTCGGCGATGCTGAGAATCCCGTCCATCCGCATACCGTTCTTCGACAGGGCGATGTTGTGAACCAGCGTGTCTTTGATGAGATCCACCCACGGAAGAATCCCGTGCATCGCACCCATGCCGTACAGGGGCGTATGCGGGTTCGGGCGCAGCTTGATCTGGATCACCTCGTCCTCGCCGTACTCGCCCCACTGCTGATCGGAGCGACCGTACACAAACCGCAGCTCGTCCTGGTCGTTGACGCTCACTTGTACATACTGGGCGTACAGGGGCCATGCCGCGACCGGGGTATTCCCCACGCTCTGGATCTTGTCGTAGGCCGTGCCCGTCACCCATGCGTAATACCAATCCTGCCACGTCAGCTCCTCACCGGGGAAACTCGGGTTGGGGTTGCTCATGAAGTCGAGGATCGCGTGAGACTCGACCTCCTGCATCTGGGCACCGCCACGGGTGAACTCCGCAAGCTTCTGCCCGTACCGCCCCTGACGCATCGCCTTGTGCTCTGCCGTCTTCGCGCCGATCACTTGTCCCCCGCGATACATGCGGGTGCGGTCGTTGCGAGCACCCGTCCGCTTGTACAGCCGGATCACGCCCGACGTGCAGACAGTGGCGTTCGTGCACGCGCAGTTGTGGGCCACCCCGATCGAGTGCTGTAGGTACTCGTTGATCTCAGGGTTTCGAGAGAAGTGGTGCGCCTTGAGGCGTTCGCGCATACGCACGGTTTCGTCAAACCATGCGGCGTCAACGATCCGCTGCATCTGCATCTTGGGGGCGGCTTTTGTGCGTAGTCCGAACATTATGAGACCTTCCCGTAGTACGGGTTCTCAACCCGATCGTCGCCCTCAAACAAGACTTTCCCGTCCGGAGTCTCGACACGAATCACGCTGTATTTGGACTCAGAGCAGTCATGGTCTGGGTCTGGCTCCCCAGCCGACTCTGCGAAGTACGAACCCCGGTTGCAATCACATGAGTGGTTGTGCGCAAACCAGCAGAACTGCCAGTGGTCATCCTCAAGCTTTGCGTGCTGATCCTCGTACACGGCTTGTGCCCCGTCCGAGTTACGACGCAGGGTGACGAGGATCTTGTCTGGCTTCTTGCGTTTTCCGGATTTGATGTCCTTGAGGTATCCCATCACCACCCACCTCCATAGCCGAAGCCGTTCACTGGCTCCCAACCCGCCTCGGGGTCTTCCAAACGCCTCTGCTCGAACGTCTTGGGTTCTTCTTGCTTCTTGACCTCATCGGGGTCGGGGCCGAGGACGCGGAGGCCGCGTTCTTCGACGTCAGCACGCAGGGCATACCGCAGCGCATCGGGCGTGTGGTTGTCGCGGTCGCGTGGCCGGTCCTTGCCCGGCTCCATCTCGTATGACTCGAACTCCCGAATCATGTTCGTGCAGTTCGGGTCAACGGTCAGAGCGGGTTCGCCGTCGTCGCGCTTGGCGAGCAGCGTCTGCACGACGTTCACGCCGAACATGACTGAGCCCTGCCCCTTGTCGGCGGGGAACGCACGGATGCCCTTGCGTTTCAGCGTCTCGATCAGGTCGGGCTCTGCCGAGTCCACATAGATGTCGCTCTCGCCGTCCCAGAGTGCCCGTATGCGGTCGATCTTCTCAGTCTGGATCAGCTTGGTCTCGTAGACCTCGCGGGCGATGTGGTAGCGCCCATCATGGTCACAGCGAATGTCCAGCACCACAAACGGATCGGTGTACCCGTCGTCAACGCCGATGAGCTGCTTCTTCCAGTTCTTCTTGACCTCGCGGACGTGGACACGCCGATCGAAGCGGTCAAAGACCATGCCCTCGGAGCCAACCCACTTGCCCTCAAGGTATCGCTCTCTCGCCACCCCATCCAACGCCTCAAGCTCGGCGATGAACTCAGGCGGCAAGTGCCAGTTGTCGCGGGGGTCGAGGAAGTAGGACACGCGGCCCGGCTTGGGCTTGTGGTCGAGGGCAAGCCCCCAATCCTCGGCGACCCAGCTACTCGGGAGGCCAGGGTTGCAGGCGAACTTGCGGGTGAGCTTGAGCCCCGGCACCTTGACGCGAACACCCATGCAGACCTGTAGGACCGCCGCTTTTTCCATCTCCACGCATTCGTCGAAGTGTGCCCCACTGACGTTCAAGGACGACCCCTTACCCGTCGAGCCCATCATCCGGCTCACGTCGCCCTGATCCAGACCGTTGTAAATGATCTTGCCGCCGCCGTGGATCGAGATAACCTTTTCGGCCTTGTTGTGGTCGTAAGTGCCGGGGGGGATGACCGGGGGAACCTCACCCACTCCCTGAATCAGGTTGACCAGCGTGGTGCCCTTGAAGTCGATCAGCTTCTGGCGGCACATGAACTCAATCGCGCCCGGCGTCTTCGCGCGGAGATACGCACCCACACACAGGTCGGTGGTCTTCGTAGAACCACGACCGCCGTGAGCAAGCACCCACGGCGAATCATCCATAGCGAAATCGAAGCCCACCGGGGGGAGCTCAAGACTATACGTCATTGTCTCCCTTCTTTCGGGGGTCAACGCCTCGGATGATGTTGACTTGGACTGGCCCGCCGCCATCGCCAGAGTGCTGAATGCGATCAGCGACCTTGCCTTCCAGCCGGTCAAAGATCGCGTTCCAGAAGCGGAAGTCACCCGCTTTGGCTTCCCGCATTGCGGTCTTAATGAGTTCGTCAGCCGCCTTGCCGTTGTCTTTTTCCAAGACTTCGCGCAACCTGTCCGTGAGCCCTCGACCTTTCGGACGGCCCTTCGGATTACCCGACTGGCCGGGCTTGAACTGGTGCGGCTTGATGTTCTCTTCATTCGCCATATCTCGCTGATACTTCGCTGTTGATTTGGTTTCCCGTGAGTAGTTGCTAACCCTTAAAAACTGCGATTAGAATCCGTCCATGTTCCGTATTTCAGCGTTGGCGTAGCCCGTCGCGTATCCGTGATCGCGGGGTGTTCGTGGTTTCCAGCACGGTCACCCGGTTTCCGTCTTCAAAGTGCTCGTAGAAATCGCGCGCGATGTTCGTGGATGTCGTGACGTTCGCCGGGTGCAGGTTTGATGCGTCCATTGTGTATGTTGCGGGCGTGCCGTCGAATCGCGCCCCGTTCGTTGCGGGGTCGTCGCCGTTGTAGGTCTTGTAGAGGTTGACGAAGCCCCAGTCGTTCGCGTTGGCTTTCGTGAACACCGCGTCGGCCTGGGCCTCCATACGTGCCTGATTGCTGTCGTATGACCACATTGAGGTGAGGATGATCTTGGGCGCGTCGTACCCGAGCGTGCTGTGCCGGGTCAGCACCTTGTTCGCCAGCGTCTCCATGTTGTCGTCGTGGTCGCCGCTGTCTTCTGTGTTGTGACCGAGCGGGATGATGATCGTGTCGAACCCCTCCGCCGCGTCGATCATCGCGTCGAGCGCTGCGGTTGCGAGGTTGTTGATGAGGTCGTATGCGGACCATCCCGATCGCGCGATCCATGCGAACAGCGTGCCCGAACTCGGCATCGTGAGATCGGGTGTGGCGTCCGTGCCGCCAGTCTTGTGGAGCAGCCCGCCCAGATACCGGAGTTGCTTGTCTGTCTCGTCGCTGCCCGATGTCTCGATGATGACACCGACCTCGGCGCTCCCGCCAGACATCGCGGTGGTGCCTCGTATCCCCTTGTGGCAGATTACGATGTCCCCGGTTTCGTCCCAGTCCACGTCACCGGCGTAGTTCGTCCCTGACCCGCCGTTGCCGTAGTTGGCGTTGTTGCCCTCGGTGGTGCCCCGCTTTTCCTTGAGACTCACGCGGAGCTGAGAGTCGGCGTGGTTGTGGAACGCCGCGCGGAAGCAGAGCGGGCCGGACAGATCGAATGCATCAAAGTCGCTCTCGTCGGCCATGCAATCGAGCAGGTCTGTGAAGTTGGCGAGGTTCGTGTTGCTTGCGATGTCCCGCGATTCGTTCCAATGGACCGTCGTGTCCCCGCCAGAACTCCATGCGTCACCGGGGGTGAGTTCGGTGTGTGTGACGCCCGTGACGGTATATGAGGTGACCTGGTTGCCTACGGAGTTCATCGCCTTTCCGGGGATGTGGTGGCCCATGATCGTCCGGCTGAACTCGTCCGCGATGAGCGGGAGTTGGGACGTAAACCGGATGCTGGAGATGGTCGCCTGCGAGTCTCCGAGTATCAGGCATTTGCCGTCGAGGTCCGCTTTGGTCAGGTTCCAGTTGAGTGGTGTGACTACAGCCATTTCATTCGTCCCCCATGCTGCTGTGCACGCGGACAATGGCCTGCGACAGCTCGAAGAAGTCAACCGGGCCGTCAATGCCGGGGTGGGTTCCGTCGCGGAGCTGGTTGAACTGGCGTTCCCAGACGATCCGCTGCCCGATGATGTGGTCGATGATGAACTCTCTGTCGGGCGTACTGCTCACCGAATCATGGTCGGCGGTCTGCCCGTTCCCGTGCTCGAACGTGTGAACCTCGTATGCCGTCAGCGGGTCGATCTCGAACACGATCCGGGCCTGATCCCGATCCCACGCGATACCGTGCAGGACCTCCATGCCCTCGACGATCTGTGATTCGGGCACCGTGTAGGCATAGGAAGCGCCCTCGACCACGATGCTGTCGGGGGATTGCCTCGAGACCTCGGGGGCAAGGGAGACGCCCAGGGTCAGCCCGGCGAACATTGCGACGGTTTCACGAATCGCCATTACTCAACCCCCTGCGGATCGCCCACGTCCATGTTCCGGTCAACCCGGTGACGCTCGAGACCAGTGCGGAACACGCCGCCAAGACGGGCGGATTCGTCCGAACGCCGGTCGATCGCGTCGGCGTTCCCCTCACGCGCCTCGTACCACCACAGGGGCGTGGCGCCCGACGCGGCAATCACACGGCCCATCACGCTGGCTTCGTACTCGGTCATGGGTTCGCGGGTGGTCCCGCTGGGCCGGACGCTGAACTGGAACGCCGCCATGATCTCGACGCTCTGAGGCAGCCGGGCGCGGGCCTCACGCATCACCGCCACCGTGTTGAGCATGTACCGGGTGGCCGCGGGATCACCGGCCTCGAAGTGCGTACCGACGTACACGGGGATCACAACGAAGTCGAGGAAGTGGCCGACGATCTCAAGGTGGTAGAGACTCGTTTCGGTCGTGGAAAGCATCGAGTTCGCTTGGATGCGGACGGGTCCATAGATCCCCGCGCGGCAGCCCTTGTTGCGGATCGCGGCTGCGAGGGTCTGCTTGACGCGGAGTTGGGCGAGCCCCGGCGAGGAACGCAGGGCGTAGTGGTCCGGGTATTCCCAGTTGATGTAGGCGTCCTGACCGGGCTCAAGCTTGTCGATGCGAGCGAGCACGCGGGGCCAGTCCTTGTGGCTGGGTCCGAAGTCAGGATCACGCCCGCAGTCGATCTGGACCACCGGCCTCGGGTTGATCTCGAATCCCTGATCCCGCGCGGCGGACTCGGCATCCGAGCGGAGCGCCTGATCGTGGGTGACGCACAGGGAGATCATGGGTTCACCCCGATCCCCGCGCGGGCAAGCATGAGCTCCATTTCGCGGTTGTCCTTCTTGAACGACTCAAGGTCCTTGGCGTACCGCATCTGCTCCGCTTTGATCCGCTCGATCTCGATTGAGTTGGCTTGCGTTGATGAGTGGATGCGGAACACGAAGAACAGCACGGCGGTGAGCGAGCCCAGCACCGAGAGCACGGCGACGACCGCACTGGTCAGCGTCACGATGTTGTCGATCGTGCTCGGGCCGCTTCCGATGGTGGCGAACAGGTCAATCATGGAATCGCCTCCATGACCGCATCGAGCCGCCTGAGAAGATCGCGTAGGCGTTCGATGTCCTCGGGCCTCGGGCTGATCCCCGCCGCCCTGTCTCGGGCTTGCGAGACCATCTCCCGCGTGCGCGAGAGCGAACGATCGCGGGCTTCGATCTGTGCCTCAAGCGCCGATACGCTCCCGAACCGCGCCCCATACCAGAGGAGCAGGCAGGCGATGATGATGAACCCTGCCACAATAATGAGGCACAGGCGAGCGAGCAGTCTCTCAGTGGGTTTGAACTGTTCTGCGAGATAGGCACGGTCATCTGCCACACACCTTCCTCATGCCTCAAAGCACGATGCGTGATTCGCGCAGTAGTCCTGGAATGCCTGATTCGCGTCCACCTTGGGATCGAGCAGCTCGATCTGGTAGAGGATGTAGGCCACGTCGGCGCACTTCTTCTGGTTCTCCGTCGCCCCGTCCGGGTACGCCTTCTGCGGCTGCGGTGAGGGCGTGCCCTCGGTGGCTTTCGCCTTGAAGTACATGGCGTTCGCTTTGATGAGCGAGGGCAGGTCGATGCCCGCCTGCTGCCAGAGCTGTGCGAGCGAATCGAGTTGCTGGGTGGTGTAGATCGCCATCGGTGTTCCTTACAGAAAAACCCCGCCCCCCAGAGTGCGAGGGGGCAGGGCGTGAGAGAAAGGGTCTATTCAGTGTCCCTGTCGAGTTCGTTGGCGAGGTCAGCGGCAGCGTTCACAAGGTCACGCTGGGCCTCGATGAAACTCACAGGCACCGGCTCGTCGCGTTCGCGGGCCAGTTCCTTGACCACGTTCATGGTCTCGAGCACGCCAGTGATAACCAGTCCGATCGGTGCAGACATCAGTTGCCCTCCGTGTATGTGCTGAGCCGGGTGACCACGCCCCGCAGTGCGGCCTCAAGCAAGTCGATGCGATCCGCGTCCCCCGCAATCGCAGCGTCGGCGAGATCGTTGTAGATCGCACGCCCCTCCTGAATCGCCGGGTTGACTCGTTCGCCCCATGCCTCGTCACTGATCTCGCCCGAAGCGCGGGCCGCGTTGAGGGTGTTGACCACGGCCAGATAGACCGCCCCAACGTCCCGCACTTGCTGGGTGGGGTGTGAGTTCTCAAACACCGCACACCCGGTCATCGCCGGGG
>JAEPOJ010000060.1 GCA_017642965.1 Phycisphaerales bacterium
TGCGTTTTTGATCCGGACGCAGGGTTTCCGGTCTGCGCGACATATCAAGCAGCAGCGAGAAATGCTGGTTTTGCAGTTCGGGCAGCCATTTTTCCCGTTGGGGGATATTGGGCTGAACAATTTGCACAATCGGCACGTCGGCAGGCAGCTCTGAAAGGGCCACCTCGGTCTCTGCGGGCCCAACCATCATCAGACGCATCGCCCCGCCACCCCAAAGGGCCACCGCAATCATGACGCCAGCAAGGGCTGTTATCTTGCCGGGTTTTCCGGCAACAAAGGCCGCAGGCAAGGTTGCAAAAAGCGCCGTGACAAAGGAAAGGCCATAAACCCCGACAACCGAGGCAAACTGCATGGGTGCCGCATCAATGGCCCAAACATGGCCCAAAAGGTTCCATGGAAAGCCGGTCAGGATATGACCGCGCAGATATTCCACCACCACCCAGAAAACGGCCAACAACACGGCACGCCGGATCAGGCCATTGCCCAAACGCCAGCTCGCCCAAACGGCCAGCATCGGAAAAATCGCTAATCCGCCACCAAGCCCCAAAAGGGCAAACGGAATCATCCAGCCATAGATTTCGGGCTGCACCAAAAAGGCATGACTGACCCAGTAAAAGCCTGCGGCAAAATGGCCGGTGCCAAACCACCAGCCCGCCGAACCCTCCCCCTCTGTGTGCTCCGTGTGCTCTGTGGTCCCTTCTCGATCTTCACCCCACGAA
>JAEPOJ010000061.1 GCA_017642965.1 Phycisphaerales bacterium
TCCGAGCAGGAGGCAGCCAGCCAGAGAGACGCGGGACCGCATCGGCGTCTACGTCATCCGCCACGCCCTCGACCGCGTCTACTACTACGTCGGTGAGTCGCACTCTCTACTCCACGCTGACCCGGCATTTCCAGCTCTGGGACGGCTACACCGCCGGCACGACCTACGACCGCGACGGCGTCGAGGTCGCCGTCAGCCACCTCGACGAGCCCTCACGCGAGGTGTTCGCGCCCAGATCGAGCTCATCGTCGCGCTCGCCCCGATCGACAACTCCCACCATCAGCTGGGCGAAGACGACCTCGACGACGACTTCGACCCGTCGGAGTTGGAGGACGACTGGTAGGAGATGGATAGGCCGTGAACTCGCCGCCGCCAAGAGCTTGGCAAAAAAAAAGGGGCAGGTCCGACGCCACGCGACGACCCTTCCCCTTGCGTGGAGATACCCTACCAGAGCCAAGGAGTCCACGTCAATGCAGCGCGCGTCCCGCGCACTACGCAGACAGTAGCCTCTAACTAACCAGCTAATCCTCGCACTCTAGAACCACCTCCCACGTGATTGAAACCGGTGCTGGGCCGCCTTGGAGTATACGCTCCATTTCTCCAATCGAAACGGCCTCTCCTAGGTACAGCTGGCGAGGCAAGCAGCTCGTGGAATCGATGCTAGCTGTGGCTCCTAATTCATGCTGACAAATAACTCCCGCTCCGTTAT
>JAEPOJ010000062.1:0-262 GCA_017642965.1 Phycisphaerales bacterium
CTGGTCGGGGTGCTTGGTGACGCAGGGGATCTTCGCGTTCGGGATGTGCTCGATCGGGTAGCTGCAGCGCGTGTTCTGGGTGATCGAGACGTCGGTGAAGTCGACCTGACGCTTCTCGCGGTCGAACACGACGTTCTCGAGCACGGAGCCGAACTGGATGGCGTTGAAGATCTCGGGCTCGTCCTCGGCCGAGAGGTTGATGGCCTTCGCGTAGCAGCCGCCCTCGATGTTGAAGACGCCGTCGTCGCTCCAGCAGTGCTCG
>JAEPOJ010000062.1:272-664 GCA_017642965.1 Phycisphaerales bacterium
GAAGAAGATCGAGACGCTCCCATCGTCGCCCTCGTTCGCCGAGCAGTGCATCGAGAGCACGTTCTTCTTCGGCATGAGGTAGTGCATGATGGTGAAGACGCCCTTCTTCATCTCACCGGCGTACTCGGTGCCGAGGATGACGAACTCGTGGCGTCCGAAGTGCAGCGCGACCGACGTCTTGCTCGTCATGCCCGACGTGTAGCGGTTCGCGGGGAACGCGCCGGCGTTGTAGATGACGTAGTCGGGCTCGCCGAAGTCCTTCAGCTCCTCCTCCGTGGGGCGGATGAGCATGTTGCGCATGAAGAGCGCGTGGTAGGCGCGCGAGCAGATGATGCGGACCTTGATCCGGTACTTCGGATCCCAGCCGGCGTAGCCGTCCACCACGTAGAGGT
>JAEPOJ010000063.1 GCA_017642965.1 Phycisphaerales bacterium
TACTCGGCGCGGATGTCGGCCGGGAGATCCGCGTGCTCGAAGAACGAGAGATCCCACTGCTCCGGGTGGTGCAGGTCCGCGAAGCCGCCCGCGCTGAGCGAGCGGATGAAGTTGAGGGTCATCGCGGCGTGCTCGTACGCCTCGAGCAGGAGCTTGGGGTCGGGCGTGCGCGCCTCGGGCGTGAACTCCGAGCGGTTGATGAGGTCGCCGAAGTAGCTCGGCAGCGAGATCTCCTCGCCCAGCCCGCTCGTCCGGGTCTCCATGCGTCGGCTGCGAGGCTTGGCGTACTGCCCCGCGAAGCGACCCACGCGCACGACCGGCTTCATCGTGCCGTGCACGAGCACGAGCGACATCTGCAGGAGGATCTTCAGCTTGTTGCTGATGACGTCCGGCCGGCAGTCCGCGAGGGTCTCGGCGCAGTCGCCGCCCTGGAGCACGAAGCGCTTGCCCTCCTGGGCCTCCGCGAGCTGCTCCTTGAGGCGCTCGATCTCCCAGGACGTCACCAGCGGGGGGAGGGAGCGAAGCTTCTCGATGACGGCGTCGAGGCTGCGCGGATCTGCGTAGTGGGTGGCCTGCGCGGCTTCGCGCCGCTTCCAGGACTCCGGGCTCCAGGCTTCGGGGG
>JAEPOJ010000064.1 GCA_017642965.1 Phycisphaerales bacterium
GTCGGGGTGGTGCTCGCGGAGACCGACAAGGCGGCCGAGTCCGTCATCAGCGCCTTCCGGCAGCTGGACGCGAACATCCTGGTCCAGGAGTTCATCAAGGAGGCCGGCGGAAGCGATCTCCGCGCCTTCGTGGTCGGCGGCAAGGTGGTCGCGGCGATGAAGCGGCAGGGCCCGGAGGGCGACTTCCGCTCCAACCTCCACCGCGGGGGGACCGCCTCGCGCGTCAAGCTGTCGCCGGAGGAGCGGCAGACGGCGGTCCGCGCGGCCAAGGTGCTTCGCCTGAACGTGGCGGGTGTGGATCTGCTGCGCTCCAACCACGGCCCGGTGGTGATGGAGGTCAACTCCTCGCCCGGGCTCGAGGGCATCGAGGGCAGCACCGAGAAGGACGTCGCGGGCTCGATCATCGAGTTCCTCGAGAAGCACGCGAAGCCCGGCAAGACCCGAGACCGCGAAGAGGCCTGAGGGGACCGCCGCACTTCGCCGCGCGACACGGCGCGAAGCGTGGCTATCTTCCGCCGCGCCGGGGGCGGGAGCGCCGCGCGGCGATGGAGGTGTGTGGTGGGAGATCCCAAGAAGCTCGGCGTCGCGGCCGTGGTCGTTCTCGTCGCGGT
>JAEPOJ010000065.1 GCA_017642965.1 Phycisphaerales bacterium
GGGCAAGAAGAAGAAGCACAAGAAGGCGCTCAAGGACTGCATCGAGCGGATGCGCGACCTGCAGCGCGCGATGTACGCCGACGACTCGTGGTCGCTGCTCCTCGTCTTCCAGGCGATGGACGCGGCGGGCAAGGACGGGACGATCCGCGCGGTGATGAGCGGCGTGAACCCGGCCGGCTGCCAGGTCTACTCCTTCAAGAAGCCGAGCGCGGAGGAGCTCGACCACGACTTCCTCTGGCGCATCAACCGCCGCCTGCCCGAGCGCGGCCGGATCGGCATCTTCAACCGCAGCCACTACGAGGAGGTCCTCGCGGTGCGCGTGCACCCGGAGTACCTCGAGGCGCAGAAGCTCCCGGGCAAGTTCGATCTCGAGCAGCTCTGGAAGGATCGCTTCGAGTCGATCCGCGCCTTCGAGCGGCACCTCGCGCGGAGCGGCACGGTCATCCTCAAGTTCTGGCTCAACGTGAGCAAGGAGGAGCAGCGCAGCCGCTTCCTCGACCGCATCGACGAGCCGGAGTCGAACTGGAAGTTCAACCCGGGCGACATCTCGGAGCGCGGTCACTGGGACTCCTACATGGAGGCCTACGAAGACGCGCTGAACCAGACGAGCC
>JAEPOJ010000066.1 GCA_017642965.1 Phycisphaerales bacterium
CTCGACGACGTCATGCGCCGCCTCGGCGACCCTCCCCTCGACGTCTGGGCCCCCGGCCGCGCGGGCCGCCAGCTCGCGCAGCTCGCCCGAGTGGTCGAGCGGCTGCGCGAGCGCTGATCAGTCCTTCTTCGCCGTCGAGGCGACCTTCAGCTCGGCGAGCTGCGCGTCGTCCACGGGTCCGGGCGCGCCGGTCATCAGGTCGTTGCCGCTCGCGGTCTTCGGGAACGCGAGCACGTCCCGGAGCGACTGCGTCTCGGCCATGAGCATGATGAGGCGGTCCAGGCCGAAGGCGATGCCGCCGTGGGGCGGGGCGCCGAAGCGGAGCGCCTCGAGGAGGAACGAGAACTTCTCCTTCGCCTCCTCGTCGCTCAGCCCGATCGCGCTGAACACCTTCTTCTGCACCTCGGAGTCGTGGAGACGGATCGAGCCGCCCGCGATCTCGACGCCGTTGAGCACGAGGTCGTATCGATAGCAAAGAACCTTGCCGGGGTCCGTGCCGATCAGGTCCAGGCACTCGTCGTGCGGCCGCGTGAAGGGGTGGTGGGCCGCGACCCAGCCGCCGTTGTCACCGCGCTCGAAGAGGGGCGGGTCGACCACCCACAGGAACGAG
>JAEPOJ010000067.1 GCA_017642965.1 Phycisphaerales bacterium
GTGCGCCGAAGGATTTTTCGAGGATGACGACGCGGCCGGAGGGGCCGAGGGTGACCTTGACGGCGTTGGCGAGCTTCTGGACACCCTTGAGGATGCGCTCGCGTGCGTCGGTGTTGAATGCGATTTGTTTTGCGGCCATGGGATTCTCCTAGGCAATAGGCAATGGGCAATAGGCAATGGGGCCTGCCGCCCGGGTTGGTTGGTTGTTCGCCGGCCCCGGTGTTGGATGGGGCCGGTTGGTGGGACGACGGGCTGGAAGCCCGTCCCACTGAAGACTCTGTTTACAAGCCGATGCGGATGTATGCGATGCGTTCGGCTTCGATGATGTACACGCTCTTGCCGTCGGTGACTTTGACGAGTTTGTCTGTCTCTTCGGGGATGAGCATGGCTGATGTGATGGTCAGGATTGATGCCGACTCGTGCATGCCGGTGAGGGCGAAGTGCGCGTTGCGCTCGCCGTTGAGTTCGTTGAGTGCTTGTCGGAGTTGGTCCTGATTCATGGGAATCTCGGCAATAGGAAATGGGCAATCCACCAGAGGCGGACCTTCGGCAGCAATGGGGAAGAGGGGGGAGAAAGTGCCCCTCCG
>JAEPOJ010000068.1 GCA_017642965.1 Phycisphaerales bacterium
CGCCCACGACGGCGCCGGCGTGCCGGACGGCGCGACCGACGGCGACGGCGTCGGCAACGCGGTCGCGCTGCCCGGCGCGGGCGCCTTGCCCACCCCGGACACCGACGGCGACATGACGCCGGACTACCAGGACCTCGACGCGGACGGCGACGGCATCGTCGACGCGACCGAGGGCACCGACGCCGACGCGGACGGCACGCCGGACATCACCCCGGTGGGCGCGGACACGGACGGCGACGGCATCGACGACGCGTTCGACGTCGACTGCGTGGACGCGGCGGACTGCGGCGGCGTCATCGGCGCCATCGCGCCGCTCCCGAACCGCGACGGAGAGGGCCCCGCCGACTGGCGTGACCTCGACAGCGACGGGGACGGCATCACCGACGGCGTCGAGTGCCCGATGCCCGCGAGCTGCGTGGACTCGGACATGGACGGCACCCCCGACTACCTCTCGAGCGACGCGGACGGCGACGGCATCGACGACGCCATCGAAGGGCACGACGCCGACTTCGACGGAGTGGCCGACACGACGCCGAGCGGCGTGGACACCGACGGCGACGGCCTCGACGACGCGTTCGACGCGGACT
>JAEPOJ010000069.1 GCA_017642965.1 Phycisphaerales bacterium
CCCTTGCGGATCTCGCCCTCGTCCTTCAGCGCGATGAAGCGCACGAAGATCTGCGGGGAGCCGAGGAAGCCGAGCCCGATGAGCGAGAGGCTGATGATGCTGACGACCGCTTCGACCGACCACCCGCCCGGGCCCGCGAGCGAGAGGAGCCCGGGATCGATCGCCGCGAGCGCGTCGGCCATGGGCGCGAACCCGCCGATCGAGACGAGCCCGACGAGCGGGAGGCCGACCAGCCCGAGGAACATCAGCGAGCCCTGGAAGACGTCCGACCACGCGACGGCGAGGAAGCCGCCCGCGACGATGTAGACGAGCACGACCGCGAAGCCGACCGCGATGCCGACGTAGTAGTCCCAGCCGAGGAAGCTCTCGAACGCCTTGCCCGTCGCGTCGATCTGGGCGCTCACGTAGATCGTCACGAAGACCACGAGCGCGAGCGCGCTGATGATTCGCAGCAGATGCGAGCGGTCCCGGAAGCGATCCTCGAGGTAGTCCGGGACGGTGATGGACTCGTAGCGATCCGTCAGGCGCTTGAACGGGCGACAGAGGAGCAGCCAGGCCCCCGCGACGCCCAGCAC
>JAEPOJ010000006.1 GCA_017642965.1 Phycisphaerales bacterium
GAGTTCTGCATCATCGAGGACCTGCGGGCCCTGATTGAGGCGGTGCAGGCGCACCCCGACGCGGTGCTGCACCGCAGCGGTGAGCCCGTCAAGAACGATTTCATCAGCGGCGAGGGGGTCTTCGATCAGAACGGGAAGAAAATCGGTGATGGTCGTGGAGCCACCCGGGTCGCCCTCCGCGGCTGCCTGATCGCGACCGCCGATTTATCGGGGCTTGACATCACCTGTACACTCATGTGCCGGTCTCGCTTTGCCGGGTTCGCGTGGTTCGAGAACGCACGCTTCGCGGGGGACGCGTGGTTCGAGAACGCACGCTTCGCGGGGGACGCGTGGTTCGAGAACGCACGCTTCGCGGGGGGCGCGTGGTTCGATGACGCACGCTTCGGCGGGGGCGCGGGGTTCAGTGGCGCGCGCTTCGACGGGGTCGCGTGGTTCGGCGACGCACGCTTCGGCGGGGGCGCGTGGTTCGGAGGCGCACGCTTCGGCGGGGACGCGGGGTTCGGAGGCGCACGCTTCGCCAGGGGAGCGGGGTTCGGAGGCGCACGCTTCGGCGGGGGCGCGTGGTTCGGAGGCGCACGCTTCAGAGGGGACGCAGGGTTTGGAGGCACGGTGTTTTTGACAGGTGCCCACTTTGCCGAAGCGATCATCAATGCGCATGCCGGCGTTACCGGCGATGCCCGCCATATCGATGCTCGTGCGATTATTCTCGAATCTGTGTACCCGGCAGCAAATACGACCCAAATTCCCCGTCTTCGGGATCGGGTGCTCGCATGGGCTGGGGCTCTGTGTAGGGGCCTCAAAACGCAGCGTGTCCCCTGGACCAGTGTGCGGGCGATCAGCGAGTTCAGCATTCTGTCTCGCATTTCGGTGCTGGCGTTGATCTTGGTACCTCCGATCGCCAGCGCGTGGCCCGCGATCCGGGCCGGGATCGTGGGGTACAACGAATCGGTTGAGGACGCGTCGCGGCGGTTTGTAGATGCATCCGAATCGCTCCGGGACGCTGCCGCGGGGCTTGAGGGCCACGAGCGGGTTGGTGAGCTTGTGAGCGGTGTGGAGCGATCCATTGGTGCCTGGTCCGACCGGTTCGGACGCATGACGATTGATAGTCAGGACCTGCCCCTGTCTCTCGCGATCACCTTCTTCGCGGCGGCACTGGTCACGGGGGGGAGGTTCATATACCAGATGCGCGCGCCCGATCGCATCAAGCAGCACAGCGAAGAGGACTTTGTTGAGTGGATGCACACCCGGTACGACGACGAGGCCCCAGACCGGGATGATGGGCTGCGGCGGGCATGCGAATCATTGCGAGCGATCGCCAAGCAGCTCCCTGAGCGACACGCGAACTTTGTGCAGCACCACGAAGAGACGATCTGGATCCCGCCAAAGGAGCACATCGAGTGGTTCACGGATCTTGAGCTGCCTCCCCCCGAGCCTGATTCTGAGGACTCGGAAACACAAGATCTGGATTCAGGTGAAGCAAGCGAAAGAACGCAACCAGAGAAGTCAAAAACGCCCCGCTACCCCGAGGGCTATCTCCCCGCCCCAGAGCGGGCGCGGATTGCGATCGAGGAGGGCGCAACCGCTGAGTACCTGCTGCGATCTCGGGAGAACCCGATCTCGGCGCTGATGTGCTTCATCATGTACGCCAGCGCTATGGTGCTGCTGATCTGGATCCTGGCGATCCAGGGCTTGAGTGTGCTGCGAGCTTCGGGGTTTATTGCTTCTGAGCATGTGCAGACCACGGATACGGTCGAGACACGCACACCCGATCCCGAATGACCCTGTTGTCATGGGCCATACGGCCGCAGGCCAGCCCGGAAATCGCTCCGCGATACGCAAGCTTCTGACCGTGATGGTCGCCTTGATTTCTTCGATGTTTCGGCGTTTTTGAGCACGTTAGCGGGTGGGTGTCCCTGAATGGGTGTATCGGCCTAGTGTTTAGGTCGTGTGTGAATCGAAAGTTTCCAGCTCAGCGACTGTGCTTCCGTGGCACAAGCTCCTGATCGCGATGGGTGATATCAAGCTCGCGCACTCGGTGTTTGCGTTGCCGTTCGCGATCCTGGGGGCGTTCCTTGTGGCGCCGCGGTCGGGGGGGCGGATCGAGTGGGGGACGCTGGGCGGGATGCTCGCGCTGGTGGTGGTGTGCATGGTGTTTGCACGCAACTGGGCGATGCTGTTTAACCGGGTGGCGGATGCGCGGATCGATGCGAAGAACCCGCGCACGGCGAGCCGGGCGTTTGCTTCGGGTGCGCTGAGCATGCGGGATGGGTACCTGCTGCTGGGGCTGAACGCGGCGGGGTTTGTTGTGGCGTGCTCGCTGTTCGGGTTCATCTTCGGGAACTGGTGGCCGAGCGTGCACGCGGTGCCGGTGCTGCTGTGGATCGCGTTTTATTCGCTGACGAAGCGGTTTACGTGGCTGTGTCATGTGTTCCTGGGTGGCGCGTTGGCGGCGTCGCCGATCGCGGCGGCGGTGGCGGTGAATCCGCAGATGCTGGAGCAGACGACGAGCGTGATGTGGATCGCGGGGATGGTGCTGTGCTGGGTGGCGGGGTTCGATGTGATCTATGCGCTGCAAGACCTGGACTATGACCGCTCGGTCGGGCTGCGCTCGATGCCGGCGAAGTTCGGCTGGCGTGGGGCGCTGTGGATCTCGAGGGTGCTGCACGTCGGTGCGGTTGTGTGCTTGCTGATGGCACTGCGGACCAACGACATGCTCGGGGTGCTGTTCGCGGCGGCGATCGGGGTGACCGCGGCGCTGCTGATCTGGGAGCACGCGTTGCTGATCCGGCGTGGCAGGGCGGGGATCCCGATGGCGTTCTTTACCCTCAACGGGGTGGTCTCGATCGTGCTGGGGGCTGCGGGGTGCGTCGAGGTTGGGCTGGCGTAGTTTTTTGATTTTCAGATTTCATTGAAAATCGCTCGACAAGCCCGCAGCGGCGTGGGATACTTGTGTATGGCTTCCTCGAGCAACACACCCCGGAACGCGGCCCAGGCGCGGGCGCAGCTGCTTGAAGCGCAGGACCGCTTTATCGCGTCGTGGGGTCGGATGGGCTCGGTGTGGGGGATAAGCCGCACGATGGCCGAGGTCCATGCGCTGCTGTACATCACGGGCCAGCCGATGTGCACCGACGAGATCATGGAGCGACTGGGGGTATCTCGGGGCAATGTGTCGATGTCGGTGCGGTCGCTGCTGGAGTGGGGCGTGATCGAGAAGGTGCGTCACCCGGGCGATCGCAAGGAGTATTTCCAGGCGGAGCAGGACGTGTGGTCGATGCTGCGTGCGATCGCGCGAGAGCGGATCAAGCGTGAGGTGGACCCGCTGCTCGATGCGCTCGATGAGATCGGCGAGCTGGCGCCGCGTGTGGAGGGGCAGTCGCAGGAGGAGGTGCGGGACCTGCACAAGCGTCTCGATGAGATCCGCGATGGCTTCGGGCTGATCACAACGCTGGCGCACAAGTTCGCGGGCCCGCGTGGCGCGGGGCTGCAGACGGCGGCCAGGCTGCTCGCCAAGGCGCCCGTGGGGCGGAAGAAGTCGCACACGAGCGGGCGGACGAAGAAGGGCGGTGATGCATGAGCGCGCAGCCCACACGGCAGACCGGCGCACTGCGGGTGCGCAGCGCTCCCTCGCTGCGGCGGGTGGAGATCGAGTGGGGCGTGTCGCGCCGGGCGTTGGGCGAGCGTGCGCCGGCGGGCGGCTCGGCGCTGCTGACGCTGCGGTATCAGGGTGACGTCGGCGGAGATGAGCGCTGGGAGCTGATCGACCCTAGCTCGGGTGCGAGCGTTGCTGTGGCGCCGATGGGTCACGCGGGCGCGTCGGTGCCCGAGATCCGCAGTTCGGGCGGGTGTGTGCATGTGCATTCGCCGACGATTTATGCGTTTATCTCCAGCGAGCTCGATCGCCCGGAGCTGCTGTACGCGCGGACGCCGATGTTCGCGTCGCTGCGTGTCGGCGGGGGGCGCTATCAGCCGCAGGGTGTTCGGCTCCGGACGAGCTCATAAGACGCGCTGATGAAAAAAACACCCGCCGGATGGCGGGTGCTTTGCTTGTTGAGTGGTTGGCTGGGTCGCTGGTCGTTCAGCTGCGTCGGAGGATGGCCCATCCGATGCCGCCGAAGATCAGGACGAGGCCGAGGCCGCCGCCCGCGATGATGTAGAGCATGCTCTGATCGACGCTTGCGAGCATGGACTGCGAGCCGCCGGTCATGCCGAGGACCATGACGGCGAGTGCGGCCATGAGCATGAGGATCATTCCGAGCGCCATGCCGCCGAAGAGCCCGGAGGCGGCGCCGTCGTATGCCTCGCCGCCGGCCATGGGGATGGCTGCGGGTGCTGCGGGGGTGAACTCGGATTCGGTTTCGCCCGAGCCCTCGAAGAGTGCGCCGGAGACGGAGCCGCTCATGGCGGTGTCACCGAGCCCGGTGCCGCCGGTGAACGTGCCGCCGGCTTGGGAGTCGCCTGCGAGGTCGTCGAGGAGGTTGCCGCCGAGCGATGTGTCGTCTGGTTCGAAGGCGAGCTGGGCGAGGCCCGAGCCCGATGCGCCGGCGTCCATGTTGAAGCCGGAGCCGCCGAGGCCGCCGCCGGAGACGAGCGTGTCTGCGTTTGCGTCCGCGGTGTCGCCGTCTTCTGGCTCGAAGATGGAGATGCCTGTGCCCTCGCCCGAGCTTTCGAGGGAGATGGAGCTGGCGCTGCCCGAGGAGCTCAGGGAGATGGGCTCGATGCCTGTGCCGGTGTCGGCGAGGGTGATCTCCTCGTCGCCGGCGTCCTCGTCGCCGGCGAGCAGGTCGACCTGCTCGACCTTGAACATGAGCTTATCGCGGTCGCGGAACTCCTGGAGCTGTCCGGATTCTGCGAGCGACTGGACGTCGCTGGTGCTCATGCCGAGCTTTGAGGCGGCTTCCTCGAGCGTGTAGAACATCTTGGCCATGTCGTTGCTTCTCCAACGCGTTCACACCCGAGCGGGCATGTTCAGCGGGCGGATCGCCCGTATTGATCGAAAAAGAGTCATCCCGCCCCGCCCACCGGGGCTTGACGCACCACTGCAACGTGATGCGCGTCACAAGGATAGCACACCGACGCCCCTCTGTGTGGGCGGCGGTGGAGTCATCCTATACGCGGCCTTGGTCACGCGGGTTGCTCAGTTCTGGGGCTCGATCGCCTGCTCGGTCTCAGCCCGGATCTGTTTGAGGTTGTAGAGGACCTTGCCGTCCGGGCTGATGACATCGCCGGTATCGCGGTCGTATCGCTTGAATCCCAGCTCCAGTGGGCCGCAGGACGGGTCGTTGAGGACGGCCTGCAGGGTGCGGCCACTCTCGCGGGCGGTGCGTTTGGCCATGGCCTCGTTGGGTGAGATGAGGTTGACCGAGCCATCTGGGCGCTTAAAGGGCAGGGCGTCCTCCGCGAGGTTGGGATCGAACTTCAGGGTTGCCTCGTGTGACAACTCGTATGTGAGCTCGCCGTGCTGGTCGTAGATCTTGATCTCCCATCGCTGAGACTTTGGGTAGAACTGGGCATCGTTGTCGTAGCCGGAGTAGGTCCAGCGGGTGAAGTCGGGATCGTCGGCTTCGTACTTGTGCTCGACCCAGACGATGCGATGGTGCTCGTCGAAGGCGATCCAGAGGTGGCGATCGGGGGCTTTGAGGACCCAGGTGCCCGAATCGGTGGGTGTGAGTTCGCCCGTCTGGGCCCAGCCCGCGACCATGGGCCAAGGGCAGGGGTGCATGGGGTTGGCGCCCCAGGGCTTGGGGTATGCGTCACGCTCGTTCACGACGTAGGTGTCCAGCGAGGCCGCGTACGGGCCGATCATGGTGTCCTTGCCGTTGAAAAAGACGTAGTCGACCGCCACATCGAGCCAATCGGCGAGGGCGTCGTCTGGATCGAAGCGGTGGCTTTGGATGAGGGTTTGGAGAATGTGGGTCCGGCGGGAGCAGACGCCGTCGGAGCGGACGGCGAACCGATCGACGCGGTCGTGCTCGGCCGAGCTGGCCTCGTAGTAGGTGCTGGTGATGTCTTTGTAGGCCTCGATGATCTGTGCACGGGCTGATTCTGTGGCGGGGTCGGCTGGTGAGGCATGGGTCAGCACGACGCTGAGCCCATACACGAGCGGGAGCAGATATCGGATCATCATCGACCCAGTGTACAGGGCTGGAGCGCGGCGTCAATGGGCATGGCGGCAACCCCCGGACCGAGGGGGTGGGCGGCACACGCCGGTGCGGGTTGGTTATGAGACGTGTTTGGGGTGGGTTTGGATGGGGTGTATCGGTTCAGCCGGGTCGGGATTGGCCCGATAGTGCTGCGGGTGTGTGATCGGCTGTCCCATCACCTTGCCTGGGCTACACTTGAGACCCAGAGGCATGGATTGCCACTGCGAGCCAGGCGGGACTGTCCCCGGTTGGTGCGCTTCGGACGGAGCCGTTGATCATCACCCATCGAAAGACGGGCATCGATCATCCGAACCACAACGAAGACACGAACAAGGGCTCGATCCGTGAAGACTCAATCAAAGAACAGAAAGCACATCCGGTCGGGTCGCGTCGTTGCTGGCGAGATGATGCTGTGGATGTGCGCGTTGACGGTTGTGGTGACGAGCGCGATCTTTGCCAAGGAGCAGGGCTCGCTGCCGGCGCTGGCGCAGTACAACTCTGCGACGTCGGCGACGATCACGCCCGCGGCCCAGCCCGTTGAGGCGACGCCCGAGCTGCCAAGCAACCCGATCGACGAGGAAGCGATCGCCCGCGCCATCGAGCTGACGGCGGAGCCCGCGGAGATCGAGCCCACCGACCTGTCGGTGCGCTGGTTCGATGGTCGCAAGGTGCGTCCCACCCGCGTGATCTACATGACGGTGACCGGCTACTCGCCCGACGCGCGCTCGTGCGGCAAGTACGCGGACAACAAGACGGCGATCATGTACTCGGTGTGGACCAACGGCATGAACCTCGTGGCTGCGGACCCGCGGGTCCTCCCCTACCGCTCGCTGATCTCCGTGCCCGGGTACGCCGGGAGTGAGATCGTGCCGATCATGGACTGCGGCGGGGCGATCAAGGGCAACCGCCTGGACCTGCTGTACCCGACGCACGAGATGGCCCTGCAATGGGGCATCCGCCAGCTGCCGGTGACGGTGTGGGAGTACGTTGATGAGGGCGAGGGCTGAGCAAACTCACCCAAATGAACAACAATGGCCCGCGATGACCGCGGGTTTTTTGTGCGCTCAGTCATCCTCGTCGTCGTGCTCGGTGACGACGAAGCTGCGGGAGAGGTCTTCCTTGGTGCGTTCGTGGAGGGAGTCGTCGTCGAGCTTGTCCATGACGCGTTCGATGCGTGAGATCGAGCCCTTCTTGGGGTAGGTAAGGTGGACGACGGGGTCTCCGGGGGCGACGCTGGGGATGGTGGTCATGCCCAGGACGATGCCGTCGCATGGGGCGCGGATGGTCTCGACCTCGGCGCCGCCCAGGTCCCAGCTTGTGGCGATGGCTTCGTCCTCGTGGACGATCTCGCCGGGCGCGACGTGGAACTCGAGGAACCCGCCGGCGGTGGCGCGGACCCATTTGGAGGCGTCGGTCTCGAGTCGGTAGGCGGGGCGTGTGGGTTTGCCCTCGACCATCCTGAGGTGTCGCAGGCAGTTGGCGATGCCTCTGACCGCGTACTCGACGACGGCGGACTCGACCTTCCAGACCTCTCCGGCCTCGAGGATCATGGTGAGGCAGCCGGCCTTTGTGGCGGCTCTTCGGAGCGAGCCCTTGGGCCCGCCCCCGTCGATGATCAGCTCGGTGCCGAAGGCGCGGGCGAAGGCGCGGAGGTCGGGGATGCTCAGGTCTGCGCGGACGTTGGGGAAGTTGGTGCGGCGGACGGCGGCGGTGTGCAGGTCGATGCCGTAGTCGCAGTGCTTGGTGAGCTTGGTAAAGAAGGAGTGCGCCAGGCGAGACGCGAGCGAGCCGCCCGAGGACCCCGGGAACGAGCGGTTGAGGTCTCGGCGGTCGGGCAGGT
Organism: Phycisphaerales bacterium; assembly: GCA_017642965.1. Taxonomy (GTDB): domain Bacteria; phylum Planctomycetota; class Phycisphaerae; order Phycisphaerales; family UBA1924; genus UBA1924. Next base: position 7,981 of record JAEPOJ010000006.1, read on the forward strand.
AGCGTGAGTGGCGCTCGAAGCCGAGGAGGTTGACGACGGGGACCATGACGAGGGTGCCGCGGAGGAGCTGGAAGGGCGGGTCGGTGATGATGGATCGGATGGTGCCGGTGCCGTTGATCTCGTCGCCGTGGACGGCGGCGGTGACGCTGACGACGGGCCCGGGCTCCTTGCCCTTCCAGACGTATACGGGGATGGAGATGTCGCGTCCCGCGACGCTCTCGGAGATGACGAGGTCGTGCCACTCGCGCTGCCCGGGGGGTGTGGCGTCGGCGAACCATGGTGCGCGTGGCTTGTGGGCGTGCGCGTTGTCTTTGGCGGTGTGCTCGCTCATCGATCAGCCCTGCTCCAAACCCCCGACGTCCGTTAGTTTCTTCGGCTTGATGCGTCGTTTGCGTTTGGGTTTCTTCTCCGCGAGGTCGCGCATGTTGTCGAGGCGTCCGTAGCAGAGGACCTTATCGCCGGCCTCGAGGACGCGTGTGCTCTTGGGGTTGGAGATGATGGTGGTGCCGCGGTGGAGGTTGAGGACGGTGAGGTCGCGGTCCCAGAGCGACTTGCTGATGGGCTTGCCGACGAGCTCGGAGCCCTCCGGGATGACGATGTCGGCCACGCCGAAGCCCTTGGAGACGGTGAGGCGTTGGCGGAGGTCGATCTCGGGGAAGTTGACCTGCTGGGCGATGTAGTCGACGATCGAGCCGGCGATGTCGAGCTTCGTGGCGTTCTCGATGCCCTCGAGCCCGGGCGAGGAGTTGACTTCCATGATGAGCGGGCCGTTGTCGGACTCGAGGATGTCGACGCCGGCGACGCGGAGGCCCATGATCTGCGCGGCTCGGACGGCGATCTGGGCGGTGTGCTCGTCGAGGGTGACGGCTTCGGTGGTGCCGCCGCGGTGTACGTTTGAGCGGAACTCGTCGCCGGTGGCGCGTCGGCGCATGGCGGCGATGACCTGGTCGCCGACGACGAACGCGCGGATGTCGGTGCCCTTGCTCTCCTTGATGAACTGCTGGATGAGCACGTTCTGCTTGGCGGTCTGGAGGGTCTCGATGATGGCCTCGGCGACCTTGGTGGAGTCCGCGAGGATGACGCCGACGCCCTGGGTGCCCTCGAGGATTTTGATGATGACGGGCGCGCCGCCGATGCGCTCGATGGCAGGGAGCACGTCCGCGCGGTCGCGGACGAAGGTGGTGTGCGGGATGCCGATGTCGTGTCGGCTGAGGATCTGGAGCGATCGGAGCTTGTCGCGCGAGTTGCTGATGCCGGCGGCGGTGTTCGGTGTGTAGACGTCCATCTGCTCGAACTGACGGACGACGGCGGTGCCGAAGTAGGTGATGGACGCGCCGATGCGGGGGAGGACGGCGTCGTACTCGCTGAGCTGCTTTGAGCGGAAGTGCAGGTCCGGCTCGCCCTCCTCGAGCTCGATGGAGAAGCGGAGGGTGTTGAGGACCTTGACCTTGTGGCCGCGGTCCTCGGCCGCCTTTCGGAGGCGGCTGGTGCTGTAGTTGCGGGGTGATGTCGAGAGGATCCCGAGCTTCATGCTTCCGCTCCTTCGCTGGGGTGTTCGAGCACCGGGTCGATGACCCTGGGCTTTCGTTTCGAGTCGGTGAGCACGTACATGCGTGAGGCGTCGACGAGCAGCCCGTCGAGGGCGGTGCGTCCGAGGAGCATGCGGCAGAGCATGCCCTTGCGGCTGACGAGCGAGATCTCGATGCGGCGCTGGACCTTGCCGATTCGCACGAGCGTCTCGCAGACGTAGCGTTGCTGCGGCTCGCCGTGGCTGGGCTTGACGGTGCTCTTGCGCACGGTTCGCGCGTGGATCCAGCGGGTGATCTTTTCGGGGTCGTGGTGGTAGACGACGCGGAAGCGGATCTCGTCGTCTTCGAGCTCCTCGATGTCGGCGACGTCGATGGCGCTCGTGCGTGCGCCGGTATCGGTTTTGGCGCGGACTCGTTTGAGCCCCCACTCGGGCAGGTCGATCTTCTCCCGCCATCCGATGATGGTGGGTTCGCCTTGTGTTTCGTGGTCTTGGGTCATGATGCGTGCAGCGCCCGTTCGATCGCGCCGACGAGGGCGTGGAGGATGAGCATGTGGAGTTCCTGGATGCGGTCGCTGGTCTCGCCGGGGACGACCCACTGGGTGTCGGCGCGTCCGGCGAGTGCGCCGCCGCCCTTGCCCAGCAGGGTAACGACGTGCATCCCCCGATCGGTCGCGACCTCGACCGCGCGGGTGATGTTGGCGCTGTTGCCGCTGGTCGAGAGCGCGATGAGGACGTCGCCCTCTTGCCCGAGCCCGTCGACCCATCGGGAGAAGATGTGCTCGAAGCCGTAGTCGTTGCCGACGCAGGTGATGTGCCCGGCGTCGGCGCACGCGATCGCGGGGATCGGTGGGCGGTCGTCGCGGTATCGCCCGGTGAGCTCCTCGCAGAAGTGGACGGCATCGGCACACGAGCCGCCGTTGCCGACGGCGAGCAGCTTGCCGCCGGAGCGGACGGCGTCGGCGCAGGTCCGGGCGAGCGATGCGATCTTCTCGGCGTTGTCCGGGTCGGACGCGATCGCCTGCGCGAGCGTGGCGTAGGTGCTCAGCTCGGCCTGGATGGTGTGTGCGTCCTGTGACGTCGTGCTCATGGTTGAATCATAGCAAGCGTAGGATCCCCCCATGCAAGCGCTGATATTCGCTGTGGTCGCGGGGTTGTGCTGGGGGATCGGGGAGGTCTGCGCCAAGGCGGTCCTGCACACGCACAAGGTCGGGCCGTTCTTCGCCGTCGCGTTGCGGACCACGATCGCGTTGCCGATCATCTGGGGCGCGTATCTGATCGCGCGTCGGCTCGCGCCCGATGGCGCGGGCAAGGGGCTCTCGCTGCGTGGCGAGGACGCGTTGACGATCAAGCAGTGGCTGCTGCTGCTGGGCGGCTCTGGCGTGGTGGCGGGCGCGATGGCGATGATTGCATTTTATATCTCGATCTCGTTGGGTGAGGTCTCGAAGATGAAGCCGGTCGCGTTCACGATTGCGCCGGCGGCGGCGGTGGTGCTGGGGGCGGTGTTCCTGGGCGAGGCGCTGACGGTGCGAAAGGTGATCGGGGTCGTGATCGTGCTGCTGGGGGTGCTGGTGATCGCTTCGGGTTCGGGCGTGGGGCGCGTACCTACGTAAGCCGCGACCGCGTCGCGTTGTACGCATGGCACCCTCCGGCACCCGGATCAGCCGATGGCGCGGATGACGGAGACGCCGGCGTAGAGCCCCGCGATCTCTTCGCGCGGCACGGTCTTGGGTGCGTAGGCGTTGTTGATCGGCTGGATGCGGATCAGCTCGTCGCCTTGCTCGCCGGTCTCGAAGTACACGCGTTTGAAGGTGCTCTCCGCGTCGCGCTCGAAGCGAACGAAGCAGTCTGAGCCGGACTCGATCGCCTTGGCGGGCGAGAAGACCACGATGTCGCCTTCGCGGTAGTTTGGCTGCATGGAGTCGCCCACGACCCGTGCGGCGAAGGCGTCGGGGTCGCTCAGGTCGGGCGTGCGGATGTACTCGTCGGCGACGCGGGCGGGGTAGTCGAGATCGGTGAAGCCGGCGGGGTAGCCCGCGGTGACCTTATTGATGAGCGGGACCTGGTTGGCGAGGCGGACGCTGCGCGCATCGCCCGCTTCGTGCGATTCGGGCGTGGATGGCGGATCGACACGGTCGATGGCGCGGCGCAGCTCGCCGCTGGCGTAGAGGTCGTCGAGCGAGCGGCCCTGCTGAGCGCTGCGGCTGAGGAGACGTGCGAGCTGCTTGGCGTTCTGATCCTGATCGTGCATGACCTGGTAGTCCGCGCGGATCGGGCCGGGGGTCTGCTCCCAGTGCGCGAGCGTGAGCAGGTCTCCGGGTGCGCAGCCCAGGGCGGTCTCGATGCGGCGGATGAGCTCGTCGGCGGGGTGGCGCTTTTTGGCGCACTCGATGGCGGAGAGGTACGAGGATGTGCACCCCACCCGTTCGGCGAGCTCGGCGAGCGAGAGCCCGCTGCGTCGGCGGAGCTCGCGGAGCTGATCGGCGAAAACCGGGGCGGGCGGGGATGATCCCGCCGCTATCTCACGATCTGTGCGCTGTTTTGGTGACATACCAGACTATACCCTAACAAATGTACTCCGGATGGTGTATACTCCCGAAAATCAACCAAAAAGTGAACGAAGCGGAGCGGAACATGGTCCGAAGAAGGCACATAGAGAACGTGGACGAGTCGTTGGACCTGCGTCGCAAGCAAAACCAGCAGCTGTGCGAGCAGATTGTTCGGCGGGCCGGCTGGCTCGCGGGGCGTGACCGGGACATCGCGTTGGGGTACTTCGATCGCGGGATGAACGCGGCGGAGATCGGGTCGATGCTGCGGATCGACCCGCGGTGTGTTCGTCGGCGGATCAAGCACATCGTCTCGCGTCTGCGTGACCCGCGCTGCGCGTACGTGGTCTCGCACCGCAACTCGTGGTCGGCGCAGCGGCGGGCCGTCGCCGAGGCGTTGTTTGTCGAGGGGCACTCGATGCGTGAGGTTTCCGTCACGCTCGGGATTTCGCTGCATGTGGTGCGCAAGTACCGCGACGCGATCGAGATCATGGCGCAGGCGGACCGGGAGCCCGCGCGGATATCAAGGGCGTGGCAGAACGCGGAGGGGGTGCGGGCATGAAGCGTTCGGACCGGGTTTCGCGCGTTTCGATCCGGCGTGTGGGAGCGCCGCGCGGTGTTTCGGACGAGCTGGTGCACGCGTGCGTGGGGTTCGGGGTGCTGCCAACCGCGGCGCGCGAACGTGCGCCGGCGCGGGTGCCGGGTACGCTCGTGCGCGAGATCCGATCGGGACGGGTGGTGCTGCTCGCGGGCGCGTCGGGGGCCGGCAAGTCGACGATCCTGGGAGCGCTGGCGTGCTCGCTGGAGGGGCGGGGCGTGGTTCGTGTGGCGGAGCGGTTCTCAGAGGCGGAGTCCGGCCGAGCCGTATTCGACTGCGTGGGTGGCGATCCGCGCCGGCGGAGCGGGGTGCTGGCGCTGGCGGGGCTCGCAGAGCCCACGCTCTGGGCGCGGGCCGCGGGCGCGTTGTCGGAAGGCGAAGGGGCACGCGTGCGATTGGCGATCGCGATGGCCCGGGCCGAGCCCGGGAGTGTGGTGCTCGCGGACGAGTTCGCGTCAACGCTCGATCGCGTGACGGCGTACGCGCTCGCGCGGACCGTCCGCCGGTGGGCGCGCCGGGAGCGTGTGGCGTTTGTCGCGTCGAGTGCGCACGAGGATCTTGAGGCGTGCCTCGCGCCGGACGTGGTGTTTGATGCAGCAACCGGCATGGTGCGCGCGCCACGCGAGTCGAGCGTGCAGCGCGTCCACGTCGAGCAGGGCAGCATGGATGACTACAGGCGGCTGTCGCACCTGCACTACCGGAACGGCGCGCCGGCTTCGGTTGTTCGGGTGCTCAGGTGCGTGCGTGAGGTGCCGCGTCATATTGATCCGGCGGGCGAGCTGCTCGCGGGCGTGCTGTGCGTTTCGATGCCCACGCTCAACGGCGCGTGGCGTGATCGGGCCTGGGCGGGGTTCTTCTCGACGGGCGACAAGCGCCGCGATGCGCGCCGACTCAACACGCACCTGCGGACGATCTCGCGGGTGATCGTCGACCCGAGGAGCCGGGGGATGGGCGTGGCGACGGCGTTGGTGCGGTCGTACCTGCGCAATCCGCTCACGCGCGGGACGGAGGCGCGAGCCGCGATGGGCTGCGTGTGCCCGTTCTTCGAGCGGGCGGGCATGGCCGGCTACGACCTGCCGCCCGACCTGACCGATACACGCCTGCTCGATGCGCTCGGGCACATGGGCATCGCGCCTGCCCAGCTCGCGCGGACCCGTTTGCGAACGGGCTCGCTGCTGGAGCGGGAGCTCACGACGTGGGGCAAGCGGCGGAAGCTGCTGCCCGCCGGGAATCACAATCTAGAAGAAGTTCAGCGGCTCACCCCCACCGCCGCGTGTCGTTTGTGCTCACGCCCCCGCGCTTACGCGTATACGAAAGGCGATTGGGGAGATGAGGAACACGACACATGAGGCGTTGCCGCAGCCGCGGCATGAGCGGGGAACGGGTCATCTGGCGAGCGCGCTGACGTTTTATGTCACGCGTGCGCAGCGGGCGCGGATCCTTCGCATCCTTGGGCAGCTGAGCGATGACCGGGCTCGTGCGCTGCTGATCGCACTCTCGGAGATCGAGGCGGGAGAGGGGGTGTGCCCGTGATGAGCGAGCAGGCGATGACCCCTTGGAGTGAGAAGCCGCAGACCTCGGACCAGCTGCACGACTGGCTGCTGCGGCATCTGTCGATCCGGGTGGTGCGTGAGGCGATCGTGGACGGGCACAGTGCGCCGTTCGAGTATCTGTGCCACGCGTTCTTCGAGGACCGGTTGCCGCGCGACTGCGTGGTGTGGGCGAACCGGGGCGGGGGGAAGACATATTACGCGGCGGTCGCGACGCTGCTGGACATGGTGTTCAAGCCCGGGATCGAGATCCGGATCCTGGGTGGGTCGCTGGAGCAGAGCAAGCGGATGCACACGCACCTGCGCCAGCTGTTCTCGGTTGAGCCGCTCAACGAGCTTGTTGAGGGCCGGATCACGGAGCGGCGCATCCGCCTGAGCAACGGGTCCGCGGCGGAGCTGCTGGCGCAATCGCAGACATCGGTGCGTGGCACGCGGGTTCAGAAGCTGCGGTGCGATGAGCTTGAGCTGTTTGATCGGGAGGTGTGGGAAGCGGCCCAGCTGACGACACGCGAGATGCGCAGCGGCGCGGGGCGTGTGCGCGGGAGCATCGAGTGCTTCTCGACGATGCACGTGCCCTACGGGCTGATGCACGAGCTGATCGATGCGAGCGCCGGCGGGGGCACGCCGCGGCGCGTGTTCAAGTGGGGTGTGGTGGACGTGCTCGACGCGTGCGATGACGATCACGCCTGTGTTTCGGACGATGGCGCGTGCCCGCTGGTGGCCGAGTGCGCGGGGATGGCCAAGCGGCGCCGGCGTCGCCCGCGCAGCCCGGGCGAGGTGGCGGGGCACATCGGGATCGATGACGCGATCGGGCTCAAGCAGCGTGTCGGCGATGCGACGTGGAAGGCGGAGATGCTGTGCCTGCGCCCGCAGCGGAGCGATTGCGTGCTGCCCGAGTTTGATGAGCGTGTGCACGTTGTGGACGCGGTCCCCGATTCGGCCCGCCGGGGTGCGTGTGTTGCGGGGATGGACTTCGGTATCCGCTCGCCGACGGTGGTGCTCTTCGCGCACGTCGACCCGGGCGGGGTGCTGTGGGTGGTCGGCGAGCACGCGCAGAGCGACACGGCCCTGGACGAGCACGTGCGTGTGATCAAGGGCCATGATCCGGCGCCGGGCTGGATCGGCGTGGACCCGGCGGGGCGTCAGCGCGGGCTGCAGACGGGGATCAGCGATGTGCAGGCGATGCGCCGGGCGGGCCTTGTGGTGAAGGACCGGAATCTGGGGCTGCACGAGGGGCTCAAGCTAATCCGGGCCCGCCTGCGACCGGCGAGCGGCGGTTCGCGCCTGTATGTCCATCGCTCCTGCACGCGCCTGATCGATTCGATGCACAAGTACCACTATCCAAAGGACCAGCCGTTCACGGACACCCCGAAGAAGGACGGGCACGACCACTTCGTGGATGCGCTGCGATACCTGATCCAGAACCTGGACATGGGGTACACGAGCAGGGCGGAGCGGTACATCCCCGCGACGTGAGCGGCGCGATGTCAGGTGGGCATGGGGGCGAGCAGCGGGACGAGGTAGTTGATGAGGATGAGGAAGGCGATGGCGAGTAGGGCGATGACGCCGAGGATCTGCACGATGAAGATGGCGAGCTCGCGCGGGTATCGGTTGAGGTGGGTGCAGCGGACGCCCTTGTACCCGATGGCGAGGAAGATGGTCATCGGGACGATGAGCAGGTACCAGCCGTCATGGAGGGGGAGTGCATCGATGAACGGGGTGTAGGCGAGGGTGATCATGCGTTGCCCCCTTCGGCCTTGCTGGGCCTCGGGGTTTTTTCGGGCGAGGGCATGAGCGCATCAAGGAAGACGATCAGGTTGAGCATGCCCGCGAGGACGATCGAGAGCATGGCGATCTCGTTGATCCGTCCGAGCCCGGGCACGTTTGGCGGGCCCATGCCCGAAGCGATCTGGGCCTCGGTGAGCGGCTGCCAGACGGCCTGGCCGTTCTGAACAACGCGGTGCTCGCCCGGGTAGCCCGAGCGGATGATGCCCGGGTTGTTGGGGTCGGCGGCCTTGAAATGGTTCTGGTGAATGTAGTTGACGACGAGCGTGGGTGCGCCGACGAGCGCCTGCCCGTAGAACCAGATCTTGTCGTTGCGATCGTCGATGGCATCGATCCCGCCGGCGAGGAGCCCGAAGAGGAACAGGCCCATGACACCGATGCAGACGAGCACGGCGCGTTTGGTGCGTCCCAGCACGAGGTGCCCGAGCCCTGGGAACACCAACGCCGCGAGCCCGGCGAGGGGGTTGAAATCCGTGGATTGCGGTGATGCCATACGCGTGAGTGTACGGTCTTCGGGGAGTGCCCGTTTGATGCGGGGGACAAAAACCCGAGATCGCGTGAGGAGATGTATTTGACACGGGGGTGGAGGGTGATACCGTAGGCGCATCGGCGGGTCATCGCGATAGTGGGCTCGCTGAGCGCTTTGGGATGAATCAAACCGCGTCGCGTCGCACTGATGACTTTCGGAGAATGACTCATGGCACTCATCACGGACTACGGAGCAGCGTTGAGCTCGAACTGGACAGATGGAACCGCGGGCGCCGGAACTGGCCTGCTCGAGCCCGATCAGCTCGGCGATGATGGCGCTGAGTGGTCCGAGAACATTGCGGTGTGCGATGTCGATGATGACCTCGATGACGATGAGGCGTACTTCCTCGATGATGAGGAAGATGACGATGATGACTTCAGCGACGATTACGACGACGACGATTACGAAGACGACGACTTCGACACGGATTCGGATGACGATTACGACGATGATGATCTCTGAGTCCTGAATGCCCATGCGGGCAAAGGGATCAGGAGAATCGTCATGGGAAACTCGTCAAAGGATCGTCAGAACCCGCAGAATGATCGCCGCAAGGGCGGGAGCGGGAAGCCACCACCCGGCACCGTCGTTGATCGCCGGCTTGGGATCGATCGGCGGAATCTCACGGACCCCCGCACGGGCGAGCAGGCGAACAGCGACCCCACGCAGGAGGGGTTTACCGGGCTTGAACGGCGGCGCGGTCGTGGGCGACGACTCAGCGAGTTCACCAAGTCCGCAGAAGAAGGCGAGATGAACACGGAGCAGTTCCTGTTCCTGATGGCCGTCGACGCGTTCAAGAAATCAAACGACCGCATGTTCCCCACGTGGACGGACGTGCTGGAGGTCATCCGCCTGCTGGGCTACCGCAAGACGATGCCCTCGGAGCTGAACCTGCCCGCGGCGGAGGACTGGCTGGAGCGCAGCGATGCGCCTGCGAACGTGCGCCCGGACCGCTGGGCGGAGCGTTTCACCGAGACCGGCGCGAAGGCCGGCGGGAACGAGGGCCCCAAGAAGCTGACGCCCAAGACCGAGGAAGAGCTGACCGACGAGGCGCTCGACGCGTTCGAGGCAGCCTTCGGCGACGAGGACTTCGGCGAGGACTTCGACAGCGATCTCGATAGCGGGTACAGCGACGCGGCGTGAGCACTCCTTTGAAGGCGCGAGCATGAAGGCCGGGCAATCCCATCACGCGCTGATGACGAGTCGCAGCGTCTATCTGCCCGTGCTGGCTGGCGTCTGCGCGACGATTGTGCTGATCGTGTCCGCGTTGATCTCCACGATGGGGGTGCGGGTCAGTGCTCGCGAGGCGATCGATCTCGAGGTGCACGAGAACCTCACGCGCCTGGCGGCGATGGCCGCGGCGACGATCGACGCGGAGAAGCACCGCACGCTGACCGATCCGGAGCAGGAAGGCAAGGCGCTTTACGAGCGCCTGAACGGCCCGTTGCGCAGCGCGATCCGCCGGACCGACGGCGTGCGGTTTGTGTATACGCTGCGCGCGGCCGGGGACGATCTGGTCTTTGTGCTCGACGGGACACCCAGGGGCGACGCGGATGGTGACGGGGTCGAGGACCATTCGTTCCTGATGGATGTGTACGAGGACCCGGACCCGGCGGCGTGGGAGGCGATCGAGACGAACACGTGCGTGACCAGCAGCGAGCCGTACACCGATCTCTGGGGCACGTTCCTCTCCGGGTATTCGCCGATCCGGCTCGACGACGGCACGGTTGAGGGCGTGGTCGGGGTGGACGTGTCGGTCGATCAGTACCAGGCGCGTCTTGAAAGCGTGGACCGCGCGGCGGCGTGGGCGCTGGTGCCGGGGCTGCTGCTGAGCGTCGTCACGGGCTTTGGCGTGTGGTGGGTGTCGCGGCGGCTGCTGGGCTACACCAAGGAGATCGTGACGCACCGCGAGGAGGCGGTCCGCGCGAACGAGGCGAAATCGACGCTGCTGGCGAACATCAGCCACGAGCTGCGCACGCCGCTGAACGCGATCATCGGTTTCGGCGCGATCGCGGACGACGAGCACTGCACGCCGCGTGAGCGTCACGACGCGCTGGGCACGGTTCGATCGAATGCGGAGCACCTGCTGACGCTGATCAATGACCTGCTGGATATCTCCAAGGCCGAGGCGGGCGCGATCCGCATCGAGACTGGCGAGGTGGACCTGGCGGAGCTGATCGACCGTGCGGCCGCGCCGCTGCGCCTGCGCGCGATCGAGAAGGAGATCGGGTTCGAGGTGGTCGGGCTGCAGGCCCTGCCCGAGCGCGTGGTGCTGGATCGGACACGTGTGCGACAGGTGCTGCTGAACCTGCTGAGCAACGCGGTGAAGTTTACGGACAGCGGGAGCGTCACGCTGGAGCTGAGTGCGAGCGACGGCGTGTTCGAGATGCGGGTCGAGGACACGGGGCCGGGGCTGAGCGAGGAGGAGTGTGATCGGCTGTTTATCCCGTTCACGCAGCTTGGCTCGCACGAGAAGCGCATCCAGGGGACAGGGCTGGGGCTGGCGATCTCGCGCCACCTGCTCGAGCTGATGGGCGGCTCGATCGAGCTCGAGTCGCGGCTGGGAAGCGGATCTGTGTTCATCGCGCGCGTGCCGTACGAGGCGGTCCGTGATGCTGACGGCGATGGCAGAGTGGCGGCGGGCGCGGGCAGCGCGGCGCTGGCCGGGGTGCGGATCGCGGTGGCGGAGGACGGCGTGGACAACATGCGTCTGCTGCGTCTGATCCTGCAGCGTGCCGGAGCGCAGATCGAGGAGTTTGTGGACGGCGAGCTGGCCCGCTGTTCGATCGTCGATGCGCCCGATCGCTTCGATCTGCTGATCACGGACTGGGACATGCCGGTACTCAGCGGCGAGGAGCTGGTCCGCTGCCTGCGCGCCGCGGGCTGGGCCCGGCCAATCATCTCGCTGACGGCGCACGCGACTGGCGAGCAGGAGCGGCTGTGCCTGAGCTCTGGTTGCGATGCGCACATGACCAAGCCGCTGAACGCTGCGCGGCTGATTTCGACGTGCGTTGCGCTGCTGGAGCAGACCGGGCACGGCTCTCGGGCGGCGTGATGCGGTCTGAGCGCAGTCGCTCTGGCATGAAATATTGATGAGACGGAATTCACTGGCGTTCGTGCGGGTGCGCGGTATGCATGGTGTATGGAACACCTACAGCACATCTCGAGCATCGTGGCGAGTATCGCCGGGGTAATGGTCGCGGGCACGCTGGAGCCGAGCAGCCGGGAAGTACAGATCGAGCACGAGATCAGCGAGGGCGGGAGCGTCCACGCGTTCGATATGCTGATCGAGCTCCCAGACGGCTTCGATCCTGAGACCGATTACGCCGTTGTGATGTTCAGCGGCGGCAGCGGGACGGACATCGATTGGACACGGAGGGGTGCGTACACGCTCAATGGGAACACCCAGCAGCTGACGATCAGCGGCGAGCCAACAAAGAACGGCGAGCGCATCGCGCAGGCGTTGCTCGATGCGGGGTACGGTGTTGTTCGCTACAGCACGGCGTTCCGCGATACGGATACGAAGCCCGAGCAGTACGAGACGATGCGTTTCCCGGACACGATCGGGCTCGCTCGGAAGGCGTGGGACAGGGCGCAGCGTGAGACCGGGTTGCCGATCGATCGGCTCTTTGTGCTGGGCCACAGCCTGGGCGCGACCCGCGCCGCGCTGGTGACCGAGAAGCCCGCGGGCTACGTGGTCCTGGCGGGCTCGTATATGGCGCCGAGCAGCTCGTCCGTGCGCAGCATCGTGATGTCACGCCAGAGCGAGGAGGTCGAGGGCGAGGACTACGACGGGTCCGGAACGATCGAGCAATGGGAGCGGGCGGCGAAGCACGCGATCGAGGAGCAGGTGTTCCGCGACAACACCCCGTTCACAACACAAGGTGAGTCGTATGCCTGGCCGAGCGATCAGCTGGCAACAAGCGGCAGCCCCGTGCTCGCGGTTTGGGGTTCGCTCGACAGCTCCAGCTATCAGGGGCCGATCATGTCGCACATCTTCGAGGACGAAGGGGTGAGCGATCGCCTGACAAGCGTGTACTTCGAGGACATCGGGCAGCACATGGGTCGCAGCGAGGGCGGGCGTCGTGGTCCGATTGAGCGGAAGGTCACGGAACGGATTGTCGATTGGCTCGATTCGCAGACGGGGATGTGATCGATCATCGGTCGCGCCCGGCGAGGCCGTCGGTGGTGGTGAAGCCGGGGCCGGTCCGGCTGGTGTGGTTGCGGTTGACGTATGGGCCGTCGAGGGCGTTGACCCGCATGAGCTCGACTGAGGCGTCGGCGAAGCTGTAGGCGGCGCGGGTGCGTGAGCCGTCGAAGTCGTTCTCGATCGTGTCCTGTGGGTTGTGCCAGACGGACGCCCAGTTGTAGAGGATCATCTTGTCCGACGGGTAGCGGATCTCGTTGGTGCGAGTAGCGCGGAGCTGGTGGTCGTGGATGGGCTGGGTGTCGGAGAAATAGGCGGGCGCAGCGAAGAGGGTTGCGGTGGCGATGACGCCGGCGTTGTAGTCGCCGGTCTCACGCCCGCGTTCGCGCAGGTCGGGCCAGAAGGCGACCTGGGGGTAGACGAGTTCGAGGATGGCGGGATGGTCGTACATCATGGCCATGTGCCAGCGGCTGGTCTGGACCCCTGGGGCGAGCCCGTTGTTCGGGCCGACGGGCTCTCGATCCGCGAGCCCCTCGAACTGGCCGGCGACGATGTAAGGGTGGGTGTCGCGGTTGTCGGTGGCGTACATCGCGAGCATGGCGGCGATCTGGCGGGTGTCGCTGAGTGAGCGTGTGAACTTCGCGGTGCGTCGTGCGCTGGCGAGGGCGGGGAGCGCGAGGGCGACGAGCACCGCGACGATCGCGATGACAGCGAGCAGCTCGATGAGGGAGAAGGCGCGATGGTTGGTGCGAGCGTTCACAGGACGAGCCCCCGCACCTTGGCGAGGTCGGCGTTGGCCACGCCGAGGGCGTAGATCATCCAGTCCTTGGTGGTGGTGTTCCAGACAAGATTGAGGGAAATGGGGTAGCGCGAGCCGTCGGCGGCTTCGACGATGACGGCGGCGGTGGCGTGGAGATTCACCTGCACGCGTGTGAACTGATGGGGGTCTTCGAGGGCACATTTGAAGTATGTGGAGAAGCCGCCCCCTTTCCCGCCGAGCCAGTACTCTTTGCCACGGGGGTGGGTGATGATCGGCTGGTCGGAGCCGATGTGGGTGTGGGCCCACCATGTGACGAGGAGTGACTCCGCCGGGTCGGCGCCGATGGAGACGATGCGGCTGGCTTGGGGGAGCTGGGCCTCGCATTTGAGGTGGATGTCGCGGTAGGCGCGGTCGAGGTTGTACCCGGGCGCGAGTGGCTCGCCCGTGATGGACTCGTAGTTCTCCTCCCAGTACATCCAGCGTGCATCTCGGGGTTTGACGACGTCGCCGCGGCTGTGTCGCCAGCCGATGTATCGGTCTGCGTCGCGCTCCGGGTCGCCGGTGGTGGTGAAGCGGTAGTGCATGAACTGGGCGATGGTGGTACGGAGCTTGCGCTTGGCTTGGGCGAGTTCGGTGTCGCTGACGGCCGCGGGGATCTGGGTGGTTGCGGGCTGGGGGGCCTGGATGGGGACCTGGTCGAAGTAGGCCTGCGATTGGTTGAGGTCGCTGAAGGACTCAAGCGGGGTCATCTCCAGGGCGGCATACTCGACTTGTGCTTTGCTTGCGATCTGGGCCTCGTCGGGGGTGGGCTCGTAGAGGGTGGGACGCGAGCGGAGCCAGTAGAACACGCTGGTCGCGGCGACGAGCAGCGTTGCGATGATGACCAAGGACCACTTGCGTTTCATGCGCACCCCATGGAGGGGTGTAGGTGTGTTGAGATGTTGAAGTTGCATGAAAGTGATAGGGTGATTGGTGAGATAAGAGGGGACCCCCTCCGCCTCGCAGGCGCGAGGCACCTCCCCCGTCAGGACGGGGGAGGCGAGCTGGTGGCGATTGCGGGCAAGTCTGAGGCATGAAAAAACCCGGCGTCGGCCGGGTCGGGTGGAGTGGTTTAGGGATCAGTTGAAGACCCCCTCCGCCCGCTTCGCGGGCACCTCCCCCGCAAGCGCGGGGGAGGAGAGTCACTTGTTGTAGTAGTCGATGTTGATCTGGACGAACTTGTTCCATTCGTCGGGGAGGTCTTCGTCCTGGAAGATGGCCTGGACGGGGCATTCGTCGACGCAAAGGCCGCAGTCGATGCAGGTGTCGGGGTCGATGAAGAGCTGGTCGGCGGTTTCGAAATCCGGCTCGTCCTTGGTGGGGTGGATGCAGTCGACGGGGCAGGCGTCGACGCAGCTGGTGTCTTTGGTCTTGATGCACGGCTCGGCGATGATGTGCGGCATGTCGTACTTCCTTATCGTTCAGCGCTGCTCCTGCGAGCGGCGCGTTGGTTCGTCAATACCCAGTATCACGCACATCGGCGTCAAAGCAAGCGGAACTTGCGTGGAGAATGATTCTCAGCCACTGTGCGTCCAATAACTGGGTCGGTCACCCGATTCATGCGGGTTTCGCCAGCGCCCGCTCGACGCCCCCGACGCCGATCCGCATGGCGATGGAGACGGCCATGCGTCTGCTGAGCTCGATGAATACCTGCGCACGCTGGGGGCCGAACTCGCGCTCCACGACGTGCGAGAAGCGCTGGACCCAGTTCACGAAGTGCTGGGCGTTGAGCCCATCGATTCGGTGCTTCTCGATGGGACGCCCGGAGTAGGTCCCGGCGCGGAGGACGGCGGAGGACCAGAAGCGGGTCATGGTGTCGTAGTGCGTGTCCCAGTCCTGCACGCGCTGGGCGAAGATCGGGGCGAGGAGCTCGTCTTCGCGGGCGTGCTCGTAGAAACGCTCGACCATGGCGCGGATCTCGTCGGTCGTGACGGGCGGTAGATCGGCGGGGCCGCTGTTTGGGGCGGGGTCGGCGAGGGGGAGATGGGTTGTGTTGTCGGGCATGGTGGCCTCCATCCCAATTGGTAGGCGCGACGGGGGGAAATATCCGCATAAGATGGGCTATGAGCGAATCCCCCACCGTTGAAGCCGCCCAGCACCCTGTACCTGATGATCGTCGCCAGCGGCACGTGGATTGGCTGCTGGAGGTGACCCAGATCCCGACGGCCGCGGGGCGGGAGCGGCGTGTGATCGATTGGATCGACGCGTGGGTCGCGGCGCGGGAGGGGGTCAGCAAGCACAGCGATGCGCACGGGAACTTCGAGCTGCGTCTGAGTGGGGCGCCCGAGACGGACCATCCGGTGTACTTCACGGCGCACCTGGACCACCCGGCGTTTGTGGTTGAGGAGGTCCGCGATGCGGAGCTGATCCTGTCGTTCCGTGGCGGGGTGATGAGCGACTACTTCCCCGATGCGCCGATCCGGGTGCACCATACTGAAGATGGGTTCGTTGAGGCGACCATCGTTGAGGAGCACGACCCGGACGGGACCGAGTGGAGTGAGACGGAGACGCGCCCGTTCAAGATGTATCGGGCATCGTGTGCCGACGCGTCGGATGTCTCGGTCGGTGATATTGGGACGTGGGAACTTCCTGAGGCGCAGATCATCGACGACGAGTTCGGGGGGATCATCCACACGAACGCATGCGACGATCTCGCGGCTGTTGCCGCGGCGCTGTGTGCGCTCGATGAGATCCGCCTGGCGCAGGCGGGGGGCGCGGAGAAGACGGACGTGCGGGTGCTGTTCACGCTGGCCGAGGAGATCGGCTTTGTTGGCGCGATCGGGGCGAGCAAGGACGGGTTCATGCCCAAGGGTTCGCGGATCATCGCGCTGGAGAACTCGCGGGCGTTCCCGGACAGCCCGATTCATGGCGGGCCGATCGTGCGTGTGGGCGATCGGATCAGCGTGTTCTCGCCCGAGCTGACGGGGGCGGTGGCGAAGGTGGCGGAGCGGATCGCGGGCGGGCCGGCGACGCCCAAGGCGTCGCAGAAGCAGAGCGAGATGCCCAAGTGGAAGTGGCAGCGGAAGCTGATGGCTGGGGGTGCGTGCGAGGCGAGCGTGTTCTGCGCGTACGGCTACTGCGCGACGTGCGTGTGCCTGCCGCTGGGCAACTATCACAACATGGCGAACCTAGGGGCGGTGCAGGACGGGACGTTCGAGGGCACGCCGCGTGTTGGGCGTGAGCACGTGGGGATCGATGATTTCCACGGGATGGTGGACCTGCTGATCGGGTGCGGGATGGACCTGCCGCAGAGCCCGGGCTTTGTTGAGCGGGTGGAGAAGCTGTGGGACGAGCGGAAGTTCGTGATCGGCTCGTGAGGGAACGAAAATGACATTGCTCCTGATTTTCCTGAGTGTTTCGCTCGGCATCTCGTTCCTGTGCTCGCTGCTCGAGGCGGTGCTGCTGAGCATCTCGCGGACCCACATCGCGGTGCTCGTGGAGCAGGGTGACCCGACGGGCCAGCGGCTCATGCGGATGAAGGACGATCTTGATCAGCCGCTGGCGGCGATCCTGACGCTCAACACGTTTGCCCACACGCTGGGCGCTGCGGGCGTGGGTGCGCAGGCCGCGGCGATCTGGGGCGACAAGTGGGTGACGGTGGTGAGCGTGGTGCTCACGATCCTGGTGCTGATCTTCTCGGAGATCATCCCCAAGACGATCGGCGCGGTGCACGCGAAGCGACTTGCGTCGTTTACGGCGATCACGATCGTGTGGCTGATCCGGATCTTCAAGCCCGTGGTCGCGGTGTGCAACTGGATATCGCGGATGTTTACGAATGCGGGCTCGCACGAGCCTCGCGTGAGCCGCGAGGAGGTGAGCAACCTGGCGCGGATGGCCGCGGAGGAGGGCGTGATCGATCAGCAGGAGCACGCGATCGTGACGAACCTGGTGTCGCTGCGTGACATGAGCGTGCGTGAGGTGATGACGCCACGGCGCGTGGTGTTCACGTACCCGGCGGAGCAGACGGTCGCCGAGACGCTGAAGAACGGGCCGAGCAAGTTTGCGCGTGTGCCGCTGGTCGGGGGCTCGCTCGATGAGCCCAAGGGCGTGATCCATCGGCGTGAGCTGTACCTTGCGGATGCGGAGGGGCGCGGGAACCAGACGCTTGCGGATCTTGCCCGCCCGCTGCACGCGGTGCCGGAGACGGCGTCGGTGCAGGACGTGCTGTATCAGTTCCTGCAGCGCCACGACCACCTGTTCCTGGTTGTTGATGAGTACGGGGGCAGCGCGGGGATCATCACGCTGGAGGACACGATCGAGACCATCCTGGGGATGGAGATCGTGGACGAGACGGATGAGGCGGCGGACATGCAGGACGAGGCGCGGAAGCGGTACGCGAGCATCCTTCGCCCGGATCAGACGTTGTGACGTGGGGTTGATCCGAGTATCCTCGCACGATGGACGCATCAACGAAGTACCGTGTCGGCATCGGCGAACGCGTCGATCTCTCGCATTGGAAGACCGACGACGCCGGGGGTGTCGAGCGGGCAAAGATCGAGGCGCGGACCGAAGAGAACACGATGATCATCGCGGACCTGCAGCACAAGCTGTATGCGCAGCATGAGCGGAGCGTGCTGATCGTGCTCCAGGCGATGGACGCGGCGGGCAAGGACTCGACGATCCGGCGTGTGTTCGGGCGTGTAAACCCGCAGGGCGTGCAGGTGAAGTCGTTCAAACGCCCGACCGAGGACGAGCTGGCGCACGATTTTCTGTGGCGGGTGCACATGCACACGCCGCGGCGGGGGCACATCGCGCTGTTCAACCGGTCGCACTATGAGGACGTGCTGGTGGCGCGGGTGGACGGGATCGTGCCCGAGAAGCGTTGGCGGAAGCGGTACGAGTCCATCAATGGATTTGAGCAGGCGCTGATCAACGGCGGGACGGAGATCGTGAAGATCTACCTGCACCTCTCGAAGGATCGGCAGCGTGAGAAGCTCGAGGAGCGCCTGACCGACCCGACGAAGAACTGGAAGTTCGAAGCCGGCGACTTGGAGACGCGCCAGAAGTGGGACGCGTACATGCGCGCGTACGAGGACGCGATCAGCATCTGCAACACGGATCACGCGCAGTGGCACATCGTGCCGACGGACCGCAAGTGGTACCGGGTGTGGGCGGTCTCCGAGATCGTGCGGGCGACGCTGGAGGGTCTAGAGCAACGCTTCCCGGAGCCGAAGCTGGATCCGCTGGCGGCGATGAGGCTGCTGGAGCAGATGAACGGCGAGTGAATCCTGTCTTCCGTTCAGGGCTCGCAGAAGCACGACGAGGTGATCGTGACGTCGCAGGCGCTGAAGGCGATCTTGCGGCGGTCTTCGATGGGCTTGGCTTCTTCGAGCTTTCCCTGCTCGAGCAGGGCGTTGCGCAGGCCCGTGAGGGCCCAGCCGTTGTCGCGGTTCGTTTCCAGATCTTCGCGGTAGAGCCGCTCGGCCTCGGCGTATCGCCCATCGCTCATGAGCAGCGCGCCCAGCGCATGGCGGACCGGGAGCATCCATGCCGGGGGCTCATCGTAGACGAGGGCCTCCTCGTGGCGGATGCCCTCGCGGAGGATCGCGTAGGCCTCCAGCTTGCGTCCCTCTCGGAAGAGCAGCTCGCCCTGCATCATGGCGCGTGCGATGGGGAGCACGTCGTGGACCTTGTTGTTGAGCACGTACCACTCGTCGGGGACCAGCCGCACGCGGCGTTCGAACTCGGCCATCTCGGCGCGGGCCTGCTCGGTGTTGCCGAGCGCGGAGTTGGCGACCGAGCGGGCGTAGGACCAGGTGGCGCGGGACATGAGGCGCCACTCGGGGTAGTCGGGCTGCTGGAGGATCTGCTCCCACTTGCCGAAGCGGATCATGACGTGCAGGTTGGTGGGCATGATGCCCTCGATGAGCCCGGCGAGCTCGCGGAGGTTTTCTTCGGGGATCTCGGCCTCGAGTTGCTCGGCGGCGGCGATGGCGGTGGCGTAGTCGCCGCTCATCATGCCGGCGAAGGCGAGGAAGTGGATGTTGTGGGCGTAGTAGATCGAGTAGAAGCCCGGCGCGGGCGCTTTGGCGAAGTAGGCCCGGTCCGCGGCGATCGCGTCGCGGTTGCTCTGGGCGGCCTCGGCGTAGCGCCCGACGCGGATGTAGATGTGCGAGGGCATGTGCACGAGGTGCCCCGAGCCCGGGACGATGTGTGTCAATCGCTCTGCCGCGGGCACGGCGCGATCGGGGTTGTTCGATGCTTCGACGGCGTGGATGTAGAAGTGATTGGCGCCCGGGTGCTGGGGGTTGCGATCGAGCACGGACTCGATCGTGGACACGATCTCGGTGATGCGACCCTTGGGCGAGCCGTCGGCGGCCCAGTAGTCCCATGCCTGGAGGTTCATGAGCGATTCGGCGTAGAGCGCTGCGACGTCGTCGTCGCTCGGGAATGTATGGTGGACGCTCTGCATGGCGTCGGCGTAGGCCTGGTCGAGCGGGAGGCGGTCCTCGGGCGCGGGCCAGGCGTAGCGCTCACTGAGCGCCATGACCATGGCGTGCTCGACGGGTGACTCGTTGTCGAGGCGGGCGATGGCCTCGTCGATGGCTTCGCGACCACGCTGGGAGCGTGCCTCGGTCATCAGCGGGTCGTTGATGTTGATGCCCTGGCAGTAGGCGATCCCCCACCACGGCATGGCGGCGTCGGGGTCGGCGAGGGCGGCCTGCTCGAATGAGCGGACGGCCTCGTCGTGGTTGAAGCCGTACATGAGTTGCATGCCCTGGTTGAACCATCGCTGGGCCTCGGCGGAGTCGGTGGTGATGACGCGGGTGTAGTTGCCAAAGCCCTCGTAGAAGATGGGTGGCGGGTCGGCTGTGACCGTCTGGGTCTGCTGGCATGAGACGAGTGTGAGCGACGCGACGGCCGCGCCCGCGAGGAGCGAGCTCCAGAGTGTGTTGCGATGCATGATGGTTTCCCCTGTGCGATCCCTGTGTGTGTTGTGGCGGTGCGTGCTGTGTTTGTCGCAGACTTGCATGGGTGGATTCAAGTACAACGAGCGTGCGGGCAGAGGATAGTGCTGGGCCGCTCAGTTTCTCTGCAGTTTCTAGGAAACCAATGTTGTTTGGTGACTCTTCGTGCAGTTTGTGCGTAGTTTACCCCAAGAATCGGGGAATGGGTGGGCGTTAGGAGGAATCTGGGGCGTCCGCTTCCGAATACCTCTTTCGGGTTGGTACGATCTTCCCCGGGCGGCGTGGGTGTCCATGCGTCTCGAAACAAGATCGATCGAGGGAGGACTGCCTTGGGTGGGATGATTCTGGTCGGAATAGTCGGCGGCTTTGTACTGGTGTTGATCGCGCTGATCGCGATCGTCGCGGGCATCTATAACAAGCTGGTGATGCTCAAGAACCGGTACCTCAACGCGTTCGCGCAGATTGAGGTGCAGCTCAAGCGTCGTCATGATCTGATCCCGGCGCTGGTCGAGACGGTGAAGGGCTACATGGCGCATGAGCGAGAGACGCTGGAGGCCGTGATCACGGCGCGGAACCAAGCGGCGGGCGTGCTGCAGGCGGCCAAGGGGCACGTGGGCGAGCAGGGTGTGATGAGCCAGCTGGCGGGAGCCGAGGGTGCCCTGAGCGGCGCGATGGGCGGGCTGTTCGCGGTGATGGAGGCGTACCCGGATCTCAAGGCGAATCAGCAGATGTCAGCGCTGCAGGAAGAACTGACGAGCACGGAGAACAAGGTCGCGTTCTCGCGTCAGGCGTACAACGACTCGGTCACGACGTACAACACCAAGCGCCAGTCCTTCCCCACTGTGGTGATCGCGGGGATGGTCGGGCACGGCACCGACGCGGCGCTGCTTGAGTTTGAGGACTCGGCCGCGATCCAGCAGGCGCCCGACGTTTCTATCAGCAACGCGTAAGCCATGAAAACACAATCCTCGGCGATGGATTTCTTTGCCCACCAGGACATGGCGCGGAAGAACACGCGTCGGTTTGTCCTGCTGTACTCGGGCGCGGTGGTGGCGATCTGTGTCGCGGTCGGGATCCTGTTCGCGCTGATCGCGATCATGATGAACGACTCGGCGCGTGCGGACCGGACGATGCTCGCGCTGGTGTTCGGGGGCACGGCCGCGGTGCTCTCGGCCCTGATCATCTTCGGCGGTTCCGCGTATCGGATCATGGACCTGCGGGGTGGCGGCTCGAGCGTTGCGCGCGGGCTTGGGGGGATCCTGATCAGCCCGTCCACGCGGGACCCGGACGAGCGCCGGGTGCTCAACGTGGTCGAGGAGATGGCCATCGCGTCGGGTGTTCCGGTGCCGCCGGTATACATGATGCCCAACGAGCGGCGGATCAACGCGTTCGCGGCGGGGTATCGCCCCGGCGATGCGGTGATCGGGGTGACGCGGGGTTGCGTGGAGGGGCTGACGCGTGACGAGCTGCAGGGTGTGATGGCGCACGAGTTCAGCCACATCCTCAACGGTGACATGCGCCTGAACATCCGGATGATCGGGTTTCTCAACGGGATCCTGATCATCACCATCGCCGGGCGGATCCTGTTCGAGGTCGCGCCGCGGACGGGGCGGAGCAAGGAGGGCGCAGGCGCGATGCTGGCGATGTTTGTCGTCGCGATCTGCCTCGTGGTTATTGGTTCGGTTGGGGCGCTGTGTGCTCGGATCATCCAGTCCGCGGTGAGCCGCCAGCGGGAGTTCCTTGCGGATGCCTCGGCGGTGCAGTTCACACGCAACCCGGACGGCATCGCGGACGCGCTGCGACGGATCGGCGGATCGGCGGGCGGGAAGATCCGCCACCCGCGGGTGGAAGAGGCGAGCCACATGTTCTTCAGCCAGGCGACCAAGCTCTCGGCGACGCTGGCGACGCACCCGCCGCTGAAGGAACGGATCAGGCGGGTGCTGCCCAGCTGGGACGGGACGTTCCTGGACCCGCTGATCCCATCGGACCGCAAGGAAGAGAAGAAGCCCGACCCGGCTTCGCGGCTGGGCGATCGGATCGAGGATGCGCTGAGCCAGGAGGGCGCGAATGTTGAGGCGCTGCTGCCGCTGCTCGCGCTCTCGGGCATGATGACGCCCAAGCACATCGAGCACGCGCAGGGCATCATCGCGTCGATCCCGGAGAACCTGCGCGAGGCGGCGCACGACCCGTACAGCGGGCGCGCGGTGATCTATGCGCTGCTGCTGGATCGCAAGGACGCTGAGCTCCGCGAGACTCAGCTGCGTCAGCTCGATTCCAACGGCGACCCCGCGATCGCCAGGCTTGTGCGATCGCTGAGCAAAGAAGCGGTCGGGCTCAGGCGTGAGCTGCGCCTGCCGCTGCTGGACATGACGCTGGGTGCGCTGGCGCACCTGAGCGACGAGCAGCACGTGACCTTCCGCAGGAACGTGGAGGTGCTGGTGAAGATGGACAAGTCCATCGATCTGTTCGAGTGGATGACGATGAACACGCTCAAGCGGCACCTGGACGAGCGGTTCGGGCTCGCCAAGCCCGTGCCGGTTCAGTACTACAACCTGAACAAGCTCGGCCACGAGGTGAGCGTGCTTCTATCGATGCTGGCGCACACGGGCAGCAAGGACGAGTACGGCGCGGGCGAGGCGGTGCTGATGGGTGAGAGCGCGGTGCAGGGCATCGGCGTGAGGCTGCTGCCCAAGGACGAGGCGAACATGCGGGCGCTGGACACGGCGCTCAAGACGCTCAACGAGTGCACGGCGCGGGTGAAGAAGCAGCTGTTGCAGGCGGCCGCGCTCGTGGTGGGCGCGGACCATGAGATCACGACAAACGAGGCGGAACTGCTGCGGGCGGTGGCGGACTCGCTTGGTGTTCCGACCCCCCCGCTGCTGCCGGGGCAGAAGCTGGTTTGAGTTCGTGCTTGGCGCGGGTGCGCTTGCCGTTGAGCAGCGTGCCGATGGGTGTGTAGCGCACGAAGAGCTCGTAGCTGCCCATGAGCAGGAGCATCGCGGTGGTGACGCCCGCGAGCATCTCGATGAGCGGGTGCCAGCCGAGGGGATCAAAGATCCAGAGCGACATCGCGGCGACGAGCGGCATGTGGGCGAGGTAGACCCAGTATGAGCTGTCGGAGAAGTAGCGGATCGCGCGCGCCAGGCGTGGGCCCGGCGTTGCGAGCGCGAGCGTGAACAGACCGATCAGCCCGAGCGAGATGGACACCGTGAGCAGGCCGCGTGATAGGCACGCGGTGATCATGGCCGGAGTGAGCCCTGCCGGGTTGTCGCCGATCTGTTGCATGCTGGCGCCGAGCGACACCATATGGACCGGGAACGCGAGGGCCGCGGCGATGGTCAGCGGCCACCAGAAGCGCTTGGCGAGGGTGCTGATGGCTTCGCGCGCTGCGTAGAGATACCAGCCGGCGAAGAACGGGAGCGCGTAGAAACTCAGTGAGCGCAGATCGGGGACGAGCGTTGTTGCAGGGTCGGGGCCGTTGGGTCGCTGGATCAGGATGAGCATCAGCCCGAGCGGGACCGAGAGGACGAACGGACCGAGCCAGGACCTGAAGCACCACCCGATCGCCCGGCTCAACGCTCGGTTCAGCGGCGCGAGGGGCTTTGCGAACAGCGCGTGGGCAATGAGCCCGATGGCGATGAGGTAGATGAGGGTGTAGAGGAACCAGAAGTGCCAGAGGCGCCCGGGGACGGCGCCTTGTCCGATTCCGAAGCCGCCGAGGATCCAGCCGCGGACCCAGTCGGCGGTGTTGCCGCCGAACATGTTGGCGTAGCCGACGCCCCAGATGGCGGCGCAGGCGGAGCCGAGCGTGACCATGGCGAGCAGGAATGGGAAGACGATGCGCTTGGTGCGGTGGGTGGCGGTGCTCGCTGCCCCACTGCGGAGCACGAGCATGGCGGTGAAGAAGCCGGAGAGCAGGAAGAAGAGCTCCATGCGCCACGAGTGGATGAGGAGCACGCTGAGCCCGATGAGGGTGTTGTCGGCTTCGTCGGCGGGCCAGAACCCCTTGGGGATGCCCTGGGTGTAGGGCATGGCCATGTGGAGCCAGACGCCGAGCATCATGGCGAGGGCGCGGAGGGCGTCGAGCGCGTGGAGGCGCTCGTGCTTGACGCTGGGGTGGTGTGTTGCGTGGTGTGTGTCAGTCATCTGATGGTTCTGTGCCAGTTTCTTCGCGTTGATAGGCGAAGACCTCCCCGATCGGCTCCGAGAACACGGCGGCGATTTTGAAGGCGAGTTCGAGTGTTGGTGAGTACTTCGCGTTCTCGATCGCGACGATCGTCTGTCGGCTGACGCCCACACGGCGAGCGAGCTCCTGCTGTGTCATCTGGTCGGCGAAGAAGCGGAACTCACGGATCCGGTTCGTGACGCACATGTCATTGGGCTTTGATTCGCCTCGTTTCATGGGAGACATCTCAGCGGGCTCTGTACGCGGTGATGGTCAGCGCGAAACGGACGAGTTCGGAGGCGATCCACACGGCAAGCAGGGTGTAGATCGGCAGCAGATCGAGGATGTCCGGGGTCCCGCTGCGCAGGATCGCTTGTGTGATCATGAGCACGAGGACAAGGAACACTCCCGACTGGAGCACGTAGCCGGCGATGCTGGAGGCGCGATTGAGAACCTGGCGGTCGCGCTCATCGTCTGGCTCCTGGGGCATGCGCAGCGCGAGGTAGATATGCACGATGATCAGGACCAGGGCCTGGGCTGCCACGCCGACGGCGAGCATGATGGCCAGGATCGGCGCCCGCCAGTCCGCCAGAATCCCGGCGAGGATGAGGGCGGGGTAGATCAACGCCGTCGTGACCAAGCACGCCCAGCTTGAGCGCAGGCGGAACTCGGTACCGGTGCCAGATTCATTCATGCGGAGCCTCCTTCAGGCAAGTGCACCGATCGTAAAGTAGAGTCGACACTATGTCAAGTATATTTGCCATTGTGACTTTGATATTTGACATTTCTCGATTCACACAAACAAAACCCCGCCAAGATGGCGGGGCGTGGGTTGCCTTGGCTGGCTCGCGATCAGTCCGTGTTGCAGCCCGCGGTGTACTCGCTGAGGAAGATCGAGACGTCGAAGAAGTTGTGATCACCGTCGCCGTTGAGGTCGGCGCCGGGGTCCGCCGCGTTGAATCGTGTCAGGAAGGCGCTGACATCGAAGAAGTCGAGGACGCAGACAGGTGCGGCGTAATCGCTCGGGCACGTGATGTCGACCGGATCGACGGCAACCTGCCCGAAGCGGATGTTGTCGAAAGCGATGTCATCGCTGAGCCCACCGAGATTCCCGCTCTCAAACTGCACCCGGATCTCCCTCGCCTGCAGCGGCGAGGCGGTGAAGTCGTAGGTCGTGTGTGTGGTGCGAGAGATCACGGCGTTGATCTCCTCAAAGAGTGGAATAGGAGAACAGCCCTGCACCCGGACCGCATCGATAGTCGGGTCGCTTGGGAACACGCTGGTGTAGGCGGACATATCGAAGCTGTAGAGCACTACGTTGTAGCCGTAGTCCGCAGTGAGCACGATCTCACCGCTGCCATTGCCGTCGTTATTCTCGAAGTAGATATTGACCAGATCGCCGTAGCCCGTACCCCAGTGCGACGGGTCCTGCCCGCCGCTGGTGGTGTAGCTCGCCTCGATGTTCGGCGTGAATCCCTCGCCCTGTTCATCGTAGTGATAAATGCCTTCATCGAGCGCGACGATCCGGTCGCCGTACGCCTGAGGAATACTCCCGAAGTTGCCGAGCCCGTCGATCAGGAAGGTGAGCACGGATGCCTGCGTTCCCGTAGAGAGAATAAGAAGTGCGAATGAGTAGCCGGCTGCGTGTGTGCGATTCATGATGATGTCCCTCTCAGTTAGTGTGCGCTTTCCGATGCTACACGAAAAGGGCTGAAATCCAAAGAAAAACCCCGTCGGCGACGGGGTTTTGGGGTCTGAATCGAAGCCGCGTTTAGCTATCTTCAACCTTAGAGATCATCCACTCTTCGAGGTCGACGGGTGCCTGTCGCCCGAAGATGGAGACGAGGACGCGGACCATGCCCTTCTCGGGGAAGAGCTCGTCGACGGTGCCCTCGTAGTTCTCGAAGGCGCCCTCGCGGATCATGACGGTCTCGCCCTTCTCGAAGGAGAGCTTGACGGTCGGCTCGTCCTCGGGCTTGCGTGAGTCGAGGAGCATCTTCTCGACCTCGTGCATGGCCATGGGTGTCGGGCGCCCGGCGGTGCCGATGAAATCGCCCACGCCGGTGGTTTCCTTGATGAGGAAGAAGATGTCCTGGGGGATGCGTCCGTCGTCCTCGAGGCGCATCTCGACGAAGACGTAGCCGGCGTAGAGCTTCTCTTCCTTGATCTTGGCCTTGCCGCCCTTGATGGTTTTGATCTTTTCTGTCGGGACAAGGATGCGTCCGACGAGGTGGGTCATGCCCTCGATCTGGATCTTGCGGAGCAGCGTGTTCTGGACGCTGTTCTCCTTGTTGGAGGCGACGCGGAGGACGAACCACTGCATGCCCTCCTGGGCGATGGGCTCGTCGTGGCCGATCATGCCTTCGATCGTCGAGTCGTTCTGAGCGGGCGCATCCTGGGTTTCGGTCTGCGGCTCTTCGTGTTGTGTTGTGTGTTCTTCCACGGGTGCGTTCCTTGTTGGGTACTCGCGATGCGTGTGCGCTGATCGTGGCTATTTCTGAAGGACGTCAATCCAGATGAAGAATCTCGAGAACACGTTGTCGACGAGGAATAGGAAACCTGCGATGAGGAAAGTCGCGGCGATGACGACGATGGTCGAGCCCTTGACTTCCTTGTACGAGGTCCAGTTGACC
The DNA here is from genome assembly GCA_017642965.1 of Phycisphaerales bacterium. Classification (GTDB taxonomy): domain Bacteria; phylum Planctomycetota; class Phycisphaerae; order Phycisphaerales; family UBA1924; genus UBA1924. The sequence continues at coordinate 35,169 of JAEPOJ010000006.1, forward strand.
TTCTTCATCTCGCCGTCGGTGGCGATGAGGAACTCGACGGAGTTCTTCTTGGCCCCGACGAAGATGTAGATCGCGAAGGCGCCGATGAGCATGATGCCGCCGGCGACGGCGGCCTGGAGGTACAGGACCGGGAACACGGGGATGGGCGTGCCGCCCTTGACGATGGCGGTCGCGCTTGGGTTCGCGGCGTCGCCGAGGTAGAGGCGCGTTGCGTCGCTGGCGCGCTGCTCGACGATCTCGTTCTCGAATGCCTCGATGTAGAGATTGCCCGAGGCGCTCTTGCCGAGGTCGAACTGCGAGACGACCGCGCCGCCCATGTCGACGAGCTGCTCGGGGTTGTCTCCCTCGACGTTGTAGTATCGGAGCACGACGCTCTCGCCGGGCTGGATCTCACCCTGGACGTTGGAGAGCGAAAGTGTCCACTGTCGAGCCGGGAGGCGGACGATGCCCGCCTGTCCCCAGCCCCACGCGGCGGCGGCGATGATGGCGATACCGAGCGCGGCGGCGGTCAGCACCCGCACCCAGTATCCCTGTCCCTGCTTGTAAATTCCCAAAGACATGCGTCGCTGCACCTCGCGGCTGCGCGTCCCTGGTCTGTCTGTTGACGAGCGGGGACGCTCGGTGCCCGACCCTTGCCTGGGTCAGGGCTTCAATGAACACGGCAGGAAGGACTCGAACCCTCGACCGTTGGATTTGGAATCCAATGCTCTACCAACTGAGCTACTGCCGTAGGAAGCCACTAGCCACTGGGGACTAGCCACTTAGGGAAGAAGAGAAGAGCCAGGACGAGTCGTGTGTGACTCGCGGCCGGTCCCTTCATCTTACTTGCGCTTGATCTTGTGCAGCGTGTGCTTGCGGAGACGCGGGCAGAACTTGTTGTACCCTTCCTTGACGCGGTCCGCGATCCCGCCCTTGACGTTGATCGAGGTGCGGTAGTTCAGGTCGCCGGTCTCGGTGCACTGCAGCCATACGTACTCGCGAGCTTGTGCTTTCTTCTTGGCCATGGTCGGCCTCCCGTTCTTAACTTCGCCCATGCCGACCCGTTGTCATCCCAATGGGGCGGCGATGCGATGGTTTTTCCGAAAATCGGCCCGACGGCTTTCACCGTCAGGCCGCGAGGTTTGAACGCTGGGTTTCACGCTCCGGACCTGCCGTTGGGCTGGTCCATTGCGATCACCCGATCGAGATCACTCGATGATCTCGGTGACGGTACCCGAGCCGATGGTGCGGCCGCCTTCGCGGACGGCGAAGCGGAGGCCGGCTTCCATCGCGACGGGCTTGTCGCCCAGGTCGATTTCCATGGTGACGTTGTCGCCGGGCATGCACATTTCTGCCTTGGCGCCGCCGTCACCGAAGAGGTTGACGACCTGGCCGGTCACGTCGGTGGTGCGGAAGTAGAACTGGGGCTTGTAGCCCGCGAAGAACGGGGTGTGACGCCCGCCCTCTTCCTTGTTCAGGACGTAGACCTGGCCCTTGAACTTGGTGTGGGGCTTGATGGAGCCCGGCTTGCAGATGACCTGGCCGCGGGAGATCTGGTTCTTTTCGATACCACGGAGGAGGACGCCGCAGTTATCGCCTGCGCGGCCTTCTTCGAGGGTCTTCTGGAACATTTCAACGCCGGTCACGGTGGTGTTGAGGTTGTCCTTGGCGAGACCGACGATCTCTGCCGCGTCGCCGACCTTGACGACGCCGCGCTCAACGCGACCGGTTGCCACGGTACCGCGACCCTTGATCGAGAAGACGTCTTCCACGGAGATGAGGAAGGGCTTGTCGTCTTCGCGCTCGGGCTCGGGGATGTAGCTGTCGATGGTGTTGAACAGCTCGTCGATCGGCGCACATGCCGCGTCGTCGGAGGGGTTCTCGAGGGCGAGCTTGGACTGGCCGCGGATGATCGGGGTGTCGTCGCCGGGGAACTCGTACTTGTCGAGGAGCTCACGGATCTCCATCTCGACGAGGTCGAGGAGCTCGTCGTCGTCAACGAGGTCAACCTTGTTCATGAAGACGACGATGTAGGGCACGCCCACCTGGCGGGCGAGCAGGACGTGCTCGCGGGTCTGGGGCATGGGCCCCGAGTCGGCCGCGACCACGAGGATGGCGCCGTCCATCTGTGCGGCACCGGTGATCATGTTCTTGACGAAGTCGGCGTGGCCCGGGCAGTCGACGTGCGCGTAGTGGCGGGTCTCTGTCTCGTACTCGACGTGCGACGAGTGGATCGTCACGGTCTTGTTGGAGTCACGGACGGTACCGCCCTTGGTGATTTCCGCGTAGGTCTTGGCGCCCTGGACGAGCCCCTTGGCGTCTGCGCGGGCGACCATCGCTGCGGTGAGGGTCGACTTGCCGTGGTCGATGTGACCGATGGTGCCGACGTTGACGTGCGGTTTGGTCCGCTCAAAGGTTCCCTTTGCCATTGTTCATACCTCTTTGGTGGTTTGTGCCGGGCCGCTAGGCCCAGCCGCATCCCTTGTTGCCGAGTGCGATCATTGCTTCCGGCGTGCGTCCGCGTATCAGGCGAACACGAATCTGACCAATGCCGAGCTGTCCACAGTCGGCGTCCGTTTCATACACACTAGCGATCCGAGTTGTGCAGGGAGGCGGAACCTGATCCTGAACAGGCACGGGTCGGTAGAAAGCCGCTGGCGAGATTTGAACTCGCGACCTCACCCTTACCAAGGGTGCGCTCTACCACTGAGCTACAGCGGCGGCGTTTCTCCGACCGGGTTCCGCGGCAGGGTCTATCGAGTCGAATCGCGCTCGACTGGATCAAAACCGCATCGCCCGGCGTAAAAACCGCCCGGCTTGATGACCGAGCGGGAGGGAATGATACCCCCGCGCCCCACCCGGTCAACCAATTGCCCCATCAGGGTTTGCCCTCGCTCCACTTTCTTTCAGATCCGCTCGGATCGGGGCGCTCTTGGCCCGATCCGATCTGCGTAGCGCCCGCAATTCCCCTTGGGCGACGCGCAGGTTCAGGGTATCCTGTGGCACGCAGGCCCCGGATATGAGGAGATGACGCGCATGGCCCTATTTGATCGGTCTTTGTTTGCTATCGGATGTACCGCCACAGCACTTCTGAGCACCCCGGCCAACGCCACGTGGTCCATATTGATCGCGGATACCCGCACGGGCGAGATCGTCATCGGGTCCGCGACGTGCGTGGAGTCGATCGATCTGCAGCAGGAGACGCCTGTGCTGATCTCCGGCGTGGGGGCGGTGACCGCGCAGTCGGCCGTCGACACCAGCGGGATGAACCGCCAGCTGATCCGCGACCGATTACTGCAGGGTGTCCCGCTCGGGGCGATCCTTGATGAGCTTTCGATGATCGACGCGGGGCACGCGAACCGTCAGTACGGCATGATCAACACGTTCGGCGGGACGCTGACCTACTCGGGCGTGCATAACGCGGCCTGGGCGGGCGGGCAGACGGGGCGGATCGAGCGGGGGATCCCCGGCCCGCAGGAGGACATCGTTTTTACGGTGCAGGGCAACATCCTGTCCGGGGCCAACGTGGTGCAGGCCGCGGTGGACGCGATTGTCGCGAGCGACGGCGACCTGCCGCAGATGATGATGGAGGCGATGCAGGCCGCGAAGGTGGCGGGTGGCGATGGGCGCTGCTCGTGCAGCAACGCGGACCCGACCGGGTGCGGCTCCCCGCCGCCCGCGCCGTTCAAGAGCGCTGACGTCGGGTACATGCTCGGCACCCGCGCGGGTGACATCGACGCGATCCGTGCGATCTACCCGATCGAGGGGTTCGTGGGCGCGCTGGCGACGATGGACCTCGACGGCGACGGGTTCGAGGAGGTGATCGTGGGCAACCGTGATACCGACGAGATCTCGGTCTTCCTCAACACTTCGAGTGCGGGTGTGCCGCTGTCATCGTTGGAGCTGATGGGGACGATCGATGCGCCTTCGAGTGGTGTGGTTGACATGGATGTGTCCCTGGGCAGGGTCCTGGTCGCCTTCGCCGATCCGCCTCGACTGGGTCTCTACGGGCCTGATGGGGGTGGTTCGATCGAGCTCCTCGATGTCGTTGATCTGCCGGGCAACCCCGTGGGGTTGGCCAGCGGCTTGCTTGACCCGGAAACCCATGGCGTGTCGATCGATGCACCCGGTCAGGTTCAGTTCTTCGACGGGTTCGGGGATGAAATCGAGCTGACGAACTCGCTCGATCTCGGGTATGCCCCCGGGCGGATCGCGCTGGGTCAACTCGTGGGCGATGGCCACAACGATCTGCTCGTTCCCGATGGCGGCGGCAGCATGGTGCACGTGTACGCTGGAAGAGAGGGCGGGTTTGATCTCGATGCGAGCATCGCAACAGCAAATAGCCCGGTGGCGGTCACCGCGGCCGACATGGACAGCGACGGCGACAACGAGATCGTCGTGCTCTGCGGCGCGGGGCGGGCGGTGCAGATCTTCCGCTTCGAGAACGACGCGTGGACGCAGTGGGCGTCGCTGAACATCGGCGGCGTTGGGATCGGGCTCGATGTCGGGGATATGAACGGAGACGGGTTCCCGGATGTCATCTCCACGGTGCAGGCGACGAACCGGAACCTGCGCCTGTGGATCAGCGATGGCCAGGGCGAGTTCTCGCTCCAGTCGCGCACGCGGGTCGGCAGCGCGGCGCGGAGCATCGCGCTGGCGGACATGAACCTCAACGGCGACCTGGACATCGTGGTGGGCAACGCCGGCGACGAGGCGGTGATGGTGCTGGACAACCCGCGCGGCGGTGAGATCCCGCAGCCCGGGCGGTTCGCGGACGGCTCGTACTTCATGGCGCTCAACGTGCCCAACCAGCGCCGCTCGGACCCCGATCCGGTGGACCAGCTGCAGGATCTGTACGACGCGTGGCGGCTGGACCGCGAAGGGCGGGTGGACGCGGTGCGTTCGAGCGTCTCCGGGTACAGCGTGCTGACGCTTGGAAACTCTGAAGTGTTCACGATCGAGCTGCGCGACCTGCACGGGAACCTGCTCGATATCACCGATGCCTCGGAGTTGCAGGTTGAGGTTCGCGATCCATTTGCAACAGCTGGCCAGCCCGTGCTGATCGGGCCTGGCGTCTTTGAGATCGAGCTCACTGGTGGCGATGTGATCGGCCAGACCCGGCTCGTTGTTCACGCCGGGATGGGCGACGATGCTGTTCGCCTGATGCCCGATATCGCGATCTCGGTCAGCGCGTTTATCGCGGACTTCAACGCCGACGGCATGTGCAACTTCTTTGACGTCTCTTCGTATCTCGCGGCGTATTTCTCCTGGGATATCCGGGCGGACATTAATCGGGATGGCTTCATCGACTTCCGGGATGCGTCGGCGTTCCTCCAGTCGTACGGCGCGTGTTCCGGGGGGTGATCCTCTGGTGTTCGGTTGCTGCGCTTCGCCGTGCTAAGATAGTGAAGGGACACAACACCACGAGGGAATAGACATGAAGACTGCTATCAAGATCATCGCCGTGCTCCTGATCCTCCTGATCGTGGGCATCGTCGGACTCGTCTTTTTCGTGCTGGGGAACGTGAACGAGATCGCGAAGGAGGCCATCGAGCGTGGCGGGACCTACGCGATGCAGGTCGACACCACCGTGAGCTCGGTGGACGTGAACCTGGGAGCCGGGACCGCGACAATGAGCGGGCTGAACATCGCCAACCCCAACGGCTTCGATACGGATCACTTCCTGAACCTGGGCGATTCGTCTGCCCGTGTCAACCTCGAGTCGATCCGGACGGACACCATCGTGATGCCCGAGATCACGCTCAGCGGAATCGATGTGATCCTGGACAAGGGCGGCAACCCGTCGAACTACAACACGATCCTCAACTCGCTCAAGCGGTTTGAGAGCAAGGAGCAGACCACGCCAGACGAGGCGCAGCCCGGCAAGAAGCTGGTGATCGATCGGCTGCTCCTCGAGGACATCAATGTCCGTGTCGCTAACATGCCGGGCGTTTCGCTGGCGGTTGGCGATGTGGCGGTGAATATCCCTGAGATCGAGCTTCGCGACATCGGCAAGGAAGAGTCGATGACCACGGCCGAGGTGATCAACCTCGTCGTGAAAACGGTGCTCGCGGCGGCGGTCGAAGCGGGCGGCGGGATCATCCCGGGCGATGTGCTCAACGAGCTTGGCAACGGGCTGGCCGGGCTCGAATCGCTCAGCGACCTGGGCATCGAGGCGATCAGCGAGCTGAACCTGGATGAGGCGCTTGGGGGCGTGCAGGAAGAGATCAACAAGGCGGCCGAGGATGTGCAGAAGACGGTGGACGACGCGGCCAAGGACATCGAGAACAAGATCGATGACGCGACCAAGGAACTCAAGAACATCTTCGGCGGCAACAAGAAGGAAGACGACGACGGCCCCTGATCTCGCATCCATTTCTCCCAGATTCACACACCCCCGCGATGCGGGGGTTTTTCGTGGGTGTCTCAACGCTTTGATCTTGGTGTTTTCGGTTCTGCATGCAACAATGGGGTGATTCCGGGCGTATCGGGGCGTGTCGGGCGTGTTGCCCGTTCGGGGTTGGGTTCTCCTGCCCCGGAATGACGCACAAGGAATCGGGTGAACTGGCGTGGGCCGCGTTGCACACGCCACGTTATCGGGTCTCGTCGTGGTTCGGTTGCATCGCGTCGAGGGTTCGGAGAAGCATCTTTTCGCTTCCCGGGCATGATCCTCCCTGTGCGCGACAAAGCGCGTCGTGGAGCGGTCGATTCTGAGGTTGAGCATCCGCTGCGAGATGCGGGACGAACGTAGATCCGGGGTTCCCCGGGTTCAGGAAGAGCTAGAGGAGTCCGAGGATATGTTGAACCGACGCCGGGTGGGTAGAGTGAGCGCGTTGTTGCTGGTGCTGGCCAGCGGGAGTGCCCTCGCACAGGTCGGAATCGAGAACCCACGCCCTTTCGGGGACGGGGGTCTCATGACGCCGGCGGGAACGACGGTGACGCTCGACGCCACGCAGCGCCAGTCGCTGCGTGACGCGTTCGCGTGGGGCGCTGCTGAAGCGTCCATCCTCGACGCGCCGCTGACGGCGCGTGTGAGCTTCGAGGGCCTGCCCGGGCTCAAGGAACGCACGGACTATCTGAACGTGAAGGTGAAGTCACGGGCGGAGATGATCGGGCAGGTTGTCCAGAGCACGCCCGACCTGCAGACCGCCCCCGCCGATACACGCGCGGCTCAGGCGGAAGCGCAGTTCGCGAGCCTGATCCGGAGCGCCGAGCAGCGCATGCAAAACGCCCGTGACCGGCTCGCACCATCCGTGCGTCAGGGGTACAGCGACATCGATTCCTACTCCGTGAAGATCCCCGCGGGGGTGAGCGCGGAACTGGTGGCCGAGGCGCTGATGCTGACGGGCGACTATGAGTACGTGTCGATGGACTGGCTCTGCCACCCCGCCGACACCCTGCCCAACGACCCGAACCTGAACCTGCAGTGGTACCACGACGAGGACCGCATCAACACGCCCGCGGCGTGGGACTACACCCAGGGCGAATCATCGACCATCATCGCGGTGTGCGATTCGGGTGTCGATCTCGATCATCCGGACCTGCAGGCCGCTCTCGTTCCGGGGTACAACGCCACGAGCAACCTCGCGCAGGTCGATGGTGGCAACGTGAACGATGACCTGAACGGGCACGGCTCGCTTGTCGCCGGCTCCGCGGCCGCGATCGGGAACAACGGCATCGGCGTCAGCGGCGTGGGCTGGAACTTCGGGATCATGCCGGTGCGTGTGTCCGACCGGGCCGATGGCACGGCGCTGCTCAGCGAGATCCTCGAGGGTGCTCGGTGGGCATCGGACAATGGCGCGTACGCGGTCAACTGCTCGTTCGGCGGTGCAGAGGATTCCGCGACGCGATCCAGCGGCGGGCACATCCGCCAGGAGGGCCACCTGCTGGTCTTTGCCGCGGGCAACGACGGGCTGGCGAACCAGACCAACGACTGGGAGGATGTCACGATCGTGGGCGGGAGCAACTCCAGCGACAGCTGGGTGAGCTGGTCGCACACCGGTGTGGGCATCGACTGCATCGCGCCCGCGGTGAGCATCCGCTCGACCAACCGCACGGGCGGGTACGGCTACACGACGGGCACCAGCTTCGCCGCGCCGATCACCGCTGGCGCGTTGGCGCTGGTCCACGACGCGAACCCGATGCTCAGCGCGGACGAGGTGGAGTTCATGCTCCTGAACACCTGCGATGACAAGGAATCGCCGGGAGAGGACGACCGCACGGGCTGGGGGCGCATCAACGTCGGGCGGGCCGTGTACGACGCGATCAACGGCCCCTCGATCACCAGTCTCCCGTTCGAGGACAGCTTTGCCGGCACGGAGCTTTCCACGCAGTGGCGGAACCCGATCGGCGACGTGGAGCACTCGGACGCAGGCGTTGACGAGCCGAGCGCGCCGTACGCGCTGAACCTGGATGATGCGGATTCGATCGAATCGATCGCGATGCGCGCGGGCGTCATCGGCGGGCAGACCGGCGAGGTGCGGTTCTGGACCCAGCACCGCGGTGTCGAGGCGGGCGAGTCGCTGCTTGTCGAGTACAACGACCTGCTGCTGGGCTGGCGCGAGCTCGACACCATCGAGTCCGACGGCAGCAACCAGGACGCGTTTGTGCTGCGGCGCTATGTGCTCCCTCCCTTCGGTGCGCACGATGATCTGAAGCTCCGATTCACCGCGCAGGGCTCGGACACGAGCGACGACTGGTACATCGACGACGTCGCGGTCCGCGCGTTCACCGCGAACGATCTCCCCTGGGAGGACGGTTTCGAGGACGGCATCACGGCGACGCTCGACTGGGCGAGCTCGGACGCCGTCGCGACGACGGACGCGAGCAACACCCCGGAAGGCACGATGAGCGCCAAGCTCGTGGGCGGGCAGTCCATGACGAGCGCTGACGTCGACGTCACGAGCCCGCCGAGCACCGTATGGATCCGCTACCGCGTGGAGCACCAGGGTGTTGAGTCGGGCGAGTCGCTGCTCGTTGAGTACAAGGACTTTCTCGGCGCCTGGCGCGTGCTGGAGACGCTCGCATCCGACGGCATCGACGAGACCAGCTTTGAGCTGCGCCAGATCGCGCTGCCCATCTTCGGGTTCGGCGCCAACACCGCGCTGCGGTTCACCAACCAGGGCAACGACGGTGACGACGCGTGGTACATCGACGACGTCGCGATCACAACGGAGTTTGTCGAGGACACCGGCTGCCCGGCGGACCTCAACGGCGACGGGATGCTCAACTTCTTTGACGTGTCCGAGTTCCTGACCGCGTACAACGCGATGGACCCGGCCGCGGACTTCAACGACGACGGGGTTTTCAACTTCTTTGATGTGTCCGCATTCCTGACGGACTTCAACGCCGGGTGCCCCTGATTGGGCATCCGATCGATATCTGAGCACGAAATCGCGATTCGAGGAGCCAATCGCATGCAACGCAGTACTACCACACTCGCACTCTCACTGATCCTGCTCGCCGGAGGCGGCGCGGGGACGGCGTTCGCCCAGGGCGGGCCGACCCCGGCGCGGGCGGCGGCGCAATCGCTCAACCTGCAGCCGGGCGATGCGGAGCTCATCGCGGACGCGATCAGCAACCCGATCGAGTTCCAGGCCATCAAGGGCGAGCGTGAGTTCCGCGGCGAGCTCATCGTCCACGCGGTGGCGGGCAAGCGCCCCACCGCCGAGGCACGCATCGCCAACCTCACCCTCCGCGAGAGTGCGTTCGTCGCCGAGCGTGTCGTGAAGGTCCCCGACGGGATGAGCGAGGGGCAGCTGGCCGCGATCCTGATGGCGACCGGCGATTACGAGTTCGTCGAGCCGAACTGGACGCTCTACCCGACGGTCGTTCCCAACGACTCGCAGTACGGCAGCAGCTGGCAGCACACGCGCCTGCAGTCCGCGGCGGCGTGGGACATCGAGACAGGCGACAGCAGCATCATCGTCGCGGTCTGCGATTCGGGCGTTGACCTTGACCACCCGGACCTCGAGGACGCGCTGATCCCCGGCTTCAACGCCGCGTCCGGTCAGACGCAGGCGAGCGGTGGCGACGTGGACGACGTGAACGGGCACGGCACGTTCGTCGCGGGCTGCGCCGCGGCGCAGGGCAACAACAACCGCGGCGTGGTTGGTGTTGGCTGGGACTTCTCGATCATGCCGATCCGCGTGAGCAACAACTCCGACGGCACGGCGAGCGCCTTTGCCATCCTTGAGGGCGCACGCTGGGCCGCCGAGAACGGTGCTCATGTCGTGAATGCCAGCTTCACCGGTGGGACCTCGGCCTCGAACCAGTCCGCGGGCCGCTACCTCAAGGAGAACGGCGCGCTGCTGTTCTGGGCATCTGGCAACGCTAGCTCATACATCGAGCCCAACCGCCCGGACTACGTCATCGTCGGCTCCACCACCAGCTCGGACAACCGATCGAGCTTCAGCAACTACGGGCCAGCGGTGGACGTGACCGCCCCCGGGTCGAGTGTCCGCTCCACGCGGCGTTTCGGCTCGTACGGCAACGGCTCTGGGACCAGCTACGCGAGCCCGATCGCGGCTGGCGTGGGCGCGATGATCTTCTCGGTGAACCCGGACTTCAACCCCGACGACGTGCAGGACATCCTCTACAACTCGGTCGATGACCTCGGCGCGAGCGGACGGGACGATTTCTACGGGCGCGGGCGTGTGAACACCTTCAACGCGGTGCAGCTGGCGCAGAGCTACGAGCGCCCCACCGTGCTGCCTGTCAGCTCGGGCTTTGAGGACGCGGGCTGGGGCGACCTGTTCGAGGACGCCGCGGGCACCCCGGAGCTGGTGGATATGGCCGAGGCGCCCGAGGGCACGTCGGTCATGCGCCTGAACGACAGCGATTCGATCACGACCGAGCGCCTCGCGGGGCGCACGCTCTACGACGACGCGATGTTCAGCTTCGCGATGTACGCCCAGGACCTCGAGGCGGGCGATTCCCTGCTCGTGCAGTACCTGGAGAACCCGGAGACCGCGGGCGCGGACTCCTGGGCCACGCTCGCGGAGATCGACGAGCGAGGGCTGGTGAACGACGAGTTCGTGCGGTACGAGTTTGATCTGCCGTCCGAGCTGCAGTGGCACGGCGTGCGGGTCCGCTTCCTCGCGCAGGGCGATGACAGCGCCGACGCGTGGCTGCTCGACGATTTCTCGATCGATCTCGTCACCGACACGGTCGCGCCGCTGAGCGACAACTTCGAGAGCGGCACGCTGAGCCCGGTGAAGTGGCACTCGACCGCGAACACGCGGGTCGTGTACGACGGCGGCACCTTCGCCGCGGAGCTCAGCGACAACGCGTTCTTCCGCTCGCACGAGATCCCGCTCTTCCAGTTCGGCTTCGTGCAGTCGTACCTGCGCTTCGACGCGTGGAAGAACGGCGACGTCTCGAGCAGCGACACGCTCGAGGTCGAGATCTACACCGTCAGCAACACGTGGGAGGTCATCGCGACCCTGACCGGTTCCGACCTGCATACCAGCCCCGAGCTGCTCCAGTTCGACCTGCCGATCTACGCGTGGGCGATCGACGATGCCCAGGTGCGTTTCACGGCCGACACCGACGGCTCGTTCTACATCGACGACGTGTACTTGGGCACCGAGCCGCTCGCGGCGGGGTGTTCTGACGCCGACCTCGCGGAGCCCTACGGCGAGCTGAACTTCTTTGATGTTTCGGCCTTCCTCAGCGCGTACAACGCGCAGGACCCGGACGCGGACTTCAACGGCGACGGCTCATTCGACTTCTTCGACGTGAGCGCGTTCCTGACCCAGTTCAACGCGGGCTGCCCGTAACTTCCAGTAGTCACAGCGCAAAGGCCGACCCGCTTGGGTCGGCCTTTTTTCGTGCGGTGATCGCGAGCCGGGCTCAGGGGCAGCCGTCGCTGTACGCTGCGAGAAATGCGGAGACATCGAAGAAGTTGAAGACGCCATCGCCCGTGAAATCGGCGTCGGGGTCCATCGCGGCGAACGCGGCAAGGAACGCGGAGACATCGAAGAAATCGAGCGATCCGTCGCCGGTGAGATCGGCCGCGCAATCGAGGGCGATGGTCAGGACCGCGCCGGCGCGGATCCGATCCTCGCCGAGGACAAATCCATCGTTGAGATCGAGCCCGATCAGCGAGTCATCGAGCATGACGCAGCTGAGAAACTCGCCCCCACGCGCGGTGATCGTGGTAGGGGTCGTGGAGAGCATCAGCTCGACACCATCGAGCGTGGCGGATTTGACGATCAGGTTGAGCGTGACGCCCGAGCCGTCGCCCGTGGGGCGTCCGAGGCGGAACCCGTCGCCGATGAGCCCTCCCTCGATGTTGAGCGTGCCGTCGTACGCACGGAAAGCTGTACCGAGCGCGCCGGAGGTCATGTTCATCACGGGGTCGATGCCGTCAAAGTTCAGCAACGCGGAGTTATCGCCGAGTGCGCCGCCACTGACATTGATGGTGCCCTTCTCCACCACGAATGAGTCTCCCGTGGTCCCCCCAGAGAAGTTGAACACGCACGCCGTATCCGTCATGAGACTACCGGCACCGATCGATCCCCCAATCATGGTCGCGATCGCGTTGTCGTTGAGCTGGATCCCACCCGAGATCGTGCCGCCGTTCATCATGAACGTGGAATCATCGTTGAAGAGGATGAACGTATCGATCGTGCCGCCGTTCATGGTGAACGACGCCTCGTCCTCCGCGATGAGCGCGGCCGCCCCGCCCGCGACGAGACCGATCGAGCCACCGTTCTGCGTCGCGGTGGTGTTGCCCATGAGCCAGAACCCGCGCTCGCACGAGCCGGTGTTGAGCGTGAGCGTTGTAGTACCGACCGAACCAACAAGCTTGGTGCGGATGACGTCGCCGCCGTCGACCACGACGTGGACGTCCTCGATGAACTGATCGATTGTGAAGAAGCCGGCCTCAGACCCACTGAACACGTTGAGCGTGGCCCCGTTGAAGCCGAACGGGTTCGTAAACTCTCCCGCGAGGATCCCTCCGCCCGCGTTGAGGTTGACGGTCGCGCCGGGGTTGGCATCGAAGAACGCCTCACTCGGCAGGGTGGACGGTGGGATATCGATCACCGGTCCGCCCGCGATCGCGGCTCCGGTGCTGATCATCAAACACGATACGGTCATGCTCCTGCGCTGCATGTCATAGCCCCCTCCGGCGTTCAAGATGGCATCTGGTGCGCCGACGTGACGCCCCGTGCACCAACCATTGCACCAGAACCGGGGCGTGCAAACAAGGCGCATGGTGCAAAGTTGCGATCAGGATTGCGCTGGAGCACCGCAGGACACGTACAGCGTGCAACTATTCCGCGAACAAAGCTGGGGGTGTGCGCTGTGGAACACGCCCGATCACGGGCATCCAGCGTTGAACGCGATGAGAAAGCCGGTGACATCGAAGAAATCGATCAACCCATCGCCGTTGTAATCGATGAGCGGCGATTCGATCCTGAACAGCTGCATGAAACGAGCGACATCGAAGAAATCCACGATGCAGTCGTTGTTCAGGTCTGCGGGGCATGGCGGGGGCGGCGTGCAGGTGTTTCGCAGCACCCCCACGGTGGCGCTGACGCGTCGACCACCCGCGATCAGATCGATCCCGGGGGTCGAGGCGAGGTCCGCGGCGAGCAGCGCGCTGCCGGCCGAGCCGACGAACGCGTCCGTGGATACGTTCACGAGGAAACCGACGCCGTCGGAGAGCAGCAGCCCGATCGCACCGGTGTTGATGTTGATCCCAGCAATGTCCGGCCACTGATCGCCGTTGAAATCTGCGACAACCAGGGGACCGACGGCGGTCATCTGGTAGCACTCGCTCGAGCCGGGGCTGTCGGAGCCGGGCCCCTTGGTGATGCAGATCAGGTCTGAGATCGCGTTCGAGGTGACGTACTCGAACACGCCGTCCTGATCCATATCCGCGATCGCGACGTCGTAGACGCGGCTGCTCGGCTCGTAGTCCGATCGTTGGTCGAATCGCCCTGCGCCGTCGCCGTACGCGATGTTGATCTCGCCGGTGCCGATCGTTCCGGTTGCGATATCGATGAATCCATCGCCGTTGATGTCCTCGACATCGAGCGAGCTTGTGGGCTCAAAGACACTCGAGAGTTGCGGCGGCCCGAAGGTGCCGTCGCCGCTTCCCAGGAGGGCGATGATCGTGCTCGTGTTGTCCGTGGTCAGGATCGCGTCGAGCATGCCATCAAGATCGAGATCCGCCAGGCGCATCGCGGACGGCTCGTAGCTCGCGGAGACCTGCGTGATGATCGGTGCGCCGAACCCGCCCGCGCCGTCGCTGAGCAGCACACTCACGCCCGGCTCCTCGCGTGAGGCGACGATGAGGTCCGCGTGACCGTCGTTGTTGAGGTCGCCGCTGCGCAGCGCACTGATGTCCGTGACGGACGTCTCGGCCGATTGGCCCGGCTCAAACGCGCCCGTGCCTTCACCGCGGAGGATCTGAATCAAGCCGCCGGACCCGTCGGAGGCAACGGCGAGGTCCTGGTGCGTGTCGCCATTGAAATCGGCGACCGCCATGCCGACCGGGTCGCCGGGGAGCCCGGTCTCGTAGAGGCTCATCGACTCATAGATGTTCTGCCCGGCGCCGCGGATGAGGTCGACCCGGTTGAGCGATGGCGTCGCTGCGCCCAGATCCAGCACGCCGTCGCCATCGAGATCCTCGACGACCAGCGCCGAAACATCGTCGCTCATGACAAGCGTAACCAGCGGCTCGAACCCGTCCTCGCTCGCGTAGTGGATCGTGAGATCGCCGAGGAACGCGCTGACGGAGATCAGGTCGTCTCGCCCATCGGCGTTGAGATCGCGCAGCACGATATCGTCGGCGTTGCCCACCGGGAGCTGTTCCTGCAAGCTGAACTGCCCCGTCCCATCTCCGGCGAAGATATAGACATCGTCGGCGATGGTGCAGCCCACCAGAATATCGTTCTTGCCGTCCTGGTCCGTGTCCGCGATGCGCACCGTCACGGGATCCTGACCCACGGTGAGCGTGCCGGCTTGCGTGTAGCTCCCATCACCCTCACGCAGGAGCACGGTCGCGACGTCGTCGAGGAGGTTTGCAACGACGATATCCATGTCCGCGTCCTGGTCGAGGTCACCGATCGCGATCGAGACAGGGGAGTTGCCGGCCGCGTACCGCTGCGCCTCACCGAACGTCCCGTCCCCGTTGGCGTAGAGCACGGCGACATCATCGGAGAACGTGTTGGGCGTAACCAGATCGACATGCCCATCGAGATCGAGATCTGTCACGAGGACTTCCCTGGGGTTGTCGCCCGCGGGGTAGAACACGGGGTTTTGGAACTCGCCGTCGCCGGTCCCGATGTGCACGCCGATGTTGTCGGTGTTGCGGTGCGTGGCCACGATGTCCAGGTGCCCGTCCGCGTTGACGTCCGCGATCTCGACACCCTGACACCCCGACGCGCTCGCGATGGTGCGCGCCTCATAGACACCGAACGTGCCGCTGGCAATCAGCAGCGTCAGTGTCCCCTGGTTCCTGTTCGCTGTGACCAGGTCGACCACGCCGTCCCCGTTCAGATCTCCGGCGCTGAGATCCGTCGGTCGGGCCCCCACGACCACCGACTGCAGCGGATCAAAGACCATGTCCTCGCATGGATTGGCCGTGACAGGCCCCGCCGCGATGACCATGCTCAGCACACATAGACTGCGGCGATAAGCTCGCACACGCATCGGAATATGGCTCCTCGGAATACGGATCACGGGCAGCCCGCGTTGTAGGCGTTGAGGAACGCGGAGACATCGAAGAAGTTGTACAGGCCGTCGCCGGTGAAGTCCGCGATCGGGTCCTGCGCGTTGTAGGCGCCGAGGAAGGCAGACACGTCGAAGAAATCGAGGACGCCGTCGCCGGTGAGATCGGCGGGGCAGGCGGGCGCGCCGCTATCGATGACCAGCGTCACCGCGTCCCACGTTCCGTCGGCCTGAACAACACCCAGGTCGTTCGCGGCCCCGCTCGCGGGGTCGATGGTGTACAGGTGGCTGGAGATCTCGACGAACACATCCGGCGCGACCTCGTCGAAGCCCTGGATGAGCCCGTAAAGCGTGCCGTCGGGCGCGAAGTCGAGCCCGGTCTCGAACTGAGCATTGAATCCGATTCCGGACACAAAGCGTGTGGACGCGATGGTGTTCGCGCCCAGATCGACACGGACGAGACGGACCGAACCGCCCGCGGTGAGCGCGAGGCCGTAGAGGTCACCCGGCGTGAGCGATTTGTGCCCCTCAGGGACGACGGCGAGCGACGAGATCGGGTCGGTGATGATGTTGTTCATCGCGATCATCGCGCCGGTGTCGGCATCGACGGTGAGGATGCGGACGAACGCGCCGACGGTGGTCGTGACGTAGGCCACGGAGCCGTCGTTGCTGTAGGCCATCCCGGCGACACCCGAGTCCATGAAGCCGATCGAGTCGATGAGCGTGTTCCCGCCGGCGACCGCGTCGACAATGCGCAGTGCGTTGGTGGTGTTCTCAAACGCGACGAGCTCGCCCGTCCCCGGGCGTTGATCCGCGCCGCCGAATCGCAGGTTGATGCCAGCGGCGGGCAGGATATCGACATTGGACGGGTCGCTGAGGTCAACGCGCCCGAGCTGGGTCAGCTCGATGCCCGGCGCGCCGAAGAACCCGGATCCCTCGATGATGTAGGCGCTCGTGGGCTGGCCCGCGTTTGCGCTCAGAGCGGTCAGTGCGATTGTGGATGCGATGGTGATACGGTTCACGAGTCGCCCCCTTCCTTGGTCTGGAGCTGGCCACGCTCGTCGGCGAGGATCGTCTCGCGGTCCCGCGCATCGGGCGCGGGCATGGGGAGCGACTGGGTGTCGGGTGTGAGCGCAGCCGCGCGTCCCATGACGGGCATCCGGGTGATGTAGCGGAAGTCGCCGTCGGTCGCCTCGACATCGACCACGACGCCGGCGCGGGTGACCTCGTACACCCCGGTGGTGGTGGTGACGAGCAGGTTGCCGTTGTCGAGCTCCGCGATGCCGCGGTAGAGCTCCAGCGTCCCAGGGTCGTACTGGCCCACGAGGTTGGCGCCAGAATCGAACTCAAGGATCACGCCGGCGCTGAATGAGCAGACGAGCAGGTTGCCGTTGGAGGCGATGGCCATCTGCTGGGGGAAATCGAGCTGCGGGACATCGAAAGAGCTGGTGAACCGCTCGTTGAACTTGCCGTCCATCGTATAGCGGACGATCTTGTCCTGCCCCTCGTCGGCGACGAGGACCTCGCCGTTGTACTCGATGACATCGAAAGGACCGCGGATGCCGCCGTAGCGGTTGAACACGAAGTCGTCCTGCTCGGCCCCGTCATCAGCGGCGAAGCTTTTGACGTTCTTCTGCGAGATCACCAGGTCGTTGAGCCGCCCGGAGTTGGTGATAAGGACATCACCGGCGTTGGGGCCCTGCGTCAGCACGTGACCGCCACGGATGTTGTCCATCACGTTAGTGTCACGCACGCCACCGAGTGAGAAGACGCGGATGAACGAGCCATCGGGCGCGAACTCGGAGACGACGTCGGCGAACTGATCGGAGATCAGCAGGTTGCCGTCGCTGCCCAGCAGGACCTCGAGCGGGCGGTTGAAGACATCAACGCCCCCAACGCTGCCGGGGTCGGTGATGAATGCGTCGTCGATGAGCTGCCCGTCCGCGGCACTGAATGCCCAGACGCGGTCGCCATCGGAATCGGGGATGAGCAGGACATCCTGCGCGGCGGCCGGCATTGCGGCGCTGGCGAGCAGCAGGAACGGAACATATCGGACTTTCATGTGCTGATCTCTCTTCTGGTTCTGTGGTCGCGCATGGTACCACGCGTGCGGGCCCACTCAAGCAAAAACCCACCGCAAAGGCGGGTTTCGGGTGCCTGCCCCCCACTCTCTGGACTCAGGGGCAACCCAGGTTGTAGGCATTGACGAAGGCGGAAACATCGAAGAAGTCCCAGACCCCATCGCCAGTCAGATCGGCGGCCGGGTCCATCGCGTTGTAGGCGTTGATGAACGCGGATACGTCAAAGAAGTCGAGCACGCCATCGCCCGTGAAATCGGGCACGCACATTGAGGCGGGGTCCCAGGCGACCACGTCGTTGGGGCTGATGCCCTGAGTTGTAAACGGCGAGCCCCCCACGGGTGTGAGCACGCCGGTTGCTTGGTTGATGTCGAAGCTGTACGCACCCGAGACGCCGTCGATCGCGGTCGAATCATCCATGGCGAAGAGGCGCCCATCGAGGGTGTCCATGCCCTGCAGGGTTCCCTGCAGCCCGACGTCAAACGATGCGCCCAAACTCGTCGGGATGCCGTCGCCATCGACCGCGAATGAGCGGATGGTCGCGTCTGTCCCGTGCGAAACGAACATGACCGAGCCGTCGGGCGTGAATGCGAAGCCCTTGGGCGATGCGCCGGGGGAGGTGAACGGGCTGCCCGGGAGCTCGCTGAGCATGCCCGATGAATCGTCGAAGCTGAAGCCGGCGAAGGCGTTGCCTCCGGCGCTGATCCCGCCCGCGGCGTACGCGTAGTTCCCATCGGGTGAGAAGGCGAGTGAAACGCCGAACACGCCGAAGCCGATGGTCTGGTTCAGCGAGGCCTGGTCGCCAACCACCTCGTAGACTCGGGCGGTGTTAGCGAAGGAATCGTTGCAGATGATCCATCGCCCGCTGGGATGCACGGCGATCGAGGTCAGGAAGCTCCCCGAGACGTCCGAATCCGCGAGCGTCAGCTCCAGCGTACCCGCATCCCAGTTGTAAAGCCGCAGCTCGTTGGAGCCGCTCAGGTCGGTGATGCACACCGCGAGCAGGTCATCGCGCACCCACGCGAGGTCGAGCCCGCCTTGGGGCACGGTGATGATGTCCACAACCGAGAGCGAGGCATCGGTCCCGACCTCGTAGACCGTGAAGTTCTCGGCGGCGCTCCCTGACGCGTGGCTGGTGGCGAGGAAGCGTCCGTTGGGCGTGATGTCGATCGCGAACGTGTTGCACCCGGCGCAGGGCTGGCTTGTGGATGTGCGCGAGCCGGTGATGACCCGATCGACGAAGGCGAGCGTGCCGTCGGTCTCCACGAGGAAGCTGGTAACCGAACCCTCGAGGTTGCCCTCATTGGCGACGAATACGGCTGGTGTGGCGCTCTGGGCGTGTGCTGCGGACGCGGCGCCTGCGATGGCAAGAACGGCGCGGACGATTGCTCTGTGTGTGTGCATGAGAGATCTCCCTTGCACCCAGCATCGCAGATCGTCCCGCGTGAATCAAGCCCCTCACGCGCAACGGTCAGACGCAGCCCGCGTTGTACATATTCAGGAACTCGCTGATATCAAAGAAGTCGAGCACGCCATCGCCATTGAAATCCGCTGAAGCACCCCCACTGCTGTATGCACCGAGGAACGCGGAGACATCGAAGAAATCCAAGTGCCCGCTCTGATCCAGATCCGCGAAGTTGCAGAACGGCGTGTTGAGACGCTCGGCGGTCTCGATCATCAGGTCCGTCAGCGACACGTTGAGCAGGTCGCTGTTCCAGACTTCCATGTAGCGCACGCCCGACTCGATCGCGAGATCGATCTCGCCCTGGTATCCCTCGTCGCTGAACCGGTCGGGGGTGTTGGTGTAGCTGTTGGCGACCTGGACCTGTGAATGGCTCGCGAGCGAGGCGTCCTTGAGGATCTCGAACATGCCGGGGTAGACATCGAGCGCGTTGTGCACCATCCACCACGCGGCCAGCACCCCCACCGCTTCGCCGTGCGTATCTCGGGCGTGCTGATAGACATCAAGTGCGACCGTGTCGCTGCCCAGCACGGGGTGGACCTCGTGGGAAACCGGGTGGTTCGGGAAGGCGGCCACGAACGCGTCGACCGCGGTGTTCCATGAATCGGCGTAGAGCGCATCGGTATAGCCCGCGGCCTGCCAGTTGATCTGATCGATTGGCGAGAACGGCAGCTGCATCTCGAAACCGTTGCGGCTGGAGTTGGTCGCGTAGACCAGCGAGATGGTGTCCTCATTCGCGTAGCGTGCGCCGAGTGCCGCGATGAACTGGGTCCATCGGTTCTGGAAGGTGCTGTCCCAGGGCACGGGCATCTCTCGTGTGTCCGATCCGAACTGAAAGCTGAACATCTCGACACCCATCGAACTCAGCCAGGAGGGCGCGGCGCTGCCGTTGACCACCGCCAGCGAGACCTTGATGCCGTACAGCTCGGCCCGGGCGATCTGCTCGTCGAGCAGCGACCAGTCATAGACGCCGGGCGTGGGTTCCAGTGTGCCCCATTCCATCCGCACGAGCACCCCATCAACATGGTCGAGCTGGGCGACCTCGGGGATGACCGAGCCGCTGCCGTTGCCCGTGGTCGGAGGGCAGCTGCAGTACAGGCCCGTGGGGGGCGAGATCTCTCCCGCTATGGCCAGTCCAGACACAATCCCGACCCAAATAGAGAGTGCAATAGCCGTTCTGTGTGTGTGCATGCCCATGAAACGGCTTTCGTGGTGTCTGATTGCATGTGGATACAAAAAAGCCCGATCGAGTTCGATCGGGCATGCGTGCAGCCTGGTTATCGGAACTTCGAGGCAACATCTTTAGACGAATCAAACTCGATCACGGGCAGCCCATGTTGTACGCGCTGATAAACATGCTCACGTCGAAGAAATCGAGCACGCCGTCGCCGTTGAGGTCCGCGGTGCAGGCGGGAACGCCCGCGCCCCGGATGGCCAGCGTCGCCTGCTCGCTGGTGCGGGCGCCCTGCGGGTTGCTGACGACGCAGTCGTACATTGCGATGTCCTGTGCCGCGATGCCGCTTAGGACAAGCGTTGGCGAGTTCGCACCCGAGATGACCGTGTCGTCGCTCAGGTCGACGCCGTCGCGTCGCCACTGGTACGTGAGCGGCGGCGCGCCGTTGGAAACTGCAATCGAGAAATCGACCGTATCACCCGCGTTGGCGACGCGGGACTCGGGCTGCTGCCCGATGACGGGGGGCGCGAAGCAGGTGTTGAACCAGATGCCGAACTCTGAGGGGCTGGCCCGGTCGTGGTTCAGAAGCACATCGGGCGTGCCGTCGTTGTTGAAGTCCGCGATCGAGCTCACCGTATAGTTGAACCCGGTGTTGTTATCGATCACATTGAAGGTCGAGGTTTCGGTGAACGCGCCCGTACCGTCGTTTCGCTCCAGCACGCCGCCGAAGATCGATCCGAGTCCACGGACCATGCGGAGGATGTCGTTGTCCCCGTCGCCGTCCGCGTCGAGGATCCCGATCGCCCAGGTCGGGTTGTTCGAGGTGTCGACGATCTCGGTGGCCGGGGTCTGGAAGTTCCCGGCGCCGTTGTTGAGCGTGTAGAACACGACGGGGTTTGAGAAGCTGAAGAGGCTGTAGGCGATGTCGAGATGCCCGTCATTGTTGAGATCACCGAGCTGGAGGTTGACATAGCCCCCGCTCGCACCCGGCGTGAAGGCGAAGGACTGCGGGCTGAATGTACCGTCGCCGAGGTTGCGGAGGATCGTCGTCAAGCTATCGACTCGGCTGGTGGTGACGATCTCGGGGAGCCCGTCGCCGTCGAGGTCGCCGGTCTGGAGGGTGTCGGTCGGTCCGACCGGGCCGTAGGACCGGGCGTCGGTGAAGGTGCCGTTGCCGGCGTTTCGGTAGGTCACGATCACCGGCTGCGAAGAGCGAGCGGCTTGGAATGCGACGATGTCCTCGAAGCCGTCGCCGTCGATGTCGGTGGTGAAGACCCGATCGGGGATGAACTCGGAGATGAAGGTGCTGGGCGTGGGGCCGAAGGTCCCGTCGCCGTTGCCGTTGAAGATGACGATGTCGCCGCCGTCGCTGCCGCCGCGGACGCCCGCGAGGTCGAGGATGCCGTCGTTGTTGAAGTCGGCGAGCGTGTTGTGGAAGTTCCCGCCGTCCGCGCCCTGCAGCGGCACGGGGCTGTAGGTGAGGCCGCCCAAGCCGTCGTTGAGGTAGACGCGGGCCGAACCGTTATCGAGACCGGTGTGGATGACATCCCGATCGCCGTCGTTGTCGATGTCCCCGCTGGCGATCGGTGCGAGCAGGACGTCAGAGTTGAGGGGTGCGAACGATTCGGAGGTGTAGATCAAATCAATGTCGCACAGCTGTGCTGCTACAGGCAGCGCACTGGCAGAGAGGACCGAGGCGAGAACGAAAACCGATGTACTTTGCATGTGTCGCTCCTTTGCGTTTGAATCAATCATCTGATTCACCCCACAAAGCGACATCATCGCCGGTTTCTTTCCAAACCGGGAGTTACTCGGGGTCAACCCTGGGTTGACTTGTGGTCAACCCCGCCCGAATTGATCCACAGCAGCGGATATCGTGCCGATACAATGATCACCATGGCGCCACAAGGCACACGAGAGAAGCTCATCGCTGCTGGGTTGGACCTGTTCTATCAGCACGGCTTCCACGCGCTGGGGCTCGATCGCATCCTCGATGCGGTCGGCACGACCAAGACCACCTTCTATAAGTACTTCGAGAGCAAGGAAGCGCTCGCACTCGCGTGCATCGAGCGGCGCGATGAGCGCTGGCGCAAACGCCTCCCCCAACTCCTCCGCGAACGCGGCGGCGAAGACCCCATCAATCAGCTCCGCGCCGTTTGGAGCGTGTGGCGGGACTGGTTCGACGACATCCACTTCAACGGGTGCCTGTTCATCCACGCGTGCTCGGAGTTCCCCGACCCCAACGACCCATGCCATCAGGCCGCGTGGGCGAATGTCGACGCGCTGCGGGGCATCGTGCGCAATCTCGCCGAACAGGCCGAGCTGAGCGACCCCGACGCGTTCGCGCAGGAGTACGGGCTGCTGATGCAGGGGGCGATCATCATGGAGGTGATCGACCGGCGCAACACCGCCGCGGATACCGCGGGGCGCGTGGGTGAGATGCTGATCGATCGCTACCGGGTCGTCACTGCATGAAAAACGCCCGGGCAGTCGCGCCCGGGCGTGTGGATGGCTGATGTTCTAACTCAGTGCGCGGCTCAGTCGCGACGGCTGTACGCCGCCTCCAGCGCCCGCTCGATCCGCTCGTTCGCGTCACGCAGGTGGGCGGTGCTGTACGCGTCCATGCCCTTGGCCTTGGCGTAGAGCGTGGTCTTGGCCTGGATCTTCTGCAGCTCCTGACGCGCCAGCGCCTGGATCGTCTGGCCGGATGCCCCGGGCCAGCGCATCCCCGTCGCCAGATCGATCATGCGGCTCAGGTGCGTGCTCTGCAGGTTGCGGTCCAGCTGTGAGATCAGCGGGGTGCGGTTGGTGTACTCGCCGTCGATGTCCGGCAGGTCCCAGATGGCCTCGTGGAGCGTGTCGAAGATCTCAGGCACGGTGAGGGCATCCTCGCCCTCGGGCGTGCGGAGCTCGTTGTCCAGCACCCAGTTGAGGCGGGTGGGGTTCATGATGCCGGTCAGGGCCGAGGACTGGATGCCCAGCACGCTCTGGGCGATCGGCCACGCGTGGGCGGTGCCGTAGCCGGAGTCGTACCAGTTGTCGCTCTGCAGGTAGGCGAGGGTCTTGGTGTCGAGCCCGTACGCGTCTGAGTTGAAGGCGTGCTCGGCGATGAACCGCAGCGCCCGGCGCTGCTGCTCGGCATCGACCGGGCGGATGGGCGCGACGGCATCAGGATCGCCCTTCATCGAGCGGGTGATGTGGGCGCCGCCGACCCAGTGCATCGCCATGTTGACGGCCCCGGACTGGATGCCCAGCAGCTGCTGGTGCACCTGGCGGGCTTTCTGCCACGATTCGCCGTCCTCGACGACGGTGTCGAGCAGCTCGGCGCGGGCCTTGTTGATGAAGCGGATGCGCTGCTCGGCGAAGTCGATCGAATCGCGCCCCAGGTCCCAGGTCTTGGCCTGCGGGTCGGGGGAGAACGCGCCGTCCTCGGCCATGTAGGCGTGCTCGGGCATGGCCGCCTTCTTGGCGACCTCTTCGGGGTCGCCGAAGGTATAGTTCCACTCGATGGCCCACATGTCGTAGGGGCCGATGTCCATGGGCACGTACGGCCCCTGCACCAGCCCGTTGTCCGGGTCCTCAACGATGATGTTGGTGAGGGCGTAATCCATCACGGTCGACTGGATGGGCTGATCGAAGCCATCGCTGTTCATCTCCGCGATCGAGTGCAGGGCCGAGCCCTTCCAGTTGTGGGTCATGCCCATGGTGTGCCCGACCTCGTGCATGACCACGTCTCGCAGAAGCGGGCCGACGAAGTCCTCAGGCAGCCCGTCGAGCATGGTGACGTCGTCGCCCTTGTCCTTGAGCATGGTCCCGAGGTTGATGTCCATCGCCAGTCGGGCCGCGGCGATGTTGGCCGAGAGCCCGGGCAGCATCATGCACATCGCGTGCGAGCCGTCGGCGTGATGATCGTCGTGGTGGTGGACGGTGCGGTGCACGTCCCAGACCATGGGCGAGAGAGTCTCGGGGGCGTCCGCCAGCATCTCATCGAGATTGTCTGGCTGCTCAATGAGCGCCTTGGTCAGCATTGCGACGCGCTCGCGGTCGCCCGGCTCGGCCAGGATGACCCGCGGGTCCCACTCGGGGTACTCGGCCAGCCACCCCGCGAGCTCGGGCGAGATCACGCTCATCGCGTTGCTCGCCAGCTCGGTCTGGATGTACTGGTTGGCGTACGACCCGATGAAGCCCTCGTCCATGACGATGTCGGCCTCGTAGATCTCGCCCGTGTCCGGGTGGGTGTGCACCGGGCCGATGGCGAAGCCCATGCCCGCGTTTGTCCAGCGGACGAACGAGTAGCGCATGTCCTCGGGGTCGATGTCCATGTGCGCCCCAGAGCGTGCGTCCTGCTGGCGCACCTCGATGGCGTTGAGGATCCCGACCTGCTCGAAGGCCTTGTTCCAGGCGAGGATGCCGTCGCGCACCCAGCGCCGGTAGCGCAGGGGCGTGGTGTGCTCGATGTAGTAGACGATGGGTTCACGAGGCGGGCTCATCTTCAGCGACGGGTCCGCCTTCTCGATGTGCCAGCGGTTGGCGTAACGCACGATCTGCGAGTCGCCGTCGTTGATCGCCCGGTCCTCGTAGGACTCGAAGTAGATCCCCACCCGGCGGTCCGCGACGCGCGGCTTGAAGCCCTTGGACTTCTCGGGCATGCCCAGCGAGTAGCGCACCTGCGCGAACTGCCCGTTCGCTCTGGGGAGCTCGAAGCCCAGCTCGACGTTGTTGGGGAAGACCTTGGCCTTGGTCAGCTTGGCCAGGCCCTGGTTGGCCCTGTTCAGGAAGCCGCCGATGAACTGCCCGGAGTTGCCCAGCAGCGCCCGGTCCAAATCGATGACCGGCCCGCCGCCCGGGCCCATGGCAACGATCGGCACCGAGAGCACCACGCGATCGGTGTTCACCCGCTCTACGCCGGCCTTGGATTCCTGATCGCCGCTCGAGCGGACTGCGATGTTGGGCTCGATGAGCATCAGCTGATCGTTCCGCTTCGACCAGTACACGGTCTTGGTGGGCACCCCCACCGCGTCGTGCCAGATCGAGTACACGCCCGATTGCGGGTGGCCGGCGGCAACGGTCGCGACAAGATAGAACCGCTGGCCCTCGAAGTTCTTGGGCAGCTCCGCCAGGACCTGGGCGTCCTTCTCACGCGTGTAGAGCGTGTAGAACTCGCTCTGCCCCGGCGCGACGGGCACCCGCTCGTAGCCCTTGACGGCGTCCTCGAACTTGCCCGGGGCTGCCCCGGCGCTGCCAATCAACGTTGCGATCGAGACCACTCCCAGCAGACTACCCATCTTGACGCGCATGCTCATCTCTGAATCCTCTTTGACCCGGTTGTCATCGGTAAACACGGGCCCAGAGCGGGCCCGTGTGTGTGTACCGAACTGTTATCGTTCAGGATGCGTGAGAAATCAAACGAAAACCGGCCCGCGTGGGGAAGTTTCAGTCATCGCTGGGCGTGGGGCGAGGGTTGATCATGCTCGTACGCAACGCGAGGAGGGCGCGCGAGCCGGGCGCCCCCAGATCCCCGAGGTCCATGACGATCACGCCGCCCGGCGCGGTGGTGTACGCGGTCGTGAAGACGAGCTCGCTCGGGGTCTGCGACGAGTCAACCTCGGCATGGCTGATCTCGAGCGCTACACGCAGGACGTACTTGTCCTTAATCTCGATCACGCTGGGCGAGATTGCCGCGTCGAAGATCCGGTCGCCGAGCTTGACCGACAGGTGCCCCGACTCTGCGTGCTGCACCAGCATCGCGGGTGTGCGCACGTGGGCGCCCCCGCTCGAGCGTAATCCGTCGGCCTGTGTCATCAAGGCCCTGAAGGCGTTGTCATCCATGGTCTCGCCGGGCATGGGGAGCGACGCGATCGGTGCGCTCGTCTGATCGCTCTCGATCAGCACGGCCTGCACCAGGATCGAACGAGGATCGTTGTTGATCCCCTTGATCGCGTCGTAGCTGCGCGAGATGCCGCCGCCCATGAGCGACCCGATGATGAACGAGAACCCGCCGGCGATGATGACGAACGCGAGGGTAAACTTGGCGAGAGGGATAGCCTTGGACATGCGTGTCTCCTGTGCGTTGGGCGGCTCCCGCGGCGCTCAAGGACATCACATGAATCGCGCCGAGGGAGGAGCGCGTGTTGCGGAGTTGTACGCACGCGAGCGCGCAGGGTTTGCGAGAATTCGTTTCAACTGAGGCGTGATCGAAAAAAACCGCCAGGCACGACGCCGAGCTGCCGGGTGTGATCGGGAACAACTTCTCGGGCTGCCTTATGGGCAGCCGGCGCCGTACGCGCTGAGGAAAACGCTGACATCGAAGAAGTTCAGCACGCCGTCGCCGTTGAGATCCGCGACGCACGGCTGCTCGCAGACCGCCGTGTCGCAGTCGGTGCCGTCACCCAGGTAGGTCCCGCCGACCGCGATCGCAACCGCTTCGCTCAGCACCGCGCACCCACCATCGGGCAGACAGACCGCGCCGACCGGGTCGCCGACGATACCGCACCCGGAGAGGTTCGACGCGATCAGTGATCCGGTGTAGTTGAACTCGTCGGGCGAGTTGTCACACAGCGTCGAATCCGAGTACACCGCGACCCCTGCGCTCTGGACATAGAACCCACCACCCTCCGTGCCGGCATGGTTCTCGTTCATGTCGCAACGCTCAAGCACGGCGGTCTGCTCTTCGATGTGGGCACCCCCGCCCGTGCCCGTCGCGGTGTTGTTGGTGAACGGGCAGTCGGTCAACGTCGCGCCGTTGCCTCCGATCCACGCGCCCCCGCCGTTGCCGCCCGCGATGTTGCCAGTGAAGCTCGTGTTCTGGATGTCGATCGTCTGATCCGTCCAGAGCCCGCCGCCATTGCCCGCTGTGTCGTTGTCCTCAATCGTGCAATCAGTGACGAGCCCGCCCGAGCCCATGGCGACGCCGCCGCCGTTGCCAAGCGCCGTGTTGCCCGTGATGCTCGATCCGCTGATCGAAGAATCGGTGCCGATGAAGACCCCGCCGCCGTTGGCGTCTGTGTGGTTGCCTGCAATGGTCGAGTTGGTGATCGTAAGCCCTTTGATCGCGTTGATCGCGCCCGCGCCGCTCGTTGCGGTGTTCATCATGAACTGGCAGTCGTCGAGGACGGTGCCCTCGAAGCTGTGCGTGATTGCGCCGCTCGTCACACCCGAGTTGTTCATAAATGTCGAGCCGATGATGCGGTGTGTGACATTGATGCTCGAATCGAAAAACAAGAGTGCGCCAGCACCCTCGCTCGATGTGTTGCCATCGAACACACAATCGATGATATCGAGGCCCTCATCGTTGTTGGACAGGGCCCGGACGCGTATGGCCCCGGCATCGCCGCCGCTGTTGCCGACGAATGTGCACCGGATCATCGACGATTCACGAACCGGAAGACTCAACACGCCCGCGATGGTCCCGGTGTTGTTGACGAATGAGCAGTCCACAAAGCTGAAGTCATCGACCCCGATCCCGCTGGTGTAGACCCCGCTGGTCCCTGAGCCGTTGGCGAAGGTGAGCTGCTCATAGGTGACGAAGGTATTTCCCGACTGGTTGATGAGGACCTGCGCACCGCCGCCATCGATCGTGGTGACCGCCGCGCCATCAACGCCGCGGATCGTCAGGTCCTTGCCCAAGATAGAGATCGGCGCGTATGTCCCTGCCGAGACAAGGATCACATCGCCGTCCGTGGACGCGTCGATCGCGGCCTGGATGGTCGGGTACTCGCCCGGGACCAGCCGGTCGGCGCCGGACGCGACGCTGCTGGCGAGCAGCAGAATTGACACAAGGGTAAACCTACAGGTTCTCATATCAGCCATGGACATCGTTCAGACCTCTCTGCAGGATCAGATCTCATGGCGGCACGATCCCGGCGTGACGCCCACACTCCAGTAGAAGCGACAACCGGTCTCTCAGCGCCCGAAAAGCGAGAGAACCGCTGAAAAAGCGGTGCAACACGCTTCTCATCTGGGTTATGTACCCATAAAAAAGACCCGCACCATGGCGGGTCGGTTGATTCCAGTTGATCAGTGTGGTCACGGGCAGCCGGCGTTGAATGCAACCAGGAACGCGGATACATCAAAGAAGTTCAGCATACCATCGTTGTTGTAATCCACGCTCAGGTCGCTCGCGTTGTAGCGGGCGAGGAACTCCGAGACATCGAAGAAGTTCAGCTCGCCGAACGGCTCCGCGAGGTCCGCGTCGTTGCATGCGCCACCGAGCGAGAGGATCGCCATGCCGTCGCCGATCGGGGCGGAGACCACGAGCGTGTTGCCGTCGTCGCTGCTGGCCAGCGCTGATGGGCCGACCCCGAGCACGTACGCGTCGAGGTTGGCGTAGGTGTCCGCGTCCATGACGAGGATGGTGCCGTTCTGTGACATCGAAAAACCGTCGGGGCCACCAAGGGTCGTGCTGACGAGCCCGTGCGCGATCCGCACGGTGTTGGTCGCCTCGTCGTAGCTGAGCCCGACCGGCGCGTTGCCGAAGTTGCGAACGTTAAGGAGCGAGCCGCTCACGCTGTCGTAGGTCGCGACCTGCGTATCACCCCAGTTGTTCACCCAGAGCTTGCCGTTCCCATCGTCCACGACCTGCCAGGGCGAATCGCCGACCGGCAGCGTCGCCAGCGGCGACACACTCAGCCCGCTGACCGTGTAGAAGCTCACGGTGTCGTCGTTGCGGTTGCTCACGTACATGCGCGAGCCGTCGGGCGAAAAGCTGACCATGGTCGGGAAGTCGCCCGCGGGCACGCTGCCAACCAGCGTCCACGTCGCGGTGTCGATGATGGAGACGACATCATCGAAGCTGCCCGCAACGGCGAGGATCGACCCGTCCGGGCTCAGCGTGATCCCGGAGTTCTGCGAGAAGCTGTAGCCCACGCCGCCCATGTTGCCGGTCAGGATCTTGGGCCCCTCGACGCTCATGGTGTTCAGGTTGATCCGCCACACGCCGTCGCCGCTGGCAACGACGCCGAGGTACGCGTAGTTGCCGTCCGGGCTGATTGCCACGGACCCGGCCCGGCGCGAGATCGGGATGTTGGTGCTCGTGGCGGTCGCGAGGTCAACGACCGTCGCGAAGTCCGAGTCGAGGTTGCCCACCACGGCCTTGGTGCCGTCGGGCGTGACCGCGACCGCGCTGGGGCGTTCGCCCACGGGCGCGCTGCCGAGGAGCGTGCCCGTCGCGGTATCGACGATCGCCGCGTTATCCGAGAAGATCGAGACCCCCACCGCGGTCGAACCGTCCGGCGTGATCGCGATGGTGCGGCAGCGGTCACCCTCGATCTCCGGCCCGGTCCGCATGATCCCGGTCAGCGACCCCATCGAGCCCTCAACGTCCGCCACGACCAGATCGTCGCCGAACGTCGTCGAGCACATGGCCGCCTGATACTCCGTCGGGGACAGCGCCCCGTGCTCCGTGGAAACCACGTTGTTGACCTGTCGCACGAGCAGGCCCGTCGTCATATCGATGATGGCCCCGCGGAAGCCCACGCACACGGCGTAGCGTCCGTCGAACGTCGTCAGCAGCTCGTTGATGCTCGCGGTGTCGCGCGAGGGGCCGAAGGTGCCGTTCACGACGTCGAGCACACGGGCCGCGTTCTGGATCGCGACCACCGCGACCGAGCCGCTGTCGTTGAGCGTCACCGGCCCCCAGAGATCAAACCCCGGGCTGATCGTGCTTGTGACCGTTCCCGTCGCGGTATCCACGACGGTGATCTCTCGCGCGCTGAAGCTGTGCGTGATCAGGGCCGTTGACCCGTCGCCGGACACCGCCAGGCCCGCCGGCGAATCGGCGATCGCGGTCCGGTCGACGCTGCCTGTCCGCACGTCGATGATCTGCATCTCGTCTGCGCCCACGTCCGCGTTGATCACGCGGTCGTCGTCGAGGAAGAAGAACTTGGAGTACTGCAATGAGGTCGCGGGCGGCTCGAACGAGAAGCTCAGGCGCACGCCGTAGCCGATGTTGTCGATCACCCGATCAACGCTCGCGTTGGCGATATCGATCACGGCGAGCTGCGCATCGAACCCGACCGCGACCGCGGCCACATCGCCCGCCGGCGAGATCGCGACGTATCCGGGGTTCGCGCCGACGGGAATCACCGCGGTCTCGGTCATGCTGCCCAGATCAACGATCGATACGGTGTCGTTGTCGATGTTCGCGACGACCGCGGTGTTGCCGTCGGGCGTGATGGCGACGGACTGGGCCGCACCGGAGACCGGGACCGCGCCGATGAACGCGAGCGTGTCGGCATCCCACAGGATGAGATTGCGGCTCTCGCGGTGCGCGATCACGATCGTGCTCCCGTCGGGCGTGTACGCGACATCGCTGGGCGCGTCGCCCTCGGGGTCGCTGCCCGTAAGCACGAACTGCGCATCGGGAGCGCCCTCGAACGAGTTCGTGTTCTTCTCTTCAAATACCGGACCAGCGGGATGACCCGCGATGCGCATCAGATCGAGCGCTCGTGCTGGCAGCAACTCATGCGTCTCCACGACGTGATCACCGTCCAGGTGATCGGCGAGCGCGGGGGTGGCAGTGAACGACAAAGACGCGGCGATCAACGCCACGCGACGCGAGTAACGAAAATCAATCATGATGGGTCCCTTTCACGAAAATTAGCAAGAGTTTGCACCGACACACTAACTCATCCGATGCCGATCCCGCAAGCAAAACCCACCGCAAAGGGACGGGAAGTTCGCAAGAAACATTTCGCGGCCTGATCGCCTCGCCGGGTGCGCGACCTCGTTTCAAAAACGCACAAGCACTACTAAAAACCGCCCGGCACGTTGCCGGGCGGCTGCATGTGATCTGCGAATCTTCAGGCCTTACGGGCAGCCCGCCGAGTACAGCGCGATGTACGCCGAGACATCGAAGAAATCGAACACGCCATCGCCGTTGATGTCCGCCTCGAGCGACTGGGCGTTATACGCGTTGATGAACGCCGAGACATCGAAGAAGTCCAGCACGCCATCGCCGGTGAAGTCGGCCTGGCACGCGCTGCCGCACTCGATGCCGAACACGCGGAACGCATCAACGCCCGACTCGGTGATCGAGTCGTTCGGCGTGTCCTGCACGCTGAAGCGGAACACCATCTGATCGGTAATCGAGATGTGGTCCGCCACGCGGAACTCGACGGTGTTCCAGCCGGTGCTCGTGTTCACGGTTTCGAGTGTTGTGAAGGATCCCCCGCCGTTGTTGGAGACCTGGAAGAGCAGCGGGTCGCTGCCGTTCGATACGTGCCAGCGGGCGTACGAAACGCGCGGGTCGTTGAGGCCCGTCAGATCGAAGGTTGGCGTGGTCAGGATCGTGGGGCCGCCGTCGACATCGTCGAGGTTCGCGTTCCCCGTTACGTAGCAGCGGCCCGAGCCGTCCGCGTCCTCGGTCGGGTCATCTCGCCCGAAGTCGCCCGGCACCGCGCGGACCCATGCGCCCGTCGTCAGCGAAACGTTCTGGACGCTCCACCCGCTGTCGGACTCGAAATCATCGTCGAGCATGTAGTCGATGCCCGTCGCGGCGAGGGTGATCCACGCGCCGGTCTCGCCCGACGAGGGCAGCGACCATGTGCCGCCGTCCGTATCGTTCGCGGTGAAGTAGTAGGAGTGATAGTCGCCACAAGCGGCCGCCGGGAAGGTACCCACGTACGTCCCGCCGCCGGTGTGATTCATCGCGATCGGCACGTATCCCGACCCCGAGTCGACCCACATGGTGACATCGCCCGAAGGCTGCAGGTCGTTGTCCGGGTTCACCGTGATGGAGATCGTGTCGCCGCCCGCCGGGTTGACAAAGTCGGGGCGTGCCTCGATCAGGTCCATGTCCAGCCCGAGGGGCACGGTGATGCCCATCGGGTTCGCGAGCGCGGTGCGGAACGCCGGGAGATCAAGGCTCGTGCCCTGGTTTGCCCCGCCACTCGAGTTGCAGCCCGCGTGGGTGTGCACGCCAATCGCGGTGTTCGTCGAATCGTCGTACACCGCGGAGCCGGAGTTGCCCCCAGTCGTGTCCGGGTTGTACTGCAGGCTAGACCCCGGCGCGGCAACGAAGGTGCCCACGTGCGTCTTCTGAACAAGGTACCAGCTCGGCGGCACGGGCGAGCTCGTACTGCCATAACCCGTGACACGGATCGGACGCCCGTCCGGGCTGGGCACCGCACCCGCGAGCACGTACGAGTCGCCCATCGCATCGCGCGGGGCGAGCCCGGTGTTCGAGTTGGCGAACGCGCCGTAGAACGCCCAGTCGTTGCCGATGCCCCCGTTGGTGAGCTGGACCGATGAGCCGTCGATGGGATACTGGTCCTGCGGGGCCGGGTTCTGCGGCGTGCCGCTCGATGACGAGAGCGGCACATTGAACTGCATCACATCGCCGGTATCGGGACCGCAGTGGCCCGCCGAGATGAACGAGTGCGGCTGATCGCCGAAGAGCCAGCCCGTGCAGCCGATCGGCATCATGCGCGCCGCACGCGGATCGTTCGAGAGCACACGATCGTCCGTGGGGCCGCAGATCGAACGCGGGAACTGCGTCGGTTCGGAGGCGGTGGCGTTGAGGATCTCCACCCGGTTCGCGGATACATCGTTGCCCGGCGAGGCCATGATCTCGATCCGCAGACGTCCGCCGTTGAAGTACGCGGAGGTGTACGCCCACTCGCTGAGCGCCTGGCGATCGAGGTACTGCTCGTGCCCGTCGTAGAGCGAGGTGACACGGATGTACGACTCACGCGCCGTCGCAGAGCCCGGGGCCAGATCGACCTCACCGAACCGAAGACGGACCCACGCGGCGTCGGGGATCTCCACCTCGGTGGACCACACCGGCACCTGGATCGGGCGGGCACCGTCAGCGGCGCGTGCCGGGGGAGCGACCACCGCACCGGAATCTATCCCGATCTCCACACCGCGGCGCGCGATCGGCGTGACCTCTGGGTGCAGTTCGCGTTCGTACAGCTCCGGGCGTTCGGGGTCGTACACGATCGGATCGGGGCTGGCGGTCGTGCCGGCGGCCACAAAGAGAAGCACGGCGAGCGGGGTGCGGGTCATCATTGGGGTTTCTCCTCTAGCATCAGTCTGCTGCAACCCCCCACACGAAGCGGGGCAGGTCACCTGCACAGCAGTCATCGAGCAATCCACGAGCCGGTTCCGAGCGGAACCGTGAGGTTCCAACATAA
Source organism: Phycisphaerales bacterium (assembly GCA_017642965.1). Taxonomy (GTDB): domain Bacteria; phylum Planctomycetota; class Phycisphaerae; order Phycisphaerales; family UBA1924; genus UBA1924. The sequence goes on from JAEPOJ010000006.1 coordinate 68,679, forward strand.
CGGCTTGTGACCCACGAAACAAGCCCGTTTTCGGACCCTTCCCGCCGATCACGCCACCTCTTTCGCGCCCTCCACAACTGTCTTCGGCTGTGAGAGCACCCCGACCAATTGGGCGCAGGTCACCCCATCGCCTGGAAGAAGACCTGCAAGGCCGATAACCGAGATTTTTCACGAGAATCCGACCTGCATTCGCGTTTTCTCCGAGCGCGTCAGGCGTGCTTGTCGCGTGCTCTAGACCCGGCGCGGGATATGCCGCGCCCTTGATCCAGATTGCAGACCGCACACTCGACCGGAGCCAGCCATGCTCAACTCGCTTCATCAGTTCAGCCAGAACGCCTCACGCTGGGGTATGCTGATCCTTCTCTCAGTGATGATCCTCACCTCGATCGCCCCGGCCGCGGATATCCCGATCGAAACCGAGGAAGACTATGTCCGCCTGCTCGATGCCATCCGCGCCACCGAGTACACGCGCCAGGGTTACCTCGAAGAGAACGCCAACCCGCGCATGGTCGCCGCCGTCTCCGGGCTCTGGGCGTTCAGCGACCGCAACCCGTTCGCGACCCCAGAGCAGCTCTCCGCATTCGTCGCCGCCTACGACAACGCACTCGCGCAGATCGTGCCTGGCGATGAGCGCCTCATCAGCCCCGGCTCGCTGCTCACCGCGGTGAACGCGGCTCGCGTCGCGTCAGATGGCGTCCTCTCAGGCACAGACACCCGCGTGAGCGCTGATGCCATGCGACACATCGGGATCGCACTGCCCGGGCTCGAGAGCTTTGAGCAGTCGCAGAACCGCATGGCCCGGTTCGATGTCGGCTCGGTCCAGCGATGGATCAACCGCAGCCAGACCGCCGACATCCTGACCGCGACGCTCGCGGGCGTCTCGCCGTCCGGCGAACGCACCGTCGGCCTCGAAACCACAGCAGCCGCGTATCTCGAATCGCTCGGCTACGCGCCCATGCTGGGCTCGATCGACCCCGACCAGCCCGAGGTCAACGCCGGGCTGACCGGGCTGCCCGACTTCGCCACGTTCGTCGCCATCCGTGACAATGCCGGCGCCCACGTCGGGCTCGAGGCCGAGGTCTTCTCACGCATCGAAGACATCCAGCTCGACGCTGAGGCGCGCCTGGACGCGATCGGTGACGCCGAGGTCCCGCCCGATATGGGGCTGGACTCAATCGACCTCTTCGCCGCCGCCAGCGACCCCGATCACCCGGACCACGCGGACGCCATCGCGTTTCTCGAGGCACGCCGTCAGGCGGTGGTCGATTCCATTCGCGACACATCCGACGACCGCGCCGCGGTCTTCGCCCGCACCATGCTGCTCCAGCAGTCCAACTACCCCGACGTGCAGTACGTCGCCGAGAGCACCCGCTCGTTTGCCGGGCTCCAGCTGCAGGTCAACAACGACCTCGCGGTCGCCCAGCAGTCGCTGGGCATCGTCGGCTCGCTCGCGGGCCTCGGCGCGGCGTACGCGACCGGCAACGTCTACGGCGGTGTCGCGTCCACCGCGAGCCTCGTCTCGGGCGTGCTCGGTCTTGTTGATCTGCTCGGCGACGGCCCGCCCAGCGCCGACCAGCAGATCTTCGATCAGATCGCAGGGCTGCGTCAGCAGGTGGAGGACCTGCGCGTCCAGATGAACGCCCGCTTCGACATCGTCGACGCCAAGCTCGATACCATCTTTGAAACCATGGTGTCGGCGTTCGATCGCCTCCAGGACGGCATCGATACGCTGATCGCCGACATCACCTCCGTGCGCAGCTCGCTCGACCGGATCGAAGCCGCGCTGTACGGCTTCGCCCAGAACCTGCTGCTCGTGGACCTGACCACGCAGACCGACGCCATCCTCGACTACCGCACCAAGACCGGCTTCGACCTTGCCTACGCCGACCAGTCGCCAAGCTTCGTCGCCGGCGCGAGCGGGTTCACCACCTTCGCGACCTTCACCGCGCAGACGTCATCCTTCGCTGGCCCCGAGAACAACCAGAGCATGATCCTGACCATCGATAACGCCGTCGACGTGCTCTCGGGCCCCGACGATGTCGTGTCCCGCCTGCTCAACGACTTCCGGCGCGTGCCGCCCGGGCTCGTCACCAGCGACGGCGTCCCCGTCACCGGCCCGATCATCACCGGCCGAGCCGCGGCACCCGCGCCGTGGTCACAGGCCGCGGCCGCGTACGCTCAGCTCGCCCGCGAGAACCCGTGGTACTTCGCCTACATGCTCCGCAGCCAGCAGGACTCGATGGGCGGCGGCTCGCCGCAGATCGACCAGATCATCGCGCAGGGCGAGCGCATCCGCTCACTCGCCGACGCGACACGCGACCGCGACGACCTCTTCAACGCACTGCTCACCCGCGCCAGCGACGGGATCATCCAGGTTCAGACCGCCATCGATGACGCCATCGACGCCGAGCTGGCCGCGAACAACCTCGACAATGGCACCACCCGCATCGACCCGTGGGGACCGATCGAGCAGACCGCAACCCCACTCGTCAACCCGGTGGTCTTCGTGACGCTTGCGGGGGATGGGTGCTTCGACAGCCCGGTCCCGTTCAACCCCGCTCACATCACCACGAGCGGGAATGGCAGCGCCAGCTCCTTCCCGCACGATGGCTTCGAGGCCAGCATCAGCGACAACCGCACCGGATCATCCGCCGCGTATACGCGTGCAGAACTCGCCGAGCGAAACGCGCTCGACTGGCGCCTACGTACCAGCTCGACCCACCGCCCGCTCGTCGAGGTTGAGGAGATCGATTACCTCAGCTCGTTCAACGACAACGAGTTCGATGTCAAGGTCAGCTCGATCATGCAGGGCTCGCTGCGGAGCGTGAGAACCATCCGCGTCGTTGTCGAAGTGCAGCAGATTTTCAATGGTGGAGACTGGGGCCCGCCAAACCCTGAGTACAACGTCATCAACGGGGATATCTGCGAGATGGTCCTCGACTACTGGCTGGGCTTTGTCAGTGGCAACGGGCTTACGCTTCTCTTCCCACCGCTGCAGGACGGCAACCTCGTGGGCGAAACCCTCCCCGCCGGCGAAGTGATTCTGGAAGAGCCGTTCGGTTGGCCCGTTCCTCAGCGGTTCTACGTCGATGCCCGATTCCGCGTCATCTCGGACACCTCGACCTACACCCACGAAGGCACGGACTACCTGCCCATCCAAACCGTGTTCATCGCTGACAAGCTGGCAGAAGTCCGGACAGACATCCGCCAATCGATCTTCGACGACATCAACGCACCGCCCTCACTTATCGACGACGCATTCACGCAGCTCGACAACACCAGCGCCCTGCTCGACGGCTACCTCACGCTCGGGGCTTCCGATGCGCTCAGCCGCGGCGAGGCGCTGCGGTCCGCGTTCCGAGGCGTGCCGAGCGAGGACGGCATCGGCTTCCGCTCGGGCGACGTCATCGCCGTGCTCGCCAGCGAGGCCGACGCGGACGACGGGTCCATCGGGGGTGCTCCCGGCCTGGACCTGCCGGACATCGAAGCACACTTCACCCAGCGCATCGGCGCGATCGCATCCGAGATCGACATCGCGCTCAACACAGACGCGCCGTCGTTCCCCTACGTCGAGTTCATGATCGCCGACCTGAGCGCCCTTGCTGAGAACGCGTTCGACCTCGCGGCCGACGACACCTACCTGGCTGAGGGATCCATCTCGCCCGACGCCTCAGCCGGACTTATGGCCAACGACGTCGGGCAGGAAGGGCGCATCGACAACGAGGACCTGATAGTCGACCTCGATTTCTTCGGTTCGCCCGAGTACTCCCCCCCGGCCCACGGCTCGGTCACAGTGCACGCCGACGGCTCGTTCACCTACACCCCCGACCCCGGTTACGAGGGCACAGACGCGTTTAACTACCGCCTCGTCGCCGAAGTGGGCGACCCGGACAACCCGGTCGGCGATCCCAACGTCTACAGCGAGACCGCCGAGGTGGTGCTGCATGTCTCGGCGCCCGCTTGCGTCGCCGACTACAACGGGGACGGGATGTTCAACTTCTTCGACGTCTCGGCATTCCTCGTGCTCTTCGGCGATGAGGACCCCGCGGCCGACCTGAACGCCGACGGCATGTTCAACTTCTTCGACGTGGCCGCCTTCCTCGCGTTCTACAACGAGGGCTGCCCGTAAGCATCAACCCGGACCGGCAAGACTCATACAAGAAAACCCGCCACAGCGGCGGGTTTTCTTTTCAGCTCGGTTTTTGCAGGGCTTACGAGTTAATCACACGCCCCTCGCTCGCCAGCACCGCCTCGTGTACGGCCTCGTGCATCGTCGGGTGGGCGTGAACGGTCGCGATCAGCTCCTCGGTCGTCGCCTCGAGTCGACGCGCCACCGTCAGCTCGGCGATCAGCTCGGTCGCCTGGTCGCCGAGGATGTGCGCGCCGAGGATCTCGCCACGCGGCAAGCCGCGGATGATCTTGACAAACCCGTGGGTGTGACGCGTCGCGATGGCCTTGCCCAGCGCCTGGTTGCTGAAGACGCCGACCTCGTAGTCCTCGCCCTTCTTGAGCCCCTGCTTCTTGAGCGCCTGCTCGGTGTAGCCCACCGAGCCGACCTGCGGGTGGCAGTAGGTGCAGCCCGGGATGACGGTGTAGTCCATCGGGATCGGCTCGTGCTTCTCCTTGCCGTCCTTGAACGCGAAGCGCTCGACGCACAGGATCGCCTCTTCGCCGGCGACGTGCGCCAGTGCGGGCGGGCCGATCACGTCGCCGATCGCGTACACACCCTCGAGGTTCGTCGCGTACGTCAGCGCCTTGGGCTCGCTGGGCTTGTCGTCGCTCAGCGGCACGTAGTCAGTCTTGATGAACCCACGCTCAGTCTCCAGGCCCAGCGACTCGTCGAACAAGCCGTCGAAGCGCCCGGCCACGCCGATCGCCAGCAGGACCTTGTCGCCCTCGATGACTTCCTTCTTGGACTCGTCGGGCTTGCCGTCCTTGCCCATCGGCGCGACGGTGACCCTCACGCCCTTGCCCTTGGTGTCGATATCGAGCACGCCGGTGCTGGTGCGGATGTCGAAGCCCTGCTTCTTGTAGATCTTGCCCAGCTCCTTGCCGACCTGCTCATCCTCGATGGGGACGACGCGGTCCAGCATCTCGATGATCGTCACCTCGGTGCCGAAGTTCTTGTAGACGTAGCCGAACTCCATCCCGATCGCGCCGGCGCCGACGACGATGAGCTTGCCCGGACGCTCTTTGTTGTGCATCGCCTCGCGGGCACCCCAGATCTTGTCGCCATCAAACTTGGCGAACGGCAGGTCACGCGCCACGGAACCGGTCGCGACGATCACACGGTCGCACGTGATCTTCTCCACGGCGTCCTTCACCTTGACCGGCGAGGGGGTGAACTCCTCGTTGAGATCACAATCGCGGATCTCGATCTCAACCTTCGGGCCGGCCTTGACGATCTTCGCGTGCTTGTTGAAGAACTCGATCTTGTTCTTCTTCATCAGGAACTCAACGCCCTTGTTGAGCTTGTCGGCCACGCTGCGCGAACGACCGATGACCTTGTCCCAGTTGAACTTGATCTCGCCGGTCTCGAGCCCCCACTCTTCCTTCTCGGCGAGCTGCTCCATCAGGGCCGCGTTGGAAATCAGCGCCTTGGAGGGGATGCAGCCCCAGTTGAGGCACACGCCGCCGAGCTTCGCACGCTCGATGATGGCCGTCTTGTACCCGAGCTGGGCCGCCCGGATCGCGCCGACATACCCGCCGGGGCCGCCACCAATCACCACAACATCAAAGTGCTTGCTCGCCACGCTGAAACCTCGTTTCTCTACCGCCGGGCCCGTTCCTCAGGGCCATACCGGCGTGGATGGGACAAAGGTGTCAATTATAGCGCCCATCGACCACGCCGGAGCCCGTCAGCACGCCTCGCGCATCCCTTCCGCCCCACCAATCTCAATGAAACTCGCGCCTGCATGCTGGCCATCCACCCACCGGACGAATCGCCCTGCCGAACTGGCAGATCACCCCGCCAACGCGTGCGATTCTGTCGCGATCTATGCGTGCAAGTACCCACCCCAACGGGTCTTGCCTCGATCTGAGCGGACTTTTGCCCTTGCACCACACTGGCACGCCCCGTGCAGCCGATACTACAGATAGATACCGGGCGGAAGCGTCCTTCCTGCGGGGAGATCGCATCATTCCACCCCGCTCGTGCGAACAGAATGACATCGGGGAGCGTTCCTCCCTGAGGATTCACACTGACAGGCATCCGGAGGATGCCGGAAGCAACCCGGAAAACACCCGGGTGGCGGGAGAAAAGACATGTTTGAACGATTCACAGATCGTGCCCGCAAAGTGATGGCCCTGGCCAACCAGGAAGCCCAACGCTTCAACCACGAATACATCGGGACCGAGCACATCCTGCTCGGGCTCGTCAAAGAAGGCTCCGGCGTCGGCGCCAACGTGCTCAAGAACCTCGATGTCGACCTCCGCAAGGTCCGACTCGAAGTCGAGAAGCTCGTCCGCGCTGGCCCAGAGATGGTCACCATGGGCAAGCTCCCTCAGACGCCTCGCGCCAAAAAGGTCATCGAGTACGCCATCGAGGAAGCACGCAACCTCAACCACAACTACGTCGGCACCGAGCACATCCTGCTCGGACTGCTGCGCGAGCACGACGGCGTCGCCGCGCAGGTCCTGATGAACCTCGGGCTCAAGCTCGACGACGTCCGCGAGGAGGTCCTCAACCTCCTGGGCGCCGGCACCGAGAACGAGGCCGAGCTCTCATCCGCGGGCGGCCCCTCCGGCGAATCGGGTCCCAAGGGCAAGGGCGGCAAGTCCAAGACCCCGGCGCTCGACAGCTTCGGACGCGACCTCACCCAGCTCGCGACCGAAAAGAACCTCGACCCCGTCATCGGGCGTGCCCACGAGATCGAACGCCTGACGCAGGTACTCTGCCGCCGCACCAAGAACAACCCCGTCCTGCTCGGCGAGGCCGGCGTCGGCAAGACCGCCATCATCGAGGGGCTCGCCCAGCGCATCGTCTCGCAGGAAGTCCCCGATATCCTGCACGACAAGCGCCTCGTCGTCCTCGACCTCGCCATGATGGTCGCGGGCACCAAGTACCGCGGTCAGTTCGAGGAACGCATCAAGGCCGTGATGAACGAGGTTCGCCGCGCGGGCAACGTCATCCTCTTTATCGACGAGCTCCACACCCTCGTGGGCGCCGGCGGTGCCGAGGGCGCGATCGACGCGTCCAACGTGCTCAAGCCCGCCCTCGCGCGTGGCGAGATCCAGTGCATCGGCGCAACCACCTTCGACGAGTACCGCAAGTACATCGAGAAGGACGCCGCGCTCGCACGCCGCTTCCAGGCGATCCCCGTTGATCCGCCCAGCGCGGACCAGGCCGTCGAGATCCTCAAGGGCATCCGCGACAAGTACGAGCAGCACCACCGCGTGCAGATCACCGACGACGCGCTCCAGGCCGCCGTCGAGCTCTCCGGTCGCTACATCACCGGGCGCGTCCAGCCCGACAAATCCATCGACGTCCTCGACGAAGCGGGCGCCCGCGTCCGCATCAAGTCGATGCGTAAGCCCCCGAACCTCGCCGACATCGAGGCGGAGATCGAACAGCTCTCCGTCGCTAAGGACGAGGCCGTGAAGGGCGCGGACTACGAGAAGGCCGCCGAGCTCCGCGATCAGGCCGAGCAGATGCGCAAGAAGAAGGAAGATATCCAGGCCGAGTGGCGCGCCAAGCAGCAGGAGTCCGCGGGCGTGGTCGACGAAGAGATCATCCGCGAGGTGGTCTCCAAGATGACCGGCGTCCCGCTGCAGAAGCTCGAGAAGGAGGAGGCCCAGCGCCTGCTCAAGCTCGAGGACGAGCTGCACAAGTCCGTCATCAGCCAGGACGACGCCATCAAGAGCATCGCCAAGGCCATCCGCCGCGCCCGCGCCGGGCTCAAGGACCCCAAGCGCCCCATGGGCAGCTTCATCTTCGTCGGCCCCTCGGGTGTCGGTAAGACGCTGCTCTCCAAGGCGCTCGCGGAGTTCATGTTCGGCGACAGCGACGCACTCATCCACCTCGACATGTCCGAGTACATGGAGAAGCACACCGTCTCCCGCCTCGTCGGCGCGCCTCCCGGCTACGTCGGCTACGAGGAGGGCGGCCAGCTCACCGAGCAGATCCGGCGCCGCCCCTACGCGGTCGTCCTGCTCGACGAGGTCGAGAAGGCCCACCCGGACGTCTTCAACATGCTCCTCCAGATCATGGAAGAAGGCCGACTCACCGACTCCTTCGGGCGTCACGTCGACTTCCGCAACACCATTATCATCATGACCAGCAACATCGGCGCGGACCTGATCAAGGGCGGCGGGGGCTTCGGCTTCGGCAAGCACGCCCCGGACAGCCAGTTCGACTCGATCAAGTCGGTCCTGATGAAGGAGATCGAGCGGTTCTTCCGCCCCGAGTTCATCAACCGCCTCGACGACGTCATCGTCTTCAAGCCGCTGACCAAGGAAGACCTCGTCTCCATCGTGGAGTTCGAGGTCGGCAAGGTCGCCGAGCGACTGACGCTCCAGGGCTTCAAGCTCGAGCTCGATCAGGCCGCCAAGGACTTCCTGATCGACAAGGGCTACAACCCCGACTTCGGTGCCCGCCCGCTCCGCAGAGCGATCGGCACCTACATCGAGGACCCCGTGTCCGAGATGCTCCTCTCGGGCGACCTACACGAGAAGAACGTGCTCAAGGCCACCCGCAAGGGCGAGGACGAGCACCTCACCTTCGACAGCGAGTACGTCGCCCCGCCGGAGCCCGAGAAGACCGACAAGTCGGACGACGAGCCCGAACTCGAATCCGCCGAGTCGCAGTCCACCTGACCCGCGACCACAACCAACCCTCCTCAAGCCGCACGCTCAGCCGTGCGGCTTTTTCTATCTCCTCCCCCCCTTCGCGGGGGAGGTGACACAGAGAAGCTGTGACGGAGGGGGGCAGAACAACCAAGTGCGATAGGTACGCCGCTTTGATCTGAAAACGACTCCGGGTGGCCCGACGGAACCCGCAGGGTTCCTTCGGGAACGCATGCACAAGAACAACCGATCCCGAAGGAGACTCCGTCGTCAACGGGCCACCCGCTTAGATCTCTCCCGACTTCCCTGCACCCATCTCCCCATACGCTCGTATACCAGATGTGCTGGATAACCTGCTTTGAGCCGCCGGAGACGTACAAAGCAGGGCACCCCATTCAGAAGACACAGAGGCTGTTTCCCATCTAAACTCCCCCCATGCCCATTTTCCTCCGCTGGTTATTACGACTCGGCCCCGCCAACCCCATCGCCGTGCGATTGGTCCAGAACGCCTCACGCCGGACCAAGCACCTCTACGTCCGCAGCGCCTACCTCGCGGTCCTCATCCTCGTGCTCCTCTGGGCCATGCTCGCCAACTCGCCGGGCACCAACGTCAGCTACCGCGAGCTCGCCTCCGCCGGCGCGACCAGCTTCGCCCTGATCGCCTACCTGCAAGTCGGGCTCATCTGCGTCATCGCCCCCGTCTTCATGGCCGGGGCCATCGCCCAGGAGGCCAACCCCAAGACCTGGGACATCATCCTCACTACCCCCATGTCCAAGCTCGAGATCGTGCTGGGCAACCTCTTCGGGCGCCTCTTCTTCGTCCTCGCGCTGCTCTTCGCCTCGCTGCCGCTCTTCGCCCTCACCCAGTTCTTCGGCGGCGTGCCCGGCAAGTCCATCATCAACGCCTACATCGTCTCCGCCGGCGCCGCCACGCTCGTGGGCGCGATCGCCATCGCCCTCTCCGTGTCCCGCCTGGCCGGGCAGCGGGCGGTCTTTACCTTCTACGTCTCCGTCGTCACCTACATCGCGACCACGATCGCCATCGACGCGTGGCTCGGGTCCAACGGCATGGGCATGGGCAGCGCGGGCAACGGCGTCACGCTCGTCACCGCGCTCAACCCCTTCCTCGCCATCCGCGCCCAGCTCTCGCCCACGACCTACCCCAGCGCCGACCCCGGGGCATACTCCGGGCTCGCCGGCTTCATGCTCTCCTCGCCGGCTGCCGCCTGGAGCACCTTCTCCATCCTCATCTCCGTGCTGCTCGCGGGCTTCTCGACGCTCACCGTCCGCTCCGGCGGTCTCCGACAGGTCACCGAGCGGGCCAGCAGCGCCCCCTGGTACCGCAAGATGTTCGGGCTCGGCGGCGCCGACGAGGAGCACCGCCCGCCCCGCACCGTCTGGAGCAACCCCATCGCCTGGCGCGAAGCCGCGGCTCGCAACGCCACACTCGGGCGTATGCTCGCGCGTTGGTCCTTCGTCTCCCTCGGCGCGCTCACGGCCGTCGTCGTGGTCATCCTCTACCACACCTCCACGCTCGGCGCCAACCCCGCGACCAATATCAGCAACTTCCAGTTCATCATCAAGTCGCTCGTCTTCACCGAGGTCTTCCTGATCTCCCTCGTCGCACTGAACATGGCCGCCACCGCCGTCGCGGGCGAGCGCGAGGACGGCACCCTCGACCTCATCCTCACCACCCCCATCACGCCCAAGATGTACCTCTCGGGCAAGATGCGCGGGCTCGTGGCCTACCTGCTCCCGCTCATGGCCGTGCCGGTCTTCACCCTGCTCATCTCAGGGCTCTACACCCTCACGGGCGGGCTCGGCAAGAGCGAGCTCGCGTCGTACACCCACACGCTCCCCGGGGGCGCATCCTTTGAAGTCCCCGTCATCATCCCCGAAGCCGGGCTCGTCCTCGCGGTGATGCTCGTGCCGTTCATCGCGTTCTGTGTCATGATCGGGCTGCACTGGTCGCTCAAGAGCAAGGGCACCCTCTCGGCCGTCGTCGGCACCGTCGCCGTCGTCTTCATCACCGCCGGCATCCTCGGGCTCTGCGGCTGGGCCAGCGCCGCCGACATGCCCGTCATCGGCCCCGCCCTCGCCTCGCTCTCCCCCGCGTCCCTCATCGACGCCATGATCTCACCCGTCGAGCGCCTCGACGAGACCGTTAACCAGCCCGGCTCCGAGGGCCTCCAGATCGCCCGCATCGCCATGAGCGTCGGCGCCGTCGTCAGCGCCGGCATCTACATCGCCATCGTCTACGGCGTGCTCACCGCGATGGTCCGCAACTTCGACTTCACCGTCCGCAAGCTGGCGGGGACGCGCTGATGGGCTGGAACCCATTCAGCAAAAAAGCAAAGCACCCGATGCTGGGGCTCATCCGCAACAGTGGGTACGCGAACGCAGTTCAAGAGCAGTTCCAGGCGCAACGCGATGCTGATTCATCAGGAATCATGAGCACCCGTGAGATGCGTAAATGCATTAAGCAGCTTCAGCATCAATCGAACACCTTTAGCATTCCTGCTCGCAAACTCAGGGCTCAGGGACGCCAAGCCGAGTCAGTGCTCCTTGAAGCACTCAACAATCCCAAGTTCCTAGCAACTAAGCCATCGTCGAAGCACTTTCTTGACAGCTCGCCCGCACAAGTGGCGATTGATCTCCTTGGTGATTGTGGATCTGAGCAATCGATCTCTGTTGTACAACGGTTCCTCACTCACGAAGACTGCGGCGACGCAGCGCTCAATGTCTTTGTGAAGCTATGCCGACCCGATCAGTTCCATATCGCAGCGGAACATGTCGCACAGGATCCCGAGGAACGAAAGAGCTGGATGCTCATCGGGATCGCAAACCGTTTTCACAAGAACGATGGTGACCACGAGCTGCGTCGCCTCGCAAGCGATTGGATTTCTGAGCACGCGTTGTTTGATGGCAATCGAATCAGCTACGAGGCTGCTGAGAATCTTGCGAAAATTGATCCACAAGCCGCGAAGTCGCGCCTGCTCTCTGATAAAGCTCTCAATGCCGATTCCTATTCGCGCATGGTCGCATACAGGACACTCGCCCGCAACCAGATCTGGATTGATGCTGATGTGGCACGCAGCCGCCTGCAATCAGAGCAAGATGAGAAATGCATAGCGTACATCGTTATGTGCTCTGTTCGTAATCTAGATGAAGCTGACTGGCAGCACCACTTTGATCGGCTCATGAATCAGGTGCCGAAGATCGAAGATCGAAGCGACCGAGACAGTGTCGCGGATGCGCTTCTCGACACACTCGCCATCTGGCTTGGACACGATTCACAGTACGACCTAATCGGTTACGACATCGAACCTGATGATCGTTCACCTGTGCAACGCAAACTCTACGCCATCATGTCACTGGATTCAGAGGTCTGCAACGGCGGCTTCTTGCAGTTCTTCTTCAATAGCTCCTGCGTGTATTGGCAAGACGTGCACCGTATGCTCGATGAGATCAACGCATCACAGACCGACGAACTCTTCAGCCAAGCCATCAGGATCATTGGACTATCACAGGGCGATAAGACCCGTGAAGCGGTCCATTCCAAGCTCGAACGACTCACCGAGAAGCAGGAAGAGCACCTCGGCAACCTAGATGAACAGTACTATGATTCAAAGAGCATAATGAAGCTCCGTATATGCGGCTACATCGCCAAGCACAAGAATGCTCTTCGCAAATCAGAACTTTGAGCGATCAACCCAGCCATTAATCCCGCGACAGCTCCGCGTACGCGATATGCGGATGGATCGACTCGAAGTGCTCGCTGCTGATGTCATACTGCACGCCCAGCCGTCACCGTTGTACATCCCTTGCCAAGTTTCGCGCCGCCCTGCTCTAGCTGGGCACCGCCGCGGCGTGCATTCGCATACGCCGGTGCAGACCAGATAAACCAAAGTTCATCCCCGCCTCACGCCCCGCTCAGAATGATCCGTCATGCTCTTGATCAGCCACAAGAGATCGGATCCACCATGCACGCGAAACAACGCACGCTGATCGCACAACTGACACTCGCGCTCCTGGGTATCGCCATGATCGTCATCGGCGCGATGGGCCCGATGGCCCCGCCCATCATCACCGGCGTCGGCTTCTTCGTGATCGCTTGGTGGATGGGCGATGCACCCCGGGCGAGCAGGCCATGAATATCTACCTGCTCATGTCCGACCGCCCGTTCGATCTGGATATCGGTGCGCAGTTCCCCGAGCACCATCTCGTCTGGGACCACGCCGTGCTCATCGAGTCCGAGCAATCGCAGTCAAGGGTCTACCACGCGATCAAGCACGCCCTGCCCGCGGACACCCCGCTGATGATCGCCATCCTCGACCAGCAGCCCAAGTTCAAGGGGGCCAAGCCCGGCCTGCTCAAATGGCTCCGCGAGCGATACGACGCGATGCCCGCTCGGTACTGAGCTGGCTTAGTCCAGTCGCTTATCCCGCGACAGCTCGGCGTACGCGTTGTGCGAGTGGATCGATTCGAAGTTCTCGCTGCTGATGTCGTACTGCACGATCCGGTCGTCCTCGTTGAGCAGCACCGCCAGGTCGCGGATGATGTCCTCGACGAACTTGGGGTTCTCGAACGCCTTCTCGGTCACGAACTTCTCGTCGGGGCGCTTGAGCACCGCATAGACCGGGTGCGACGCCGCCGCCTCGAGGTGCGTAACCAGGTCCTCGATCCACATGGTGTCCTTCACGCGAACCGCCGCCTCGATGCGGCATCGCTGGTTGTGCGCGCCATACTCGCTGATCTCCTTGGAGCACGGGCACAGGCTCGTCGCGGGCGCGGCCACGCGGATCACGAAGTCCTCGGCGCAGTTGGCCGTGCACTCGAAGGTGACCTCATAGTTCATCAGCCCCTTCTGCCCCGTGACCGGCGCGGGCTTCGCGATGAAGTACGTGAAGCTCGCCTCGAAGTGCGCCTCTTGGGCGGCCAGGCGCTCCTTGATCTTGCGGGTGATCTGGGGGATATCGCCCGGCGAGAACGCCTGGTTGTCGTGCTCGTTGAGCACCTCAAGGAAGCGGGACATGTGCGTCCCCTTCTTCTCCTTGGGCAGCGCGACGTACATGTTGATCGAGGCCACCGTGGACTGCTCGCCGCCGTCCTTGGTCGCGAGCTTCATCGGGTACACCACGTCCTTGACACCGACCTTGTCGATGTGCACGTTCCGATCGTCCTGCGACGCCTGAACGTCGGGCATGGCCTGCGGGTTGATGGATTCTTTTTCGCTCATGGTGCTGCTCGCAAGTGTCTGTGGAGATTGGGGTTGCCCTCGTCCGCCGCGTCCTGCTGCATCACCGGCAAACGGAAGGAATCATAGGGCTCGCCGAAAGGCGAACCCGCCCGAAGCAGCCTGTATTTCGTGCCTCTCCACAAGAGCGATGCGGAATTGCTGACCTTCTTGGGCGAATTGGGGCTTCACGTCCAAGGAGCCCGTTTTCCCACTGCTCCGAGATGTGATACGCTCACGAACCCATGACGCTCGCCAACGACATCGCCAGCTGGGATACCAAGGACGCAACGCACATCAAACGCGTCTACGCGAGCCACTACAAGCACCCCAGTTTCCATGAATCCCTGCTCGCGTTATTCCCGAGCCCGGACCATCAGGACGGTGCGACCTGGCTCTTCAAGCACGCGATCGACGAGGGCGACCTGCGCCCCGAAGCGATCGCCCCCGAGCACATCGAGGCCATGTGCGCCGCGCTCGATGACCTCGGGACCTGGCCATCCCGACTCCACGCCCTCCAGATCCTGACGGTCGTCCCCATCCCCGATTCGTGCACCGAACCCGTCGAGTCCTTCGCCCGCGCGTGCATGGGCAGCAAGAAGACCTTCGTGCGCGCCTGGGCTTACAGCGCCCTCTTCGCCGCGACACACAGCGACCCAATCAAGCACGCAAACACCATCAAGCTCCTCGAATCCACGCTCAACGACAACAGCGCCCCCGCATCCGTGAAGGCCCGCATCCGCAACACGCTCAAATCAAGCTGACGTCAGCAGATCATGTCCACATCGATCCTGGTCAGCTTCCGGAATGCGTTGAGCTCAGCCGGCCTCAGGCACACAAAGACAACCCCCTGACCACCGTCACCGAAGCTGGCCATCTGCCGCGAGATCTTCTCGGGATGTTTCTGGCGGATCTCGTTCACAACGTCAGCCCAGAAGCGGATCGCTTCTTCCGAGAGCCAATCGTCCTTCTGCTCGAAGGCGTGCTCAAACGACTGCCCGTTCGTTGAAAAAGAAATACGCGCCTGACCCTGATCAATATCAACTTCATCTTCAAGCTCAACCAGCGCCATCTCACCCTGGAACAACCGCTCGAAATCGCGAAACACGCGTGAGTAGTCGCCATGATCCTCGATGCACTCCAGATCAAGGGTGAACAGCTGATCAGTGTAGTGCGCCCCCGCGTCGCGGCCGGTCTCGACCTCCAGCCCGAGCCCGACGACAAGATCAAAGTACGATCCCGATTCGAGATCCTCCCTTGACCATGACTCAAGCAGCTCATCGACCGTCCGCCCCGGCGCGAGGTGCACACCAGCTCCCGCGAGTTTTTCGAGCCTGGCTTCGAGCGTGTCTCTTTTCTTGCGTCCAAAGATCCTCATGGCGCCCATGATAATTGGTTGAGGCGGGGTCTGCACCTACCCTTCCCCAAAGACAGACCTTCACCAAACTGCAGCACGACACGATGCCCACCATGCCCCTCGACGACCTCCCCGATTTTCTCGCCGACGACGATCTCCCGAGCAAGCTCGGGGACGATGCGCCCAAAGAAAACCCCATCCTCGCGGGTCTGACCGAGGCCCAGAAATCCGCAGTCCTCCACACCGAGGGCCCGCTGCTCATCCTCGCGGCCGCAGGCTCGGGCAAGACCCGCGTCATCACCCGGCGGATCGCACACCTCATCGAAAAACACACACCCCCGTGGTCCATCCTCGCGCTCACCTTCACCAACAAGGCCGCAGGCGAGATGCGCGAACGCGTCATCACACAGATCTGTGGCGAGCAGGCCCTCGAAGAGGGGGCCCCTCCCGATCCGCGCCTCCGTGGCCTCACCATCACCACCTTCCACTCGCTCTGCGCCCGCCTGCTGCGCCGCTACGCCGAGCGCGCCCAGCTCCCCGGGCTCAAGCCCGACTACACGATCTATGACAGCTCGGACCAGATGAGCGCCATGAAGCGCGTGCTCAAGGAGATGAACCTCCAGAGCAGCAACTGGCCGCCCCGCACCGTCCTCAGCGCCATCTCCAACGCCAAGAACGAGCTCATGGACGCGCAGAAGTACGAAGCCAACGCCTTCGACTACTACGCCAAGCAAATCGCCAAGATCTACCTCCGCTACGAGCAGGTCCTCCGCCAGGCCGGCGCGATCGACTTCGACGACCTGCTCCTCTACACCGTCAAGCTCCTCGAGACCCACGAGGACATCCGCGCCGAGCTCACCAGCCGCTGGCGCTACCTCATGATCGACGAGTATCAGGACACCAACTCCGTCCAGTTCAAGATCACCTCCCTGCTCGCTGCCCCGCCCCCACCGCTGCCCGGCATGGAAGACCAGGCACCCGAGCAGCCCAACATCTGCGTCGTCGGCGACCCCGATCAGGCGATCTACGGCTGGCGCGGCGCCGACATCTCCAACATCCTCGACTTTGAGGAACACTTCCCCGGCGCCACCGCGATCCTCCTCGGCGAGAACTTCCGCTCCACCGCGCCCATCCTCCAGGCCGCCGACACCCTCATCAAAAGAAACGAGCACCGGCGCGACAAGCCCCTCTACACCTCCAAAGAGGGCGGCGAGCCCATCACCGTCATCCGCTGCAACAACGAGCGACACGAGGGCGAGCTCGTCGCGGACTACTTCCGCAAGCTCCACGACGAGGACGGGATCGCCTGGCGCGACATGGCAGTCTTCTACCGCGTCAACTCCTTCTCGCGCGTCATGGAAGACGCGATGCGCCAGCACGGCATCCCCTACAAAATTGCACGCGGCACCGCGTTCTTCGAGCGTGAAGAGATCAAGAACGCGCTCGCGTACCTCCGCGTCGTCGCGAACCCCAACGACACCGTCTCGCTCCTCCGCGTCGTCAACACACCAACGCGCGGGATCGGCAAGACCACCCTCGATGTCATCCAGGGCGCCGCCGTCCGCGCCAACATCTCGCTGTGGCAAGGGCTCACCCGCGCGAAAGAGCTCGGGCTCAACCCCCGCGCCCTCGCGTCGATCGACAAGTTCGTCACCATGATCAACGACTGGACCGGGGGCGGCACCTTCCTCGGCGCATCCGTCTCTACCTCGCTCCACGAGCTGGTCGAACGCGTCATCACCGAGTCCACCCTCGAAGCGCACTACACCAAGCAAGCCAAAGCCAGCGGCGCCGAGTCCGACGAAGAACGCCTCGACAACCTCTCCGAACTCATCACCTCCGCGCGTGACTTCGAACGCGAGTACGACCCCGCCGACGACCCGGCCGCGTTTACCGATGTCGAGTCCGCGCAGAGCGGCCAGGTCGGCGAGGTCCCCGAGCTGCTCGCCATGCTTCGCGCCTACCTCGAGTCCATCGCCCTCGTCGCGGACGCGGACGCCGTAGACACCTCATCGGGCTCCGTCACCCTCATGACCCTACACGCTTCCAAGGGCCTGGAGTTCCCCGCCGTCGCGATGATCGGGCTCGAGGAGGGATCGCTCCCCCACTCGCGCGCCAACGAATCGCAGAGCGAGCTCGAAGAAGAGCGCCGACTCGCGTTTGTCGGCATCACCCGCGCGATGAAGCACCTCCAGATCACCAACGCCAACCGACGCACCATCCGAGGCATGTCCGAACGCATGATCCCCTCGCGCTTCCTCGAAGAGATCGGGCGCGAGCACATCATCTTCTCCGACCACTCCGATTCGTACTACGACGACGAGGGCATGGGCGAGTACGACGACGCGTTCTCCTCCAAACCCTCCCCCTCACGCTCCTTCCGCTCCGGCTCCTTCAAAGACTTCAAGCAGGACCCCAAGCACAAGGCAGATCTCGAGCGCATCGAGCGCGCCCGCGAGCAGCGCCTCGCCAACGTCCAGCCCCGGCGCTCGATGCCCAAGTCCGCCCCGCCGCGCCCGAGCATCAACCCGGGAGGCACTGCGAAATCCAAGTCTTCCGCCGGCGACGCCAACGCCTACCCACAGGGCTCCGTCGTCCGCCACCCCCAGTTCGGCGAGGGCGTCGTCATGAAAACGACCCCCGGCGCCAACGCGAGGGTCGTGGTCGAGTTCAAATCGGTCGGCCGCAAGACGCTCGTGCTCGAGTACGCCCGCCTCACACGTGTCCGCTGAGCATCTCCATCAGCGCATCCATCGCGTGCCGGTAACGCCACGCCCGCTCGCGGGCGTGCATGTGCCGACCCTCACGCAGGGCGTCCTCGATGATCGATCGCCCGTGCCCGCCCAGCTCGTCGCCGCCGAGATGCGCGATCGACACCAGCGTCACCTCATAGAGCGAGGCGCACGCCTCGTGCTGCCCATGGTTGAACAGCGGCACGCCCCGATCGATCGCCAGCACACAGATCTCGATGACACGGGCCGAGTACGAGCTCGACGCCGTCGTCATGGTGCCACGCGTCAGCTCGCGCTCCTCGAGCGCTTCCGCCAGGCGCTGAAGGCGCCCGGCGTACACACCGCCGCGGTCCGCACCGGGCGCCTCGTCCGTCGGCCGCGTCGCACCGAGCCCCAGCTGCTCGCCAAGCTTCGCCAGGCGCTGGTCGTACACATCGCCCTCGGCGTACCCGCGGATCGCGCGGATCTCCAGCTCAAACTCGCCGGCGTTATAATCCGCAAGGGTCACGCCCAGCGAGTCGATCATGTGCGACTCGATCGCGTCCACGTTCTCCATCAGACGCCCAAAGTAGTGGAACCTGAAGTCCGTGAACGGCAGGCGGATCGTGGTCCACTCGTCGTCTTTGCTATCGAACGTGTGCTGGTACGAGCCGGCCATCACACGCATGTTCGCGGCCCGCGCGTCGAAGATGTAGCTCCGCCCATCGCCCCGCACCTCGATCTCGATCCCGTCCGCACCCTCAAGCGAACCACGCTCGATCGGCGTGCGGATCTGAGAAAACCCGCCGTTGTTCTCCAGCGACAGCTCGCCGTGGAACACGATCCCGCTGTCCGTGCGATCGATCTCGCCCCTGGACAGCCCGCCCATCACGCCATCGACCACCACACGCCACCGCGATTCGGACGATTTGAACGATAGCGAGAACGGGTGTGCCGTTGCCACATACACGAGGGCAAACAGCGAGAGTGCGCCGGCGACGAGCCCGAAGCGGAACGGTGGGTTGGTGTGTGCCATGATTGAGCTCCTGTAAACGTGCCCCACAGCTTCGCGCGGGGTTGAGGCGAGCGGGTTCGCCACCACCCACGCCCCCGATGCACGCAATCCGGATCACGCCAATCCCAAGTACACTGGTGCCATGCGACGCCCCAGACTCCCCAAACCACGACTATCGGTCCCCGAGAGCCTCATCAGCTGGGGCGCATCGCTGCTCACCGCCGCCTGGGGCGGTTTCTGGGTCTGGTTTGCCATCATGCACATCCTCGACGGCCAAACCACGTCCGCGGGCCTGGTCCCGGTCGCCCTGTTCGCGCTGCCGGTCCTGTTCCTCTCGATCCTCGCGGTGGTCTTTCCCCGCATCGGGGGGCTGCTGATGCTCCCCGCTGCGGTCTTCGGCGCCTGGTTCTTCGACGATGCCGGGGCCCGGATGCTCCTCGCCACCCCGGCGCTGCTCCTCGCCTCCACCCTCGTCTGGCTCGGCCCTTGGAAGCGTCGATCGCTCGCCCGACGCCCACGCCTCCTACAACGACGCAAGCCCGCCGCCAGTCACTCCGCCTGACACGTCTCGTCAAAGATCTCGCGCACAGCACCCATGAATGCGTTCGGGTCTCGCGCCACCCGGTTGTTCAGCGACACGACCACCACGCCGTGCTCGCGATCAACCAGCACCAGGTTCATGAAGCCGGGCACCATCCCCGCAATCATCAGCTCGTCCTCACCGCGCTCCGTCCCGAAGCCATTGAACAACAGATCACGCGTTTCGTCTTCGAGGAACCCGTCCCGGAGCATCCCCGACGCGATCGCCGCAAACTGCCCGCTCGTCGCGCACAGCCCGCCCGAGCTGTACCGCGTCGCGATATCGAACTGCCCAACCACATCGTCCCCCTGATGGCCCCTTGCGTGCGCTCCCTCCAGCCGCTCTGCCGAAAACGCCAACCCTTCGACACCGAGCGGCTCGCACACCAGCGCGTTCACCGCATCCACGTACGTTTCACCAGTCACACCCTCGATCATCGCTCCTAGCAGCCAGTACCCCACGTTGCTGTAGTGTTCACGCTCGCCCGGTTCTGATTCCAGATCCAGCCGGCGCAGGCGCCGGTCGAGGTACGCCCCCGCCCGCCCATCACGATCGAACTCGACGCCCCGCTCGGGCGATCGGTGCAGCTCACGCGGCAGCCCCGCACGCATCGAGAGCAGATCCCGCACCCTCACCTCATCCGCCCAACCCGCACGCAGCTCCGGGCGGTATGTACCAATCGGCTCGTCGAGATCAACCTCACCCGCATCCACCAGACGCAGCACCGCGAGCTGGGTCACCAGCTTCGTCAGCGACGCGATCCGGTACCGTGTCTCACCGTCATTCTCGATCGGTTCCTCCGCCGATGTATCCCGCACGCCCGCGTGCAGCGTCACCGCCTCGCGCTCCGCGTCCGCCCACGCGATCGTCACCGACCCGTGCAGGACCCCCTGCTCCTGAGCCGCAACAACCGTTTCCGCCGGGCCCGCAAACCCCACCGCTGCCCCGACCGACAGCACCAACACCCCTACGGGGGCCAACCATCCTGAACTCACTCCACGCATAGCCTGACGCTCCTTTCGGTTTCAAGCGTGTATGGGATCGCAGCCTCTTAGTTTTCATGTTTCTCAATAATTCTGATTATAAAAACTCGCGAAGCGCACAAAAACCCGGCCGAAACTGATCGGCCGGGCATGAGAGGTCAGCGAGACAGCCGCTCAGCAATCGCCGAGATTGCTGATCAGCTCATTGAGATCGAAATAGTTCAGCGAGCCGGAGCCGTCGAAGTCGATGATCATGTCATCGTCCTGAAGGTACTGCAGGAACATCATGACATCCACCACGTCGATCGTCCCGTCCCCGCTCAGATCACACGGGCACTCGACCACGTCGCTGTACACCGCCTCGAACGTCAGCGAGTGATCACCCGTGCCACCCTCGACGAAGCCCGCGCCCCAGATCTCGACCACGGGCTGCTCCGCAGGGTCGGCCAGGAACCGGAAACCCAGCCTGTCCTCGAGCAGCTCGGTCTTGTACCCCATGTCACCGAAGTACTCCATGAGCACATCCGACACCTTCTCGGGCGTGCCGGCCGGCGTCTCGATGAAGTGCGCGAACTCGTCCGGCTCGAACTGCATCATGTAGACACCCGCCTCGAGTTCAGAACCCAGACCAACTGTCAGCTTCGCCGGCTCGTGCCACTCGACCAGCTCCTTCTGCTCGATCTCCCACGCCATCGCGCGGACGTTCTGGGTGTAGCAGTCGCACCCGCACAGGATCGTGGCGAAGCCCGTCACCTTGCAATCGGTCAGCATGCCATTCACATCGAGCTGGCTGTTCACGTGGGTGGGGATGCCGCCCGGCGGGAACGCCGCGATCCCAGCGCCTCCGCCGGCACCCGGCGCGAACACCGGCTTGCCCGCGTCGGGGCTCGAGCCGGGAGGCCCAGGGATCTTGAGCTTGCGGAGCGCGTCGGTCAGCGCCTGCACCGCCTTGCGCACGCCCTTGCCGTCACCCGTATCGCACGGCACAGTCACCTTCCCCGTCGTCAGCGTCGAGGGCAGACCCGGCGTGTTGCAGTTGATGAACACCCGGACCTCGATATCACACGTCTGGTTCGACAACCCCTGCACGCACAGCCCGAAGCGGATCGAGGCAAGAGGCGTGCACCCGGGAGGACCGCCGGTCCCGCCGGGCGGGGGGATGATCGGCCCACCCGGCGTGCCAGGGCCGCCGGGCGTCGTGAAACCGCCCGTGAACGGTGTACCCAGCGGATGGTCCGCGGGAACTGCCATCGAGGGCAGGTCGAGCGCGTCTACCTCGTCACGATCATCGAGCCCGAGTCCCCACTGACCATCGTCCATGATCAGCGAGTTCTGCCCGTACCCGATCGACGAATAGATATCGCCGCCCACCGGCGGGTCGATCGTTGCCTCCGTGTTCACGCTTGTCCCGGGCAGACCGCCCGAAGCATTCGACACCGAGAACACGACATACGGGAAGTTGTCCCCCGGGTCGTCGAAGTCACCATCGCCGTTGACGTCCTCGCCCTCGAACATGATCAGGCCATCAAGATCGTCGCCGTCCTGCAGCCCGAGCTGCGCACCGGTCACGCTCACCACCGGCGAGCCGCCCAGCTGCGCCGCAAGAATATCCCCCGCGGAAGCGCCAAGCGCGGCCAGCGTCGGCGAGCCCGGAGTCAGCGAGAAATACACCCAGCGACCGGCATCCACCACGCTCGCGGGCGTCAGGAACGCGCCGTCAACATCGACACGGATCCCAGGCGCGAGCCCGATCTGATTCTCGTTCACGTCGTTCACGTTGTACCCGAACCCGTTCGACTCATACAGGTCCGCCGCGTTGTTCGGCACCTGCGCACGCACGGCCGTTCCGGGCAGCCCCTGCCCGCCCGCATCCACGCTGAACACATACGCGGGGAACTCGTCGTACGAGAGACCAAGGTCACGGAGCTCATGATGGATTGCGTCGATGTTGTCGCCCGGCATCAAACCCAGCAACGCCGGGTTGTCCACCGCGAGCACGTTCCCCTGGTTCGGGCCAGGGGCCGTCCGGATAAACGCCCCAGAGAAAAAGATGTCCTGCACATCCGCCATCGCAAAGACCGCGTTCGTCGGGCCGGGCGGCAACGCGAGCACGTTCACATCGTGCGTAAACCAGACATCCGCCTGCGCCGCCGTGAGCGACATGCCCACGAGCGCACCCATCGCGCTGAATCGTCGTAACGTCTTCATACCACGTCCTAACTTATATATTGAACCCCCCGGACGCGTACGCGCCCGGTCACGAGCTGGAATGAATCCGGATTCCCTCTACACACACCAGATAACAGCAGACGCACACCCGTGTCAAGCACCAAGCGCGTGAAAACAAAGATGTAAACGCAAACATGACAAAGAAGCGCATCCGATGCGCTTATTTATGACATAATCAACAAAACTGATGTATTTACCCACGCAACACCACATCGCTGTGGCGGCTCAGAACTGCTTGCGCATCCGGGCCGTGGGCAGCCCCAGCTGGTCGCGGTACTTGGCCACCGTGCGCCTCGCGATCTCGATGCCGCGCTCCTTGAGCTGCTTCACGATCGCCTCGTCGCTCAGCGGCTTGGCCTTGTCCTCGCCACCGATGATCTCCTCGATCGTCGCCTTCACCGAGTTCGCGCTCACGTCCTCGCCGCTCTCGGTGCTCAGACCGCCGCTGAAGAAACTCCGCAGCGGCACGATCCCGCGCGGCGTCATCAGGTACTTCTCGCTCACCGCCCGCGACACCGTCGCGACGTGGATCCCAAGCCGGTCCGCGATCGTCTTCATCGGCAGCGGCTTGAGCGCCTCGGGCCCGTAATCGAAGAACTCACGCTGCTCGTCCAGCACCGCGTTGATCACCCGCAGCAGCGTGTGCTGACGCTGGGCCACCGCGTCCATCAGCCACTGCGCGTTCGAGAGGTTCTTCTTGAGGAAGGTGCGGTCCTGCGTCGGAACGCCCTTGTCCGCGCTCATCTTCGCGTACTCCTGGTTGATCCGCACATCCGGCAGACGCCCATCGGTCAGGTACGCGAAGTACCGGTCCTCATCCTCGTCGTACTCCACGATCCCATCGGGGACGATCGTTTCGGGCGCGTCGTTCACCAGCCGACGCGCGGGCGACAGACTCAGACGCCGCAGCAGCTCCAGCCCCACGTTGATCTCGTCGAGCGAGAGCCCAGAACGCGCCGCGACCTTCGGCAGGCGGTTCTTCATCAGCTCCTCGAAGTACTCCGCGACCAGCTTCCGCGCCACGCCCAGCGCGTCCGCGTCCACGCTCATGCGATCGTCACGCTCCTCGCCCGCACGGTCGCCCAACGCATCGATCTGCAGCAGCAGGCACTCACGCGCGTCACGCGCCGCGACGCCCGCGGGCTCCAGCAGCAGCTGCACCGCCTGCAAGGCCAGCTCCCAGTCCGCCTCGCTCGGCTCCAACGCGCGCAGGTCCTGACCCGCCCGCTGCTCGATCTCCTCGAACTTGCTCCGCAGGTACCCATCCTCATCCAGGTTGGCGATGATCACCGCACCCATCGCCTTGATCCGATCGCTCACGTCCGTCAGCGACCACTGATCACCGAGCTGCTCGCTCAGCGAGGCCCCCCGAGCAGGCGCTGCCGCCATCGCCTCGAACTTCGCATCACGATCACCGCCGCTGGCCCGCGTACGCGGCAGGTCGTCGTAGTCGCGCCTGGCCTTGGCGTCATCCGAGTACGTGTTCTCCGCCGCGTCCGGGTTGTTCTCGGTGTACTCGTCCAGACGCGCAAAGTCGTCCGCGCTCTCGGGCTCGATGTTCAGCTCTCGCTCGTTCGCCGTCTGCCGATCACGCTCCAGGTCGCCCTCGATCTCCACGATCTCCAGCGTCGGGTTCGACTCCAGCTCCTGCTCGATCCGCTCGCGCAGTTCCGCCAGCGGCATCTGCAGGATCTCCATCGACTGGATCATCCGCGGCGCCAGCTTCATATGCTGGCCGAGCTTCATCTGTTGTGACGTCTGGAAACGCATACAGATCACACCAGCCCGTTACGAGCCGCCTCCAAGAGACTGCCGCCCAAGGATCGCATCCGCGAGCACCGCCTTGTTCGCAAACTCCAGCGATCCGCCGCTGGGCAGACCGCGCGCCAGTCGGCTCACCGCGACGCCCGCCTCGCCCAGCTTCTGGGCCAGGTACAACCCCGTCCCATCGCCCTCGACCGTCGGATTCAGCCCCAGCACGACCTCCTCGATCCGCCCCTCCGAGGCGCGGATCCGCTCGATCAGCGCCCCGATCGTCAGATCCTCGGGCTCGACGCCGTCCAGCGCCGAGAGCCGACCCATCAGCACGTGGTACAGCCCGCGATACATCCCCGTCTGCTCGAGCGCGATCAGGTCCTTGGGCTGCTCGACAACCAGAACCCGCGAGCGATCACGCGAAGCGTCCGAGCAGATCGAGCACACGTCCGAATCGCTCAGGTTGTAGCACACCCGACAGTGACGAACGCTCTTCTTGACCGCCTCGATCGCGCCAGCAAGCGCCAGCGCGGATTCCTCGTCGCTCTTGAGCACATGGAAGGCGAGCCGCTCCGCCGAACGCACACCGATCCCCGGGAGCTCCGCGAACCGCTCGATCAGCGCTCGCACCGGCGCGGGGTACGCGGCTGACCCGCTCCCCGATCCCTTCCCGTGTTGACGTCCGTTCGCGCTCATCTGACTCCACAATATCCGTTCCAAGACGCCGGCAGTCGCACCAATGCCCAACGCTTATGCACAATCCGACTCACCGAGACGTGAACATCCGTTTACGCAACTGTTGCACGGATGTTCGCCTCAGATTACCTATCTTACCAGCAGGCGTGCTTCCCATGACCCATTTGTCATCGTCTCGTGAACACCGCTTCATCTTGATGTTTTTCCATCGCTGAGCCGCGTGTTTGGGTTGCACGGATCATCCGAATTCTGTACGCTCGCCGAGCACAGCGATGGCAGCTTTGGGGCTCTTTTGTGGAGAGAGGTAGGTCCCAGAGCTGCTGTCATTTTTGCAGCCTCGCCCATCACCGGGCCACAATCTCGATCGGGATGATCGTTTCCGCGATCTTGTCGCCAATCAGATCGCGCATCACGATCTTGAGGTTGTAGCGCCCCACACCCAGCGTGGCGGGCAGCCACACCCGGTTCGTCAGGTAGTAATCACGCAGCCGGTTCCGAGACTCGTCACGAACCGTCTCCGCCGCCCTGTTCCACGTGTTCAGATCGTCCGCGACCAGGTACAGCTCCAGACGCTGCGACAGCTCGATCCCGAACCGCGCGTGCCCGTCCGGTCCGACCGTCTCTTCCTGCGCGAAGCTGTCCAGCTCCGTGTACACGATGATCTCATGCTCACGCCCCGCCAGGAAACGATAGCTCGGGAATGTCTCGTAGCGACCGAACCCGTCCACGCGCGTGCACAGCGCCGCACGCGTGATCGACATCCCCGACCACGCCGCGAGCTGCATCTGGATCTCCTCAAGACGCGACGCCAGCTGATGCGGCGACACCAGGCTCCCCTCACTTGTCATCGAGGACAGCAGCGAACGCACCGCATCAATGGTCGCGAGCTCGGGCTCCGAGAGCACGCCCGAATCCACCAGTGTGCTCGTATCCTCGGGCAGAAGCGTCTCCAGCGATGCCAGCGCCAACGCCGATGCCCCCGGGTCCTCGCCCAGCGTGACCATCTCGCTCAGGATCGACGCCAGCTCGTTCGCCAGCGCATCCCGCCGCGCCCCGGGGTCCATCTGTGCCTTGGACGGCGCCTCAGTCTCCTGTGCCACCTCTGGCACTCCCTGAGGATCTGGCTCGGCACCGCCGATCTCGTCCGATCCCGACTCGCCCGCCTCTTCCAGTGATTCGCTCGTTGCGCTCCCGCCCGCGAGATCGCGCAGCGAGACCCGAACGCCGCCATCATCACCGCCAGAAATCTCCGGGTTGGGCTGCCTGGGCTGACGGTGCGTGACCGCCGGCCGCGAGCCACCGTGCGACGACAGATCCTCGACCTGCGCCGCGATTGTCGCCTGCATCGCCTCATCCTCTACCGGCAGGTCCGCGGGCCCATCGATCTCAACGTTCGTGAAGTAGAACTCGAGCTGGCGGGCAGACTCCGCGATGCGCTCCTGCATCGACGCCTCCTCCACGCTCAGCTCCATCAACTCTTCTTCGGAGGGTAGCGCCAGCCCCGGGCGATTCTTCAGATTCGAGAGGCCCGCGTTCACCGGCGTGCTCGTATCTCCCGCACGCACAGAACCGCCGCTCCCCTTGCCCCCGCAGCCAACGAGGGCACCTGCAGCGCCCAGCGTGCCAGCGAGCGCCACCACGCGAAGTATGCGATTCCGGTTCGAGAGCGTCCTGCTCATAGGGTAACTGCCTCCTGCACAGGGCATCACAACGCGCCCAGACCCATCCCGAAGATCGTCGGATCAGGCCCGAACAGTCCAGAAAATCGATGAAAACCGCCTCAACGCACCGCAGACGCGAACCGCAGCGCCAGCACCTCAAGCGTCCGAACCGGGTCCGCCGAACGCTTGATGTCCATGTCTGCCCGCACGCTGGCGTCCAGCAGCTCCCGCGCACGCGAAACCGAGATCTTCCGAGATAGCCGCATGATCGCGTCCCGGCTCGGGCCCCACAGCTTGAGCTCCTTGGCCACCGTGTTCAGGTTCTCGCCGTTGGCCGCCCCCTCGCTCACGCCAACCAGTTTCCGAGCGAGGTCGATGCACGCGTACGAGACCGGCACCGCCGTCGACTTGCCCGAGTTCTCCAGCACGATCCGCAGCTGACGCAGCGTGTACTCCGGGTCCCCGCTCAGCAGCGGCTCCTGGATCACCCACGGGTTCTCCACCTCTCGCGTGAGCGGCACCATCTCCATGATGATCTCCGCGCTGATCGCGTTGCCCTCCCCCGACGCCGTCGCCAGCTTCCCGAGCTCCGCGTCGATCTTCCCCAGGTCCACACCGAGGCGCTCCACCAGCATCGCCGCCTCGCGCTGACCGATCGACGACCCGTAGGCCCGCTGGACCCGCGCCATCGTCCATTTCAGCGCCATCGCGGCGTCCACCTGCTCGCACTTGGTTACCACCCCGACCTTTGCGATCGCCTTGTCAAGGTTCCCGGGACGCCACGTGCCGGCACGCAGCAGCAGCGTCGCCTGCTCGCACGGGTCCTCCGCGTACCGCGTGAGCATCGGACGCGTGTGCTCGTTCACCAGCGATTCCGCATCGTCCACGATCACCAGCTTATGCGTGCTCATCAGCCCGAACGATCGGCACTCGTCGAGCACCTCCGCGATCTCAACCTCGTTGCCCGAGAACTTGAACGTTTCGATCTCGCCGTGCTTCTCCTGCAGCGCCGTGCGGAGCATCCCCGTGTACTGGCTGCGCAGGAACAGCTCCTTGCCCGCGAGGACAACCACAAGGTCATCCGCACCGGGCGGGCGAGCAGCAGACTTGGATGACCCACGCTTAGCCATGCCTCAACGATAGCCGATCTGCCCCCACCCAGCACAACCAAACATCCGGGTGGCCCGATGGAACCCGCAGGGTTCCTTCGGGAATGAACGCCACGATCTCCTCTGATGACAAGCGTGAGGCAATCAGGACCGCGGGGTGCCCGTACTCGCCGCGCAGCCGCGCAGTACGGCCTCCCCCGCGCCTGCGGGGGAGGTGTCTCCGGCGCAGCCGGAGACGGAGGGGGGCTTCACCACACCAACTTTACCAAACCGCAACCCCGAAGCAGACTCCGTCTGCATCGGGCCACCCTGACCGCTTCTCCCAACTTGCCTCTTCTCTCTTCCCTCTTCCCCATTGCCTATTGCCTATTGCCTATTGCCTCATCCCACACCCCCTCTCCTCTCCCAACACGGTACGATGAACCAGCCATGCTCAAGCTCACCGTCATCGAGGGCCCCGACGAGGGCAAAAGCTACCAGCTCCCCACCGATCAGCCCCAGCTCATCGGCCGCTCCACCGAGGCCATCCCCCTGAGCGACAACACCGTCTCTCGCCGACACGCCGAGCTCACGCCCGACGGCGACACCTGGTACCTGCGCGACCTCCACTCGCACAACGGCACCATGGTCAACGGCGTGCCCATCAAGGACCGCATCCGCCTCGAGCCCGGCGACGAGATCCGCGTCGGCGCCACCGTCTTCCTCTTCGGCCAGCCCGTCAACCTCTCCAAGAAGCCATCCGTGCTCATCACCGACGAGCTCGACATGGAGACCGAGGTCGAGGAACGCATCGTCACCCAGGCCGATTCCTACATCGGCACCGACGCCTCCGAGGACCCAGATACCCCCAGCGTCGCCATCGACCACCTCCGCGTCATCTACACCCTCACCGCGCTGACCGCGCGCATCATGAACAACCGCGAGCTCCTCGAGGCCGTCATGGACCTCGTCTTCAACGAGTTCAAGCCCGAACGCGGCGTCATCATGATCCAGGGCGTCTCCGACGACGAGCCGCTCGTGCCCGGTGTCGTCCGCTACGCCAACCCGTCCAAGCCCGACGAGGAATCCACCATCCACGTCTCACGCACCATCCTCAACATGGCCACGCTCGGCGAGGGCGTCCTCACCACCAACGCCATGACCGACCCGCGATTCGTCTCGGGCGACTCCGTCCAGCAGTACCAGATCCGCTCCGCCATCTGCTCGCCCATCCTCTTCGGCGACCACGTCTTCGGCGCCATCTACATCGACTCCTCCACCCAGAACCACGCCTTCAAGAAAGAACAGCTCGAGCTGCTCAACGCCATCGGGCAGCACACCGGGCTCGCGCTCGCCAACGCCGAGGAGCACCTCAAGCGCGTCAACTCCGAACGCATGGCCGCCATCGGCGAGACCGTCGCCTCCCTCTCCCATTCCATCAAAAACATCCTCCAGGGGCTCCGCGGCGGCGCCGACGTCGTCGAGATCGGGCTCCACAAGAACGACCTTGCGATCACCAAGAACGGCTGGGGCATCCTGCGCCGCAACCTCGACCGCATCGCCTCGCTCACCATGAACATGCTCGCCTTCGGTCGCAAGCTCCAGCTCGAGCTTGAGCTCACCCCCATCAACAAGGTCGTCGAGGAGTGCGCCCAGCTCCTCGAGAAGCCCTGCCAGGAAAAGAACGTCGCCCTGATCGTGGACGCCGACCCCGAGATGCCCCCGATCATGATCGACCCCAGCCTCATCCACCAGGCCCTGATGAATCTGCTCACCAACGCGCTCGAGGCCGTCCCCAACGACACCGGCGCCATCACCGTCCGCGTCTCCTTCAACGAAACGCGCCCCGACCCCGCCAAGCCCGGCGCCATGCTCCGCCCCGCCGTCACCATCAACGTCATCGACAACGGCCCCGGCGTCGAGCAGGACAAGCTCGCCTGGATCTTCGAGCCCTTCAACACCACCAAGGGCCTCAAGGGCACCGGCCTCGGCCTCGCCGTAACCAAACGCATCGTCTACGAGCACAAGGGACGCATCCGCCTCGAATCCACGCCGGGCCGCGGCGCCAGCTTCAAGATGATCCTCCCCGCCGACCTCGACTCCATGCTCGACCCCAGCGCCACCAGCAACCGAGCCGGCCACCAGATGAGCGACTCGCTGGGGATCTTGTAGATCGCCTTTGTCAGCCTACGTTTTCTCGCAATTCAACCACACTGATTTGCTTTCGTCATAGTAAATTTTTTCAATGACTCAACTATGTGCCCTACCACGCCCACGCGTAGCACTGGCGAACACGGCTAGCCCAACAAATCGCCACCCGGAATATGCCGCCCACCCATATGTGCTTGTATAATATCAAATTAAACACACTATCTTCGCGCCAACACAACTCAGTTCTGAGTGATCCAGTTGCTGTACAATCAGTTGACAGAGATCTAGCTGTTGACATCTTCTATGCACTTGCGATATCCAACTTTGGAAAAGCGAAACCATGAAAGGAATAATGATGAACAGAACACTGCTAGCAATTTCTCTCGCAGCAATTACAATGACACTCGCAGCATGTACTTACACTAAGACCACAGATAACTGACAAGCGGTTGTAGAGAGAGACCCTGACGGGAAATACAGAGCCACGATTACCAAGACTGGGACGAACGAACAGTTACTGTGGAAGGGGACTCGGTTCGCGAACTGAAGAGACTTAATCCCTTTGACAAGGAGACGGGGCAAAATCCTGTACCGATCTCTTATCGGTATGAATATCAGTTTGAAGTCTATGACACTTCGGGTGCCTATGTTGATACGATCTCGGTAGCGAATCTTGATGAGTTTGTCGATACGATTCCTGTGGCGATTCAGCTTGGCGGACTTGAAGCCCCGACATCTGCTGAAGTTGAGCCCTTCGCGACGGATGCTGCATCAAACTGGGTTTCTCCACAAACCCACTGGATGATGTATCATTGACCTTTACTGACGCGCCAGAAATGACGCGTCAGGCATTATGCGTTTTTACTTTCTCATTCTGTGTGTGTATATGCAATCGTGTGCCTTAGTGCCGATTCCGAATCCGACAATCATTTCAAACGCGCCCGAGAGTGTTCGAAATAGCATTAAGATCGATCACACAAGGTCACCGCCCCTTATTGATGTTTCATACACAGTACACCTTAGTCCTGATTCAGGACAATGGATCAAGCTCCCTGTCTTGATGGACGGTAATCAGCTCTTTGTATCAGGATACTTCGCACCGAACGACGATGATGGCTTCGTGTCTCTTAGTAGAATACTAATCGATACCGGCTACAATGGCGTTCTCAGTTTTCCGTCAGCCAATAGTGAGATTACGCGGGCGTGGGTGTCCGAAGAGATAGGCAAACAATCTCATACGAATCTTGGCGGTCTGAGCTGGCACTGGACGGGAGCGGGATCAGCTTTGGCGCTCGGCGGGGTTGAGATCTCACCTATTCCATTCAAGGTTGGAAGTGGAGCCCAGGCACTTAGGGTCGATTGGCCGTTGCTGGGGCAGCTTTGGTTTGATCTTATGGATGCAAGTTGGGTCGATCCAGAGTCAGGTACGGTCGCAGTTTCGTTTGATTCGAGAGCGATCAGAGACGCAATCACCGTGAATCCCAACGATTGGATTGAGCTGCCATGGCAGAAAGCACTCCCAGACAGTCATCGTTTTATACCGATTCGGTTAGACCATGAGAGATACGAAGCCATCATCGACACGGGGTCAGACGCATATCTTATTCTTCTGACGCACGAAACACCCCCGCTCGTGAACCGACCATGGGGGCAGGGCACATTTGGCGGGACTCAACATACGAAATATTACCGCGCCAAGAGTGCTGCACCAATGTACTTGGGCGATATCGAGATTAACGATATTGAACTCGGCTGGTTAAAATATCCTGGAAATCTAACTAATGAGATCACTACCGAGCATCCCGTCGCAGTTCTTGGCGTGCCGTTTCTTCGCAAATTCCCCGCATTGCTTGATCACAAACAGAATAAGGCATGGTTTTATGTAGGTGACCGCGATAATTTGGAAAGCTACAAAATGCCAATACATGATCCGTTCACTTCAGGCGGGTAAGCAGCCTCACTGGGCACACGATGAGTGATCCGTTGGACATCCTCAGATCTTCAACTCAAAACTCGAAACGGATCACGCCGCCTTGCGTGCGCCGCGCGACTTGAGCCATGCGCCCACGATCACCACCACCAGCAGCCCAACCACCAGCACGACCACCAGCGTCAGCGCCAACCGGAACGCCTTGTCCATGATCCGGTTCGCCGTGTTCTCCGCGCTCACCAGGCGTTGCTCGATCATCACCAGGCGCTCCTCGAGCGCCGCCGGGTCCGTCGTGCCCTTGATCGACTCGCTCAGGCGCACCAGCTCCTCGGCCGCACGCGTCGTCTCACGCAGCGCCTCGGTCACGTCCCGGATGTCCGCGGACTCCGCGTCCGGGTCGCTCTCGCCCGGCTCATCCAGACGCAGCAGCTTCGCCAGCTCCTCGAACTGCTCGGTCGTCGATCGCACCGAGTCGCTCAGCGCCGTCGCCGAGTCCACCGTCTGGCGCAGGTCCGTCACCAGCGGGCGCAGCTGCTCCTCCTGATCCGAGAGCTGATCGAGGAGCGCCCGCCGCTCCGAGCTGATCCCCGCCAACGCCTGATCGATCGACTTCTGGCGCTGCTCATCGATCGTCTTGTCGAGCTGCTCCAGGATCGCCTGGCGCTCCGCGCTGATCAGCTGCGGGAACCGCTCGTTGAGCTCGTTCACCTCGCCCGAGATCTGCTCGACCGACGCCGTCAGCGACTCCACGCTCGAGAGCACCGTGCGCGACTCGGGCTCGCTCACCGTGTCCATCACCAGCAGCTCCGCCTGCCAGCTGATCAGCATCGGCATGCGCTGCATATAGAAGAACGCACGCTCCGCCAGCAGGCGCGCTTGCTCGATCTCGCGTGTCGTCGGGTCCAGCCCCGCCAGCGGGTCGATAAACAGGAACCCGAGCACGTTGGACGCGCGCCCCTTCTGCGCCTGCGCGGTCGCCACCTGACGAGCCGCGGAGAACTCCGAGAATCGCACGTACCCCGCGTACACGCGGTCCGGGTTGTTCTCCAGCCACTGCGCGATCAGCCGATCGATCTCCGCGATCTGGTCCGCCGTCAGCGCCTTGCTCGCCAGCCCCTTGATCTCCTGCTCGCTCGTCTGGAATGTCTGCACCAGCCGGTCGGCCTCGCTCCCGAAGTACTGCGGCACGATGCGCCGCTCGAGCAGCGCCCGCTGCAGCGAGATCATCACGTACATATCGACGAGCGCGATCCGCGGGTTCTGCGCCGCCGCGATGATCGTCGCCCCGTGCGCCACCGTGTACTTGAGCCGGTGGGCCACCGTGCGCCCCTCGATGCTCTGCGACCGCCCCTCGATCTGGTCGATCGCCTCGGCCAGACGCAGCATCATCTCGTCCGCGAAGTCCATCACCTGCGCCTGCACCTGACGCGCGTCCGCCAGCGACGACACCGCGCTCGCCTGCGCGGCCGCGTCCGTGGCGATCTGATCCTGCACCTGCTTGGCCTGCTGCTCCTCGGGCGTTGCACCGCCCACCTGCTCGCCGTTCGTGGCCTTGGGATGCTCCACACGAGGCGTCGGGGCCGAGCACGAGACCAACGCCCCACCAGCCGCCAAGCCGCACACCGTCCGCAGGATTATGGATCGCTTCATCATGGTGCAAATTGTCCACACATCCGTGGTCAGATCAACCCAACAAAAACATTGTCTCACCGCAACCCCGCGCAGGCACCCCACAAACGCCGCCCACCACGAATCCTAAACTCAGATTCATGCCCCCTTCACCCCGCGCCATCCTGCACGTCGATATGGACGCCTTCTTCGCCTCCGTCGAGCAACGCGATCGCCCAGAACTGCGCGGCAAGCCCGTCCTCGTCGGCGGCAGCGGCCCACGCGGCGTCGTCGCCGCCGCCTCCTACGAGGCACGCGCCTTCGGCTGCCACTCCGCACAGCCCACCGCCGTCGCGCTCCGACTCTGCCCCAGCGCCATCGTCGTCTCCGGGAGGCACAGCGACTACAAGGCCATCTCCCGCCACGTCTTCGACATCCTCGAACGCTTCTCACCCGCCATCCAGCCCGTCTCCATCGACGAGGCCTACCTCGACGTCACCGGCTCCACCCAGCTCTTCGGCCCGCCCGTCGAGATCGCAAAGCAGATCCGCCGCCTCGTCAAAGAGGAAACCGGGCTCACCTGCTCCGTCGGTGTTGCGCCAAACAAGTTCCTCGCCAAACTCGCCTCCGACATGGACAAGCCCGACGGGCTCACCCACATCCCCCACGACCGCGTCCAAGGCATCATCGACCCGCTCCACGTCTCCAAGCTCGCCGGCGTCGGCCCCAGCGCCGAACGCGCCCTCGCACGCCTCGGCGTCCGCACCATCCGCGACCTCCGCAGCATCCCCCTCGAAACGCTCCGCGCACGCATGGGCGAGCAGGGCCAGCACCTCCACAACCTCGCACGCGGCATCGACGACCGACCCGTCCGCATCGACCGCGTCGCCAAATCCATCTCGCACGAGCACACCTTCCCCGCCGACCTCGACAACCCCGACGAGGTCCGCGCCATCATCGCGCGCCAGGCCCAGGACGTCGCCATGCGCCTCCGCAAGCACCACCGCTTCGCCCGCACCGTCACCATCAAGGTCCGCTACGGCAACTTCGAGACCATCACCCGCTCCCACACCCTCGACAGCCAGACCGACGAGACCCGCGCCATCCACAACGCCGCACGCGAACTCTTCGACACCTGGGCACGCTCGTTCCAGCCCGTCCGCCTCATCGGCGTAGGCGTCTCCCAGCTCACCGATGCACCCGCCGCGCCCGGCCTCTTCGACACCACCGACCACGACAAGGCACGAGCCGTCGACCGCGTCAGCGACGCCATCGCCGACAAGTTCGGCAAGGACGCCATCGCCCGCGCCGCATCCCTCCGCGCCAAACCCCGCCACGGCGCCCACGGCCCCGGCTCCGACACCCCCCTCGACCAGCCGCCCGAATGACCTCATCCGTAGGGTGCCCGTACTCGCCGCGCAGCGGCGCAGTGCGGCCTCCCCCTCACGGGTGGCCCGACGGAACCCGCAGGGTTCCTTCGGGAACGAACACCCATCGACACTCAACCACAATGAGACTCCGTCTCCATCGGACCACCCAAAAGCAATACCATCCCCCCATGACCCCCATCACCTTCATCTCCACCAACAACCAGTGGGAACAACGCTTCGGCTACGCCCGCCTCGCCCGCGCAGGCGACCTCGTGCTCATCGGAGGCACGCTCGCCATCACACCCGACGGCCAGCCACACGCACCGGGCGACGCCGGCGCACAGACCACACGCTGCTACGAGATCATCGAGGGCGTGCTCAAGCAGGCCGGCCTCGACCGATTCGCCATCATGCGTTCACGTGTGTTTACCACAGACATCAGCCAGGCCGAGGCCGTCGGCCAAGCCCATCACGCCTTCTTCGCCGCGCACAACCCCAGCCACACGCCCGCGCTCACGCAGGTCGGCACCAGCGAACTCATGGCACCCGAATACGTCGTTGAGATCGAGTGCGAGGCCTGGGCTGGCAACACGCAAAAATAAAGAAGGCCCGGCGCCGCACACACAAAGCACGCCGGGCCCTGAGAGGGGGCTTGTTGAGTTGTCGTCGGCGACCTACGGATTAGCCGTGGTAGAAACGCTCGGAGACGATCTTGCCATCCCGCCAGCGCTGGACGGCCGCCTGACTATATACGACCGTTTCACCCTCAGAGTTCACAAACTCGAAGCTGTATTCAACGATTGAGATATTCTCCCTATCGTTTACCGCGGTCGCGTGCCACTTCGTCCAGTTCCACGCTTTCACGCCCGAGAGAAACGCTTTTTCACGCTCAATGTTCGCCGCCAAACCGAGCGTCGGCGCCTCCGAGTTCTCACGCATCTCCACGTCGTCTGCGTAGAACTCCTCCATCGCCTCCAGGATCCGCCCGGTGTTGATGTAGTCCTTAAGCTGCTCCACGCGTTCCTGAATGCTTGCTGTTGCCGTAGTCATCTGCATCTCCTTGGGCATCGCCCATCCATTCTTTCGTTCAGTCCAGTTTCCGTCGCGTTCACGCGAGCTCGAACACCAGGATCTCGCTCCGCTCATCAAACTCCAGCTCCAGCGCATCGACCGCGCTGAGCCCCAGCCCGTCGCCCGCGCTCAGGCCCGTGCCGTTCACGCGTAGCGCGCCGCGCACGACCTGCACCCAAGCGTGCTCAAACCCGCGCAGCCCGTGCCCGAGCCGCTCGCCCGCGTCGAAGACACCCGCAAGGACCCGCGCATCCGCCTGGATCTTGAGCGATTCGCCCTCGCCGTCGGGCGAGGCGACCAGGTGCAGCTCATTGCGCCGATCGAGCACCGCCATCGTCAGGGACTGATGCCCCGCCTCGAGCCCCTTCTCCCGCGGCTCGATCCAGATCTGCAGCAGGTGCGTCTCCTCGCTCAGCGGGTTCGACTCGCTGTGGCGGATGCCAGAGCCAGCGCTCATGTGCTGGATCATGCCGGGCGTGATGTCCTCAACGTGACCCAGCGAGTCGCCGTGGCGCACCGCGCCAGAGATCGGGTACGTGATGATCTCCATATCGCGGTGCGGGTGCTCACCGAAGCCCATCCGCGGCGCGATCACATCCTCGTTGATCACCCGCAGCCCGCGGAAGCCCATCCAGTCCGGATCCATGTACCGCCCGAAGCTGAACGTGTGGCGCGCATCGAGCCAGCCATGGTCGATGTGCCCGCGATCTTCACTCCTGCGAATCTTCTGTTGCTGTGCTGCCCGTGTCATCGTGTTCCCCCTTTCAGGAACAAGTCATCTGCTGTGCTGTCGTCCGACCATCACTCACGCGGCCTGCGCCTTGATCGCCACCGACGGTGCGCCGAAACGCCCGCGCACCTTCGAGAACAGGACGCGATCCACCGAGAACCGCCCCGGCCCAGTCAGCGCGATCGCCAGGGAGACCATCGCCAGCGTGAGCGGGTATTCCATCCCGCCGTTCTGGGCGCCGAACGCGCCGCCGTGCACCGCGAAGCTCGCGACCAACATCGTGAACGCGAAGTTCGCGCCCGCGAACCGCGTTAGCAGCCCGACGATCAGCGCGATCCCTCCAAAGAACTCCGCCGAGCCCGCCGCGAGCGCACTCAGCGTCGGCAGCGGCATGCCCATCGAGCCCATCGCCTCCGCCGTCGAAGCGAAGCCCCCGCCCCCGAAAAGCCCAAAGAGCTTCTGGCCGCCGTGGTAGATCCCGACTACCCCGATCATCGATCGTGCGACGAGTAGCCCCGCGTCATTGAGAGTTGCCTGTACCGTGCTTTGCTGTCCCATATCGTGCCCCTTTCCGGCAATGTTCGTTACAACAAATAAATACCGCCCACACCCAGGCTATTCCAGCCCAAAACGAAAATTAATTGTTGCAACAACTAATTGAACACCAAAAACGCCTTCCAGCCACGAAAAACGCGGCTCAGGTGCGCACCGAATCAAGATTCAGCATCGTCACCACGCACCCAGCGCACCGCCACACGCCCCACACGCTCGCCGAACGCCACCGCCGTCGCGTGATCCTCCGCAGGCGGGGTCTGCTCCGCGGGCGCGTTCCCCGCCTGACACATCAGCCCCATCGACGACGAGAGCCGATCCAACCCGGGCTCACGCACGCCCACACCCATCGACACCCAGATCATCCCGTGCTGACACGCGAACACGTGCATCGACTGCAGCGCGCTCTGCTTGTCGCCGCTCAGCCCGCCGCCGACCGTGAACCCCGCCGCCAGCTTGTCCATCCAGACGCGCCCGTACCAGCGTGAGCCGCTCTGATCCATAAACCGCTTGAAGTCCGCGGCCACCCCGCCCATATACGTCGGCGATCCGAGCACGATCACGTCCGCACGATCGAGACGCCCCCACGCCTCGTCGCCCTCGACCTCATCCACACGCAGCAGCCCAGCCTCAACGCCATCCACGGACGCCAGCCCGTCACGGACCGACCTGGAGATCGCCTCCGTGTGACCCATCGCGCTGAAATACACGATCTCCGCCCGGGCCATCAGGAATCCCCCTCCGCCCGCTCGTCGCGCACCTTCTCCATCAGGCGCGAGATCGAACGCAGCTCCCGCTCGCTCAGGTGCCCGAGCACTTCCTGCCCCAGCGTCACGATCTCCGGGTCGATCCGCTCGAGCAGACGCATCCCCTTGTCCGTGATCGTCACGAACTTCACCCGCTTGTCCTCGCTGCACACGCCCCGATCCACCAGCCCACGCGCCTCCAGGCGATCGACAAGGCGCGTCACGTCCGGCATCC
The DNA here is from genome assembly GCA_017642965.1 of Phycisphaerales bacterium. Classification (GTDB taxonomy): domain Bacteria; phylum Planctomycetota; class Phycisphaerae; order Phycisphaerales; family UBA1924; genus UBA1924. The sequence goes on from JAEPOJ010000006.1 coordinate 107,167, forward strand.
GCACCACCATCTGGCAGCCGATTTCCGACGCACGCACGCCCCCGCCCCGGCCCTTGTGACGGTGCCCACGCAGGATCCGCAGCAGGTTGTACGCGGGGGCAGACAGGTCGAAGCGCCTGAAGAACGCACGCTCCGCGCCGCCGATCATCGCCGCCGTGCGCGCAATGTTCAGCATCGCCTCCTCCTCGGGGGAGGCGAAGTCACTCTCCTTCTTGATCTGGTCACGCAACGACTGAGGCATGCACCATCATACGCACGCCGATGCCATTATTTGTTGCCACAAACGTGTATCACGCCGCGTCTCGCCCACGCCCTGCCGCAAAGTCGTCAAGCGTCTTATAGAGGTACGCACGATCGATCGGCTTGGACACGTACTCGTCGCACCCCGCATCGAGGCACTCGTTCCGCGAGCCCTGCAACGCGTGCGCCGTCAACGCGATGATCGGCAACGAGCACCCAAGCTCACGCAGCTGACGCGTCGCGGAATACCCGTCAAGAACAGGCATCTGCATGTCCATCAGGATCAGCTCGAACCGCTCCCTGTTCGCCAGGTACCGGTCGATCGCCTCCTGACCGTTGGACACGATCTCGATCTCATACCCAACCTTCCGCAGCAGGTGGGCGATCAGCCGCTGGTTGTCCGCGCCGTCTTCCGCGAGCAGCACCACGCCACGACGGCGGACCTCGACATCCGGCGCGGCCGCGTCCTCGGGATGCGCCCCCTCGGACTCGATCGAGTCACGCATGCGCACGCCCGCCGGGCACTCCCTCGGGAGCAACAGCGTGAACTCCGATCCCTCGCCGGGCAGCGACTCGACAACGATCTCACCGCCGAGCAGGTGCGCCAGGTGCTGGCTGATCGTCAGCCCCAGCCCGGTCCCCTCGTGCGAACGCGTCGACGAGTTATCGAGCTGCTGGAACGGGTCGAACAGCTGGTCGATCTGCCCATCGCTGATCCCCACACCGGTATCGATCACCGAGAAACGCACGCGCTCCCCGTCGTCACGCAGGCGGATCTCGACCGACCCCTCCTCCGTGAACTTGATCGCGTTGCCGACCAGGTTGATCAGGATCTGTCGCAGGCGGTACGCGTCGCTGATCAGCAGCTCCGGGAACTCGGTCTCGAACTCCACCGAGAAGCCCAGCCCCTTGCGCATCGCGTTCATGCGCATCGTCGTGTAGACCTCACGCACGGTATCGATCACCTCGCACGGCCCGCGGTCGATCGTGAACTTGCCGGACTCGATCTTGGACAGGTCCAGCACGTCGTTGATGATCATCATCAGGTGCTTGCCGCTCCGCTGGATCGAGTACACCGCCTCGCTGTACTCCTCACCATGATCGTCGACCTGCACAAGGTCACCCAGCACGTCCGCGTAGCCCAGAATCGCCGTCATCGGCGTCCGGATCTCGTGGCTCATGTTCGCGAGGAAGTCACTCTTCGCCTTGCTCGCGCTCGTCGCCTGCAACGCCAGCACCCGCTGACGCTGCTCGCTCTGACGGATCGACTTCGTCATCTCGCCGGCAAGCTCAACCGCCTTGCGACGCGTCCGAGTCAGCGACCACGTGATCGTCGTGAACAACGCGGACAGCAGCCCGCCCGCGATCAGCACCGCGATCGAGGCCCGGGACGAGATCCAAGCGTTCGGCGACACCCGAGGCACCACCGTCAGCACAAACTCGTTATCGATAAACTTCGTCCGAAGCATCGCACGCATGCCCGACTCGTCACCCGGCTCCATCGAGCTGTACAGCACCGAGTCATGCTCCCCGTTCGCCTTAAGCTCACGGACCTGGAACCTGAAGTTATCACCGAGCGCGCCGAGCTCGGCACCGAAGAGCTCACCGAGATCGATCGGCACCGCGATCCATCCGTGCACCGAACCACGACGCTCACTCAAAGTCTCAGTCGCCATCCCCTCTTCGAAGATCGGCAACGCCATGATGACCGTCCGCTCGCCCTCGGGCTGCTGCAGAAGTCGAATCGGATCAGAGGAACTCAGCCGACCGGTATCCGTCGCACGGTCGTACACCGCGCGATTTTGTTTGTTCCCGCCCACATCGAAGCCGATCACTTCCTGATTCGTAAGGCTCAGGCTGTGATAGCGGATCACGTACCGATCAGCGTTCAGATCATCGAGATCGGCATCTCGATGATCACGGATTGTGAACTGCTCGTACCCGATCTCACGCATAAACGCGAGGAAACGCTCAGTCTCTTCACGCGGCACACGCTGGATATAACTGAATCCCCAGATGCCCGGGTAGTTCTCTTCGATCTCCGAAGCCGTGTAAAAGTTCGCCCACTCGTCGGGCGTGATCAGCTCGCTCGCGCTGATAAACCCACGCAGCAGATCCATGCACGTCGAGTAATCACCGAGGCGATCCTCGATCCGGTCCCGCACGTCCATCGCGTGCGCCTCAAGCTGCTCAAGCTGCCTCGCCCTCGTCGTGCTCCCGACGATGATCATCGCAACAAGCCACGTCGCGACCGAGATCGTCAGCACCAACACCATCGGCAGGTAGCCGTCGACCAGACGCCCCCACCTCGAGCCGTCGTCCGTCGCGTCGCCGTTCGAGTTGTGTCCACGAGCCGTGTTCATGTGATCAAAGCAATGCTTCTTCCGCCCCGGATCTGATCCGCGGCTTCGTCCCTCCAACCCTGAAATCGACCTTCTCACGCCCGAAATGAACCGAACTACGCATCGATTGACGATTCCGCGCAAGATAACACGCACCCGGACCTATGCCCGAACTCCATCTCTTTGGTTCCCTCACCACTTAACCCATGCCAATGCCCGCCTTAGGTGATCCCACCCCCAATTCACCCATTCAATCCCCAGTTCAGGGCCCCCGGCGTTCTCGGACCTCACCCACAATGTGGTATCCTCGAACACCACAACAAGCCCGCTATCGAGAGAGGCCAAGCACATGCGACCAACACGACCGCTCCTGATCATCCTCCTGCTCATCTCCGCCCTCACCCAACAGGCACCAGCCGCCGAGACCACCATCATCCACTGCGGCCACCTCATCGCCGTCCCTGGCGAGCCCACCCAATCATCCATGACCATCGTCGTCACCGACGGACGCATCGACCGCATCGAGAACGGCTATCCCACCGCCGCGGACCTCAACCTCGACAGCGAAACACAGACCGTCGACCTCCGAGAACACTGGGTCGTCCCAGGCCTCATCGACTGCCACACGCACCTCACCGGCCAGTACGTCCCCGCGCTCGAACGCATGCGCCGACGCATGCAGGAGACAAACGCCCACGCCGCGATCGACGGCGTCGCCAACGCGCACAAAACAATCCTCGCCGGCTTCACCACCGTCCGAAACGTCGGCTCACCCGCCGGCACCGCACTCGCGCTGCGAGACCGCATCAACCAGGGCATCGTCCCCGGACCGCGCATCTACGCCGCCGGCGCAAGCATCTCCGTCACCGGCGGGCATGCCGACGGCACAAACTCCCTCTCACCCGTCCTTCGTCCCGAGCAGCAGGACCACACTATGACCGCCGACGGCCCCGCCGAAGCACGCAAGGCCGTCCGCGCCCGCGTCCGCGAGGGCGTCGACCTCATCAAGATCACCGCCACCGGGGGCGTGCTCTCCATGACCGCCGCGGGTGTCGAACAACAGTTCTTCGACGACGAGCTCGAATCCATCGTCGAGGCCGCACGCATGATGGGACGCAAGGTCGCCGCCCACGCCCACGGCAGCGAGGGCATCAACGCCGCCCTCCGCGCAGGCGTGCACTCCATCGAGCACGGCACCTACCTCAACGACGAATCTATCGACCTCTTCCTCAAAACCGGCGCCTACCTCGTACCCACCATCCACGCAGGAAAGTTCGTCGAAGAGAAAGCCAAAATCGACGGCTACTTCCCCCCCGCCGTCCGTGAGAAAGCCGCGGCGGTCGGGCCACTGATCCAGGACGCCTTCGGACGCGCATACGCCGCCGGTGTCAACATCGCCTTCGGCACCGACGTCGGTGTCGGCGCGCACGGCACCAACGCGCTCGAGTTCGTCTACATGCACGAGGCCGGCATGTCACCCCAGGACTGCCTCATCAGCGCCACCATCAACGCGGCAACCCTCATCGGCGCACAGGACCAGCTCGGCACCCTCGAACAAGGCAAGCACGCCGACCTCATCGCCGTGCCCATGGACCCCATGCAGGACGTCGAGGCATACCAGTTCGTCGACTTCGTCATGAAGGGCGGCCAGGTCTTCCTCAACAACACCGGAGCCCAGGACTGATGCGCATTGGCAGGTACTGGGCCCGATCCCACATGCACGCGATCGACCCGCACGGGGACCCGCACCACCGATCGTTTCTCCGCGCATCATTCGAGAGCCAGGCCGATGCGCAGCGCATCGCCGACCAGGCCGCCCAGCAGCTCAAATCCCAGATCGAACGCGGCACCGAGCCGAAGGACTGGTACCTCTACGCCGACCGCACCCGCGCCGAACCACTCATCGAGGAAATCCTCTCCGAGCACAACCATCGCATCGGCGCGCTCACCGTCAACGCATACGGCGCATGCATCCTCAACACCGAACGCGTCGTCTTCATCGATATCGATACGCCGCAGCCCAGCGCCCGGCCGCGGGGCTTTCTCAAACGCCTGTTCTCCAAGCCCGAACCGATCGACGCCGAAGACCCCGCAGAGCATGTGCTCTCCAAGCTCGAGGCCTACTGCCAATCCACCCCAACACGCGGCGCCCGTGTCTACAAAACAGCAGCCGGGCTCCGCGTGCTGCTCACGGGCGAACAGCTCGACCCCTGCGCCGAGCAGACCCACGCCCTGTTCCACGACCTGGGCGCCGACCCACAATACGCCACCCTCTGCAGGGTTCAGTCCTGCTTCCGCGCCAGACTCACTCCCAAGCCATCACGCATGCGCATCGGCTGGCCGCCAGAAAAAATCCGCGCCGGCAGCGAGCCCACAAGTGCGCTCCATGACTGGGAGACCGCCTACCACGACGAGTGCACCGCGTACGCCGTATGCAGACTCATTGTCCAAATCGGACCCGACACAGATGACCCCGACATCGCTCGTTCGCAGTCGATCCACGACGAGTACTGCGCCGTCTCCTCGCAGCTACCACTCGCCTGATATGCACATAGGTATTTCTTCTTAGTTGGTTTTGCCCCCCTCGTGCCGGGGGGCGTTTTGCCCCTACTGGTCGGCATTTTTGAATAACCCCCCGAGTTTGAAAAAATCGAACCCCAATTCGAGTGTTTTATCACTTGGTAGTTTGACCTAGTGTCGATGCATGATGAAGATCCGTTCACATTTTGGGGAGCCCTCGCCCGTAGCACACACCTCCCCGCCCCCTACACATGCTTCCCCACGGAGCCAGTATGCTGTCAGTACCACTCATCAAGCAGGAATGCCTGCAACTCCTCGAAACCTTCGAGATCTCCGCCTGCGTCCTCCGCGACGAGCACTTCACCCTCCTCTGGTGCAACGAGGCCTACGCACGCCTCTGCAAGAAGCCCAAAGCAGAACTCCTCGGCACTCGACTGCGCGACCTCGTCTCCCACGAGTCCGCCGCCGAGCGCGAGTACGCCATGCAGAAGGTGCTCGACAACAACCAGATGCTCACCGCCATCCAGTTCGGCTCCGGCGAACGCCAGCTCTGCGTCTTCTTCCCCATCGATGAGCAGGAGTTCGGGCACCGCGGGACACTCACCATGATCCAGCCGACACCCTCCTCAGAGGCGCTCCAGCCACGCAACATCGACATGCTGCTCCAGACCCCCTGCCTCTCCAACCTCTCCAATCTCTCCACCGCCGAGATGCGCGTCCTTCACCACATCGCACGCGGCCTCTCCACCAAGGACATCGCCAGCGAGCTCCACCGCTCAGAACGCACCATCGAGAACCACATCGGCTCCATCCACAACAAGCTCAACACCAACTCACGCGCCCAGCTCGTCAAGTACGCCGTCGACCGAGGCCTCCACGGCTTCCCCGCCGACCACTGGGAACACATCATCACCGGCAAGGCAAAGCCAAGGTCCGCCGCCGCCAGCGCCTGAGCCACGCGCCAACTACCAAACAGCCACACCAGCCGCCGAGACACAAACCGGCGGCTTTTTTCTTGCCCTGCTCACAACGATTCTCGCGCATACGCCACGAGCTGATCGAGCGCCGTCCCCCAGCCGCCCTCAAACCCCATCTCTTCGTGCTGCTTCCGCTTCTCAGCGTCCGCGTGCTTCGCGATCGCAACGTACCGCGTCCCATCCCCCTCGGGCTCGAGCAGAATAAACGCCGTCATAAACCCGCCGCCCGTCGGGCGATAGCCCGGCCCCAGCGCGTCGGTAAACACCAGCCGCTCGTGCTTCACCACCTCCAGGTAGCACCCCGGGTTCGCGGGCATCACCTCGCCCTCCGGCGACTTCATCGTCGTGCTGAACACACCGCCCGGACGCAGATCGATCTCGCACGCCACCGTCTCCCACGGCTTGGGCGTGAACCACTTCACCAAGTGCTCAGGCTCCGTCCACGCCCTCCACACCTGCGCCGGCTTCACCGCCACCACACGCTCGAGCACCAGATCCAACTCCGGGTTGATCTCAGGCCGTTCCATCATCCGCTTCCCTTCTCCATCTTGTTCAGATAGTCATCCAGCTGATCCAGCCGCCGCTCCCACAGCCGCTGCTGCTTCTCCAACCACCGGCTTGCCCGCTTGAGCTGCGCCCGCCGAACCTCAACCGTCCGCACACGCCCACGCTTGTATGAGCGGACCAGCCCACACTCCTCCAACACCTCCAGGTGCTGCATGAACGACGGCAACGCCATGTCAAACGGCTCCGCCAGCTCGCTCACCGAGCACGCCCCCCGACCCAGACGCTCCACCACCGCCCGACGAGTCGGATTCGAGAGCGCCTGAAAAGTCCGATCGAGTGCCTCGGTCGATTGCATGGGCACACCATACCAACCAGAATCACTTAGGTCAATACCTAAGTATACACAAAAACAAAGACCCCACACTCGGTGGGGTCATCGAGATTCGCTTTACAACGTGAGCCCCTTACGCCGTTACCGCCGCAAGCCCCATCGCCTTCGCCATCGCCTGGCCCATCTCGCTCGGGTTCAGCGCCACCTCAGCACCCGCCTCGCGGAGCGCCTCGATCTTGCTGTCGGCCGTCCCTGTCGCTTTGCCGCCGGCACCGCTGGAGATGATCGCACCCGCGTGCCCCATCCGCTTGCCGGGGGGTGCCGTGCGACCAGCAATAAAAGCAGCAACCGGCTTGGTGACGTGCTTGGCGATGTACTCCGCAGCCGCTTCCTCGTCCTCGCCGCCGATCTCGCCGATCATCAGGATCCCGTGCGTGTCCGGGTCCTCCTCGAACATCCGAATACAGTCAATATGGTTCAGCCCACGCACCGGGTCGCCGCCGATACCGACACACGTCGACTGCGCGATCCCCAGCTGCGATGTCTGCCACACCGCCTCGTAGGTCAGCGTGCCCGAGCGCGAAACAATGCCCACAGCCTTGCCCGTGCTCGCCTCGCTGATGTGCGTATGGATGTACCCCGGCATGATGCCGATCTTGCACCCAGCGTTGGTGTACTTGCTCTCCGCCGTGTCCTCGCCGGTCTTGGGGCCCGGCGTGATCACGCCCGGGCAGTTGGGACCGATCAGCGTGAACAGCTCGCGGTTGTGCGCCGAGTCCGCCCCACGAGCCGCCGCGTTGCGATCGTCCATCACCCGCCGAACCATGATCATGTCGTTGACCGGCACACCCTCAGTAATGCAGCAGATCAATCGGATCCCGGCGTCCATCGCCTCCAGGATCGCGTCCGCGCAGAACGCCGGGGGCACAAAGATCATCGTCGCGTCAGCGCCCGTCGCGTCCACCGCGTCACGCACCGTGTTGAAGATCGGCAGCCCGTTGTCATCCTTCTGACCGCCCTTGCCCGGGGTCACGCCGCCCACCATCCGGGTGCCGTAGTTGAAGCACCCCTTCGTGTGGAGCGCGCCGAAGCTGCCCGTGATGCCCTGACAGATGACTTTGGTGTCCTTATCAACGAGAATGGCCATGCGCCGCTCCAATCTGTGTGTATCGCCTGGATTCGCCAGATCCTAGGCCCAGACACTCCTCGCACCCACCACGCTAGAGTTCACCATGCCCAGAAACACCCCCGCACGCCGACCCAGCGCCCGCCGCATCCTCATCCCCGCCATCGCCGCCCTGCTCGCCCCGCTGGCCACGCTCGGCTGCGCCCCCGCACAGCTCCGCGAGGTCGCCTCCTCCAACGAGCTCCAATGGACCGGTGTCGCCCAGGCCCCCGACGGGCGCCTCTTCGTCAACTACCCACGCTGGTCCGACCGCTACCAGTTCGCCGTCGCACGCGTGATCGACACCGCGACCCCCTCCACCGTCCGCCCCTACCCCAGCGCCGTCATCAACAACTGGTCCCCCGAGGGCCCCGGCGCCGGAGACTGGCGCGAACGCTTCGTCGCCGTCCAGTCCGTCCACATCGACCGCCAGGGACGAATGTGGGTCCTCGACACCGGCCAGGTCAGCCGCGAAGCCGGCCGCCAGGCCGTCGTCTACGAGATCGACCTGCAGCGCGACCGCATTGCCCGCTCACTTCCCCTCCCCTTCGATGTCGCACCAGAGGGCAGCTACATCAACGACATCCGCCTCACCCCCGACGGGCGATGGGGCTTCATCTCCGACTCGGGCCTGGGCGCGATCATCGTCCTCGACACCAAAACCGGCGACACCCGGCGCGTCCTCGCCGACCACCCCAGCACCAAGGGCAACGACGAACGCATCATCGAGATTGACGGTCGCCCCCTCCTCGTCAACGAGACCGGCAAGCCACCCGTCATCCACTGCGACGGCATCGACGTCTCGCCCGACGGCCAGTGGGTCTACTACAAGGCCATCAGCGCCGACCCGCTCTACCGCGTCCCCGTCTCGCTGCTCACCGACGACCGCGTCCCCCCCAGCCAGCTCGCCAACGCCGTCGAGGACCTGGGCACCGCCCCCATCACCGACGCCATCATGTTCGATAACGCCGGCAACCTCTACTTCCCCGCCCTCGAAGAGAACGCCATCGTCTACCGCACACCCGACGGCGAATACAAGGACCTCGTCCGCCACCGCTCCATCAGCTGGCCCGACAGCTTCGCCATCGACTGGGACAACGACCTGCTCGTCTTCACCACCGCCCTCATCCACCGCACCCCGCGCTTCAGCGAGGGCGAAACATGGCCCGACGAGCCCTACCGCGTCTTCACCCACCCTCTCGCGCCGGCCAGCCGATAACCCAGCCGGAGCCCACAACATGGCACGCCCAAGCGCTTGAAATACAAACGCTTGGCGCGCCCTGCTATGATTCTCCCCCTATTCCCGGAGGCACACCATGCGCGCAATCGTCACAGGTCAGGTCGGTATGGACAAAAAAGCATACCTCAAGGAGGTCGCCGACTTCGCGGCCGCGCAGGGCGAGCCCATCGAGATGTACCACGTCGGCAACATGATGTACGACGAGGCGCCCGACATCCGCCCAGGACGCATCCTCGACCTCCCCATCTCCCGCCTCAACTCCCTCCGCCGCGCCGCCTTCAAGGACATCATCGCCGACGCGCCAAACCACAACCACGCCCTCGTCAACACCCACGCGACCTTCCGCTGGCGTCATGGGCTCTTCTCCGCCTTCGACTTCGACCAGATCACCAAGCTCGCCCCGGACCTCTTCATCTGCCTCGTCGACAACATCGAGGTCGTCCACCAACGCCTCCACGCCGAGCACGACATCGACGCCACCCTCAAGGACTGCATGGTCTGGCGCGAAGAGGAGATCCTCGCCACCGAGCTCATGTCCCAGGCCATCCCCGGCTCCAAGTTCTACATCGTCTCCCGCGGACGCTTCTCCCAGACCTCACGCACCCTCTTCCAGCTCATGTGCCGACCCGACATGAAGCGGGTCTACCCCTCCTTCCCCATGTCCCACGTCATCGACATGCCCGACGTCATGGCCGAGATCGACGCATTCCGCATGAAGCTCGCCGAGCACTTCATCTGCTTCGACCCGGGCGACGTCGACGAGAAGCTCCTCCTGGACCGCGCCGTCGAGGCCGTCAAGGAAGGCAAGGACTTCTTCGACCACAAGCCCATCCAACTCGGCGGCCTCGACAAGGGCGCCGAACCAATCAAGATGCGCACACGTGAAGTCCTCGACATCGCCGGCGACATCGACGGCCAGATCTACATGCGCGACTTCAAGCTCATCGACCAGGCCGACATGATCGTCTCCTACGTCCCCGAGCTCAAGTCCGAGACCGGCAAGGTCATCCCCGCCCTCTCCTCCGGCGTCGAACGCGAACTCCAGCACGCCTGGGAGCACGCCAAAGAGGTCTACGTCGTCTGGAAGCCCTCCAAGAACCCCTCACCCTTCATCACCGAAACCGCAACAAAGGTCTTCGACTCCACCGAGGACGCCCTGAGCTACTTCGAAGAAAAGGGCATGTTCGCCGAGAAAAACCTCTTCGGGCACTGAGCACCCGTAGACATGGAGTCTGAATGATTCCAGATTTTGTTTTTACTTGAACACATTCTGATATACACTCAGCGTGCCCGGGTCTCTCCAAAGCAACCATCAGGAGATCACCATGCACGCAAAGCTCATCCCCGCCGCCATCGCCATCGCAAACGCCGGCATCGCCCATGCAGAACCCATCATGTCGCTCCAGGTCGACGACCGGATCGCCGTCGGCTACGGATCGCAGGAATCACTCTCCGGCTCGTTCGATTTCGATTCCATCCAGTCCGAACCCATGACACCGTTCGAGAACTGGACCGGCAACGCGGTCGCGGGCGTTTCCGCGGGCGGCGGCTTCGGCGAGATGAGCTCGCTCATCTCAAACACCGCCATCCTCGCCGACGGCTCCGCCAACGCCAGCGCCACCTTCGACGCCCTCGAGCACAACTTCGTCACCGCCCTCGGCTCCTCCTCACACACCATCGGCTTCTCCATCGACCAGACCATCACCTTCTCGCTCATCGCAAACATCCAGGCGACCGGCGAAGCCAGCGCCTGGGTCCGTGTGCGTGAGGGCTTCGGCTTCGGCGACATCCTCTTCGACCACACCGTCAACAACGACGCCGCGACCATCAACCAGCAGATCACCCTCGGCCCGGGCGACTACGCCGTCCAGTTCTTCGCCAACTCCAGCATCACCTTCTTCGAGCCCGGCTCCGCCTCCGGCAACGCCAGCTTCGACGCCGCATGGTCCGTCGTCCCGGCGCCCGCAACGACCCTCCTCCTGCTCCTCGCCGCGCCCATCGCCACCCGGCGCAGGGCCTGATCAGCACGGTCGGCCAAACAAAAGTTCATCAGGAAACCAGATTCTCCGCCGCAGAACAGCCCCATACCCAAAGGGCCTGTATGAATCTTGCCGCTTCGTGGGGCAAACCTCCCGCCCGGGTGTAGATTGTCGGCAACTGTCCGCACAACCAGCACCATGAGAGGGCCACCATGAACACCACGATCATCGCCGCGACAATACCCGCACTCCTCTGCACCACCACGCTCGCGCAGCAGATCACCCCCGTCATCGACAACCGTAACATGAACTTCGAGGCCCAGGCCAACACCGAGCTCGGATCGGATCAGGCCCAGGACTTCTACTACGCCGACAGCATCCTCATCAACCCGTTCGACCCATGGGCGTACAGCTTCGGCGTCAGCGCCCAGTTCCAATCCGCGAACGCCAACACCAACGGCACCATCGACTCCGTCATCACCTCCACATCCATCACCGCCAGCGCCACCACCTACGCCTTCGCGCAAGTGCTCGACGAGACCGGCTACGACGCGTTCGCAACCACCAGCTCCACCATGGAGCTCGGCTTCACCCTCGACCAGAACTCCACATGGGAGATCATCGCGAACCTCGCCGCAGACATCGGCAGCAACGCCCGGTTCACCCTGTCCGAAGGCCTCAGCCCGGGCGGCAACATCGTCTTCACCTCTACAGACGCCGTGATCAACGAGCTCATCCTCCTCACCAGCGGCGACTACACACTCACCATCTCCGCGACAGCCATCGCCGGCGTTTCATCCATCGATACCTTCGAAAGCACCGCGAGCTTCGACGCGCAGTTCAACCTCGTACCCGCTCCATCATCGATCGCACCGCTCGGGCTCGCCCTGTTCCTCCGCCGCAGACGAACCCCCGCCCGGTGATCCCGTGTACCATCGGGGCATGCTGATCCCTAACGCATTCGAGCTCGCACGCCGAAGATGGACCGTCCGCACCGTCACCCGCTTCGCCGCCCTCTTCCTGGCCTCGATCGCCATCCTCCCGATCGTCTCATGGGCCACAGAGGGGTTCATGGACGACGACTTCTTCGACCTGTGGTACTACGCCGATCGCATCGCCCTCGCCGTCTTCTGCCTCATCGTCGCCGCCGTCGCATGGTTCACCCAGGGCCTGATCGTGCGACTCACCGTCCCCATCCCCAAGGGCACTCGCTGCCCGCGATGCACCCCCACCACCGCCGGCATGCACCCGCCCAGGTGCACCGAGTGCGGGCTCGAGCCCACACCGGAGTTCATCGACAACATCGCGCCCGGCGGCGCCATCGGCGCCGCCACCCCCGACCCGCGCGTCCTCCCCTTCGTCACCGCAAACCGGCGCGCCATCGCCACCGGCGTCCTCCGCGTGTTCGGGGTCATCTGGCTCTGCTGGGCCCTGCTCGCCCTCATCGGCTCCATCATCACGCTCATCATGCTCGACGATGACGGCTACTACACCTTCGCCTACGCCATCAGCTCGCTCGTCCAGTCGGTCCTCATGACCCTCAGCGCCGGGTTCATCCTCTTCTTCGCCCCCCGCCTCGCCCGCTTCTGCATCCCGATGCCCCAGGACCCCCTCCTCAACCCCACAGAAACGCCTGAAATCCCCGAACCCGAATCCCCAACCAATCAGAGCGGGAATGAGCCCGCTGGGGGATAATCCGCCATGCCCGAAGCAGTACACGAACACGATCACTACCGCCCCCCACCCGTCAACGCACGGGGACGCGCCTACGACCCCGACGCCACAGACGACGAACGCACTTACGCGCTCTTCATGCACCTCACGCTGCTCGGCCACGTCGTGGTCTCGCTGCTCGCCATCATCGCGCCCGTCATCATGTGGCAGGTCAAAAAAGATCAGTCCCCATTCCTCGACGACCACGGGCGAGAAGCCGTCAACTTCCAGCTCTCCCTCATCATCCTCTCCATCCTGCTCATCCCCATCGGGATCATCACCTGCAGCGCCGGCTTCTTCCTCTACATCCCCCTCTACGTCCTCGCCATCGTCGGCATGATCCAGGCCGCGATCGCCGCCAACCGGGGCGAGTTCTACCGCTACCCCATGACCTTCCGCATCGTCTAAGCACCCAATCCAACACGAAAGCACCCGACCCGCTGGCAATCCCAGCGGGTCGTTGTACATATGAGCATGCGAAACCTCACCATACTCATGCTCTGTATTGCCCATCTTGCCACGGCCACCCAGTCTGCGTCGGCCGGGATCCACTGGAACACTTACGCCCGCTTCCTCGCCGGCGGGTTCACCAACGGCTTCGATTTCGATTTCATCGCCGGCCAGACCGGCTACTCAAACCTCTCGATCGATTTCACCTTCCCCCGCATCAACGACAGAAGCTACGACACCAAGGCCATCAGCGAGGCGTACATCGCCGACGAGATCTACAAAGCCGACACGCTCCTCAACATCGAAACCGACGTGAACGGCCCCGCGCTCGACATCGGGGGCTGCAGCATCAACGGCGAGGCCCGCTTCGAGCTCGCACACCAAACAACGATCCAGATCCGTCACGAGCTCAGCGGCGAGTTCATCCACCGAGACACATACACCATCTCAATCACCAACACCGCAGACGATACTCAGATGCTCTTGATCGATGGCCCACCCCTCTCGAACACCACCACGCTGACGCTCGCAGCGGGCACCTACGAACTCACCGAGTTCTGCGAGATCATCGGTTTCGAGACGTCCCAACCACAATCCAGGTCGGTCCGCTCCTTCATCTCGGTCTCCGTCGTCCCCGCCCCCACAACCCTCGCCGCCCTCACCCCCCTCGGAATCGCCGCCACCCGCCGCAAACGCTGACCCTCCCTCTCTTCCCTATTGCCTATTGCCTATGGCCCACTGCACCTTGCCTCTCCCCCCCCATCATCCCCCCGTGGCACTCCTCGAAGCGATCGATCT
>JAEPOJ010000070.1 GCA_017642965.1 Phycisphaerales bacterium
CTCGCCCCGGCCGAGCAGGACGACATCGACCGCGCCTTCGACGACCTGATGGGCGAGGACTGAACTCTCTTGACGAGGGGGCGGCCAAGGGATAACCCTCCGCTCTCTCGCGGGCGTAACTCAGTTGGTAGAGTGTCAGCTTCCCAAGCTGAATGTCGTCGGTTCGAGCCCGATCGCCCGCTCTAGATCAGATCGAGCATCCCGGCCGGTTGGAGCCTGCTCTCGCCGGCCATTTCCTTGTCCCGGCTCGGCTTGCCACCAGAAGTGCCACGTGCCGATGACGGTCTCGTGTGCAGGAGCGAGAGCCCCCCTCGACGGCGGCGAGCTTCTCGTCGGCGCCGATTCGGTCGTGGTGGCCGGTGATCGTCGGTCAGCTGTCGGGTGATCGAGCGCGGGCCGTCCGCCGAGGCGACCCGCTCCGCGGGATGGTTGAAGGAAGGCCGGTTCATCACGTTGAACGCGGCGGCCATGCTTACCCCCTCGGAGCAAGCGGCGTTCACCGGCGCCGACCCGGGTCATGTGGACGTCTTCGAGCAAGCCCACAGGGGCAGGCGCTTCCTCGAGG
>JAEPOJ010000071.1:0-291 GCA_017642965.1 Phycisphaerales bacterium
GGCGCGCGACGTTCACGAGATCCACGATGACCTCGTCGAAGGCGGCGTCCTGCTTGGCCTCGGGGGGCATGCGCTCAGGGCGCGGGCTGCGCGAGGAGGCGCTGCACGAGCGCGTCGACGCGCGCCATGCTCGCCCGGTCGACGCCGACCATCACCTCGGCCACCTGACCGTCGCGCCCGAGCACGACCAGGGTCGGGATGCCGCGGATGCCGTAGGCGCGCATGGTGCCGCCCTGATCGCGCGCGATGGTGTAGCCGACCGGCTGCGCGTGCAGGTGGCGGCGGATGGCG
>JAEPOJ010000071.1:301-565 GCA_017642965.1 Phycisphaerales bacterium
GCGGGCTCCGGCTCGGGCGACATGCCGACGACGGTGAGGCCGCGGCGCTCGTCGCGTCGGTGCATGTCGTCGAGGATGGGCATGACCGCGCGGCAGGGGCCGCACCACGTGGCCCAGAAGTCGAGCACGACGACGTTGCCGCGCAGGGCGTCGAGGGTGAGCCCGCCGCTGCCGCTGATGCGCTCGAGGCTGAGCGGCGGGGGCGCCTGCCCGATGGTCAGGGGACCGACGCGGCGCCCGCCGGGCGGGTTGTCGGGTCGCGCG
>JAEPOJ010000072.1 GCA_017642965.1 Phycisphaerales bacterium
TGCCTTCGCCCGGTCCGCTGGTTCACCGGCGTGCCCTCGCCCGTGAAGCGGCCCGAAGAGGTCGACATGGTGATCTTCCGCGAGAACACGGAGGACATCTACGCCGGCATCGAGTTCGAAGAGGGCTCGGCCGACGTCGAGAAGCTCAAGGGCTTCCTGAAGGAGACCTTCCCGGAGCGGTACAAGAAGATCCGCTTCCCGAAGACGGTCGGCATCGGCCTCAAGCCCGTCAGCATCGAGGGCACCGAGCGGCTCGTCCGCGCGGCCATCCAGTACGCCATCGACCACAAGCGCCCGAGCGTCACCCTGGTGCACAAGGGCAACATCATGAAGTTCACCGAGGGCGCCTTCCGCAGCTGGGGCTTCGCCCTCGCGGAGAAGGAGTTCGCGGACCAGACCTACACCTGGGGTCAGTGGGAGCGGACCGTGGCCGAGAAGGGCCAGGACGCGGCGAACGCCGAGCAGGCCGAGGCCGAGAAGGCCGGCAAGATCATCGTCAAGGACGCCATCGCGGACATCGCGCTCCAGCAGGTCCTGACGCGCCCGAAGGAGTTC
>JAEPOJ010000073.1 GCA_017642965.1 Phycisphaerales bacterium
GCTTGCATCTCGTAGGGCATGTCGCCGATCTCGTCGAGGAGCAGCGTGCCCTGGTCTGCGAGCTCGAAGCGGCCGGCGTGACCTCGCGCGCGCGCGCCCGTGAAGGCGCCTCGCTCGTAGCCGAACAGCTCGCTCTCGAGCAGCTCGCGCGGGATGGCCGCGACGTTGACCCCGACGAAGGGGTGGTTGGCGCGCGGAGAGGCGTTGTGGATCGCCTGCGCGAGCAGCTCCTTGCCCGTCCCGCTCTCGCCCGTGATCAGGACTGGCACGTCCACCGCCGCGACGCGCCGCGCGTCGGCGACCGCGTCGAGGAACGCGGGGTGACGCCCGACGAGATCGTCGAAGGTGAAGCGCGCGGCCGACCCGACCAGCTCGAGCGCTCGCTGGCGCGCCTTGCCCAGCTCCTGGAGCGTCGCGACCACGCCGCCCGCGTAGCGGCGCGCGCGGACCAGCACGTCGACGTGGGGGAGGGCGACGGTCTCATCTTCGACCGCGCGCTCCACCGCCTCGGCCAGCGCGCCGAGCCCGCGGAGCTCCCGCAGCCGCT
>JAEPOJ010000074.1 GCA_017642965.1 Phycisphaerales bacterium
GGCTACGCGGGTCCAGGGAGGCTCGAATTGCATCCGCAAGAACCCACGCCACAGCCCGTGCATCGCGACGACGTGGCTCGCGCCGGTCGCGGCGACGAGCACGGCCGCGGCGGCGCAGAACCCGCGGGCGCCTGGCTTCACGCGCCCGAGCGCGAGGAGCGTGCACGGCGCCGCGAGGACCAGCGCCGGCCCGACCAGATGCGCGGTGGTGATCTCCCAGCTGGCCGGGATCCCCCACCAGAACAGGCCTGGCTCCACCTCCCTCGTGAGGACCCTGACCATCTGCCAGCGCTGCCACGCCAGCGCCGCCACCGACGCGACCAGGAACGTCGTCAGGATCGTCGCGCTCAGTGCGACCGGCCACGCGCGCCGGGTCGCGACGAGCGCGAACCCCGACGCGAAGAGCGCGACGCAGAGCCAGGCCGTCAGCCCCAGCGTGAGCGGGTCGCCGATCCGGATCAGCTCTTCCATCCACCGCAGGTCGCCCCTCACGGCAGCCCCGCCCGGAAGAGAAACGCCGCGTACCCCAGCCAGTCGAGC
>JAEPOJ010000075.1 GCA_017642965.1 Phycisphaerales bacterium
AGTACCTCAACGGCCACAGCGACGTGGTCGGCGGCGTGCTGGTAACCTCGGACGACGCCATCGCGGAGCAGCTCCGCTTCCTGCAGAACTCCATCGGCGCCGTGCAGGGGCCCTTCGACAGCTACCTCGTGCTGCGCGGCCTCAAGACGCTGCCGGTGCGCATGGAGCGGCATTGCAAGACCGCGGCGAGCCTCGCGCGCTTCCTCGAGGCGCGGCCCGAGGTCGAGAAGGTGATCTACCCCGGGCTCGAGAGTCACCCGAGCCACGCGCTCGCCAAGACGCAGATGAAGGCGCCGGGCGGCATGATCTCCATCGTCGTCAAGGGCGGCCTGCCCGCCGCGTCCGCGCTCCTCGCCACGGTGAAGGTCTTCTGCTGCGCCGAGAGCCTCGGCGGGGTCGAGAGCCTCATCGAGCACCCCGCGATCATGACCCACGGCTCGGTCCCGGCCGACGCGCGCGCCGCCCTGGGCATCGACGACGGCCTGGTCCGCCTCTCGGTCGGCCTGGAGGCCGAGGAGGATCTCCGCGCCGACCTCGA
>JAEPOJ010000076.1 GCA_017642965.1 Phycisphaerales bacterium
TCGGGCGTGACGAACATGCGCCCGTCCAGCGCCGCGAACCAGCGCGAGGCGACCATCAAGTGCACGCCCGCGCGCGGCCCCGCGCCGAGCAGGATCATCGGCGTCTCACGTGTCGCGCGCATCAGCGAGAGAATGTACTGACGCACGCCGTCTTCCACCGTGACGTCACCCGCGAGGCGCCGCACCAGCGCCAGCTGCTCCCGGTCGGCCACGGGCACGATGCCCGCCTGCTCCACGTCGACCGAGCCCACCCCGATGCTGGCCTGCGCGAGGATCCGATCCTCCTCGTCCGCGGTCGGGTAGCCGACCTGGATCTTCACCAGGAAGCGGTCGAGCTGCGCCTCCGGGAGCGGGTAGGTCCCCTCCTGCTCCACCGGGTTCTGCGTGGCGAACACCGTGAAGTCTCCGCTGAGCGCGTGGCGCTTGCCGTCGATGGAGACCTGTCGCTCCTGCATCGCCTCGAGGAGCGCGCTCTGCGTCTTCGCGGGGGCCCGGTTGATCTCGTCCGAGAGCAACAGCTCCGTGAAGA
>JAEPOJ010000077.1 GCA_017642965.1 Phycisphaerales bacterium
TCCCGTACCCGTCCGGCTCGGGGCTCCACGTGGGGCACCCGGAGGGCTACACGGCGAGCGACATCGTGGCGCGCTTCCTCCGCTGCACCGGGCACCGCGTCTTGCACCCGATGGGGTGGGACGCGTTCGGTCTGCCCGCGGAGCAGCACGCGATCAAGACGGGCACGCACCCGCGCGACACCACGCTGCGCAACATCGACACCTTCCGTCGACAGCTGAAGATGCTCGGGTTCAGCTACGACTGGACGCGCGAGGTCGACACGACCGATCCGGCGTACGTGAAGTGGACGCAGTGGATCTTCCTGCAGCTCTTCCACCGCGGGCTCGCCTACCAGGGCGAGGTCACCGTCAACTGGTGCGCGGCGCTGGGCACGGTGCTGGCCAACGAGGAGGTCATCGGCGGCGTCAGCGAGCGCGGCGGGCACCCCGTCGAGCGCGTCCCGCTCCGTCAGTGGGTGCTGAAGATCACCGCGTACGCCGATCGGCTGCTCGAGGATCTCGATGGGCTCGAGTGGCCCAACAGCAC
>JAEPOJ010000078.1 GCA_017642965.1 Phycisphaerales bacterium
CGCTTCGGCGAGGCCGATCTCGACCTGTTGCTGGCGTTCGCCGACCAGGCCGCGATCGCGCTCGAGAACGCGCGCCTCCTCGCGAGCCTGGACACGCGCCGGGAGGAGCTCGAGCGGGCCAACGAGGAGCTCGGCGCGGCGAAGGAGGAGATCGAGCGGCTCCTCGACGCCAGGACGGTCGAGCTCGAGGAGGCGAAGACCGAGCTCGTCCGGGCCCGCGAGGCCCTGCGCGCCGCGAACGACCGCCACGGGATCGTCGGGCGCAGCGAGCGGATGCGGCGCGTCTTCGCCGTCATCGACCGCGTGCGGGACGCCGAGGTCCCCGTCGTCATCCACGGCGAGAGCGGCACGGGCAAGGAGCTGATCGCCCGGGCCATCCACTTCAGCGGGCGGCGCTCGCGCGAGTCGTTCGTCGCGCTGAACTGCGCCGCCATCCCCGAGGCGCTGCTCGAGAGCGAGCTCTTCGGGCACGTCCGGGGCGCGTTCACCGGGGCCGACCGTGACCGCGAGGGCGTGATCGTGAAGT
>JAEPOJ010000079.1 GCA_017642965.1 Phycisphaerales bacterium
GTCCCCGGCGTGGCGAAGACGACACTGTGCAAGGCCTTCGCGGCCACCCTCGGCGCGCGCTTCGCCCGCATCCAGTTCACGCCGGATCTGCTGCCCGCCGACATCACCGGCACCTACGTGCTCTCGCCCAAAGAGGGCACCTTCGATCTGCGCGAGGGGCCCATCTTCGCCAACGTGCTGCTCGGCGACGAGATCAACCGCGCGCCGGCCAAGACCCAGAGCGCGCTCCTCGAGGCGATGCAGGAGCAGCAGGTCACGATCGAGGGCGACACGCGCCCCCTGCCCTCCCCGTTCATCGTGCTCGCGACGCAGAACCCGGTGGAGCAGGCGGGGACCTACCCGCTGCCCGAGGCGCAGATCGACCGCTTCCTCATCCGGCTGATGATCGGCTACCCGAGCCAGCGCGACGAGCGCGGCATCCTGCGGCGGTTCACGGACGGGAGCCCCCGCCCCCAGCAGCTGCTCGCCCCGGAGCAGATCCTGACCATGCAGCACCTCGTCGATCGCGTGCACG
>JAEPOJ010000007.1:0-14425 GCA_017642965.1 Phycisphaerales bacterium
GCATGAATGCGACGACATTGTAAAGATCGTCCTCATTCAAGGTCGGATCGCCGCCCTTGGGTGGCATTGCGACGCCAGTGGTGTTGACCGGGTCTTCGATTGTTCGTCCCACTTTGAGGAACTCAACGAGTTCATCGTCGGTACTCGTGGCGATGAACTCGCTCGTGGTCCAGTCTTTCCCGAGTCCTTCGATCCCTTCGCCATTCTCACCGTGGCATGCCACGCATGTCTTTTTGAAGATCACTTTGCCCTTGGCGCGGGCGAGTGCATTCGCATTCACCTCGGTTGAACTCACGGTGCCGCCGCTTGCGCCGGCCTCTTCATCCCCACCGCCGCACCCAGCAAAGAGTGCCATAGATCCGGTGAGTGCCAGTGCAATCATGGTGCTTCTCATTTGTTCGCTCCTACAGGATTTTTTCCCGCAATGCAGTATATGAGTGCGTTTCACGAACTTCAAGTGAAAGCCTGATTCTGCCGCGATGAGATTGCCAGCACGTCTGAGGGCTCTATACTCGCTTGCTCGCGGGAGTAGCTCAATGGTAGAGCGTCAGCCTTCCAAGCTGAATGTTGCGAGTTCGAGTCTCGTCTCCCGCTTTGAAACGCCGTCCGGGGCGTTTTT
Source organism: Phycisphaerales bacterium (assembly GCA_017642965.1). Lineage (GTDB taxonomy): Bacteria > Planctomycetota > Phycisphaerae > Phycisphaerales > UBA1924 > UBA1924. The sequence continues at coordinate 620 of JAEPOJ010000007.1, forward strand.
TTATGGACTCAATGCATGACGCCCGCGACCCGCTCTGGAACCAACGTGACGAGTTCGTCGCTGAGATCCAGATGCGTCACAAATCGGAGGGTTGTCCTGCTCTCGGCATAGCAGCGAACCCCGCGCTCATCCAAAAGATCCTGCCAGGCAAACGCATCGCCCTGTGCTTCCAGGGCCTCTCGGCTAAGGCGTGCGTAGACCAGATTTGTTTCCACCAGCTCTGGATCGAAGTCGAATATGGGCAGCTTCGTAAGCTCCTCTGCCAGTAGCTTTGCGCGGCGGTGATCTTCCGAGAGGCGGTCGATATGGTGATGCTCGAGGGCATGTATCGCGGCAGCCGCGAGGACACCGGCCTGACGCATACCGCCCCCGATCATTTTGCGTTTGTGGCGTGCGATCTGGATTGTCTCGCGGTCCGACACAAGCAGGGAGCCCACCGGGCACCCGAGCCCCTTGCTCAGGCAGACGCTGATAGAATCGCATCCCTCGACGAGTTCGTGGATCGGTATACCTGACGCGACTGAGGCGTTCCACAGGCGTGCGCCATCGAGGTGAACCCGCAAGCCTCGCTGATGTGCAGCATCGCAGAGTTCTCGGCGCATGTCTTCGGGCCAAACGAGACCGCCCGCTCGGTTATGCGTGTTCTCGATCGAGAGCAGTCTTGAACGAGGGAAATGGATGTCGCAGCCCCGCAGTGCACGATCCAAGCCGTCTGGCGTCATCACACCCCGTTTAGGGGCATCCTGATCGTCTACGAAACGGACGCTGCAACCCGCAACCGCCGCGTACCCCCCACCCTCGTAGTAGTAGATGTGGTTTTCTTGGTGTGTGAGGATTTCATCTCCTGGTGCGGTCTGAGCGAGAATGCCCAGGAGGTTTCCCATCGTGCCCGAGGGAACAAAGAGCGCCGCCTCCTTCCCAAACAGCGCCGATGCACGGGATTCAAGCTCGTTTACGCTCGGATCATCCCCTGCGACATCGTCACCAACCGCGGCTCGCGCCATCGCATCACGCATCTCTGGCGTAGGGCGGGTCACCGTGTCTGATCGCATATCGATAATGGGTTCCATCCGTGTTCCTTTCCAAGAACACGATCATACGCGAACCTTACGTTGGCGTTGAACGGAGCCAGCGATCAACGATTCTGGCAATATCATGGACAGCCGCGGGTTTGAAGAGATCGAGGTGCCCTGCGTTGACCGCCTCAAGCGAAACCTGATCAAGATCGAGGAACGCGCTGTATCCGTTGTACCCGTCGTCTTTATGAAAACGCAACCACTCTGGTTGGTTGGCTCTGATGAGTGTCACCGGCCCATCGTACCTGCACGCGGGCTGGTACTCGACGACCATCTGCCGATTGATCCGCGAGATTGCCCTGTATTCGTGGATATCTGACTCGGTGGGTGGAGCCTTGCCGCCTTCGCTCGGCGCTTGGCGAGCACTGAGCCGCCCCTTGATGTACGCGATCCTTGAAGACTCGTGCCCCTCCACGATTCGTGCCAAGTGTGCTCGAGCGGTGCCGATCTTACCACGCTTGGGTAGACCGCAGGGGAGGTGCGCGTCGAGCAGGAGCAGACGACCGCGGCCGTGGCCCTGGCGGCGAAGCTGGAGCGCGACCTCGAGCGCCAGGGAGCCTCCGAAGCTGTACCCAATCAGGTCCGGGATGCTCTGCCCTGGTTCAAGGTTGAGTTTCTTGATGAGCCATTCAGCCAGTAGTGGCAGCGAACGCCCGATCTCATTGAGCTCTTGCTCATTTGGATACTGCACCCCGACAAAGAATCTCTGTGTATTTACGAGATCGATGAGCGGGCCGAACCCCAATGGGTGACCACCAACCCCGGGGAGGACAAGCACCCGCTGGTCGGATCGCTCACCACGCAGGTGGATCAGATGACGCTCGGCATCGGCGTTCTGAGCGAGCGTGTCGAGTTCCTCCGAGAGCTTCCTGGGCGTTGGGACGCGATAGATAATCGATGCAGGGAAATCAGTATTGAGGGACTTACGAAGCTCTGCCAGCAGACGGATCGCACAGAGCGAGTTGCCACCGAGGTGGAAGAAGTGATCATCCGGGCTAACACGATCGATGTCGAGCACGGAGCTGAACGCCTCCATGATCACCCGAGTTTGCGCATTCACCTCTCCATCGCGCTTTTGCGAGATGGTTCTGAGCCGACTCGGGAGAAGCCGGCTCAGGGCGTGCTTGTCCACCTTGCCTCCGCCGACTCTCGGGATTTCTTCGACGCTGTGCCACTGGGCGGGCACCATATAGGCGGGCAATGACATCGCGCAGAACTCGGCGAGATCCGCAGCATCAAGGCCCGGATCGGACACCACGTAGGCATGCAGTTCCACGGCCCCTTCGTTCGATTTGTTTGCAACTACAACCGCATCATGGATGCTCTCGTGCGACCTGATCGTGTCTGCGATTTCACCCGGTTCAACGCGGCAGCCACGGATCTGGACCTGATCATCAACCCGACCGAGGTGCATAATCGAACCGTCATGGCGGTACATGCCGATATCGCCAGTCCTGAAGCGACGCGTGCCATCGGTGCTGGGCGGGGATCCCAACGGGCGGAATGGTTCGATATACCCCGGTGCGATCCGATCTGATTCGATCTCGATCTCTCCGGTTGGTCCGGAAGGCCGGCCGTCTGGATGGACGAGCCGCGCACGCGTCCCTTCGACTGCGAATCCCACTGGCAGTCGGCTCGGCCATTCCACGCTGGCGTTCGGATCCGTGCGGTACTGCAGCGTCAACGAAGACTCGGTCAACCCCATCCCATTGATGAGTTGAGAGCAGTTCGGGAATGCGCTGAGCACGTCGTCGATGTCATGATCGTGTGCGTGCTCACCACCGAGCACGACTGCTTTGACTGATCGGAGCGTGAACTCATCGCTTGACTCTGTAAACCAGCGCAGGAGTGTTGGGGCGGCATGGATCACATCGACGCCGTGCAGATCGAGCCAAATGGCGATCTCTTCGGGTGTGGACTTGCGTGGCTCAACGACACAGAGCGTTGCCCCGCTCAACCAGCACGAAAACATATCCATGATCGCAGCATCGAACGCGAAAGAACTGAACTGTGCGATGCGCTGGCCGGCTTTCAGGTCTATCGAGTGCGCGAATGTGACCATGTGCCCTACAACCGCGTGGTGCGTCTGCACCACGCCTTTGGGCGTCCCGGTCGAACCCGAGGTGAACATGATGTACGCCGGGTCGCCCGGCTTGGCACGATCCTCCCAGGCCGCGGCGCTTTCACTCAGACCCGAGATGTTGATCTTGACGCCTTCGAACCGTGGGCAAGGGTCTGAACTATCACCCGTAACAACCGCTCGCGGCTGAGCGCACTCAATGATGGTGCTGATGCGTTGTGCGGGCCAGAGCTCGTCCGTTGGGATGAACACTCCGCCGAGTCGGAGTACGCCCAGCACGGCGATACACGTCTGGATTGGGTCACGGGTACCGATGACCACACGATCAGCCGCTTTCACTCCCGACGCATCAAGTGCCGCCGCGACTGCGCCTGCTCGCGCCCAGAGATCGCGATAACTTAGGCGTTCCCCGTTTGAATGCACGGCGATCATGGTCGGATGATCCGCGACGACTTGAGCGATCCGCTCCGGGATGGAGCCCGAGGTCGAACGCCCCATAGGCAGTTGTGGAGCGGGCACACGAGCTTCGTGCGGCTCAGAGATCGGCGTCACATCGATCGGTATCTCCGATATCGGCGTTTCAAGGTGGCCCACACTTTCCGCAAGTGTCCTGTAGAACAGAGATAGGTACCACTGAACCGTTGTTGGACAGAACTTGGAGCGTCGTGCGTTGAATACGATCCGCGCGTTCGTTTCCTCCTCGTACACGTAGCAGGTGAGGTCGAACTTCGCTGTATGGTTATCGATATCCTGATCGCTGAAAGAGAGCACCTTCTCAGCTGTTTCGTTCCGCAAGGGGATCGCGATGTGATTGAAAAAGATTTCAAACAGCGGGTTCTGGCCCGCCTGGCCTTGCAGTCCGAGCGTCTCCACGATGTGCTGGAACGGCACATCCCTGCGATCGAACGCTTCGAGCGTGTGCTGCTGAATCGACAAGACCGTCTCGCCGAGGGTCCGATGTGGCTCGACTCGATTACGCAGAGCCAGCGTCTCCATGAAAAAGCCGATGAGGTCCTGAGATCCCTGCATTTGTCGGTTGGCGATCGGGACACCCACGACCAGATCCTGCTCGAGTGTCAACCGGTGAACCCAAACCTTGAATACCGCGAGCATGTACATGAACGGTGTCACGCCGAGCTTTCGTGCGGCTGCGTGAATTTGATCCATGAGCTCGGGCTCGATCGGGATCTCTTTACGAATGCCACGGCTTGATACGCCACGTCCGCCGGGATGATCTGCTGGAAGCCGAACAATCGGCGCCCCGCGCAGTAACTGGTCCCAGTATTCCAGATCAGCTTTGTACTGGACTGTCTCAGGCAGCTCACGTTCTGCACGCGCGAAATCTGCGTAGCTCGTCTCGAGTCGAGCGTGCGCTGGCTCCCTTCCGTGCTTGAACGCGACGTAGGCTTCACTGAGCTCGCGTTGCAGTATCGCGCATGACCACGCGTCCGAGATGATATGGTGCATGGAAATGACCACGGCGGTGCTGCCTGCCCCCTTGAAGACCCGACATCGTGTGAGTGGTCCGTGTTCAAGATCGAAACCTCTCATCGATTCACGCTCCACGAGCGTACTCATCTCGTCTGGAGTGCCAACGACATCCTCACTCCAGACCGGAGTGCCGGGCAGAGCATGATCGAACTCGATGCGGGCTTCGCTCTCATCGAACACCACCCGCGAACGCATCACATCATGACGATCGCACACCCATTCCCATGCCTTCTCAAACACAGATCGTTCGAGCTCGCCATCATGCTCAAGTCGGAGCGTGATGGTGTAACTCGGATCTCCAGGGTTGATCTGGTCCAGCATCCACAATCGCTGCTGATTGAATGAGAGCGGGACGATCTCCTGCTGATCTGCATCCGACAGACGTCGCTGATACCCGGCGGGCAGTACAGGCGACTGTTGAATACGCTCGGCCAGTTCTCGCACTGTATGTTGCATGTAGACAGCGGATACCGGAAGCTTGACTCCAAACTCTCGATGAATACGTGAGCAGAGCACGATCGCCTTGAGAGAGTGACCCCCGAGGTGAAGGAATCGATCATGCTCGCTTGTCACACGGCACCCGAGCACGTCGCTCATCAGCCCCGCGAGCCGAGCCTGGGTATCGGTGCTGAATGAAGCCTGGCGCGTTGCACCCTCTGGGCTCGACAGCTCCGATTCGATGACTTTGGCAGCTTGCTGGCGATCCGCCTTACCGTTTCTGGTGAGTGGGATGGCGTCGCGGCTCACAATCACATCTGGCACCATGTATCGCGGAAGCTGAGAACTCAAATATGTCCGGATCTCATCCACATCCTGAGGCGACACGGGCGGTGTGACGATCAACCCGAGTTGCGTCTGGCTTTCGGTCGAGATGACGCAAGCTGTGCACTGGTCAACCCAGCTGATTTTCCGAGTCTGCGACTCGACCTCACCGAGCTCGAACCTGTTGCCACGGACCTTGACCTGCGAATCTATGCGGCCGAGGAACATGATCTCGCCATCGGGCTGAAGCCGAACCAGATCGCCCGAGCGGAATGACCGATTGCCATGCACGTCGATCCGGAGGCGTTCCTTGCTCAAGTTCGGGAAGTTGAGGTACCCACGCATGATCCCGATGCCCGAGATGACCAGCTCGCCCTGCCCTCCAGGCTCGACCTCCCCTCCCCCGGCGTCTTGGACGCTGCATGCCATGCCGCGCAGTGCCCGCCCAATCGGTACCAGTCCGGTCTGCTCATCGTCGAGTTCAGGGATCACGTAGGCAGTCGAGAGCGCTGTGCACTCTGTCGGGCCGTAGCTGTTGACGAAGGTTGTCTCTGGTAATGAACGCTGCGCCCGACGGATGAGCTCAACGCTGACCGGTTCCCCCCCGGTCATGATGACTCCGACCGAGCTGAACATGTCCGGGTCCGCCTCGAAAAGTGCTCCGAAGAAGCCGAACGCAATCCATACGGCGCGCACGTGTTCTGACTTGAGGAGATGCCGAACCTCATCGGGCTGAGGCACCTGGCTGGACGTCATCGCGAGTGTCGCGCCATGGAGCAGCGTCGCGTATACCTCAATCGTGGACGCGTCGAACCCGAATGAAGAAACACAGAGGTAGTTCGTATCCGGGCCGGTCGGCATGAACCACTGATCGTGAACGAGGCGATGCACACCGCCGTGCTCGATCATGACTCCCTTCGGTTCTCCGGTCGATCCTGAGGTATACAGGATGTACGCCAAGTCATCGGGCTGACAATCCCTGTCCGGATTTTCAGCATTCTGCGTCGCGCAGGTTTCAGATGTGAGCACGTGCTTAACCAGCGTATGGAGCTCCTGAAGATGATCAGGCCGCGTCAGGAGCGCCCTGGCACCTGAATCCAGGAGCATGCTCCTGAGGCGCGGTACCGGCTGGTTGTCAACGATCGGCACGTACGCGCCGCCCGCCTTGAGTACACCGAGCATCGCTGCGATGTATTCACAGGAACGAGGGAGCGCAATCGCGACCGGCTCTTCTCGTTGAATGCCGAGCTCGATGAGCGCATGGGCGATCCGGTTCGCCTCGGCATTCAGGCGTGCATAACTCCACCGCTCATGGCCGCATACGACCGCGGTATGATCTGAACGCGCAGCGGCAACGCCCTCAAACACCTTGTGTACACAAAGGGCCTGTTGCTCGATGGCTCTCAGCGAACGCACCGGTGGATGTCCCAATCAGGCTTTGACGATGCGTGAGCTCGGAGATTCGACCTTCGTCATCGCGTTCCGGGTGTCGATCACCAGCGTCGCATGATCCGCGATGGCCTGCCAGTCAGTGATCTCATGATCGGTCACAATCACTACGCAATCTGCGCCCGACAGCGTCTGTTCATCGAGCGGAACCGAGTTCATATCGAACTTGTAGTTCCGCATGCTCGGGAAGCTCGGTACGTGCGGGTCGTGGTAGGACACCTTCGCGCCTCGCTCAGCAAGAAGCTCGATGATCTCGGCCGCTGGGGTTTCACGCGTATCGTCGACGTTGGGCTTATATGCAAGGCCGACGACGATAATGCTCGAGCCCTTTACCGATTTCTCATCGTCGTTGAGTGCCTCGGCGGTCTTCTCGACCACGTACTCCGGCATCCGACGATTGATCTCACCAGCGAGCTCGATGAATCGCGTGACGCAACCATGCTCTCGTGCTTTCCATGTCAGGTAGAACGGATCGATCGGGATGCAGTGTCCGCCGAGACCCGGCCCCGGGTAGAACGGCATGAATCCGAATGGCTTTGTAGAGGCGGCCTGAATGACCTCCCAGACATCGATGTCCATCTGATCGAAGACGGTTTTCAGTTCGTTCACCAGCGCGATGTTGACTGCGCGGAACACGTTCTCAAGGATTTTCGCGGCCTCAGCCACCTCTGCCGACGAAACGGGCACCACTTCCTTGACGCCGTGCTTGTACGCAGCGCAGGCGAGTTCGGTGGAAGCGGAGTCAGTACCCCCAACCAGCTTGGGGATGGTTGTCGTCGTGTGGCTCTTGCGGCCCGGGTCCTCTCGCTCCGGCGAGAACGCAACAAACACGTCTTCACCGAGCGTGAACTCCCCACGCTGGTGCGACCTTGCCGCCTGAAGCATGGCCGGCACAAAGTCGCCTTTGGTCGTGCCCGGGTACGTCGTCGACTCGAGCACGATGAGCTGTCCGGGACGGAGGCGGGCTCCGATCGCGTCCGCAGTCTTGATCACATAGGTAAGGTCTGGCTCGAGGTGAGGACCGACCGGCGTAGGAACGCAGACCAGGATGACGTCCGGCTCGTCGAGGCGGGAGAAGTCCGCGGTGGCCTCGAAGTGCTCGGATTCGCTCAGTCGCTCGGTCATATCTGCGCCGAGGTGCTTGAGGTAGTTGACACCCTGCTCAAGATTCGAGATTTTGGTTGGGTCAACGTCAAAGCCGAGGACTCGCAGACCGCCGGTATGCAGCGCATCTGCGAGCGGAAGCCCCACATAGCCCAGGCCGACGATACCGATGACGGCCGTCTTGTTCGCAATCTTCTCGCCCAGTTCGTTCGCGTGGTTGGTCATGGTCATGCTCATCTGACGCTATCCCTCGTTATGATCGCAGCAGCGCGTATGCGTCACCCAATCGTGTTCCTGTGGGCCGGGGAATTCCCCGGCTCGGTGTGAATTATCGTGTTTTTTTCAGCCTGGCTTTCGCGGAATGTGCCATCAGACGCAGCCCCCACGGGATCCCCTGGATGACGTAGCGTCTGAATAATCGCCTGGGCTCCTGAATCAGCCGGTGCAGCCACTCTATCCCCGCCCGCTGGACCCAGACCGGGGCCCGTACGACGTCACCCGTGATAAAGCTAAGACTGATCCCGACCCCGATCCAGCAAGCGTTTGGACATACGGACCGGATCTCACGGATGAGCTTCTCTTGCTTCGGCGAACCCAGCGCGACAAGGACGATGTCGGGCGAGGCGGCTGTGAGCCCATCTCGGATCAGGCTCATCTGGTCTTCGCTCTTCTCAAACCCGAATGGTGGGCAGTGGTACCCCGCGATCTGAATGCCCGGGTGCCGCCGCATGAGGACCTCCGCGGCCCGCTCCGCGACCCCTTCGTCACCACCCAGCAGATACATGCTCAATCCCCGCGCTGCGGCTTGTTCGCAGAGCGAAACTGTCATTGAAGAGCCAGCGACACGTTCTGGCAGCAAAGGCGGGCCTTGGACCTTCGATGCCCAAATCAGGGGCATGCCGTCCGCGACCACGAGGTCCGCGTTGGTCACGAGGTCAAGGTAATCGGGTTCGACACAGCATCGTCGGAGATGATCGAGATTCGCGGTCACGATGAATGCTCCGCGTCCTGACGCGGCCCGATCACAGATCCACTCCACGCTCTGTTGCTCTGTGATGCATGCGAACTCCACGCCGAACAGCGTCATGGAATCGAACACGTCTGTCTGTGGCGTATCGTGCTTCATTTCAAGCGTCTCAGCCGGCATGATGTTCCTCAAGTCGCTTGTGGAACCGCTCCATGGTTCGTCTTTTACCCCGGAAGAGCGAGCTCATCTCATAGCGATGCAGATGCCTGAGATAGGCTCGATCGCCGTATCGTTCGTGCTCGCCCCGCCATGCCTCAAGATAGCCGACGAGGATCCCGAGCCCCCCTTTAACGAACGGGCGCTCGAGCATCCTGTAGCACGAGACAGCGATGACGTATGGGAGTGAGGAGCCCATGAAGTATTTGCCTCGCCCCCAACGCTTCCGTCCAACCCAGACATTCTGCTGGCTGCTCCCCTGCGGGCGGTAGTGCTGCATCCGAAGCTCAGGGCGGTCGAGTGACATCGCCTTCCACCCCTTCATCCGGCACATATGCCCGTCGATGCCATCCCAGCATGCCTGCGCGACAAAGCCGCCGATGTCCTTGAAGCACTCCACGCGGTAGAACTTTGAGGCGCCGATGGCGTTCTCGTCGCCCATACGCTCAGACACCCACTTGCCAGATCCCGTCGGGATGTACGTTTTGCCTGAGAAGTTCCCGAGTAGCGGGTCAGCCTCCATCTCATTCATGAGTGATTCGAAGTAGTTCTCAGTGAGTCCAAGATCGGCATCGAGCTTGCAGATGTAGTCGTACTCGTCCAGATCGATCTGTTCCAGCCCCTCGTTGAACGCCTGAACGACTCCCCCCCCGACCGCTCGCTCGCCGCGGTCCTCCCGCCGGTGTAGCTTGATCCATGAATACTTCTCGGCCGCTGCTTCGACGATACTCGGCGTGGAGTCTGTGGAACCATCATCAACGATGAGCCAGAGCTCTGGAAGGACTGTCTGCTTCACCATCGTTTCAATCGTGATCGGAAGATAGTCTTGTTCGTTGCGGCAGGGCGTGATCACGACGTATCGACGCCCAGACCTGCTGGTCTGAGACTCTGTAGGACGTGTCGTGATTGGCTCTTGGGTGCTGCTCATGCTTGTGCCGACTCCGGGTCGTTGAGTTTGGCCTCGATCCGCTTCGCATTCAGTGTCAGGTCGAACTCCTGCTCAATGCGCCGCCGCGCATTCCTGCCGAGTTCATCGACCCGATCTCGATCATTCGCCAACGCAATAAGCTGGTGAGTTAACGCGTCTTGATCGCCTGGAGGGATCATGATGCCGGATTCCTCATGTACGATGAGCTCCCGGATCGTTTCCAGATCCCCTGAGATAACACACCGCCCCCGGGCCATGGCTTCCATCAGCACGACTGGTATCCCGTCCCGGTCACCCGACCTGGCGACCCTGCAAGGCAGCGCGAATACGTCCGCCTCAGTCATCAGTTGCATCACTGTGTCATTATCGGTCTCTCCGAGTAGCTCGACTTCGGCCCCGTCCGGCAATAGATCGACGAGCTCTTGGAGTTCCTTTATCTGCGGCCCGCCCCCCGCGATCCTGACCCGGAGTTTGGGACCTCCCTGCTTCGCGATCACCCCGGCGCTGCGTATCAGGACATCCATGCCCTTCTTCTCAACCAAACGGCCGACACTCAGGATCTGCAGCGTATCCATGCGGGGTGCCGGCGTGGTTTCGAAGACCTTCGTGTCAACACCGCACCGGACGACCGGGTACGCGGCATCTGGGCGATTCACTATCTGCTGATAGAAATCGCGGTGCCATTCGCTGATGCAGTTCACCCACTTTGCCCGGCTTAGCTTCTCTCGCAGCAGCGTTCTGTTGGGGAAAATATCGTTCGCGTGCCCGGTAAAGCTGAACGGGACATTTAGCTGCTTGGCGGCATACATAGCGATCGTCGTCGGAACGTGGGCCATGTGCGCGTGTATATGCGCAATACCAAGGCCGCGAACCCGGCGAGCCAGCGCGAGTGCGGCGAATCCCTGCCAGATCACCTTGAGCTTGCGTCCCATGGGGACCTCGCGCGAGAACAACGCGTCGAGCGTGCAACGGCTCAGCGTTCTGCAGGATCGGAGCGGATGCATCAGGAACTCAACGAGCGTGTCTCTGAGGAGCGCGGCCTTCCCCTTTGAGTAGATCTTGATCGTTTCATCCGCCATCTTCGACAGCGCACCACCTTGATCGAGCCCATGCGTCGGAGCGTGCACAGACGCGGTGCGAACATCGATGCCCAGCGATTGCAAAGCCATGATTTCCCGATATACGAACGTCTCCGAACGCACCGGGAGCTCGCCCGACATGTAGAGCACCGTATGCTGCGATTCACCCACTGCTTGCTGCCTCCCCCTGCGCAGCGCCCTTGTACTCGATGAGCGTCGCCTGCTTTCCTGTCAGTCTACGCCAGTGGAAGAGCAGCACGCCCTGCGCTTGGGCGAACTTCGCGATGATGATGAATCTCGCCAACAGCGAAGCCTCTTTGTCGGATCGCCCACGACGAAGCTCGTGGCGCCGGATGCGGAACCACTGCACCCCGAAGAGCAGAACGAAAAGCAGGAATGACAGGCCAAAGGTCCAGTAACTCAGGGCGATCGCAATCAACGGCATGAGCAGCCCGAAGACCAAAGCGGAGCGTGACTGCCTGACATTGTGACATTCCGGGGGAGCGCCGTGCATGTGGGCGCCCTGCGCGTACGCGTGGCCCGCCCGCTTCGCCCGCTTCCAGAACTGGCTGAAGCTGGTCATCGCTGCGTCATGCCACGTCATCTCATGATCCAGGCGGTATACCCTGTACCCTGCACCGCGGAGCCGAACACAGAGCTCCGGTTCTTCTCCAGCGATAACACTCGCGTTGTATCCCCCCGCGGCATCAAACGCCGCCAGACGGAACAGCGCATCGCCACCGCAGGAACGGGCCTCCCCGACCGGTGTATCCCACTCAAGGTCGCAGATCAGGTTATACACGGTCTCGTCCGGGTGCCGCTCTCTGCGTCGTCCGCATACCACACCCATTTCTGGGTGTGACTCAAGAAACACCCGGGCGGCCTGCACCCAGCCGTCCCGCAGTTCACAATCTCCGTCGAGGACCTGCACATACTGGATGCCCTCCCACCGATCGATCAGCCTCGCGATGCCCTCGTTCCTCGCGCGGGCAGCGGTGAACGGGATCGAGGTATCGAGATCAACGACCTCGACACCAATTGATCGAGCGAAATCCACCGAGCCATCATCAGAACCTGAATCCACGTACACCACGCGATCCGTGCACGATATCGCTGAACGGAGGCATCGCTTGAGCCGCTCGCCCTCGTTGCGCCCGATGGCTACCACACCGACATCGTGCATGGACTCGCTCATGCTGCCTCCAGATGGAGCCATTCGGGCGAAGCTTCCCGCGTGATAACCTCACGGTATCGCGCGCAGTCCAGATCTCGCCCCAGCCACGTCCCGAGTTCCTTCATGTCAGGATCGAGTCGTTCATGCAGCAACGCGATCGACTGCTCCGAAAGCACTGGCCGCTGCTTCATGGTCCACCGCGAGCGAAACTTTGCACGCACCGACTCGGGCATCAGTGTCCTGCGGAGAATCTGCAGCACACGGTTGCCGAGGACGGCATTGAGCACAGGACCACGCCGCTGTCGCTGCGAGGACACGTTCTGAGCTTCATCACTGACCCATTGCATTCCAGACTCAAGCCCGAGGAACCGCCCGACACGCTCAAACTCGGGCTGCGGATCGCTCATCAGACGCTCGAAGAAGACCGGCAGGATGCGTCCCGGTCCCCAGTGCTCGAGGTAGGGCCTGAGCTGCATCGCGTATCGAGAATAGTCTATCAGCATCGGATACTGCTCGATGGCATCATCGATTGGGCAGTCATCACTGATGACACGCTGCGACCACTCGTGGATGTACTGGGACACGATGCGCTCGACCGGGTCACGCATCACGTAGATCAGTTTCGTGTGTGGGATGTGCTCACGCATACGCGAGACGCACAACGGGTATGTCGGAAGCTTGGTGTAGTGGGTTGATGATTCGCCCTTCAGGTCTCCTTCTGGCATAGATTCAAACAATGAGCTGTACCAATCGAGCTCCTTCGCCCAGTTGAGCTCATCTGAGAAGAAGTTCGGCTCTTTCGGCTCGCTCATAGAGACCCCGTGCACACGCGCGAGCTGGTCATGCAGCGTGCTGGTCGCACACTTCATCGCCCCGATGATCACGAAGTCTGGCATCATGCCCTGCTCCCCATCGAGTGCTTCGGCGTCGCCCATATATCTCGCCATTCGCGCTCGACCGCGCCTGTGCGCCCACGGAGCGAGCCAATCAAGAACCCGAGCATCCAGAGCAGATTTGCGAGTAGATGACCAGCCACGCCGTAAAAGGAGCGGAAGTAGTGCGATCGGGCATTCGAGTAATAAGCCGGGCGACGCTTGCGTTGCTTGGTTGCTTCTTTCACAGGCGACGACCCCCCCCGCAGATGCACGACCCGTGCGTCCGGCTGGTAGGCGATCATAAAACCCGATCGCGTGGCTTTCCTGCAGTACGCCATGTCCTCGAAGTACATGAAGTAATCCTCATCAAGCACACCGATCGATTCAATGACTTCTCGCCGTATCGCGATGCACGCGAAGCTCGCCCAGTCAAGCCCGGTGGTCCAGCTGTGCAGTTCACGCGCGACAACATGGCGGGGAAAGAGCTTCGCAAATACGCCGAGACTCGATGCGTAGAGCAACTCCGTGAGCGGAGTCCTGTAGCGAAAGGTCGAGACCTGGTGCTTCCCGTCCATCCACTCGAGGCGCGGCCCGAGCATGTGCAC
>JAEPOJ010000007.1:14435-108329 GCA_017642965.1 Phycisphaerales bacterium
GTCTGCATCATGGTCGCGATCGCTCCCTCACGCACGATGGTGTCGGAGTTGAGCAGGAGATAGACCTCCGCATCGACACAACGGATCCCCACATTGTTTCCCGCGGCGAAACCACCGTTGACCGGTGACCGCTCGACACACGCCCAGTCCCCCCAGCCGTTCTGACCGATCGCAGACTCGATCTGATCCGCGGAGTCATCGCCGGAGTCATTATCCACAACAACGACCCGCTGCGAGCCAGGATCGATCTGCCCTTCCAAGGAACGCAGACAATCCATGACCATGTCGGGTGTACGGTAGTTGAGCACAATGACTGCGAGCTGGTACAAACCTCGAGTGACTCCTCTTCAGACCCCGATCGAGCCTGCTGCGCTGCCGCACACCTCATCGCGTCAGCGTGTGACCAGATAGAACGATCCTGCGCCCAGCGACAGATAAATCATGAAACACACCATATCGAACAACGGGAACCAGAGCTTGTGCTTCTGTAGCCGCCACGCTTCGAATGGGTACACAACAAAGTCCGCAACCACATCCCCGATGAGCATCCCGGGCACTCCGTAGAGCTGGAACCCCAACACCATCAGGCCAATGCGAGCAACAGCCATCACGGACATGTTGAGGCTGTGCCCAAACGAGTCTCCCACCGCGAGCAGCGTCATCCCAAATGGCGTACGGAGTGATGCGATCGCACCGCCGGTAGCCATGATGACCAGATACAGCCCAGCCGGCTCGTAGCGCTCGTCGTACATGATGCGGATCATGACATCGCCAAGCAGGATCAAGGTTGCGTACACAGGGAACGAGCAGAGGAACAGCTTGCGACGGACGACCCGCAGCTGTTTTCGAAGCTTCACGGGGTTTTCCCGCTGGATCTCAGAGAACGCGGGAAAGAGCACTGATGAACCGATCCTGTTGATCAGAACCCGCGCCATAATCGCGAGAGATCCGGCGATCGAGATCAGGCCCAGCACGTCCATAGGCACCAACGCCCCCTGCACAAGGCGGAGACCCTGACCACCAAGGTACGTCATAGCAGTCGCAAAGAAGATCCATTTGCCAAAGTGAAATATCTCTCCCGCTGCTGATCGATCGAAATGGAACCAGCTGCCCTCGGATGGGAAAACGCGGTAACCGACCACCACCCGTATGACCGCTGTCGCGAGCCCTCCTCCCACAAGCGCCCAGACATCTCTTGAGTAGTACGCCCAGACGATCATGACAATGATGCCCACAAAGTGGGATGAAAGATCGACAACCGCGAGTCGCCCGAGCATCATCTTCCGTGAAGCGGTTGAGACACCGATGTTCTGAAATCCGTTTACAAGCGGCCCGATGGCGAGCAGCAGAAAGATGGGCAGGAGAACTGGCTGTTCGTAGAACTTCGCGGCTGGATAGGCGAGAAGACACATTAACCCGGCTAGCGTGAATCCGCGAATCACTTGCATCGTCCATGCTGTCGCGAGAAAATCCGGGTCCTCTCCGCGCGGGTTCTGCACAATGGACGGGCCGACGCCGATATCGCTCAACATCTTGAGTCCCTGACCGAAGACCTGAGCGAGCGCCATGAGACCGAAGGCCTCGGGGACAAGCAGTCGCGTGAGAATCAGGTTCGAAGCCAGGCGTAATACCTGCTGCATCCCGAAGCCCATCGTGGTCCAGCTGGCCCCCCTGAGTGTGCGTGCCTTCAGGCCGCCGCCCCGCATGGGTGACAGCAGGCTCCCCATCCGATCGCGCAAGGGACCGCCCCCCCCCTCCGGGGGGATGTTGGAATGGCTGATTGGCTCGCTCGGCCCAGGCATCGTAAAGGCGATCCTCCTGACTCTACTCATTGAAATCGCTGTATAGACCAAGCCACAGCTCGTATGTTCTGGGGCCGGATAATCTCAAATCGGACATCGCTCGAAGCTAGTATCGGCGTCTGAGTCACACGGAGTTCATCATCAATCCCCACTCTCGGTGAGGAAAACCAGCCCAAAGACCCCAGAACTTGCCGCCCGTACTGGGGATTCCATAGGTGCCACCACACGATCTGGCCGATGGAAACAGAAGTACCAGCCGGATCCCCCCGATCCGGAACCCACAAGCATTCCAAAGAGATTGAACGCATGCAGATCTCCACTCCACCCACGAGTGATTCTTCGCTCGCCGATGCCTACAAGACCGCTACGGAATCGCGTATTCCGCAGTTCGTCCCCACATCGCATTTCACCGATGATCGCGGCTGGTCGCTCATGAACCAGATGCAGGGCGTCATGAGCGGCCAGGGACAGATCAACTTCTCACTGCAGTACCCGGGGGTCATCAAGGCATGGCATCGTCATAGTCTACAGACGGATTTCTGGATGTGCCTGGTCGGGCATATCAAGGTCGGGATCTACGACCAAGAGAATGACCAGGCATGGTCGATCGTGATCGGAGAAAAACGGCCCGGCACCGTCGTCATACCACCACCGCTCTGGCACGGCGCAGCGACAGTCGGCTGCTCACCCGCGGGGCTCCTGTACTACGTGACGCATTCCTACAACCCGGCCGCACCGGATGAAGAGCGAGCCAAGCCAGATGCGTTCGCAGGATTCCCGTGGCAGGTCGAGCATAAATGAGCACGAACGGTTGGCAGCGTGTAGAGCAGCAACGGCACACACCCGCGCGTGTGTTGGTGCTCGGGAGCTCCGGCATGGTTGGGCGTGCCTGGTGCGAACTGCTCAAGCGTCGTGGAATCGACTACACCCCACTGCAACGTCCTGAGTTCGATCTGAGTGACAATGACTCGATCGACCGAGCCGTAACCGATGGATTCGAGCTGGTCGTGAACGCCGCCGCATGGACCGATGTCGACGGCGCCGAAACTCAAGAAGCAGATGCAACGCAGGCAAACGCGCACGCCGTACATCGCATCGCAGAACGATGCAACGCCGCGGGCTCGATGCTGATCACATACTCAACCGACTATATATTTAACGGCAAGTCCGAGACCCCCTACGCGATCGATCACGCTCCAGACCCGATCAACGCGTACGGACGCTCAAAGGCGCTGGGCGAGTCGCTCCTGCGCGAATGCACCCCGCAGCACATCTTGATTCGCACAAGCTGGGTTCATGCTCCCTGGGGCAAGAACTTCGTTCGCACCATGTGCTCGCTCATGCGTGAACGAGAAACGGTGCGTGTAGTTAACGATCAGCGTGGACGACCGACCAGCGCCTTGTCGATCGCAGAGGGATCGCTGAGCTTGTACGAGAAGGGCGCACTGGGAACGTGGCATGTGACAGACACGGGTGAGTGCACATGGTTTGGACTCGCATCTCGGGTCGGACATGAGCTCGGCTCATCCTGCGATGTGCAGCCGTGCACCAGTGACGCGTTCCCGCGACCCGCTGCACGGCCCGCGTACTCGACGCTCGATATCACCTCGACGAATCGCCTGATCGGGCCACTGCCCGACTGGGAATCGACGGTTGCAGCTTCGATCGCCTAGTCATCGCTGTGCTGTTCTTGTAAAAACAGGAGCGGCTCTGAGAGCCGCTCCCGCTTGGAGATTCAAGATGAGATACGAGATCAGCTGCGACGGAGCCGCTTGACACCGGCGAGGCCGCCGAGGGTCAGCAGGCCCGCGAGGGCCGCGGTCGGGAGCGGGACCACAAAGAGCTGGTCCTGCGTGTCCGCGTTGAGCATCGCCACGAGACCGTTGACGGTCGCGTTGGGATCGTTCGCGATCTCGGTCTGCAGAGCGCCCATCTCGGTCGCGACGGCACCGTTGCCGGTCACGGTCGAGGTATCGAGGACGACCTTCCAGATCTGACCCTGGATCGCTGCGAGACGAGTGTTCGTTGCGTTTGCACCAGCAGAAAGATCGGAGTTGATCCAGCCGAGGCGAATCGCAGCAGCGATTACCGCGTTGACTTCTGCCTCATCCGCGCTGTCGTACTGCGGACCGCCTGCACCCGGCGACGGGTTGGGCGAATCTGTGATACCAGCGAGGTCGTATGTGCGGGAGCCAACCAGAGTGTTCTGCAGTTCGATGCAGAAGGTCGAGAACGACCCGCCAGCGAACTGGCCAGTGCCACGGTCACCACCAACGTCGGTGTAGGTGAAGTTGTTGTGACCAGCGTTGAAATCCTGGTTCACGAACCCACCATTGTTGATGTGAACACCAGCGGCAACGCCCGTGTACCCGTTGTATTCGGCGTCGAACCCGGCGGACGCAGCACCGGCTACGGCGGCGAGTGCAACACTCATGACGATTGCTTTCTTCATATCTCACCCTCCCAGGTGTTTGAACAAATCTGACTCAGCTGCGACGGAGCCGCTTGATGCCACCGATACCGGCAAGGGTCATCAGACCCGCGAATGCCGCGGTCGGGAGCGGAACGATAAAGAGCTGATCCTGCGAGTCTGCGCTGAGCATCGCACGGAGGTTGTCGATGGATGCGTTGGGGTTCGCGTCGATCTGTGCCTGCAGGATCGCCATGTCTGCTGCGACATCGCTACGCTCTGCGGTCACGACCGCGTTATCGAACACGACCTTCCAAACCATGCCCTGCACCGCAGCGGCCTGGCTCTTGGTCATGCCGTTGTCCGAGAGGTCCCAGTTGATCCAACCGAGCGCGACGGCTGCCGCCATGACAGCGTTCACCTCATTCGCATCAGCGTTGTCGTACGGGCCCTGACCCGCGCCGCCCGAGGGGTTCGGCGCATTCTGGATGCTGTCGATCTCGTACGTGGTCGAACCGTTCGCAATGTTCTGCAGTTCGATGCAGAAGGTCGAGAACGAGCCACCCGAGAACTGCCCCAAGCCACGGTCACCGCCAACGTCCGTGTAGACGAAGTGGAAATGGCCCGCGTTGAACGCTTCGTTGATCACACCACCTGATCCGGTGGTGTCAACACGGATCGCATCGTGGTAGCCGTAAAAACCGTTCCAGTCGGCATCAAATCCCGCGAGTGCGGAGCCCGACGCAATGGTGACGGCGGCAATTGCTGCTGCATACTTCATCTGGTATTCCCTCATCCAATCTTCTGTTTAGGGTATAAGACCCTGATCTCTCACTGTCCTGCTTCAACGTAAACAGGATCGAATCTCCAGTTTCTGCAAACCGATACCGGCTTGCTCCCTCCAGCGCAATCTGGGCCGAAACCCAGTGATCGCACCTAATTAAGGGTATAGCGCCCCCTGCGCAAGTCGAAACAAAAAGGAAGAAAAGTATCAGTAATTTGCAGAAACTAAACGATCGGCACCGAACAAAAGCCTGCCCACGGAAGCCAAGGCACTTTATCGGAGACTCAATCGCAACCCCCTCAACGAGTTAGGGCGCCCGGCCATCCGTTTCGATCACCAGTTGATGAGCATCCAGATATCCCTGGAGTTCATCAGCCAGCGGCTCGCTGGCGGTGATCTCGCTCAGGCGATCGAGGGCTTCCTGCTTCCCTGATTCGAAATCAGGGCCGAGCTTGTGATTCGCGATCGCAAGCCCCACCCACCCCTCGGCGTTTTGGCTCTCCAGACGCGCGGCGCGTGTAAATGACTCCCTGGCCTGAGCGTACATTTCCAGCTCCAGTTCAACCCATCCACGGGTCCCCCAGAACGCGGCACTATCGCTCCGGAGCGTTGTCGCACGCTGCGCCAGGGAGAGGAGTTCTTCGCGATCACCCTGCTCAATCCCCGCACGAACCATCGTCATCGCGAGGTTATTGCTCACCAAGGCCTCGAGCGATTCGTCGGCGATGTTCATCGCCTTGACCTGTCTGTAGGCACCGGCAGCACGAGCGTGCAACCCCGCCTCGTTCGCATACCTTGCTGCATCGAGCAGCACACCGACGTTTCCGCCGAGTTGTGCGTTCGCATCCAGCAAAAGCTGCACCACACGCTCATACTCTGAGCGTGCCTCCTCCACCGTCGTCTTCGCACGAGCAAGGATGAGATTTGCTCGCGCTGAAAGCACCATGATCCCGGCTTCACGTTCTGCAGTCGCATCGCGGCCGATGAGATCGAGAGCACGATTCGCGTATTCAGGATCCCAGTGAGCATGCGTGAACGCCAGCGTCACCCAGGCACTCGCTAGTGCCAGATGATCTTCTTCGGATGAGTAGTCTTCTGCGACTCGTATCCACTCCGCGCCGATTTCAGGATCTGTGATCACACTCGAAGCGAGGCGCAGCCACGTCTGGTTGCGGATCTCTCGCTCGGTCGAAATCAGCGGTTGCAGTCGCGAGGCGGTCGTTGAGGGCGACTCGCCCAGCGAAAGGCGGATGTATGAGTAGGCATCGAGCACTTCCCTGCTCACAGCTTGTGAGGGCGTCTGGATGGCCTGCTCGACGAAGGGCTCAAGCTCGACTTCTGCGGCTTCAAGATCACCCTTCTGAATCAGCGCCCTCGCGCGGATTGCGTTTGAAACAATCGTGTTCTCCAGCGAGTTCGCACGCCAGAGCGTGACTGCCCGGATCGCGCCATCCGCGTCGGCGCTCTGCAGACTGAACTGACCCGCGATCTGCATGATCTGCGTGTTCCACGGTGCGTTTTTGAGCGCTTCGTAAGCGAGTCCCGCGACGACAGCCGGGCTGATCCGCATCTGGGCGAGCTGCTCGGAGGCATACACCTGGGCCTGTTCTATCTGCGGGAAATCCCTGATCAGGTCGCGCATCATATCGACTCGGGTCTGGTGATCCGCATCCTCAGGGAGATTGGTGTAGTTCTCGACGCGCTGGATGACCTCGCGTAGGCTGGGGTTGTCTTGCATGCCGGGCAGGTTGAACATGTCCTCTGCAGTCTGCGGCGCGTTCTGCGCCATCATCCCGTAACGCATGAGTTCCTGATCCGGTTCGACGTGCTCGATCGCTTGAGCATACGCCGTAGCGGCCTCCTCGAGCTGCTGTGTCACCACAAGACGGAGCACCAGCCGTTTCCATGCCTCCAGGCTCTTAGGCTGGACTTCGGTCGCTTCACGGAGCGTAGCAAGTTCTTCCTCATCACTCAGATAAAGCTCCGCGAAGCGAGATTGGAGCAGCCTGGCGTCGATCGGCTCAAGCCCGAATCGCTCGCCATTGCTCGCGATCTCACGCCCAGTCTCGCTGTCGCCCGCGCGAACATAAAGGCTTGCGAGGCGGAGCACACCGTTCGCGCTCATCGCATCCGCATCGGCGACCGCCTCGAGCAGCGACATCGCTTGTTGCGTATCACCTCTCTTGAGCCGGAGGTCTGCGAGCGCGAGCGCCGCGATCGCATCACCCCGCTGTGTGAGGACACGCTCATAGAGGGCGATCGCCCGATCATCCTCGCCGAGATTCTCGAACCGCTCGGCGGCACCCGGCAACGCCTCGATATCGTCACCGAAGCGGGCCTCGTACTCATCGAGAAGGACCAGCGCTCGGCCCTCATCGCCCCCACGGTACGCGAGATCAACACATTCGAGGAGGTAGTCCTGAGCGGGCTTTCCGCTCAGCTGGCGTGCGAGCACGAGGTACTGCTCGATCGCGCCCTCGTAATCCGGTTCGTATCGCTCATTTTCTGGCGCCTCTGGCGAAGCCGGCAGGGACAGGATACGCCCGAGCATGTTCCTTGCCTTTGTGTTCGTAGGCTCCGCGGCGACGACCGCCCGGATGATTTCCATCGCCCGGAATCGGTTTGTCCGTGTCCGATTGCCCTCACCCGCAACCATCGCGTTCGCTCGCGCGAGACGCAAGCGGGAAGGGGGTGTCTTTCCTTCGGTTGACGTCATCACCGTCACACGGGCAATCAGCTCATCGATCCGTTCGAGGTTCCGGCTGATCGCCTTCGACTCGATCGCCGCGTACAGCAGCTCGATATCCTCTGGGTATTCGGCCAGCAAACGCTCCCACTCATCCCGGGCCTGCTCCGGCGCGTGCGCATCGAGGTACGCAACGCGGACCCGTTCCCAGGTCTGGCGTGTAGCATCGTCAGCGTTTGCGAGCCCCTCATCGATGATCGACAAGCCGTCTTCCAAACGCCCGGAGAGTGCGAAGGCCCTGTTCGCGGCGCGGAGTGCGCCCAGCGGGCTCGATCTCGCAATTGAGCTGTAGTCCAGCCCCTGCGCATTCGCGACCCCGAGGTCGTACAGATCGTCAACTTCGTACAGCGCGACGATGAGGGCCGGATCTGAATCCGCGTTCTGCAGTGCAAACGCGATCTCAGCCCTGGCGCCTTCTTCGTCCCCCATGTACGCATGGATCGCAGCCACAGGCGCGGCGAGCCCGATTCGTTGGTTGGTCTGGACGTCGTCTTTGTTCATCTCCCAGAATGTGACAAGGCGTTGGCCAACATCTGCTGGGAGCTGGTCCTGACGAGCGAGCTGTGAGAGCGCGTTGACAGCGACGTACACAGACCGGTAGTCGTTGGGCGCAACACGGAGGAGTTCCTGCGTGTACTCGAACGCCTCGACGAGGCGGTCCTGGCCTGAGTAGGCGTTGATGATCCGGATCAGCGGCGTGGACCACGAGAATGTATCGAACGTCAGCTCGCTGCCGATCTCGTCGTTGACCGTCTCGCTCGCGATGACCCAGTGCTCGACGGCTTCGTTGAATCGGCCCTGGGCAAGCTGGAGCTCGCCCATCTTGAGGCGGAACACCGGCTCACCGGGGTACCACTCGATCGCATTCTGCATCTCGATCCGAGACTGGATGCCGTCAGATTCTTCGATCGCGTTAATGTACGCGCTCCACGCACGACCACGCCGATCAAGCTCAATATCTCTGATCCGCTGTTCAAGCGCGCTCGCGGATTCCTCGTCACCCTCTCGCTCGGCACTGAGGTACCGGTACCCGAGCACATCAGCATCGGGCTCACCCTTCTCTGTCTGCATTTCCATTGAGCGCAGCTCCGCGTCACGCCCCGCCCAATAGAGGCGGCGAGCCGCCCAGACCGTGTTGAGCCGATCCTCGTGCTGCTGAGCAGCTCGCAGCTGGACGCTCGTCGCAAGGTCCGGACGTCGGAGACTGTTCAGTATCCGATTCGTGAACCATGCGGCGCTCGGGCTCAGGCTCGGTGCTTCGGCTTCCCACTCGAGCGTCTCGGGGTTCAAGCCGATGATGGAGCAGATCTCGCTGAGCACCGTCGCGTCGTCGTAACGGGTCGCATCCTCATCAACCTCGCTGCGCACCACATCGCGCTGAAACTCGAGTAACTGCTCTTCGACCCGCCCGGGATATCGCGCGATACGCTCATCGAGAAGCACATCGGCCTCTTCACTCCGACCACGGTTGCGGAGATAGCTGAGATAGGTGTTCGCGTGGCTGAACTTGCTTTGCTCGTGCTCGAACAGCGCCAGCAGCACGGCCTCGATCTCTTCGTCGTCGCTCTGCTGGTTGACCAGCGCGTAGTTCAGCTCCTCCAGAACCGCGATATCACTGACCTTGTAGGTATTGATGAGTTCCCGGGCCAGTCCTTCCGCTTCAACGTACAAGCGATTGAGGTTCATCAGCGGGAGCAGTTCCTGCTTCGCTTCCACATCGTCAGGAACACGCCGCAGGTACTCGCGGTATGAATCGACGGCGACGAGGTAGTTCCCGCCGTCGGTGGCCTCGTACTTCTCGCTCGCCCGGGCGTGATAGAGAAATATTTCCGGCTCGGGGTTCTCCGCGTTCTTCTTGTAACGCCCAAGGAGCTTGACCGCGTTGATGTAATCTCCGGTCTCATACGCGACGATGCCATCCGTTCGCATCGCCTCCAGCTGGCGCTGATTCTGCCAGGGCCTGACAACGAAATAACCGAATGCAACGAGCAGCACGATCGCGCCGAGCGAGCCGAGGAGCACGACACGCCGGAATGTTCTTGGCTTCATGGGCATGGAATCATCAACCTTTCAGTCATTACCGCCTGCTGAGTGCGGCGAATATGAGCGCGATGGTTTTATGGATGATATAGAGATCAAGCAGGAAGGTGGCGCGTTCAACATACTCAATGTCGTACCGGATCCATTCCTGGAAATCTGCGCCGTCCGCCCGTGTACGCCGGATCTGCCAGAGCCCGGTCACGCCAGGGCGCACGCTCAGGCGGGCCTCACGCCAGCCGGGGCAGAGCTGATTCTCGGAAAACGGGCTCGGGCGCGGGCCGACCACGGACATGTGCCCGAGCAGCACATTCCAGAACTGGGGCAGCTCGTCGAGCTGCAGTTTGCGCAGCACGGCCCCCACCTTGGTGATCCGGGGATCCTTTTCCATGAAAAACTGCGGCCCGTCCGCCTGATTCTGGGCCTGGAGCTGCGCCTTCATGTCCTCCGCGTTGCGGTACATCGTGCGGAACTTCCAGCAGCGGAACTCCTTGCCGTTGATCGATTCTCGCTTGTGTCCAAAGAAGAACGGTGAGCGGTCCTCGATCCAGATGGCGGCCATGATGAACGGGTACAGCGGCAGCGTGAACGCCAAGGCGACGAGGGCGAAGCAGATATCGAACATCCGTTTGAAGAGACTCGATGTATACGTGGCGGCCTCATCGATCCGTCGCTCGGGGCGGGTCTGGATCGCCTCGATATCGCGCCACTCGATCTCGTCCGGCTCCGGACGCATGTCCGGGTGATCCCAGAGCACCGCAGGCCCGACGCCGGATTTACCCTTGGGGATGCTCCTGCCTGAACCGATCCAGATCGGCCCCGTGACCGCACTCGGGTCTGTCTCGCCCGCATCTTCGTCCGCCCAGCACTCTTCGCCCACACGGTTCACCCGCCCGATCGTTGTCCGGGGGTGCTTCCATTCCTGTGCAAGGTCACGAACAAACTGAGCTTGCTCGATATCGAGATCACCCCGGTAGACACGACCCTCGCTGCGAATGGCGGCACGGAGATCATCGGGAATGATGTGACGCAGGCGTGCCCATGAACGCGAATCATCTTCCATGCTCGCCCAGTCGAAGGCGATATCAGGATTGGTGGTCAGCGCAACCCGTGCTTGACGCTTGCTCCGGTTCGACTCGTACTCACGGCGGAATCTCAGGAACTGCCCGTCCGCGCGTGCCTCGACAACCTCGCGATACTCCGACTGCTCGCTCTGACGCAGGCGGATCATCAGCAGGTCTGGGTTCAGCCAGCACATCAGGTCCAGCGCCTTGTGCAGTTGCATGATCACGAGGTGATCTCTGCTTACCAAGAGGTACAGCTCGGCACGCTTATCGATCTCGATACCCGGTGAACCGACCGGTATGATCTGGATGCCGCGCGATTTCCAGTATCTGGCGTGAAGCTGGGCTGGCGTGAGCCCCCAAAGCGTGTGCGTGTCCTGCGTCTCCTTCGCAGTCTCCCCCTGAACGCCCGTCGCGATCATGGTTCAACCTTCCTGAGCTTGACACCGTTCGCGTCTGTGCGGCGCCCGGCAAAGAGCGAACCCGCGACCGGCCCGACACGGTTGCCCTGACGATGCTCGTGTTCCTGCTGCTGGCGGGAGAACTGGCGAGAGAAATGCACGGACATGCTGCTCGTCGAGTGGCGAATCTCGTGCATCGACGCGCGATTGAAGATGGTCGCCGCGATCGTGCCGTCCACCGCGTGGATCTGATCGATCGCCTTCTTGATGAGGGGCTTGTATTGTCCGCGACCAACAACGAGCATGACCCCGTCGGCCTGCGGCGAAACGAAGGCCGCCTCAACACTGCCCAGGATCGGGCCGGTGTCGATCAGGATCGTGTCGTACTCAGCCTTGAGCGGCTCCAGGAGTGCCTCAACACTGCGAGGCGAGAGCTTGCTGACACGCATGTCATCACCGTAACCCGCTGGCAGGATCGATAGCCCGGGGAACTCGGTTTCATGGACGAGCTGCAAAACTTCCTCGGTCTCAGTCAACCGATCGGCGAGACTGGGCGCACGCGAGTGTCCGAAATGAATACTCAGACCGCGCCCAATGAAGTCCAGATCTACCAGCAGTGTCCGATTCCCGCTCTCGGCGAAGGAGAGTCCCATCGCGATAATCAGACTCGTCTTTCCATCCCCCGGGGCGGGGCTGGTGACGCCGTAGACGCGGCTTGTCTGCTCCTTGTTCTTGATCTGCAGCTGCGAGCGGATCTGATGGACCGCGAACGCGGATGCGGATGCAAGCTCCTGGTCCTCGAGCGAGTTGCCCAGATCCGGGAGCATCCCGACGATGCCCGCGTGCGCACCCGTGAGAACCTCGTCATCGGAATACTTCACGCGGTGACTCAGATACCCAAGCGCGATGATGGCGATGACGGGCAGCGACCCCATTCCAACAAATCCCGCAGCGGCCATCTTGATCCGCGGATCGGACGTCGGCGCACGCGCCTCGATCGGCTTGGATGCGATGCTGATCTTGCCCGAGATCGAGGAGTTGTCTTCGAGCTTGGACTCCGTTTCGATCATGTCGAGTCGTGTGTTGACCTCTGCAAGGCGGGTCTGTATGGATTCCTGGTCCTTGCGGAGCGAGGCGAGCGCGAGCGAGCTCGTGAACAGACGCTCCGCGTAGGCCGACGCCTCTTTCACTTCACCCTGCAGTTCTGCCTGACGCGCCTTGAGGAGCGATTCGCTTGGGAGCGGGTTCCCCTCGTCGTCGTACAGCACCAGGTCTTCGCCCGAGCGGAGCTGTTCCATGCGATCATCGATGTTCTTCTGCAGCTTCTCGATCATCGAGGTGACACGCCGGACGTCGCGATGCTCGGCACGCAGCCCCTCGGCGATCATCATCTGGTCGCGATTCTCGATGAGCGCATCCCGCTGCTGGACGAGCGAGGCCATGCGAGAATCCCTGAGCGACGCCTCCTCAGGCGTCTCCGGAACAACCCGGACGACCTCCCCGTTCTCGGTAGAAGCGAGCCGCCCGAGGTATCGTTCTATTTCTGCCTGCTCTGCCTTCAACCCGCTGAGCTGCTTCGTGGCTTCTTCGATCAGCGGCTCAAGGTTCTCAGTCTTGAACTCCTTGACGATATCGGCGATTCTGGCGTCTGTCCGATTCCGTTCGCTGTTCAGCTCCTGCTGCCGGAGCTTGAGAACGCTCACAACGCCGGGGTTTTTGATGCTCCCTTCCTTGCCGTACTTCTCAATGTACGCGGTCAGGACCGAATCGACGATCACCTGCGAAACCCTTGGGTCTGTGTGCTCATAGGTGACCCGGATGATCTCCTGCGCGCGTCGGTCCGGGAGGATCTGAAGGCGATCCATCACCTGGTCGAGGTCGAACAACACCCCTCGTCGGGCTTCCATGCTCTTGACCGCGTCGCTCTCAAGAGCCAACTTGACGACATCAACATTCCCAATAAGCTGCGCCTGCGAGTTCACAAAGCTCGTGAACATCTTTGGGGCGGTGCTCTGCTCGCTCTCGTACAGAACCTTTGGCAGCTCGGGCTGGATACGCACAATGCCGGTGCTCGCGTAGAGCGGCTTGCGTGACATGTAACCAAGCACCGCACCGGACACGCCGAAAAGCAGACCGAGCACAATGACGAGGATGTACTTGCCTCGCAGGTTCCTGTGGAGCATCACAAACGGGTTCGACTGGTGCTGCTCTCCGTCCATATCCCAGTTCATCTGATTCGCGTTCATGATGCGCTCCCTTCCTTTGGAGCCGTCTCCACGTCCGTCGATCGCACACGATCGATCGACGAACGAACAATCGAGTACATCTCGTTGAGGATCCATTCGTGATCGGCAGGGTCAACCGTACCGTCGATGATGATCTGCACTTGAGCCGCACCGTAATAGCGGTACTGATAGTCTGCGCTCAGGCGGTAGACATCACGCATGCTCACGCTCAGCTCGCCAGTCGGCAGCGCGAACACGTTGTAAACAGTGATATCCCGCTCATTCTGTCCGGCGAGACGATGATACTCGTACCTTGCCATCCGCTGTCCATCAACGGATGTGAACTTGTCCTGCGAATCATCCGGTGTCAGCCAGCCGTTCGCCGGGTAGCACCGCGGGGGGTAGTGGCCCGCCATGTCGCGCGCGTCCCGGCACTGCACGATCATCAATGTCGCGCTGAGCTCACGCTCGCTGTGCACATATCGACGGGCATTGAGCCCGTTCGGACGCAGCAGGTTCGTCGCAGACTGAGGCAGCGGGACTTTCTCGCCCTGCCAACCATTGATGTCCACGGGGATCGATTCGATGATCGATTTGACCTCCTCGTGGTAGCGGTTGACCTCGGCAGACTCGGCCGGGCTTGACCTCAGCGCACCGATCACCACGAGGGCGATGAGTGCGGACGGGATGGCAAGCTTGTTGAACACGGTGGCCTCAGCTCGATTGCGTTGCGAGTGTGAATCGGTAAGTCGGCACCATCGCCCAACGCAGGGCGCGGGTGATGCCGAGCAACATCAGGAACGCCAGCGGGAGCATGAGCCACCCTGCGATGTCATGGAAGCCGTCCGGCCAGCCCTCGGGCAGGCGTTCCTGGTTGCCGTACATGACAACGGTCGGCGCGAGGCGAAGCACATTGCAGATGATCGCGGCAACGGGGCTCAGCAGCAGCACCACCAGGCGGACAGAGTTCCGCAAGGGGACCGTAAAGGCAAACGCATACGCCACGAGCAGCAGCGCGAAGACCATGCGCATCCCGTTGCACGCCTCTGCGACCGCGACAGGCATGTCGTTGATGTTGACAAGGTTGCCCGACCGTTCGACGTAGAAGCCCATCATCTCGAGCATCCCGGTTGTCACGCGGGCCGTTGCGTTCTGCAATGGGCCCGCAATCGCGAGGCGCAGGTTGCCCGGAATCGGCACCAGCAGCGCGAGGATCGCGACCGCCGGGAAGAAGTTCGCGGCGACCTGCGTGCCCACCACCGCGATGATCGCCCCCACCGCCATAAGCACGGCACCGCCGTGCAGGCCTGCCTGGAACGCCGTACGGAGACTGACGGTGATGAGCAGATACCCGGCGATGATCATCACAAATCCGACCCAGCTGGGGCGGGGTGGGCATCGACGGAAACGGACCCTGCGGATCCAAACAAGCCAGATGGCGATCGGGATGACCAGGAAGATGTGGCTGGCTTCCTCGTCCTTGCTCGCGATCATGAGGATATCTTTCCACTGATCGAAGCCGGCGTAGATCGCCGCACCGAGCAGCACGATCACCATGACAACATGGCGGGCGCTCCATCCATATCGGGACTCAACGAGACTCATGCGTTCCGCCCCTTCCTGACCGTGCCCGTGACGACCTGATCGGTGACGCGGGCGCCGGGTAGAATCTTCGCCCCGGGGCACAGGACAGATCGAACGACCACCGCCCCGCGTCCCACTTCGGAGCCAGTCAGCGCCACCGAGTCATGAAGAATCGCACCCTCGGCCACGTTCGAGCCGGGTTCAGCGATGCTGAATGAGCTCTCCCAGTCCTCACGGTACGGGTCCTCGTCAATGGTTGAGCCCGCGCCGTACCCGGATGCGTGCGCGCGGAGCGCATCGAGATATTCGCTGATCGACCTGGCCGGGTGGACGTACGCCCGAGGACGCTCCACGACCGAGACCCGATGATCGTGCTTCCACGATTCAAGCGCCTGCTCCTTGAGATCGACGTACCCGACGGGCTTGATCGAGCGGAGCACGCCCACCCGGATGAGCCAGACACCCACGGGCGAGGCATCGCGTGCCGAGACGAGCGTGACGTCCGACTGCTTTCTCGCCATCGCGTGGACCAGGTCGTCAAGGCGTTCAAGATAGATCTGGGCACCCGAACTGACGATGATGTAGTCCTGATCGTCCATCTCACGAGTCGCGTCACTCAGGACCCCCGCGACACCCCGGATAGGCGAGGCATCCTGCTCAATCCGACAGCTCACCTGTCCCAGCTCGGTCTCGGGCTCACGGGTTGGTGCGGTGCTCTCCGTGTCCACGATCACACGCAGGTCCAGCCCCTCAAGCCCGAAGCGCTGGGCACAGAACTGGGCGTTCTCGGCATGGTGAGAGAGGATTGTTCCACGCACGAGGGGAAGATCGAGCAGGCTCCGACCGGCACGCCTGGCGAGCGGGGTCGAGCGCACAGAGCCATACAGAACCAGCATCGATTTGATCGATTCAAGCACGCTCTTCGAACTGGGTTGGCTCTGGGTCAATGTCATTCGCTGACTCGTACAGCTCCCTCACCGCTGACGGGCTCAGAACACGATCTCACACCGACCGCGAAGACTGATCCGGGAATTCCTGAAATCTATCGGCAGTTCCCGCTCCCCGCTTTGGGGAGCCCCACCGAACACTGTAGGGTTGCCCAGATTCTGCAGAAGCGCAGAGACTGCGCGATAGTGACGACCTTTACCGGTGAGTCTGGATCGGCGCATGGGACAGGCGCAGACCGTTCTCAACGGCCACCATTCCTACGTAACCCTCAGGGACAGAGATCGCGCTGAGTGTCCAAATAACTGATCCGCATGCCCACCGCTCGCCGAACCGGCTTGACCGTTCCGTCGAACTGACCTCGGCGAGCTGCGCACCGAGTCCCCTGCCGTCTGCCTTGAGTACCGCCTCAAAGCTACACCAGCGTCGATACAAAGTGTCGGGCGGTGCCTTTTCATCCACACCGATGCCTTGAACACACATCGCATTCAAGACTTCTCGGTATTCTTTTTCATCTCCCACGGCTTCCACATCGATCCCGCAACGCCCGCCTCTGGAGACGACGATCGCAACACATCCGCGACGGCGAGTGACATTCAGATCCATCTCTTCTCGTTTGTTTCCCGCGATCCGAGGCCTCCCCGCACTATCCCGCATGAGGCTGGCACTTCCCGGTTTGCATCCGGTTAAGGCGCATCCCCCCAGTTGCAGAAGGCCACGAGAGACGGCCATCGCCGTGCGATCGCGGTGATGAGCCTGCATCGCAATGTCGTTCGCATCACGATCGGTGAGGACGTGGGCGAGGGACTCTGCGAGCGCTTCGCTTGGCTCAATCACAAACACCCGAGCCGATTTCGGCTCGGGTGTCAGGCTGAGGATCAGTTCATCAATCAGGCCCATGCAGAGTGTATCGGCTCTTCAGGGGCGTGAGATCGATCGATCACCGGATGCGAACGGTCCATGTGCGCATGTCTCGCTCCGGATTAAAGCTGTTCTGCGACTGTGTGTAGAGCATCAACGTCACGGTCGTATCAGACTCGAACTCGAGCTTGATCGAACTGCTCCGGGTGTTGAAAGAACCCAGGGCGCCGGTGCCGCCGCTCCCAAGGCGTCCGTCTTCCATGATCGCCGAGTTGTGTTCCAGGCGCGTCCCAGAGATCACCTGGAACGGCTGATCGGCCACGACGAGTTCGACATTATTGAAATAGACCCGATTGCCGATGACCGCGGCACTCATGCCCGCATCGTGGAACTCGACCCGCTGACCGCCTGTGGCGTTTCCTTCACGGTCGTACGATGGCTCGCCGATTGTGGGCACGGACTGGCGGCCGGCGCTTGAGCCCGATGCATTGCTGCTCGGAGCGTTGGCCGAACCGGAGTTGCTGCCTTCGCTCCCGAAGGAGAAGATGCCACCTCCGGATGCCTTGGCCTCAACAGGTGCTTGCACCCCTGCTGAGCCGCTCGATCCCTTGGTCGCACTGCTCGCTGCAGCGCCTCCACCACCGCCACCACCACCGCTAGACGAGCTCGCGCCGCCCCCTCCGCCGCTGGAGCCGCCGATCCGGACTGAAGAGGCGTTGCTGCCCCCGCGGACGCTGCGGGAAGCAACGCTGATGCGTGAGCCATCGGACATTCGTCGGCTGGTACTGGCCGGCGCACTGCCCTTGCGTGTGTAACGAGCGCTGATGTTCCGCTTTGGTTCTAGTCGTGTAAAGGTGCGCCCGTCGGGCAGGCTCACACGGACCTCGACGAAATCGGCGCTGTCTCGTTTCGTTGCGGTGGGCTGCTTGTCGTTACCGGCTGCGTCCTGTTGACGCGACTCTGTCTCCCCAAGCTGAGGTTGTTCGTTGGCTGATTCGTCTGCCAATGCAAGGGGGGTCGCGAACCCCGCGCTGAGCACGAGGGCACC
The DNA here is from genome assembly GCA_017642965.1 of Phycisphaerales bacterium. GTDB lineage: Bacteria > Planctomycetota > Phycisphaerae > Phycisphaerales > UBA1924 > UBA1924. Next base: position 32,343 of record JAEPOJ010000007.1, read on the forward strand.
AAGGAAAGTACGGATAGGTTGATTGCTTCGGGGCATCGCGGGTCCTCCAGGTTCAGACTGCCCACCATTTGTCCATATGCATTCGCTGTCAAGCGAGGTAATCCAGGAGAGTTCCTGCACCCCAATCGTCACAACCCGCGCTCAGGTCCGATTACGCGCTCTTGACGCATCATCTCTATATAGTCTCACATGAGCACGACACATCCGATCCTGATTGCTGGTTCCTGGGCGGAAGACCCGTCAAGTGAAACCTTCTCTGCCACGAACCCCGCAACGGGCGAGAAGCTCGAAGGAGCGTACCCCGTCAGCTCACGCCAGACGCTCGAGCGCATGGCCCGCTGCTCTGCCGAGGCCGCCTCAGAACTCAATACCCTTGATCCCCAGCGTGTTGCTGCCTTTCTTGATTCGCACGCTTCGCTGATCGATGAGCGCCGGAAATCGATCGCTGAAATGGCGCACCTGGAAACAGGCCTGGAAATATCACCCCGCCTGATGGAGTCGGAGATGGATCGCACAATCGATCAGCTCAGGCAGGCCGCTGGCTGTGTTCGATCCGGTGAGTGGGTCTCGGCACGGATCGATACAGATAAAAACCTCCGCTCGATGTACGAGCCGCTGGGTGGCGGCGTGCTCACGATCGGTCCCAATAACTTTCCGCTGGCGTATAACGCGATCGCGGGAGGCGACTTTGCAGCCGCGATCGCGGCCCGCAACCCGATCATCGCGAAGGGGCACCCGCTGCATCCGGCCACCACTCGTCTGCTCGCTGAGTGTGCGCATGAAGCCGCGAAGAGCACGGGTATGCCTGATGGGACGGTCCAGATGTTCTACCACTGTTCTCCAGAAGATGGGCTTACGCTCATCCGGATGCCCGAGATCAGCGCGTTCGGGTTCACCGGCTCACAGAAGGCGGGCCTCGCGATGAAGAAAGCCGCCGACGAGACCGGGACACCGGCCTATCTCGAGCTCTCCTCCATCAATCCGATGTTTTTGATGCCTGGCGCAGTGGGCACAAGGGGAGGCGACATCGCCCAATCGATCGCGGACTCCATGCTCGCCGCGAGCGGCCAGCAGTGCACCTGCCCGGGGCTCATCGTGCTGAGCGAATCCGAGGAGAGTGAGGCGATGATCGCAAGGCTCACGCAGCACCTCAGCGAAGCTGAGCCACATGTCATGCTCAGCCACGATGGTGTCGATTCCCTGCACGACGCGGTGCTACACAACATCGAGCAGGGCGCAGAACGGATCATCGGTGGCAACCCGATGCCGGGGGACGCGGCACGCTATGAGCACACGCTCTTGCGTGTCAGCGCCTCACGTTTTCTCGAAAATCATCAAGAACTGCAAACGGAAATGTTCGGCGTCGCGGCGCTGCTGGTGGTCTGCGACATTGACGATCAGTTCGTCGAAGTCGCTCGCAAGCTCGAGGGCAATCTCACCGGCACCATCCATCATGATGGATCCGAGCAGGATCGCGCCCTGCACGCCCAGCTCGTCCGTGAGCTTCGGCTGCGCGTTGGCCGCCTGATCCACAACGGAGTCCCGACGGGCGTATCCGTAAACGCGGCGACGGTGCACGGCGGGCCGTACCCGGCTACCGGGCACCCCGGCTTCACTGCAGTCGGTATGCCGACTGCGATTCATCGATTCGCGGCACTGCGTTGCTACGACCAGGTCGATGAGTGGGCGCTGCCTCCGGAACTCCGTGACAAGAACCCAACCGGCACGATGCTTCGGTACGTGGATCAGGAGTGGACCACACGCGATGCGTGAGTTGATCCACCTTAGTTTGTCCTGAACTTGTCGACCAAGCCCATGAGATGCTCGGATTGGTGCGCCAGATCCGCGGCGGCCTGAGACGCCTGACCTGCGCCCTCGCTCGACTGACGTGTCACCGTCGAGATGTTCTCAATCGCTCTGGCGATCTCATCGGACGCGCTGGCCTGCTGGTTTGCCGCGGCCGCGATGTCCTGCACCATCCTCTGTACGCTTTTAGAACCGCTGACAATGGTTTCGAGCGAGCGACCGGCCTGATTCGCAAGGTCGACACCACGCCCAACCCGACCGGAGCTCGACTCGATCTGCCCCACCGCGGACGTGGTCTCGGTCTGGATCCCCTGGATGCTCCTTGAGACTTCTTCCGTTGCCTGCGTCGTGCGCTCGGCGAGTTTGCGCACCTCGTCCGCAACAACCGCGAAACCTCGACCGTGCTCGCCAGCCCGGGCCGCCTCGATGGCCGCGTTCAGGGCCAGGAGGTTGGTCTGGTCTGCGATGTCATTGATCACGGCGATAATCTCACCGATCTTTTGGCTCTGCTCGCCCAGCGAACTCACCGTCTGCGCCGATGCGTTGACCTCTCCCGCGATTCCTTCCATCTCTTGGACGGTATCTCGGACAATAGCACCACCTTCTTCGGCGCGGTGCTGGCTTTCCTCGGATGCCTTGGTTGCCTCGGAGGACTTGCTCGCGACCTCACCGACGGACTGGCTGAGCTCCTCGACCGCGGCGGCGACCTGCTGTGTCTGCTGCTCCTGCTCTTGAAGACCGGTCGCCATTTCTTCAGCGGATGCGGCGATCTGGCCTGATGCTGAGGCCACGGACTGGGACGACGCACGGACTTCGCCGATCATGGCGGTGAGATTGTCCAGTAGCGTGTTGAACCACTGCGCGAGCGTCCCCATCTCATCACCGGATTTGATCTGTAAGCGGCCGGTCAGGTCACCTTTCCCCGCATCCTGCATGATGGCGACCACCCTTGCCATGGGTCGTCCGATCAGCCGTCGGGTACAGATGACGAAGATCCCGATTGCAAGGACAACGAGCGGGATGGTAAACATCATTCCCTTGGTGAAGAAACCCGCAACGCTTGCGTCGAGGGACTCAAGCGGCATCCTGACCTCGTACGCGCCGTGCATGTAGCCGACGGGCCAGCTCTCCATGCGGAATCCAAGCACATCACGACCGTCGTAGTTGCCCTGCTCGTCTCGTGTGTCGTACTTGGAAGGATCGCCGTGGCAGCTCATGCATGACTCATCGAGGGCGATCGCACGCATGTAGTGCAGCGTGTTGGTCTCTTCGTTCACGCGAGAGACCGTGGACTGCCCGTTTGCTTTGTAGCCACTGGTAAGTTCCGTGAGGAGTCGATCAGAGAACCCACCTTTCTCTGGCGCGTTATCAGGATTACGTGTTTCGTGCGCCACGATCTCGAACGCGATGTGCTCTTTTTCAGCGGCCTTCGCGGCATCGTGCCAGCCGACAATGACGGGTATCGCGTTGAAGAACCTCGTGTCCTGATATGATGCGCCTTTTTCCATCTGCTCCTGAGCTTCAGCGAGGAGCTTCTCAACATTGATCGTGCCATCCATGAACTTGACCGACGCATCAGATTTCGCTTCATCCGCGACCGCGGTGAATGATGACGCCTTGTCCTCGTATGCATCAAGCATCGATTCCCGATATCCGCTCATAAAAACCGCATAGTTGACGCCCACAACCGCGAACAGCACAACGAGCGAGATGCAGAGCAGCTTGGTTGAGATGCCAACGCGGAAGCGAGGGGTTGACTGGTCTTGTCTCATCGATCGATCTCCGGTTTCGTCCACTCGAAGCGGTCGGGTGGCACGACGAGGATTTCGGGCAAGCTGCTGGGGTACATCGCTCAGTGACTGTGAAACACGCAACTCTCCTCAACGCTGAGTCAACATTGGCCTGAATGCACGAAAAAGCTCCGGGCAGGGCCCGGAGCTTCCACCAAATTTGGGGTATGCCAACCCGCGTTTAACGGAGCGACAGGAGTTCCTGATATGTAGGCATCGGCCAGAGATCACGTTCGACCAGGCGCTCGAGGGCATCAGCGCTGTCGCGAAGACTGTTCATCGCGCTCAGCAGGACCTCACGGCAGTGCGTGCACTGCTTGAGGGTAGCGACTTCGGGCACGTGGACCTTTTCCTCGACTTCGCTGATCTGGTCCTGGAACTGCTGGACGAGGTCCAAGAAGCACTCATGGGTGCCGCGGAGCCCGTCGCACGACGCGCCGGCCTGCTCGCTGGCGTTGATCGTGTTCGCGAGGTTGCCCTGGTGACGCACGGCCGCGGGGAGGATCATGGTCCGGGCGATGTGCACCATCTGCTGGGCCTCGATGCAGACCTCGGTGATGTATTTCTCCGCGAAGATCTCGACGCGCGATTCGAGCTCGCTCGCGGAGAGGATCTTGTACTTACGGAACATCTTCTTGGCTTCGGACTTCTGCAGCGCGGGCAACGCGTCAGCCGTAGAGCGGAGATTCGGGAGACCACGCTTCTCGGCTTCGTCCTCCCACTCCTGCGAGTAGTTGTCGCCGTTAAAGATGATCGCCTTGTGGTCCTTGACGATCTCCTTGAGCACGCCCTGGACGACCTGATCACGCTTGGCCTCGGTCGGGTTTTTGCCGAGCTTGCCTTCGATCTGGGTCGCGATGTAGTCGAGACTCTCGGACACGATCGCGTTGATGATGGTGTTCGGCCACGCGACCGAAGCGGTGGAACCCACGGCACGCAGCTCGAACTTGTTGCCGGTGAAGGCGAAGGGACTGGTGCGGTTTCTATCACCCGAGTCACGCTTGAGTGATGGAAGCGTGCGCGCCCCGAGGGTCAGCTCACCGCCCTTGAGCGTACGTTTCGTATCGCCCTTCTCGATCTGCTCGATGAGGTCAGTGAGCATATCGCCCAGGAAGATCGAGATGATCGCGGGCGGCGCCTCGTTGGCACCCAGGCGGTGGTCGTTGCTCGCACCAGAGATCGCCGCACGGATGAGGTCGCCATGCAGGTGGACCGCGCGGATGACCGCGCAGAGGAACGTCATGAACTGGGTGTTGGTGTGGGTCTCGTCCTGCGGGTCGAGGAGATTGACGCCGGTGTCGGTGGACATGGACCAGTTGTTGTGCTTGCCCGACCCGTTCATGCCGGCGAAGGGCTTCTCGTGGAGGAGCGCAACGAAGCCGTAGCGGCCGGCAACACGCTTGAGCGTGTCCATGAGGATGGCCTGGTGATCACACGCGATGTTCGTCGACTCGAAGAGCGGCGCGATCTCATACTGGCCCGGCGCGACCTCGTTGTGCCGGGTCTGTACCGGCACGCCGAGGCGGAAGAGCTCCTCCTCGAACGAAGCCATGAACGCGTTGACGCGCGGGGGGATGGAACCGAAGTAGTGGTCGTCGAGCTGCTGGTGCTTGGGTGGCGTGTTGCCAAACAGCGTGCGCCCGCAGCTCATGAGGTCGGGGCGGGCGTAGTAGAGGTTGCGGTCGACGAGGAAATACTCCTGCTCGGAGCCGAGCGTGGACTCGACGGAGCGGACGCCCTCGTCTGTGCCGAAGATCTTGAGGATGCGTCGTGCCTGCTTGTCGAGCGCGTCGATCGAGCGGAGTAGCGGGGTCTTCTTGTCAAGCGCCTCGCCATTCCACGAGACAAACGCCGTGGGGATGCAGAGCGTGGCGTAGTTGGTACCCCGGACGATGAACGCAGGAGAGGTCGGGTCCCAGGCGGTGTAGCCGCGTGCCTCGAAGGTGGCACGCAAGCCGCCGGAGGGGAAGCTCGACGCGTCGGGCTCGCCCTGGACGAGGCTCTTGCCCGAGAGGCGATAAACGACGCTGCCCTCGCCATCAGGCGTCACGAGCGCGTCGTGCTTCTCAGCGGTGAGCCCGGTCATGGGCTGGAACCAGTGGGTGTAGTGGGTCGCGCCGCGCTCGATCGCCCAGTCCTTCATCGCAGTGGCGATGACCTCGGCGTCTTCCATAGAGATGCGCTTGCGCTTCTCGATCGTATTGATCATGCTCTTGTACACATGCTTGGGCAGGCGTTCTCGCATCTTGCGCATGTCGAAGACATCGCACGCGTAGATCTCATCGATCCTCGGCTTGCCCGCCTGATCGCCCACGCTGCTCGACTGCCATTTGAGTGAGGCCGCGACTGCTTCTGCGTGAGGGTACTCCTGAGTCATGCTGTCTCCCTTTCTTGGGAAAGTTCTTTCCTTGGACGAAATCAACGATTCTGTCCTTTGATTCTTGGGAGGGACATCCCAGTTTGCAAACGAGAAATCGCGCTTTCCATCAAATCCGCACCCCTTGAAACTATGATTGGGCATGGAAAGGCAGACGCCACAGCGCGAAGCGATACGTTCATTGTTTACGCAGGACGGCGATCCGATGTCGCCTCAGGAAATCATGGACCGGGCGTCAGAGATCGTTCCAACGGTAAGCATGGCAACGGTTTACCGAACGATTCGATCGCTTGAGGAACTGGGCGAGATTGTCCCCGTCGAGCTTCCTGGTGAGCCGCCTCGATATGAGATGGCCGGCAAGGACCACCACCACCATTTCATGTGTGAATCGTGCGGCAAGGCCTTCGAGGTCGATGCCTGCCCCGGCAACCTTTCCCACATGACACCTGATGGCTTCAGACTCACACGCCACGACATCACGCTGTACGGAACATGCAAAGCGTGCAACAGCTAGGGACGAAACAAAAAACGCCGAAGCCACAGGGGTATGGATGGCCTCGACGCTCAGGGGTCTGATGCTTGTGATCTCAGATCCATTTCGTCTGCGGTGCTACCCAGATGCACCATCGCCGAAAAACTGAGTCGCAGCCGCGAATGAACCCGTTACAATGCAACTACCGGGCCTGTGGCGAAATCGGTATACGCAGCGGACTTAAAATCCGCCGGGGTAAAACCCATGCGGGTTCGAGTCCCGCCAGGCCCATTCGTTGCTTCGAGCAGCAAGGTGAGATCAGATGCGAGGACCGGCTAAAGCCCAGGTCCTTGCGCTGTTTTTGGGGATTCACACGGTTCTTCACCGTTTATTGCCGACCGCTGCTGCGCCGCGTTGTGCGCGCTGAGTGCGCCGCTTTCTGCGCCACTCTTTCCAGTCGCCCGATCAAAGTCCTCGTCACGGACCATGTGGTAGTGCGTTTGGGCAACCGCTTGGGTGTGACCCATCCACGCGGTGCAGACGGCTGCGGGATACTCCGCTGCCAGCTCGGTCGCGCGGCTGGCACGCATGGCATTGAACAGGCGCGGCCAGGGCTCCAGACCGGCACGCTCGATGATCCGCAAGAGTTGCGTCCGCAGGTTCACGGTTGCGTCCCGATAGCCTGAGATCACAAACTCCGCCCCACTGTCGGCCAGCTCGAACGCGTCGAGTAGCACTGCGTGGAGCTCGGGGAAGAGCGGGATGATGCGTTCGGACTTTCCCGAGTGGCGCTCGGTTTTGGGTGAGCGGACACGCAGGCGTAGGTTCGCCCAATCTACATCCGCCCAACGAACGAGTAGAACCTCGGAGGGGCACCGGAGCCCACCCCAGCGGGCGAGGGCGATGATGCAGCGCCAGTCGGCGCTCGGAGCCGCGTCGATGAGGCGCTGGGCCTTGTCGGGCTCGAGATAGAACAGGCGGTCACGATTGGTCTGTGCGCCCGCGATCACCCCTTCGAATGGGTTGCTCTGGATCATGCTCCATCGCACGGCCTTTTTCATGAACATCCGTGCGATGACGATCTCCTTTGCCACCTTCGCGGGCGCGTAGTCCTTCGACTCAAGCCATGAGCGGTACGCGTCCGCGTCGCGGGGTGTGATATCGTTGAGCGGGCGACCTTCGCCGAATCGTTCGAAGAGCAACCGGCGGGATTGCTTGTAGCGCGTGCGGGTCGATTCCTTTACGCTCATCGACTCGAAGCAGGACTTGAGCAGATCGCCCAGCGTATGCTGCTCGCAGCGAACGCGCGGAGCAACCAAACCAGCACGCTCCAGGCGTTCGTGTATCTCGTCGGGTAGCGTGGCGACCCAATCGGCGGTCTGGGCATCGATCGCGCTGCCCGTTCGGTGCGAGGAGATCAGCGATTCGATCCGGGCCTTGAACGACTCGGCGGCCTTCACGCTCACCTTGCCCAGACGGATGGTGTGTCGCTTCTTGTTGGCATCGACGAAGAGGATGCGTTTTGTGCCGTTCTTGTCTCGTGAGATGGAGGCCATGATTACTGTCCTTTCCTATTGGAGGGTACCGGATAGCGCCCACTCGCGCCACTGTCACTTCGGGTGTTCTTGGGTGTTTGCGGGGGGCAAGTGGCAGTGACAGTGATGGCAGAACCCGCTCGATACTTGTCGCAGAGGACAAACTCTTGGGTCTTGCCGTGCGGTGGTCGTCCTTGAAACCAGCCGTACCCTGCCTTCTCCAGCTCATTGAGTTTCATCTCGGCACGCTTTGCATCGTTGTAGCGTGCGAGTCCGCGTGAGAACTCGCGGACGGAGACAGCGCCGCCTTGCTTGTTGATCCAGTCCATGACGCGTTGGTCTTCCTGTTGTGTTTCGTCCATCGCGAGCATGGCATAGACCCGCTTGGTCTCATGCTTGAACCACTCGACGAGATCAATCCCGACTTGTAACGAGCGAGCATCGACCCGCTCGGGGTCTTCGAGGGTCGGGTCGTTGGCTGCCTCGCGGACCAGGTGCATGATGAGTGCGAATCGTGCGCAGTACGACTCGAGCTTCACGCAGGCGGCGGTGATGTGCTCGTCCTCAGAGACCATCGAAGCGTGGTGTTCGTCGAAGAAGCAATGGAAGAGACGGGCTGCATCTGGTGTGAGCCCGAGGGCGTGGGGTTGCGGATCGTCCGGGGTTGCCAATGGAGGCGCGGTATCCATGGTGAGCGCATGGAGACGATCAACGAGCTGTTGCATCTGGCGTTGGATCTCTGGGTTGAGATCGTCATCACGCCAGCATCTGGGGGTCCGAGGCGGCATGGCGAAGAGCATGCGTGCTGCCAGCCCGTTCTCAAGCAACGATCGGCTGAGCACGCGGCGAAGGATGCCCGGCTGGATGCCCCCTGTGATGCTCATGCCCGCGCGACGGATATGAATCGGGTCCTGCGTGCGACGATCGATGTGCACCGAGCGCCCGCTGAAGAGCTCCAACCATCGCGAAGACCCGATGCCGTTCGAGTTCGATGTGTACCGATCGAAGTCGAGCCATCCTGCGAGCTCGTCGCGGATCAGTAGCGCCCCCCTCGGGTTGTTGGAGAGGAGATACATTGTCCCCTCGATCGTCGCATCGTCGAGCACGCACCGATCGCTCTGAGGCGGGTCCTGCTCGTCGGGATTGCTCTTGCGCGAGTTGCGCCATTGACGCAGGGCGTGCTCGTGCTCGATGAGCTGACGATTCTGGATCGTGCGCAGCGGACGGGTTGCCAGATCGAGCGCGGGGCTCTTGGCGGTGCCGCTGTACCCGACGATGCACGACCAGATGATCGAGGGCTCGTGGTGTGTGTTCTTGAGCTTGAGCACATGCGTGTTCCCGATCGCACCCGCGAGCATCGAGAACAAAGGCAATGCGACATAGGACGCATCACACCCGATCGCGGCTGCGCCTTGCGAAACGAACGATGCGAGGGGTTGGGGAAGGATGTCGACAGGAAAGGGGCGAAAGCTGCTCGCGGATACATCACTGTTGTGCACTGAGGATTCGGGCGGGGTCTGCTCGATCAACGCATCGAGCTTGGTGCGGACGGAGTTCGTAACTCCTCCCTCGATCGAGAGCACATCGGCCAGATCGTCACCCTCGGAAAGCTCGTCCCACTTGTCATGAAGATCGACGATGCGGACGCGCTGAGCGCCTGCATGTTGGCACAAACGGAACACTACGCGCGCGTAGCCTAAACCCGGCTCATCGAGGTCCGGCACGATCACCACATCTCGTCCCTTGAGGCTGCTCCAGTCCGCGTTTTGCGCGTTCTTGCTGCCATGCGGGCTCGTGGTCGCGACATACCCGCACGCAACCGCCGCGTCCGTCGCCTTCTCGCCCTCGCAGACGATAATGGGTTCGTTGGATGCGAGCAGCTCAGGAAGCCTGTAGAGCGAGCGCGGCTCGGGCATGCCCTTGAGAACCCAACGCCCATCGATCAACGAGATGGGGCGGATCTCCTTGCCCGGCTTCCCTGCGATCTCGGTGTTCCATCGGAGTATCACGCCGACCAGGATCCCGTTTGCGTCGTGGTACTCCCAGCGATGATTGTGTATTCCGAGCGATCGGGTGTAGACGCGGATCGCGTCGTCGAGTTGCTCGAATCCGTTTGCCTTGGGCGTGCTGCCACCACTGTCACTGTCACTTCGGGGGTTCTTTGGTGCGTACGAGCATGAACTGACAGTGGCAGTGGTGTCATTAGGGAATAGATCGCGCGTCTCTAACCCAATCGCATCGGTTACTGCAACAACGCTGCACCCCGCGAAACATTTGAGCAGCACCCGCCCATCGTCGCATTGCTTGACACTCAGCGAAGGATTGCGATCGTCGTGCGCGGGGCAGGTGCACATCCATTGCCCGCTCGATTGTTTCACGCTCCCGCCTTGCGCCCGGATCGCATCGAGCACACGATCGATCGGGCGCTCGTGGTTTATGGTATACTGGATCTGATCACTGTTCTTACGCATGCCCTCGCTCGCCAGCGGGGGTACGCCATTTTTGGAATCCTCGTGTGTCAAGACGCACCTCCCTTTGTGGTGCGTCGTTCGATGAACGCTTCGAGCTCGCGGACTTGGATGAGCACCGCCCGATCGAGCTTGGCGAAGGGGATCTCGCCCTGTCGCATCAGCTCGCGGAGGGTCCGTTCGGACACGCCGATCATCTTGGCGGCCTGCTGGGGACGCACGGCGATCGGAGTCGGCGGCGTGATGCTCGAACGGTTCAGCATCTCCTCAAGCCCCGGCGCAGGACGCAGAGGCGAGTGATTGGTGTTGGAGGTCTGCGGGTTCACAGGGCACCTCCTTCACGCTCAGCGTCGATCTTCTCGATCTCACGGGCGAGCCGATCAACATCGGCGGGCGCGAAGATCCGCGCGATCCCCGCCCGAGCGATGGGCGAGATCCCGCGTGCGTCGATCAGGTACTCGATCCGGTGGCGATCCACGCCCAAATGGGACGCGATCCGTGCGACGGTCCAGAGGGTTACTTCAGTTGACATCGTTGTCTCCTAGTCGGAGCGCCGTGCGGGGTAGTGACTACCCTGTAACACACGGTGCGTACGGACTAGGCGGTTTGCGCGCGGAAAGCGGGAGAACGGTATGAAACCTGCGTTTTCTAGCCTAGAACCCACATTCTCATCATCAGCTTTCCGCGCAACCTTGCGCGCAAGGTCATCCAAACCGAATGCGTTTGTTGTCTGCATCCTGCTCTCGTTCAAGGATGCGAATCTCTCTTAGGCGATCCTCTTCAGAGTTCACACTGGACTGACGAGAGGCCAGATCAAAGTGATACCTGAGTATCTTGCTCTCTTCGAGAGCCTTTGAGATGAGATGATGGCTACACCCAACTCGCTTGGCCATCCCGTTGACCGATGGCTTGCCGTTGTAAACAGGCCAGCCTTGAGATCGAGCGATGGCTTCTGCCTTCTTCCGAGCCTCATCGATACTCATCGGTTTCGACTGCACTTCTGAAACTGTTTCGGGCTGAGCTGGTTTGCTCTCTGTCTCTACGATCTTCTGCTCTTGTGTAATCACCACTTGTACCATCTGCTGTTGATTGATCACGGGTCTTGGCTCTTCGCGATCCCCATCCTCAACCTCATCGAGATACAACCCGCACCCCTTCCGCAAGGGTTCCAGATCGTCGAGCGCCTTCGAGAGTGTCTGCAGCCGCTTGGTGTCCTCGTCGCCCGCACGCCACTCCTGAGCCCTGCGGAAGAGATGATCACCCGCTTGCTCGTCGTCGAGGTACATCAGCGGCTCCTGGTACGCATCCGCGATCACACTCAATGCCTCAAACGCCCGTTGCTTCGCGCTCGCGAGCTCAGGGCGATCAACGGATGTGATCGCGTTCCGTGCGCGCGTGATGACCCCTGCCCACTTATTCCACCAAGTGCGATTGTCGAGCTTGATCTCAAGCAGCTCCTTGCGTGTGTCTTCCTCGAACCGGAATGGCCATTCTTTGCGATAGTGCGTCACGCAGTAATGGAAATGGCACACGAACCGCGAGACATCTCGCAAGGATCGCTCACACTCATCCGCCGAGTTCTTCCCGTCATGATCACACGGGCGGCCATCCCCGCTGGGGATCCGGCTCTTCCGCGCGGCTTCGATGCTCCCGTGCTTCGCTACATCGATCGCATGCTGAAACACCTTGAGTACACCCGGTGACGGCTCGTTTGGATGATCCCATCTTGGCTCAGACCAGTTGATCCACTCGCTCCCGCCGAAGGATGGTTGCTCCTCGTTGTCTTTATACTCCCAGAGCTCGGAGGGGATCGATGCGATCTCACCCATTGATGAATCGATCACTTCGCCCTTTTTGGGGTCGATCGCTGCCAGTAGCACGAGGACCGCCATCCGCGCACGCATGCGCCGATCGTCAATGCTCGCGTTCGCTTGGAAGTCCAGGTGATTGTCGTATCGGTGCTGATCCGGGTATCGCAAACAATCCAGCGCCGCCACAAGGCGCATGAACAGGACCTGCTCCGGGGACTCCTCCACGGCGTATGTCTCACCGGGCCCGAGCGGGTCAGGATCGTCGATCCTCACTGTTTCCTCGCTGAACTTCGCGTCGAGGGATTGCCCCGCGAGGGTGAACTGCAACTGATCTTCCTTGACGAGCTCGCGAGCGTGGTGGACAAGCTCATCCCGTTGTGAAGCGTGGCTAGGTGAAATCATGAACGACTCCTTTCGTCTGGCTGCGGGTTCCACCCGCATGGATATGACGCACTACCGTATACCGAATAGTACCCAATCAAAATAAGTCCTGGGGCAGCCGCCTCAGTTCAGAGATTTCCAGGATAAGAGAGTGGGTTTTCGAACACTACGCGCGCGCGGAGTGGGCATAAAACTCGAAGAATCGTCGGACTTTCGAGACCACTACGCGCGCGTGCGCGAAGCAAGGCGTATGCCGAAACTGTTATGCGGCAAGGGGATGCAGTAAGTCACACAATATAAAACCCCGCAGCGAGCGCGGGGTGCGTAGGGAATCAATCTGTCAATCGTGTTACGGACAGCCACCCGTGTACGCATCGAGGAAGTCCATCACATCCATCGCGTCGAGTTGGAGATCGCCGTTCATGTCGGCAAGCAGATCGTCCGCAAGGTAGGCGACGATATAGCCGCTGACATCGTAGAAGTTGAGTGTCCCGTCGGGCTTGAAGTCCGCGGGGCACGACTTGAGCCCGTTGTAGTACCTGCGTGCTTCTGTGAATGCTTCTGGGCCGATCTCCAGACCCATGTACCGACCCGGAAGATCATCCGCAGGCGGATGGATCCCGCCCCAGATCCGTGAGAGCGATGTCTGATCGGACGCGTCCGCGTACTTTGCCCATTGCAGGGTGATGTCCATGGACGGCCCGTCCTCGAAGACAAGGAACTCGTTCATCGGCGCTTCGAACTCGCCCATCCCGCCGGGGAAGTACTCGCTCCCCGTGAGCATGGACATGATCTCCGCTGCGGCGCGAGAGAACACCGAGTGCCCTGAGACATACCCCGCGAACGGCGGGCTGACAAAGCTCGGGCGCTGGTACGGCCACCAGTTGTCCGCGAGAATCCAACCCACGCCTGCGACATCGGTATCTGGGTCGTTGATGAACTCAGGACCCTTCCAGGCCTTGACCGCGATCTTGCCCTCACTCCCCGCGAGGTGCTCATGGCGCTCACCCGGCGCGGTCGTCTCAACGGTGACCACTTCGATGTAATCGGGGATGAGATTGATGCCTTCAGGATGGAAACTGGGCATGCTCGGATCTGAGCATTGACCACGATCGCACATGTACCGTATCGCGGATACGGGTCGAGGATAGTCGTAGTACCCCTTCACCGACCACGCAGAGATCGCGCTGTCGTGCATACCGCCGCCGAGCGCGAGGTACGATTTCACATCGTACTCGAGCGGATCGAGGACGGGACCTTGACCCATGAACTGCCCGTTGTGCTCTGGATGATCCGTGACATAGTGCAACACCGAGAACCAGTGACCCGGGGGAGTCTCTGAATCCGGACCATCGGCCCAGAACTCCGCAAGGACACGCGCGTAATCACCCAATGGCACCATCTGAGGCTCGTAGGGCAACCCGGTGCTCGGGTTCACATCGTACCCCTCACCCCAATCGCCCCCGTTGAGCTTGTCATAAAAGTCTGTCTCCTCCGAGATCGAGGGGATCGGAGCGTTTCCGAATGTCGCGGGGGAGATATCCACCATGGTCCCCGTTGCGGGATCGAGGTGTGAAGACCAGGTGACGACTGTCTCATACCCCCACTTGTAACGCAGGTCTTCTGCGGGCTCGCCGTTGATGCGTGGCGGATCTCCTGGATCGTGCCAGACCTGCCAGGTGAACCCGTCACGCTGCTTGACCTGAACATCGTCCTGATCCATCGCGAACGGGGTTACCTCGCCCCATTCCGGGCTTAGAAAGTCCGGGTACCCCGTGGGGATCGGGTTACCAGATTGATCAACAAAGAACTGCAACGCGAGCGGTTGCCAACGGTTCGGATCAAGCATGTCCGGGTTACCCGGGAAGTCAGGGAGCAAGGGCGGGTTCACCGGCTCATAGATCAGGTTCGCGTAATCGAGCTGCTCGTTGGACCCGTCCGTGAGACCGAACTGGATGACAGATTCCGCGATCCGGTTTCCAAGCGCCGCGGGAGTATCACCAGCCGTGTCCGTAATGGAGATGTCATACCCGAGTTCACTCATGAGCATATCGTACTCCGGGTACATCTCGATCGCAGCCGGGGAGAACGCGAACCGATGACGGAGGATCCGATACATCGCGTAACTGATCGCTTCCTCCCGTGCGAGTTGCACATCGTCGGAGCTCATCGATTCGTTGTGAAACACCTGATCCGTCCCGGGCTCGAACGCTGCCCATGCGTCCCACATCGCTGCGGATGTGTGATACAGGTTGCGCGAATGGATCGTCGGGCGCGCAAAGTCACGCCGGATCGAATCGAGCAACAGCTCACTCCACATGCGAGCAACGGAATGCTCAATCCCTCGTTGTTCAGCAAGATCACGACGGACTGCTGCTGAGCGATGCTCAAGCGGTCGCATCTTGGTCGTCGGTACCACATCGGGGGTTTCCGATGAACTTGAAACCTGTGCTTCTACGGTTGCGGGCAGCCCCACCAACCCGGCGAACAGGACAACTTGACAAAGCGAAAGTTTCATGACGCTCCTCCACGAGACAATGTGATGTGTGATGGGCAACGATCCTGCGAGATCACCCCGCGCTACTCTACAGATCTGATCCCACGACACAACCCCCATCGTCCCAGATTTTGATCGCGACTCGTGGAGGGAATCACCGAATGGACCGCCGCGCCGATAACCTCGCTACTCTATATATCGCACGCGCGAAGGTGATCGCATGTTTACCCCCACGACGAGGGTAAAAGTTTTTTTGGAAATACTTCCGCCGTCTCGATTGTTGATCGGATGATCCTGAATCGGTAGACTGAAACTGCACATGAACCGCGTCCACCTCATCCTGTTCATTGCTGCATCCCTACTCGGGATGCGGGGGGGGTATTCCATCTGGAGTTCATCGCAGTCCAGTGCGCCCGCGATGGGTTCTGATCCGTGCGTGATGATGGGGTGTCACGAGGTGATCCGCGAGGTCTCGTGTTGTGGCACCGAGACTGTCCGCACATACTGTGCGATGAGCAACGGCCCGTGCACCTGCGGCATCACCCCCGACGATGCCCCTGCGCCCGCCGAGCCCATGCCCATGCCATCGCGTGATCGCGACTCGATGCCGATGACGCGTGCCCCGCCCGCGAGCATCCAACTCATCACGACCGAACTCCCCACGCGCCTCCTCTCGATCGCCCGAATGGGCTCGATCCGCGCGGGGTTCTCGCACAACCAGGCACAGGCACTCCTGGGCGTCTGGCAACGATAGAGACGCGCCCCACAGGGACGGTGCGCGCTGCGCATGCCGACCCGTGACGCGTTCTCTTCGGACCAGACCTCACCAGGACCATTGCCATGAACCGGACCATCCTGTTCGCGTGCGCGTCGTCGCTGACGCTCATGGGGTGCACGAGCGACCCGCTCGCGCCGCGCCCAACCCACACGCTGACCCGCTCGATCGACCCATCGTCGCCCGCATCGCCCGTGCCCTCGCGCTTCCGCGTAGGAACTGACGAGCACCCGCACACGCCCGCGTCGATCACCGACACCCCGAGCACGCCCGACGAGTTCGTGCGCCTGGCGCTGTACCGCTCGCCCGAGCTCGAACGCGCGTACCAGCAATGGGTCGCGATGGGCGAACGCGTCACCCAGGCGGGCGTGCTTCCCGATCCGCGTTTGAGCGTGGGGTTCTTTGCCAACGAGGTCGAGACCCGTGTCGGTGCCCAGCAGGCCCGCATCGGGCTCTCCCAGCAGCTCCCCTGGTCGGGCAAACGCCGCGCAGCGCAGGACGCAGCAAGCGCCGAGGCCCGGGCAGCTTGGGTCCGGTACACCGCGATCGAACGCTCCATCACCCGGCGCGTCATCACCACCCTCTCCGCCCTCCACGAGCTCGATGGCACCATCGACATCACCCGCGAGAGCCTGAGCCTGCTCGCATCGTTCGAGGACTCCATCCGCGCCCGGTACCGGGTTGGGACGGGCTCGCACCCCGACCTGGTCCGCGTGCAGGTCGAGCTGGGTATGCTCGACGATCAGCTCGTGTCGCTCCAGTCCTCGCGCGCCCCCCTCGTCGCCCAGCTCAACGCGCTCCTCGATCGCCCTCACGACACGCCCGTCGCGCCCATCGCCGATCTCCCGATCCCCGCGCTCGACGCGACGCTTGACGAGCTCATCGCCCGCGCGGGCAACACCAACCCATCACTCATCGCGCTGGGCGAACGCGTCCGGGCGGAGCAGTCCCGCACCGAGATCGCCCGGTACGCGAGCAAGCCCGAGCTAGGCATCGGGGTCGAGACGATCCTCACCAACGACGCGATCAACCCCAATACCCCAGAGAGTGGCGACGACCCGCTCATCCTGAGCTTCAACCTCAACCTCCCCATCTGGCGCGACAAGTACGACGCGCAGGTCCGCGAGTCCATCGCCAACCGGCTCGCCCTCGCCCATGAGCACGACGCGCTCCGCAACGACCTGAGCGCCCGCATCGCACGCGCCCACTTCGACTACACCGATGCCCGCCGACGCGCCGGGCTCTACGAGCACACCCTCATCCCCAAAGCGACCGAGTCCATCCAGTCCATCCTCGCGTCCTTCCGCACCGGCTCGGGCGGGTTCACCGACCTGCTCGATGCCCAACGCACCCTCCTCGAGTTCGAGCGCAGCGCCCTCCGCGCTCAGAGCGCCCAGGGCATCGCCCTCGCCCAGATCCACGAGCTCATCGGGATCTCCGACGCGAGCGCCAACCACAACGACTCCGAACCAACGAACACGGAGACCCACCCATGAAGACCCCACGCATCCCCACGCCCGTGCGCTGGATCTGGAACCACACCGCTGCGTTCATCGCGCTGGCGCTCATCGTGATCGCGTTCGTAATCGGGGTCCGCATGGGCACCACCGGAGATCCCACTGTCACTTCCCACGCGCACGGGCACGAAAACCCATCATCTGACAGTGACAGTGGTGACACCGATCCCCAGATGTACACCTGCTCGATGCACCCGTCCGTGCGCCTGCCCGACCCGGACGCCAAGTGCCCGATCTGTTTCATGGACCTCATCCCCGTGCGCGAGGGCGACACGGGCGATCCCAACACGCTCGTGCTCTCCGAGTCCGAGACCATCGCGGCCCGCGTGGAGACCACACGCGTCTCGCGCTATGTCCCCACGAGCACCCTCCGATTGTTCGGCACCATCGAACTCGACGAGACCACCGTCGAACGTATCAGCGCCTACTTCCCCGGACGCATCGAGACCCTGTACGCGAACTTCCTGGGCGCTCGCGTGAGCAAGGGCGATCACCTCGCCCAGATGTACGCCCCCGAGCTGCTCGCGGCGTTCGAGGAGCTCCGACAGGCCGCCATCTCCGCGTCACAATCAAACACCATGAGCGACATCGTCCGTGAGAGTTCAATCGCAACCCTCAACGCGTCCCGCGAGCGCCTGCGACTCTACGGGATCGACGAGTCACTCATCGATCAAATCGAACACGAGGGGTACGATCAGGACACCTTCACCATCGACGCGCCCCGCGGGGGCACCATCACCCACATCGACGCACGCGAGGGCGCGTATGTCCAGACGGGCACGCCCATCCTCACCATCGCGGACCTCACCCACCTGTGGGTCGATCTGCAGGCTTACGAATCCCAGATCGGGCAGATCCGATGGGGTCAACACGTCGCGTTCCGTGTCGAGTCACACCCCGGGGAATCCTTCGAGGGGCGCGTGTCGTTCATCGATCCCGTCATCAACCCGATGACCCGCACCGCGACGATCCGCGTCGCGGTCGACAACCCCGATCGCACGCTCAAGCCCGGGATGTTCGCCAGCGCCACCATCGCCGTCGAGCTCGACGGGATGACCCACGCGATCGACCCGGAACTGCTCGGGCGATATGTCTGCCCGATGCACCCCACAGAGATCCACGACACCCCGGGCGTGTGCACGATCTGCTCGATGGACCTGGTCCCCATCGAGTCGATGATCGACACGAGCGCACACGAGGAACACACCACCCCGCCCATCGTCGTCCCCGCGAGTGCGGTGCTCTTCACCGGGACGCGCTCGCTCGTCTACACCCAGATCGACGACGAGAACGGGTTCCGGTACACCCCGACGGAGATCACCCTTGGGCAACGCGCGGGCAACGCGTACATCGTGCTCGACGGGCTCAAGGAGAATGATCGGATCGTGACCAACGGCGCATTCCGGATCGACAGCTCGATGCAGATCGCAGCCAAGCCGAGCATGATGTCGATGGAGTCCGACGCTCCTGCCACCACTGGCACTGCTAGTTCACGCCCCAGCGGGTTCAAAAACGGGTATACCAGCAGTGTCAACGCGTACCTCGACGCGCAGGAAGCGCTCGCGGACGACGACCTGAGCGCGTACAACACCCACGCCCAGCGCCTCATCGACGCGATCGACGCGACACCCGCTGCGGGTCTGCTGGGCGAGGACCTGGGCACCTGGCGCACCAGCGCCAAGGCCCTGCGCCCGAGCGCACCCTACGACGACATCGAGATCGCCCGCGCCGACTTCGAGCCCATGAGCAACGCGATCTTCGCGCTCATCGATCAGTTCGGTGTCCCCGAGGGCGCACCGCTCTACATCGCCTACTGCCCGATGGCCTTCGACTTCACCGGCGCGGACTGGCTCCAGCGCACCGAGACGATCGACAACCCGTACTTCGGCGCCACCATGCTCCGATGCGGCGAGGTCCTCCGCACCATCGAGCCCGACGCGTCGCAACCAACCCCCAAGCGCCCACCCGCGGGCGCCCCCGCCCATGATCACGGGGGGCACTGAGCATGGATCAGCGCACCCACCAATCCCCGCTCGGACGCATCGTCCGCTTCTGCCTCACCCAGAAACTCGTCGTCGCGATCCTCCTCACGGGCATGATCCTCTGGGGCGTGCTCGTCGCACCCTTTGATTGGTCGATCGCCAACCTCCCGCGCAACCCCGTCCCCGTCGACGCGATCCCCGACATCGGCGAGAACCAGCAGATCGTCTTCACCGAATGGATGGGGCGATCGCCTCAGGACATCGACGACCAGATCTCCTACCCCCTCACCGTCGCGCTCCTGGGCATCCCGGGCGTCAAGGACATCCGCTCCTACTCCGTCTTCGGGTTCTCCACGATCTATGTCGTCTTCGACGAGGACATCGAGTTCTACTGGTCCCGCTCGCGCGTGCTCGAGAAACTCAACGCCCTCCCCGCGGGCACCCTCCCCCAGGGTGTCTCGCCCATGCTCGGCCCAGACGCAACGGCGCTCGGGCAGGTCTTCTGGTACACCCTCGAAGGACGCGACGCAAACGGCAACCCCACCGGCGGGTGGGACCTCGACGAACTCCGCTCGATCCAGGACTTCAATGTCAAGTACCTGCTCTCGGGTGTCGCGGGTGTCTCCGAGGTCGCATCCATCGGCGGGTTCGTCCGCGAGTACCAGATCGATGTCAACCCCGACGCGATGCGCGCCGCGGGCATCACCCTCCCCCAGATCATCAACGCGGTGCGCGGGTCAAACCTCGATGTCGGCGCTCGCACCATCGAGATCAACCGGGCCGAGTACCTCGTGCGCGGGATCGGGTTCATCGAGTCCGTCGAGGACCTGGAACAAACCGCGATCGTCGCGCGTGACGGGCAGCCCATCCTCCTCTCGCAGATCGCCAAGATCGGCACCGGGCCCGCGCTGCGTCGCGGGGTCCTGACCAAGGAGGGGTCCGAAGCCGTCGGCGGGGTCGTCGTCGCACGCTACGGCGAGAACCCGATGGCCGCCATCCAGCGCGTCAAGGACAAGATCAACGAGATCGCGCCGGGCCTGCCCTCCAAGGTCCTCGAGGACGGCACCGAGTCCCGCGTCACCATCGTCCCCTTCTACGACCGATCCGGTCTCATCAACGAGACCCTCGAAACCCTCAACTCCGCGATCGAGCAGCAGGTCCTCATCACCCTCATCGTCGTCGTCCTCATGGTCATGCACCTGCGATCGAGCATCCTCATCGGCGCGATGCTCCCCATCGCGGTGCTGGGCACCTTCATCGGGATGAAGCTCATGAGCGTCGACGCGAACATCGTCGCGCTCTCGGGCATCGCGATCGCGATCGGGACGATCGTCGACATGGGGATCGTCCTCTCCGAGAACATGCTCCGCAAGCTCAAGGACGCCCCCGAGGGCACGCCCCGCAT
Source organism: Phycisphaerales bacterium (assembly GCA_017642965.1). Lineage (GTDB taxonomy): Bacteria > Planctomycetota > Phycisphaerae > Phycisphaerales > UBA1924 > UBA1924. The sequence goes on from JAEPOJ010000007.1 coordinate 53,159, forward strand.
CGAGACGATCTACGACGCGACGATGGAAGTCGGGGGCGCGGTCCTCACCGCCGTCGCCACGACGATCGTCGGGTTCCTCCCCGTGTTCACGATGACCGGCGCGGAGGGAAAGCTGTTCAAACCCCTCGCGTACACCAAGACCTTCGCGCTCTTCGCGTCGATCGTGATCGCGCTGACGATCCTCCCCGCCGTCGCCCATGTGCTCCTCGGGTATAAGCCCAGGCGCGGGCTCGTCGCACGCATTGCGCAATCCAAGCCCGCACGCGTGCTCGTGTGGTTGATCAACATCGTGGTGGTGCTCGTCGTGCTCGTGATGCTTACCCGCTCGTGGGAGCCCATCGGGCCCGAGCCGGGCCTGATCGGCAACGGGGTGCTCATCACGCTGATGATCGCGATCCTGCTCGTTGCGTTCTGGGTCGTTCGACTCGCATTCCCGCGTGTGCTCGGGTGGGCGCTGCGCCACAAGCTCGTCTCCATGCTCCCGGTGCTGGTGCTGGTGCTCACGGGTGCCACCGTCTGGCTCGGGTTCGATCGCGTCTGGGGGTGGATGCCCGATCGGATCCGCGCAACAGACCCGATAGTCAAACTCGCCCACGACTTCCCGGGCATGGGCTCGGAGTTCATGCCCTCGCTCGATGAGGGCGCATTCCTCTACATGCCGACCACCATGCCCCACGCGTCCGTCGGGGAAGCGACCGACATCCTCAAGGAGCTCGACAAGCGCATCATGCTCGTCCCCGAGGTCAAGAGCGCCGTGGGCAAGATCGGTCGCGTCGACTCCCCCCTCGACCCCGCGCCCATCTCCATGATCGAAACCATCATCGAGTACGAGAGCGAGTACATCGTCGACGAGCACAACCGGCGCATCCTCTTCGCCTACGACACCGATCGACGCGCGTTCCTCCGCGACGACACGGGCAATCTCATCGAGGACGAGGACGGCAAGCCCTACCGCCAATGGCGCGAGGGGATCGAATCCCCGCAGGACATCTGGGACGAGATCGTCAACGCTGCCCAGATGCCGGGTCTCACGAGCGCCCCCAAGCTCCAGCCCATCGAGACACGCATCGTCATGCTCCAGTCCGGGTTCCGCGCGCCCATGGGCATCAAGGTGTTCGGCCCAACCCTCGAATCCATCGAGTCGTTCGGGTACGAGCTCGAGAACCTCCTCAAGCAGGTCCCCTCCGTCCAACCCGCAGCCGTCTTCGCCGATCGGGTTGTGGGCAAGCCCTACCTCGAGATCGAGATCGATCGCGAGAAGATCGCACGGTACGGGCTGCAGATCGCCGATGTTCAACAGGTCATCGAGGTCGCGATCGGAGGCAAGCCCCTGAGCATGAGCGTCGAAGGACGCGAGCGCTACCCCATCCGCGTCCGCTACCAGCGCGAGCTCCGCGATCAGCCCGATACCCTCGCCGACACCCTCATCGCCGCCCCGAGCGGCGCGCAGATCCCGCTGCGTGAGCTCGCAACGATCGTCTATACACGAGGCCCGCAGATGATCAAAAGCGAGGACACCTTCCTCGTGTCCTATGTACTCTTCGACAAGCTCCCCGGGTACGCGGAGGTCCGCGTCGTCGAGGACGCACGAGACTTCATCAACGCGAAAATCCAATCGGGCGAGCTGCGTGTCCCCGCGGGCGTGACATTCGAGTTCGCGGGTTCCTACAAGAACCAGGTGCGTGCCGCCAAGACCCTCGCGATCGTGCTCCCGCTCTCGCTCGCGGTGATCTTCCTGCTCATCTACCTGCAGTTCCGCCGCGTCAGTATCACGCTCATGATCTTCTCGGGTGTCTTCGTCGCCTGGTCGGGCGGGTTCGTGATGCTCTGGCTCTACGCCCAGCCGTGGTTCATGGACTTCAACCTGCTGGGCACAAACATGCGTGAGCTCCTGCAGATCCGCGAGTACAACCTGAGCGTCGCGGTCTGGGTCGGTTTCCTCGCGCTCTTCGGGATCGCGACCGACGACGGCGTGGTTATGGCCACCCGCATCGAGCAATCGATGAACGAAGACAAACCGTCAACCATCGACGCGATCCGCGCCTGCGTCGTGACGGGAGGTCGCCTCCGCATTCGTGCCGCCGTCATGACCAGCGCCACGACCATCCTCGCGCTGCTGCCCGTGCTCACGAGCTCGGGGCGCGGCTCGGACATCATGATCCCCATGGCCATCCCCACCTTCGGAGGCATGGCCGTCGCATCCCTCACCTGGTTCGTCGTGCCCATCCTCTACTGCGGATGGGCCGAAATCAAGCATCGATTCAACACCATGAGACCCGGACGATCCGGGCAAGAACAAAGGAGTTCCACATGAAGACCACACTGATGACCACGCTCATCGCGTGCGCCTGCTGCGCACCCGTGTCCCTCGCGCAGGACCACCACGGCGATCACGCCGACCACGCACACCACGACACAAACGCACCCGTCAACACCATGTGCCCCATCGGGCAAGAGCCCATCGTCGAGGGTGTTCCCACGATCGAGTACAAGGGCAATACCATCGCGTTCTGCTGCCCGGGGTGCGACAAGGAGTTCATGGGGTGGGACGAGTCGAAACGCGACGCGTTCGTCGCCCTCGCCAAGGCCGGCAAAGAACCAGGAGAGCACCACGCGAAGGGCGATGTCAAAGCCATGGACGCGATGCCCGTCAAGAGCCAACCCTATACCCTCTCCACCTGCCCTGTCTCGGGTGAGCCCCTCGGTTCCATGGGCGACCCGGTCGTGAAGGAGATCGACGGGCGCGAGGTGCGCTTCTGCTGCAAGATGTGCGTCGGACGGTTCGAGAAGAACAAGGACGAGTACTTCAAGAAGATCGACGAGCAGATGATCGCGGATCAGCTCCCGTACTACCCCATGACAACCTGCGCAATCTCCGGCGAACCCCTGAGCGAGGACGGCGAGGACATCGCGATCAACCTCATCCACGCCAACCGGCTCGTGCGTCTGTGCTGCAAGTCCTGTGTCAAGGAGTTCAACAAGAACCCCGGCGCGTACATCGCCAAGATCGACAAGGCCGCCGCCGACGCGCAGCGAGCAGACTACCCGCTCGACAAGTGCATGATCGGAGGCAAGCTCGGTTCCATGGGCGATCCCTCCGAGATCGTCCTCGCGGGTCGTCTGGTCCGGTTCTGCTGCGCCATGTGCGAACCCAAGGTGATTGCAGACCCCGCCAAGTACCTCGCCCAGCTCGACGAGGCATGGGCGAAGCAGAACCCGTAACGAGTGTCATGTAAGTGTGAATCCGCTTTAACGGGCGGATCACGCATTGTTCATCTCAATGTGCTTTGGTCCGAATAGGTACACACACGCAAAAGAAGAGGATACAAAGATGAATCACGAAGATAATCACCAAGAGCACAACTCGAAGAACGCGCCGTACATCCGTTTCGCACTCATGATTCTCACCTCCATGACTGTCATGTTTTTCCTGATGTACTTGCACTCGTATCAGATACTGGACCACGCCTGGTTCAGTGAGACTCGGTTCTTCATGACGATGATCATGGGCGGTGGGATGATCGTCGTGATGCTCCTGTTCATGCTCAAGATGTACAACAGCACCACGAAAAACATCATCACGATCGCCATTGCGTTCCTATTGCTCGCGGGGGGGGGCGCGCTGGTCCGATCGCAGATCACTGTTTCTGATCGTGATTACATGGAGGGGATGATCCCGCACCACTCCATCGCGATCCTGACAAGTGAGCGTGCACAGATCAAGGATGTTCGGGTGCGCAAGCTCGCCGACGAGATCATCAAGGCCCAGCGCCGCGAGATAAAAGAAATGGAGTGGCTAATCGCGGATATCAAGGCCAACGGGATCGCTGAAACAGACGCTGAGGGAGACGCGAGGCCGGTACCCGAGTTTCAGAGCACACCTGAGTAATCAACAAAGCCGGATCCTTAACTGTCTCAGATCTGGAAACAACCCACACACTTTCACGAGGTTCACATGAGTATCACTTTTCAAGCCTCTATCGAGGGAATGCACTGCGGAAGCTGCGAGAACAAGATCCGTAATGCACTGATCGCGCTACCTGCGGTTACCGATGCGAGCGTTTCGAAAAAGACCGGCATGGCGGATATACACACCAGCGACGATATGAGCGAAGATTCAATCCGAAACGCAATCACAGGCGCAGGGGACTATCGGGTGACAGAAGTCCGACGATCGGAGTCGACCTCTGCACCCACGAAACCTGCAGCTGCTCAAAACGCAACAGTGAATGATTCTCCGCCTGAGAGTCTGTACCCACTTTTCCTGATCGTCGGGTTTATCGTGGGTGTGACCTTGCTCGTCGCTTGGTCATCAAATGATTGGCGTATCGAGCCCATGATGCGCCACTTCATGGCCGGGTTCTTTATCGTGTTCTCTTTCTTCAAGCTGCTCGACCCACCCGGGTTCGTCTCCGCATATCGCGGGTACGACCTGCTCGCACGCAGGTCCGCGGCGTGGGCATGGGCGTACCCGTATGTTGAGCTTGCACTTGGCGTGATGTATCTGATGGCCTGGCTCCCGGTGACCACGAACATCGCAACCTTGATACTTATGCTGATCGGTGCGATCGGGGTTCTCAAGGCGCTGCTCAATAAGCGTGCGATCCGGTGCGCCTGCCTCGGTACAGCCCTCAATCTCCCGATGACCAAGGTCACGCTTGTTGAAGACCTGACCATGGCGGTAATGGCATGCGTGATGTTACTCCTTATGCTCTGAGTCACTGTTTGGAAGAGTAACTGTCCACTAGTTGGTCGATCCCTTTCGTCAGTCCAGCGATCTGATGAGGATCTAGCTGATCCGCAAGTTGCCAGAGCAGCTTGAGTCTCGCTCGTAATCCGGTAGTGTGTGCGCCGCATTCTGCGCTCGTCTCATCCGAAATCGTTGATTCAAGGTCGCAATCGCGGCCTGTTCGAGTCCCGCCAGGCCCATTCATTGCTTCTGCAGCAGTTGGAAATCAAGAGCAAGGACCACGCCTGGGCTCTGTATGAGAAACTGAGAGAGTTACGCAACCCACCTATTTCCGACCTTCTGCCGGCATTCTGTTTGGGCCCGTTGACCTCTCGTGCGTGAGAGGGTCGAGACGATCGTAAGCCGCACAATGGCCCACATGGACCGAACAGCGGCGGCTATGACCGACACGCTCGATGCGATCCTGGAGGCGAAGGCCGTGGGCGCAACGGATAAGGACCCCCGGCCGATCTACGAGCTGCAGCGCGATGTGGCATCTGGATTCCATCTGCAGCGAGAACTCACGCGGCTTCCACGCGGATCAGGAGGCCGTGCGAATCCTCGGCGAGTCCATCGACTTGAGCCGACATGCCCAGGGCGTTCGCCATCCGCCTGCGTGCTCCCGAAGCACCGAGCACTGAGGGCATCGAGACAGAGCCGGTGCAGTGCGTGACGCGAAGGAGAAAGCTCCGATCGAGAAATGAGCCAGCATTTGTGCTCAGACTGATTCGATCGAAACTAGAGCACGCCCCGATCGCTCGGTCGGAGCGTGCTATTTTTTTGAATAGGTCTGGCATCAACGAGGCAGTTCACAGAGCAGCAGGCTCACGGGCAGCCCGCGTTGAACTGGTTGAGGAAGCTGCTCACGTCGAAGAAGCTGAACTCACCGTCACCATTGAAATCTGCCACAGGATCCATCGCGTTGTATGCGTTGAGGAATGCACTGATATCGAAGAAGTCCAGCGTCCCGTCGCGATTCAGGTCCGGCGCGCACGCCGAGCTGAACGAGAATCGCGTCGCGAGCAGATCGGTGCTGTTGGCAACCCCGAACGCGTACATACGCCCCATGACATCGAGCCCGGCCGTGTACACCACATCGCCATCCTCACTCGATGGTTCAGAGAACTCGAGCACGCTCATATCCACGACGTCACCGTTCTCGGTGTCATACGCGAGGACGAGCACATCAGTATCAAACATCTCGCCGGTCAGATCATCCGCGTTCGTATAGCCGAATACGTACAACCTGCCATCTGCCCCCACACGCAGCGCGGCGCCGAACTCGGAATCGCCGATCCCGTTTTCACCGAACGCGTTGAGCCAGAGGACCACGCCGCTCTCCCCATCGTACGCGATGGTAATCAGGTTCTCGTTGTTGTTGCTGTCGTCACCATCGGGATCGGTTGCGCCGGTCGCGTAGATGACGCCGTCGGGGCCTTCAGTGATGCTCCCGAAAAACTCGTCCTGGCCCGGGTCCACCAGCGTCACCCACCGTTGATCCCCGGTCTCGCCGTCGATCCTGAGCACGACCCACTGACGATCAAGCCCGAATGGCCCGGAGATGTACGCGATCGCATCACCGTTGGACGCGAGGATGAGGTCACGCACGGACTCGTTCGCCGACGTGCCGTACTGATTGACCCAGATGGTGCTCCCGGTCTCGCCGTCATACTTGATGGTGAAGATGTCGTTGCTGCTGCTGCCCGCCTTCGCGCCGCCACTCACGATCACGTCCCCTTCCGGTGTGACAACGACCTCGTCGCCATCATCGTTTTCGAACAGGAACGGGCCAACCCCCGTGTAGTATCGACGCCAGATCTCGTCGCCATCCGGTGATAGCTTGACAGTACCAATGTCGCGTTGTTCGTCAGGGGTGTCGAAACCGCCGGTCGCAACCACGCCACCGTCCGGTGTACCTGCGATTGCCATCGGGTTATCGATCCCGGTATCACCGCCATCGATGAACCGACGCCAGATCTCATCCCCGCTATGCGCGTTATACTTGATGATCACGTAGTCGGCATCCCCAAAGCCGGGCACCGAGCTCCGTCCCAGCACATAAACAAACTGCTCGTCCCAAGACATCGCGATCCCGGCGGGTACATCCTGCTCAAGCGGGCCTGCATAGCGAGAAAACCAGCCGACCGTGCCGTCCGCGTTCACCCGGTGCACGCCGATGTCATCAATGAAACTGATGCCCGAGAGCAGGTAGCTCGTTCCATCTGAAGAAGTCACGCTATCCGCGTACCGCAGGTTCAGCGATGCGCTCGAGGGGATCATCGTCTCCCAGTCAGGAGTGATATCCGCGTTCGAATGCGCTCCGGCACCCGCGATCACCATTCCCGCGATGATGCTCTTCCAGACTGTACTAGTGTGATTTTTCATGTGTATCCCGATGATTCCGCGTTGTGAAGTGCTTCGCGTAGTGGATCCCGATGGCATCACGCGCAGCCACCCGTGTAGGCGTTGAGGAACGCGCTGACATCGAAGAAGTCAAAGCTGCCGCTGTTGTCGAAATCAGGCATCGAGTTGACGAAGATCGAGACATCGAAGAAATCGAGCACCCCGTCGTTGTTGAGATCCGCCGGGCAGGCACCGCAATCGACAAGCCGCTGCGTGATCCCATCGTTGAGCCCGTTAGACTGCCCGGCCGCCCAGACCTCGCCTTCAACCGTGGTCATTCCTCGGAACCAGGTACCAAAGTCGGTGAGTTCTGACTCTGGGATCACAGCCCAGTCGCTGCCGTCCCAGCGCATGATCAGCGCGTGGGGGTAGCCGTCCGCGTCGGGCTGCGTGCCAGCCGCGTACACCTCGTCGGGTGAAACCGCGGTGATACCACGCAACTCTGCGCTATGCTCAAAGACCGGCACCGGGACATTGCTCCACGCGCTGCCATCCCAATGCAGGATCAGCGGTATCGTGACCTGCCTAGCGAGGTCGTAGTCGTAGCCCGCGGCCCATGCGTCATCGCTGCTGAGTACATCGATTGCCGCGACGCTCGAGAATGCAGTGGATTTTACGGTCTGCGTCAGATCGTACTGGGACCAGTCCGACCCGTCCCAACGGATCATCATCGCGGCCGGGCCGAAACCTGTCCCCACTTCCTGAGCGACACCACCGGCCCACGCATCGTCCTCGCTTGCTCCGTCGATCGCTCGGATGTAGTTGTAACTCCGCCCACCCGTCTCCGCCAGCGGCGGAACGAACACAACCTCCCACTCGTTCCCATTCAGACGCGCGGCCATAGGATATGTCGAGGCCGCGGGAGGCGGGAGTTCCGACCACTTATACCCGCACGCCCATACATCGTCTCCCGCTTTCCCGATCGTGTTGAATCCGCTCCCCCCCGCGTACACCGGGGAGAGCATCAACTCCCAGTCGGATCCGTCCCATCGCATCGACTGCGCGAGCGAAGAACCTGACGATGGGTTGTACGTCCCCACCGCGATCGCGTCATCGGGCCCCAGCGCCTGCACACCATGGAGCACCTGGTGCTCACGCAGCACGCTCGGCTGCGGCACCTGAACCTCACTCCACGATCCACCATCCCAACGCGCCGCGTAGTTCATCGTGCGCGTATCCGTCTGCGTGAAGATGAACCGGCGTCCGACGGTCCAGATCTCATCTGATGCCACCCCATCGATGTGGTACAGCAGCACGCTCCCCTCCGGGTTCGGCGTGGTTTCCAGATCCCAGGGGCAATCCTGCGCAACGCCGTGCCCGGCCGTGACGATCAGTGCGGTGATGATTGCGTGCTTCATATCGAATCTCTCCCGAAGGGGTCGTGTGTGTTCCTCAATCTTTGCAATTCCCATGCCAGAGCTTTGCCCGCCTGTGCGTCGCCATACTGCGCAACGAGCCCCAGTGCTTGGCTACCTCTGGCCAGCCAGATGAAAACTGGCCACTATCCTGCAGCATGCACAGGTCATCATGCGTTTGCTCAGGGACACCCCACATTGAAGGCGTTCAGGAATGCGGACACGTCGAAGAAGTCAAACACGCCGTCGCCTGTCAGGTCCGCCAGTGGGTCCATTGCGTTGTACGCATTGAGGAACATACTGACATCGAAGTAATCAAGCACGCCGTCTACCGTCAGATCGGGGATGCAACCGCCCGCCACCGCGACGCACGCGGAGAACTCGCTCGTCTCGCCCGTCGAGGCGCGCGTGGCCGTGGCCGTCACCACCTCGCCCGCGTGGGTCGAAGCCACCAGTGAGACGGCAAAGCCCGCGTTGCCGCCCGCGTCGGTCGTGACGCTTGTAGACCCAAGGTACCGCTCGCCCTGCCCAAAGCCCGACGCGTCGCACGCGGGGCTGGCGAAGAACTCAACGAAGTAGCCCTGATTAGGCGCGCTCTGCAGGGTGCCCTCCACGCTCGTCACGCTGCCCGATGACGTAGCCGATGCGAGCTCAGGGAAGTTCTGCAAGCCGTTAGCACCCATATCCGCGTCCATAAGGTCGTTGGGCGTGGAGCCAAAGTCCCAGGTGTTTGGCATCAGGTCGATGCCGATGTCCCCGTTCCCGGAGATCGAGTTTCCCGAGACACGCACGTGCGCATTCGAAGGCACGCCGGGCGGGTACATCATGAGCACACCGGTCGAGTCGTGCCCCGCAATGACGTTGCCCTCGCCGGGGTTCTGCCCCCCGATGACGATGTCCCCCGCCTCCTCGAAGGCGTCCGCGGAGACCCACACACCATACTCCCCGCCCAGCACCGGTTCGCCCAGCGCGTTGAGCCCCATGGTGTTGCCCTTGATGACGATGTTCTCCCCGCCCTCGTACAGCCCCATGTAGATGTCCACGCCGTAGTCCCCGCCGCCGAACGCGTTGGTCGCGTCCACCGCGATCAGGTTGTCGAGGATCTGCAAGTTGTGGTTGTAGTTATGGATCGCGATGCCCGTCGTGCACGCGCGGTTGGAAATGTCCATACCGTCGGGCGTGGTCCCTATGTAGTTGTTCTGGACGAGGTTGCCGTCAGTGTAGTAGAGCTCGATGCAGTCGCCCGCAGGCACGCCGTGCTCCCCGTAGTTGCCGAACCCGGTGATATAGTTGCGATCCGCTGGGTCGGGCCCGCCGATCACGTTGCCCGTCGCCGGCGAGATCGTCCCCAGCCCGGTCATCCGTACCCGCTCGGTCACATTCCGCACCACTGTGCAGTTGTTCGAGTACGTGATGTTGATGTTGTCGGCCTCGTTATCGTGCACATACCCATTGGTCGCGTTCACAAAGCGGATATCCATGCCACCCGTGTTACCGTACACCTCCGAACCGTCTCCGCCCAGCTCCACGCGCGAGGCGTGCACCCCGGTGACGACCGTGTCGCCGCCGTTGAGGTACGTCTGCAGCGGCAGGAGCAGCTCGTGTCCCTCCGCGTTCGTGTCGCCCGTGAACGCAGTCTGCGTCGTGCCATCGATGATCACGGGCTGTGACGCGCTCAGCGTCGCTCCCTGCAGGATCACCAGCCCAGGGAAGATGTCCGGAAGGTACCAGCGCTCCTCCGGGATCTCGAAACCGATGGTCTGACGCCCCGGCTCGTTATCCGACACTCGGAGCGCCTCGCGGAACGACACCACCCCGTCGGGCCCCGGCAGATCCGCGATGGTCGCACCGATCGGAACATCCACGTCGTTGGCGGTCGTGGTCACAAGTATGGTCTGTGCCATCGCAGGTGACGTGATCGTGCAGAGCAGGAGGGTGTGAAGCGTTCTCATTGTGTGTGTCCCATAGCCCAAGTGTCCCGCGCAGATCATCGCGCGCGTCCCGCGATTCATCCGTGGCGGCTGATCGGGAAGACTGCAAAAGTAATGCCAAGCATGTATTCGGATGGCCACGGCTATTTGAACAGTAAACACACACCCATGTCAAGCGTTGACCGGTATTGGTGACAGTTTTGGCCAGTTGCCGCACACACCTCTAGCTCACAGTTTGCCGACATGCCGCAGTGCCCGCTCAAACTGGGCCCAACGATCCTCAAGGGTGCCGGTGTAACCGAGACTTACACGCACGAGCCCGGGCTGGATGCCCGCCTCGCGCAGCTCGTCCTCGGTCAGCTCCGATGAGGTGCTGCTGGCTGAGCAGGACATGAGCGTGTCGAAATATCCAAGACTCACGGCCAGGTAGCCGAAGCTCTCCTGCTGCTGCAGGTAGTTCATGAACTCGAACGCACGGTCCGATGTGCCCAGGTCGATGGCGAAGAGACCGCCGAACCCGAAGCCCTCGTTCACCAGCCCGGTGAGCAGGTCGTGCTGGGGGTGGTCGCTGAGGCCGGGGTAGGCCACGGGGATATCCAGCTGGGCGAGCTGGGCCGCGAAGTACATCGCCCGGCGCGAGTGCTCCTTCATGCGAAGCCCCAGGTGGGGCAGACGCAGCGACAGGTCGAACGCGACGCGCGGGTCCATCGTCGGACCCAGCAGCATGATCGAGCCGGTGTGCAGGTCCATGAGCTGCGAGATGAAGTCCTTGGAAGCGCACACCGCGCCGGCGATGATGTCCGAGCACCCGCCAATGAACTTGGTGAGCGAGTGGACCACGATGTCCGCGCCGTGCTGGGCGGGGCTCATGATCATGGGCGAGAAGGTGTTGTCCACCACCAGCTGCGCCCCTGCCTTTTGCGCGATGTCGGCCAGCTGCGGGATGTCCGCGACCACCATCGTGGGGTTGGAGATCGACTCGGTGTAGACGACCTTCGTCTTGTCGCTGATGGCCGCCTTCACGGCCTCCATATCACCGATGTCCACGAACTTGACCTTGATGCCCGTCTTGAGCGGCAGGTACTCCTTGAGCAGCGCGAATGTGCCGCCATAAATCGCGTTGGAGGCCACGATCTCGTCGCCGGGCCCGCAGAGCTGCATGATGGCGCAGGCGATGGCGCTGATACCCGAGCTGGTCGCGTAGCCGGCCTCGGTGCCCTCGATGGCCGCGAGGTATCGCCCCAGCACGTAGACCGTCGGGTTGAAGTGCCGCCCGTAGAGGTAGCACCCGCCGGTGTCGGGCCCCATGCGTCCCTGGAAGATCTCGGGCATGATGCCGGCCTCCATGACGGTGTAGGTCGTGGATGCCTCGATGGACATGTTGACGCCGCCGTGCTCGCCGAACTCGTGGCGGACGCGGGATAACGACTGGATGGGATCGAAGGCCATGCGCTGCTCCTGAGGCGGGCACAACGCACCGCCGGGATGATCGTATCGGCTACATGGCGGGGGTCATCCAAGACCGATCGCCCAATCGGACGGCAAGCGATTTCGCATCTACCCCGCCACCCGCGCCTTCCCCGCGGGGCATGGAAGGCAAGGAGAACGACGCGTGAACAGCGACTCGAAGGAAGGAAGCGTCTGCCATGGGACTGGGAGCGACCCCTTCCTTCCTTTGGTACGGGTGGCCAGATGGAACCGTCCGCGGTTCCTTCGGGAACGGGGACGCTGGGCACTCGATCGCGCCCGGCGTGGTTGCTTTGCGATCCCGAAGGAGACTGCGTCTCCATCGGGCCACCCGGATCGGAGGTTCACCATTCAATCAAACAGCGATGCGCAATCCTCCAGGCGTGCCCCGCTGCCGTCCGCGACCGCAAACCTCGCCCCGGGGAACATGGCCGCCGAGCCGTAGGCACCGTCCTTACGCAGGGCGTAGAGGATGACGTTGAAGCCCGGGCGCTCGGCGTCCTGCATCAGGCGTTTCTGACGCTTCGAGTTCGACACGATCGATTTCAGCACCCGCAGACACGCGTCGGTCGGGCTGAGCCCCAAGCCCATGGCCTGCACGATCGCGAACGAGCCGCACGACTGGATGACCGCCTCGCCCCGCCCGGTGGCGCCGGCGGAGCCGATGTCATTGTCCACGTACATCCCCGCGCCGATGATCGGCGAATCGCCCACCCGCCCCGGGATCTTGTAGCTCAGCCCGCTCGTCGTCGTGCACGCCGAGACGCTGCCACTGGTATCGACGGCCCCGCAGTGGATGGTGCCGTAGGTGAACGGGACGGGCTGCTGCTCGCCCGCCGCGCCGACCTCGGTGCCGTCTTGGTTCCAGTCCATCTGGTCGGGGTCGAGCCAGTCGTCTCGCTCCGACTGGTTCTGCTTCCAGCGCAGCCAGGCCTTGCGGGCACGCTCCGTGAGCAGCTCCTCGTGCGGGAAGCCGTGGGCCCGGGCGAACTCGTAGGCACCCCTGCCCACGATCATGACGTGGTCGGTGGTCTGCAGGACCTTGAGGGCAACCGCCGCGGGGTGCATGATGTTCTCGATGCACGCGACGGAGCCGGCCTTGTGCGTCGGCCCGTGCATCACGGATGCATCGAGCTGGACGACGCCTCGCTCGTTGGGCAGCCCGCCATAGCCGACGGTCATGTCGTTGGGGTCGGCCTCGACAATCCCGACACCCTCGACGACACCCAGCACCGGGTCCGCCCCGGCGTTGATCCGCTCGACCGCCCGACGCACCGCGACCAGCCCGTTGCCGGAAGAGATGCTCACCGCCGAACCGGGCGCGTCCAACGCCTTCGCGCGCGGCTGCGCCCGCGAAGCCGATGTGACCCCGCCCAGCGCCCCCAGCGCACCAACGCCCGCAACGGATGATGTTTTCAGGAACTGACGGCGTGTGTGATCATGACTCATGCCATGAATATACACGAGATCATCTACAAGCGTATCACCTTTGCGACCGCAGCGTCTCGATACGCGCCATGCGCGCCAGGCTCCGCTGCACACGCTCGTGCTCAGCGCCGAACGTCGCCTCCAGCACCGGCTGCGTCCGCTCGATCGCACGCTGCGCCGCGTCCAGCTCGCCCAGCTCGATCAGGCACTGGGCGAAGTTGTTGCGGAAGATCGCCGTGTAATAGTGCCCCTGCGGAAGCATCGCGTCGCACATGCCCAGCAGCTCCTCGAACATCGGCCGGGCCTCCTGCGCCCGCCCGTTGCTCGTCAGCAGCATCGCCAGGTTGTTCAGCGGGGCCCACGTCTCCGGGTCGAGCCCGCCCTGCCCGTTCCGCCGAGACTCGATGGTCTCTCGGTAGAGCTCGACGGCCTCGTCGATCTTCCCGATGTCCTCCAGCAAGTACGCCAGGTTCCCCTTGAGCACGAGCGTTCGCGCATCACGCTCGCCGAACCGGATCCGGTAGCCGGACAGCGCATCGCGTGTCAGCGGCTCGGCTTCCGCGAACTCGCCCTCCGCGATCAGCGCCGCCCCGAGGTTCCCCATCGCCAGCAGCGTGGAGTAGTGATCATCGCCCAGCACACGCCTGCGTCGCTCGACGACCTCGCGCAGCATCGCGATGGCCTCGGCGTTTCGCCCGAGCTTCTGGATCGTCCCCGCGAGGATGTTCTGGGCCACCAGCGTCTGGGGGTGGTCGTCCCCGAACACACGGATGCGTGCCTCGAACACGCGGCGCATCAGCTCCTCGCTCTCGGCGAGTCGCCCGATGTCCTTGAGCGCCTTGCCACGGTTGTTCATGATCGTCAGCGTCTCGCGGTGATCGGGGCCCAGGTGCGTCCGCAGGACCTGCTCGCCGCGTGTCCACAGCTCCAGCGCCCGGTCGTGGTCGCCGCGTGCCAGCGCGATGCGTGCCCGCTCCGACATGACCTTGCCGCTCTCGACAGGATCGTCGAGGGTCTCGACCACCACGGCCGCCTGCTCGACCAGCTCCTCCGCCCGGTCGTACTGACCGAGATCCATCAGCACCAACGCGAGCGTGCGCTTCGCGTCGCTGGTCAGGACCGCGTCCTCGCCCAGCTCTTCGATGCACAGCTCCAGCATCCGCTCCGCCTGATCCCGCGCACGCTCAAGCTCGCCCAGACTCAGGAACGTGTTGCTCATCGCCATCCGCAGCGTCGCGTTGATGTCCGGCTGATCCACAAACTCCTGATCCAGCGTCAGCGCCGAGGTGTCCAGCAGCTCACGCACCGTCAGCTCGCTGCCCAGCGACTGCTCCGGATCGGCGCTCATCAGCATGTTGTTCATGTACACGTTGATCGCCACGGCCCGCCGGCGCTGCGCCTCGGCGACCTGCAGGGCCTCTTCTGCGCGCTGCGTCTCGAGGCGGGCCGCGTTCCAGCCGCGCGTCGCACGCGCCGCCTGCCAGCTCACCCCCACCACGCCCGCCACGATCGCGATCAGCGCCACCGAGCTGATGGTGACCAGCCCGCGGTTGCGTTTGACAAACTTGCGAGCCCGGTAGACCCCCGTGCCCCCCATCGCTTCCACCGGCTCATCATGCAGCAGGCGACGGATGTCCTGCCCCATCACCATCGCGCTCTCGTAGCGCTGCTCGGGGTCCGTCGCGATCGCTCGCGCGATGATCGCATCGAGCTCACGCCCCAGCTCCGCGCTCGGAGGTGAGCCCGCCCACGGCAGCTGCTCGATCACCCGCAGCGCATCGTCGATCGTCAAGCCACTCAGTTTGTAAGGCCGCTCGCCGGCCAGTAGTTCCAGCAGGATCACACCGAGCGCGTACACATCACAGCGGCCATCGATGTGCGGATCCCCGCGCAGCTGCTCCGGGCTCATATAGCCCAGCGTACCCACCTGGTCGGGCATGTCCGTATCACTGCCGGTAATCTTGGCAACCCCAAAGTCCAGGATCCGCGCCCGCCCTCCCTGATCCACAAGGATGTTCGCCGGCTTGAGGTCCCGGTGCAGCACCCCGCGACGATGCGCGGCGTCAACCGCTTCACAGATCGAGATCATCTTGCCCAGCAGCAAGCGGCGATCAATGCGTTTGGCATACCGGTCAAGCGACTCACCCTGCACCAGCTCCATCGCAAAGTACGGGTAGGTCCGCCCCTCGAGTTCCACGCGTCCCGACGCGTACACCGGTGCGATCCCGGGGTGCTTGAGCATCGCGAGTGATTCTGTCTCAAGCTCGAAACGACGCTCGCGGATTGGTGTCATCGCGTCGGGCCGGAGCACCTTTAACGCTACTTGCCGCTTCGGGAATTGCTGCTCGGCCAGAAGTACGACACCCATAGCACCCCGACCGAGTTCACCGAGTACGCGATAGCCATCGATGGACACCACCGTGTCCCAATCGAGGCCGCCGGGCGCACCCGTCGATTGATCCATCTTTTCGCCGCTGAACTCACTCATCGATGAGTAGATATACCACAGTATTGGTGCAATTCAGGCACACCCAAGAGCGATTTACCTCGACCTCCCGTCACTCAAACCCATAGCGGTTTTTCTGGGACGCGTTCGCTGTCCCAGGCCGGCCTCACACCACTCCTAGGCAGTTCTACCTAGAATCTGAATAAGGGACCTCAGGGCGTCCAAACGTGCCCTCTTGCCGGTATACTCCACCGATCGATGAGGGGTTCTGCCCAAAGAGCAGGAAGAGTATGATCAGTCTCTGCATGTACGCTTGTGTTATTTATTTCCTTTTCGGGATATGTTTCGCTGTCCCGTTCTGCTTCCTATGGCTGCACAGAATCGATACGCTCGCTGCAAGCGCTTCGATCCCATTCAAACTTCTGTGCGTCCCGGGCGCGGTGTTTCTCTGGCCGGTGCTTTTTGTCAAAGTGAGGCACACGTGAAACGTCGTCACCGCACAGCACACCTGATCATCGTCTTCCACGCACTGCTCGTGACCATGTCGCTCTGCACGATCGCGTTGCTGATGGTGGAGATCCCAACATGAGCAGCTCATACCGCACTGTGCAGTGGAACGCGCACAAGAAGATTTATGACTTGACCATCGCACTCGCCGTGACCGGGTTCATCGTCGGCTTTGTGATCCTCTCTCGTATCTTCTTCCCATCCCCGGAGCAGATCTCAACCCCGATTCTCCTGATCCGTGCCTGCGGGATCTGTGCAATCCTCATGCTGCACCTCATCCTGATCATCGGCCCACTCGCCAGACTCACGCCCCTCGCCGCCCCGTTGCTGTACAACCGGCGACACCTCGGTGTTTCATTCTTCTCTGTCGCGCTGATTCATGCCCTGCTCGTCGTCGGGTTCTACGGGGGATTCGGGGTACAGAACCCGCTGCTCGCCGTCCTCGATGCGCCGGATGGATCGGTCCCCTTCGAGTTCTTCGGATTCCTCGCGCTGATCATCTTCGGGCTCATGGCCGCGACAAGCCACGATTTTTGGCTGGCAAACCTCGGGCATGCCTGGTGGAAGGCGATGCACATGATGGTGTATCTCGCGTACATCCTGGTCCTCGCGCATGTGCTCTTCGGACCACTCCGAGCCGACTCGAACGTGATCCCGATCGTGCTCATTTCCATCGGTGCGGCTGTGGTGCTCTCACTCCACATCCTGACCGGCACTCGAGAAGTCCTTCGCGACTTCCGGGATCACGCACACTGCGCACAGGAGAACGACCAATCCGGTTGGGTCGATGTCTGCAGCGTGGACGACATCCCACCCGATCGGGCAAAGATCGTGCAGATCGAGAATCACGAGCGGGTCGCGGTCTTCCGCCACAATGATGCACTCTCAGCGATCACCAACATCTGCGCTCATCAAGGAGGCCCGCTCGGCGAAGGGAAGATCATCGACGGATGCGTGACCTGCCCTTGGCACGGCTATCAGTACAAGCCTGAGTGCGGACAATCGCCGCCGCCGTACACCGAGAAGATTGCGACCTACGACATCCGTGTCGAGGGGCGTCGCGTGCTCATCAACCCTTCGCCCAACCCCCCGGGCACACACACAGAGCCGGCTTCATTTGAACCATGGCCGGAGGATCAGCATGACTGACTCTCAGGCATCAGGCCCGAACAACACAAATCGCAGCGACCCGCTCTACGTCGGGTACATGCCTGCCCCTGACGAGCACCGACGCGCGGTGAAACGAACGCTCATCCTCCTCGCCGCGTGGCTCTCATTCTGCGCGTTCACCCTCGTGCTCACCATGCCATCCCCCGGGGAAGGCGTGTGGGAGAACTCGAACGAGAGGGTATGGGAGGGCTTCTTGACCAACGACCCGTACCCCATGCTCCTGACGCCGGAGGAAACGCTGCTTGTTGTCAGCATGGGAAAACACGGCGCCCACGATCAGATCGACGAGTTCGCAAACTCACACGTCAGTTTGCGCGGATACGAACTCCGCCGCCAAGGGCGAAGAATGATTGAGATGGTGCCTGATAGCATTACTCCGCTCGGCGAAGCACCTTCGCCCCAGCCCACGTTAAGTATGCTTGATATCGAGCCCATCGATTTCACCGGCGAGATCATCGATGGCAAGTGCTACCTTGGTGCCATGAAACCGGGCAACGGCTTTGCGCACAGGGCCTGCGCGGTGCTCTGTCTCAGGGGCGGCCTCCCTGCGATGTTCGCCGAAGACGACGCGAGCCCTGACGAGCCCTTGCCACTCCTCATTGTGGATGGGAGCACACAGGTCCCCGAGCACGTGATGCAATACATCGCGACACGGGTGCAGATGAAAGCCCGTCGCGCCTCGGTCGGCACGCTCCCCGTGCTTATTGTCGACTCAAGCACGATCGAACGCGCCAACGACTTCTTCGGGAATCCAAAGACCATCGTGATCGAGCAATCCGAAGATTGACACTATCATCTCGCATGAAAGCGCACCTGTACCAGCTCGATATCGCATGGGAAGACAAACAAGCGAACTACCACAAGGTGCGTTCGCTGACCGAGCAGACCGCCCCCGGCCCGGGCGACCTGATCGTCCTCCCAGAGCTCTTCGATGTCGGGTTCACGCTCAACACCACCGCAGCGAAAGATGACGGTTCAACCCGCGCATTCCTCCAATCGCTCGCCGACGAGACTGGATGCACCGTCCACGGCTCCCGCGCCACCCTCGCGCCAGGCGACACGCTTGCGCTCAACAACGCGACCATCTGTGCGCCGGGCCATGCCACACCGATCTGCGAGTACGCGAAGGTCCATCCATTTTCGTACGGCCGAGAATCGGAGTCCTACACGGGGGGCTCGTCACTAGCACACTACGACTGGGGGGACCTGCGTGTTTGCCCTGCGGTCTGCTACGACCTGCGATTCCCGGAGCTCTTCCGACTCGGCGTCAAAGAAGGGGCACACGCCTTTGTGCTGGGCGCGAACTGGCCCAGCCACCGTCAGTCGCATTGGCGCACGCTCAACATCGCCCGTGCGATTGAGAATCAGTCCTTCGTTATTGCCGTCAACCGCTGTGGCAACGACCCGCACCTCCCATACGCAGGAGGCTCTATCGCTATTGATCCGAAGGGCGAGATCCTGGGCGAACTGGGCGACGAGGAGGGTGTCCTCAGTGTCACCATCGACAAGCAGATCCTTCACGACTGGCGCACGACATTCCCCGCCCTCAAAGACATCACCCTGATCTAATCCAGCACGTGTTCATGCCACGCAAGAAAAAGCCCCGCGGTCTCCGCGGGGCTCTATTTGGCTTGTTGAAACGCATGCTTACTTCTGCACGGTCTCCTGACCCTCGACATGCTTCATGCCGCGGCGGCGATCACGCAGACGGCGGGACTTGCCAACGCGGTCACGCAGGTAGTAGAGCTTCGCACGGCGGGCATCGCCACGGCGGACAACCTCGAACTTCGCGATCAGCGGGGAGTTCACCGGCCAGGTGCGCTCAACGCCAACGTCGCCGACCATGCGACGCACGGTGATGTTCTCGTCAATGCCGCGACCCTTTCGCGAGATCAGCGTGCCCTGGAAGACCTGGATTCGCTCCTTGTCACCCTCGACGATTCGGGCGTGCACGTTGATCGTGTCGCCGATATCAAAGCGGGGAACGTCTGTCTTGAGCTGTTCCGAGTTGATCGATTCGATAATCTGCTGGTTGCCCATGGCACTTGTCCTTACAGTTGATCTCCGCGCGATCTCCGCGCCGGGACGGCAACGATAGGCCACTCCCCCCGCATAGTCGAGCATCACAAAGCGTTGAAAAACACGATCCTGCGCCCAGCAGGGCGGTCTACACTTCGCCCATGAGAGCCATCGTCGTCACGAAGCAAGGATCACCCGTCGCCCCGAACATCGACCTGCAATCGAGCTGGCCGGACCCGCTCATGGCACGCCCGGGCGAGGTGATCATCAAAACACTTTGTTCCGCGTTCAATCATATGGACCTCTGGGTCGGAAGGGGTGTGCCCGGGCTCGACCTCGACTATCCCCGCGTATCCGGCTGTGATGGGTGCGGCGAGGTCCTGGCAGTCGGCGACGGCGTAGACAAAGACTGGGTCGGCAAGCGAGTCATCTATAACGCCGCCGTCGCGATCCCAGACCGTGCCCGCCCCACCGATCCACCCGCCAGCACCATGTGCCCCAACTACGAGCTCATCGGCGAGCACCATAACGGCGCCCACGCCGAAATGTTCGCCTGCCCGGCCGACAACCTCGCGGCGATCAGCGACGAAGCAGACCCGATTGAGGCCGCCGCCTTCGGGCTCTGCGCCCTAACCGCCTACTCCATGATGGTCACCAAGGGCGAGCTCCGCCCAGGACAGTCCGTCCTCATCACCGGAATCGGCGGCGGCGTCGCCACGTCCGCGCTCGCCATCGCGAAGCACATGGGCTGCAAGGTCTGCGTCACCTCCCGCCACCAGTGGAAGCTCGACAAAGCAAAGGAACTCGGCGCAGACCACACCATCCTCGACGAGGGTGAGGACTGGTCCCGAGAGGTACGCGGCTGGACCAACAAGCGGGGCGTGGACATGGCCGTCGACTCTGTCGGCAAGGCAACCCACCTGAGCTGCATCAAATCACTCGCACGCGGCGGTGCGTACGTCACACCCGGCTGCACCACAGGCCCCGATGCCACCACCGATCTGGCCCGGATTTTCTGGAACCAGCTGCGCATCCTCGGTTCCACCATGGGCTCCAACGACGAGTTCAAGGAAGTCACTGCGCTGTTCAACTCGGGCGATCTCAAGCCCGTCGTCGACAAGGTGTTTAAGCCCGAAGAGTGCACCGATGCCTACGAGCGCCTTGAGGCCGGTGAACAGTTCGGCAAAATCGTGACCGACTGGCGCTGATGAAACCAGTACACAAGAAAAAACACCCCGCTGATGCGGGGTGTTTTCTTTGAAACATTTAGTGCCTGCTTATTCGCTGGCTTCCTCGCCACCCTCGGCTTCTGCCTCGGGCTCGGGCTCAGGAGCAGGCTGGGCCGCTGCTGCCTGCTTCTTGGCGTCTTCAGCTGTCGCCAGGGCCTTGTTCGCCTGATCGGCCTTGGCGTTACCAACGGCGTTCTTGGCGTTGTTCAGCTCACGCTTCGCGGTGTTCGCGAAGGGGGTCAGATCCGCTTCGGAATCTTCCGCCATCTTGTCGAGCTCTGCGACGATAGCTTCGATGGCCTTGACGGCCTTCTTGCACTCGCCACGCTTGTTGTTGATCTCGCGCTTCTTGTCCCACTGGGCCTTCATATCACCCTCAAGCAGATCGCGGTTGCCCAGCATGTCCATCACGGTATCGCTGGGCTGCGCACCCTTTTCAATCCACGCCTTAATCGCGTCGACCTTGAGCTCGACCTGCTTGTCAGCATCCTTCTCCATCGGGTTGTAGAACCCGAGGTTCTCGAGCACACGACCGTTGCGACGGGTACGCTGGTCGATGGCGTTGATGCGGTAGAACGGGCGGTGAGTGCGGCCGAAGCGCTGCATACGAATACGGATCATGGTTGACTCCTTCGTGTCCTGCCCGCTCAATGCGGGATGCCTACCCGGCGCGACCGGTCTCATGCTGAGCCGGTTTGATCCCTCGACTGCCCCAACCGTTGGGGCTGTCTGCGTTCGCCGGGTCTCTATGATTCACCCAACAGCAACCCGAATCCACTCAGCAGCCCCCGATTCTGCGTGTTTCTTCGCTCCTCACACTATCATTGCCCATGCGGATCGACGTCCTCACAACCTTCCCGGAGCTCTTTTCTACCCAATCGCCGGGGGTGCTCGGGGTCTCGATCCCCAAACGGGTCATCGATGCCGGGCTCATGGAGGTCCACACGACCAATATCCGGGATTACGCCGACAACAAGCACAACAAAACCGATGACCGTCCCTTCGGTGGCGGCCCCGGCATGGTCATGATGTGCCAGCCCCTCTGGGACGCTGTCAAGGATGTCGAGTCCGCGTGCCCCACGCCCGCCAAGCGCATCCTGCTCACACCCCAGGGACGCCTGCTTGACCAGGACCTTGTGCTCGAACTCGCGGCCGAGCCACGTCTGCTCATGATCGCTGGGCACTACGAAGGTATCGATGAGCGGGTGATCGAACGCCTCCATCCGCTTGAGATCAGCATCGGTGACTACGTGCTGTCCGGCGGCGAACTGGGAGCGCTGGTGCTCATCGACGCACTGGCGCGCGTCCAGCCCGGTGCGCTGGGGCACGACGACTCGGCCGCCGAGGACTCCTTCTCACCGGCACAGACCACCGACAGCGAGGGCAACCCCATCCGCAGGAAGCAGCTCGCCAATCTCGGTATCCCCGAGGGCGTCCGTCTGCTCGATTGCCCCCACTACACCCGCCCACGTGAATGGAAGGGCATGGAGATCCCCGAGGCCCTCCTCAGCGGTGACCACGAGGCGGTCGCGATCTGGCGTCTTCAGCAGCGTCTGCAACGAACACGGGAAAGGCGACCTGACTTGCTCGAAAACCGTGATCGGGATACGCTTTCTTAACAGATTTCCGGAATAATCCCCTACGTATCCGATTTACCGGTTACTGTTCAATACGCTGTCTGAGAAGCAGCATAAACACATTGCACCCCTGGAACGGAGTTGAATCCTATGAACAAGTTTGCACTGATCGGCCTTGCTGCGGTTTCCGCACTCATGATCGGCTGCTCGAGCACCCAGTGTCGTGACGGCGGCGCATGTGCCGACGGCGCAGCAACCTGCTGTGGCTCATGCCAATCAGATAAAGAGTGTACATGCGGCTCTTGTGGCACGGATGCAAAGTCATGCTGCGGCACCTGCAAAGGTGAAGGCGACAAGAGCGAGTGCTGTGGCAACTGCGCCGGCGAAGCACACGGTCATGAGCACGGTGACGGTCATGCCCACGCATGCCCCAACTGCAAGGACGGGCAGAAGTGCGCCAAGTGTGCCGCCTGATCACCAGATCACGCTTCAAACCAAGGCCCGCTCATCAGAGCGGGTTTTTTCGTGCCCCGATGCCTCAACCGGCTCTCCCGCTACGATTGGGGCATGGACGCACTGCTCGAAGCCCTCGCCGAATGGAAGCCCTTCAACGCGATCGTTGTGGGTGATTTCATGCTCGACCAGCTCCTCAAGGGGGCCGCGACGCGACTGTCACCCGATGCACCAGTGCCTGTGCTCCGTGTCAGCGAGCAGCAGTCCCAGCCCGGCGGGGCCGCCAACCTCACACTCGACCTGATCGCCCTTCATGGGCGTGTCAGCGTGCTCGGCGTCACCGGCAGCGACCACGAAGCCCAGATCCTCCGCGACAAGCTCACGGAGTCCGGCGTGGATTGCGCCGGGCTCGTCGAGGACCACTCACGCCCCACCACCGTCAAGCGCAACCTGATCGGACTCGCGCAGGGTCGCCACGCCCAGAAGATGTTCCGAGTGGATTTCGAGTCCGACGAGCCCATCCTCGGTGAGGTCGAACAAAGCCTGCTCAACGCCTTCGACGCGGCACTCAAGGATGCGGACGTCGTGTGCATCGAGGATTACAACAAGGGCGTCTGCACGCCAGCCCTATGCCAGGCGATCATCGAGCGTTCCAAGGCCGCCGGCGTGCCCGTGCTCGTGGACCCGGCACCGATCAAGGATTATGCCAAGTACCGTGGCGCAACCGCGATCACGCCCAACCGCACAGAGGCCGAGCTCGCGACCGGGATCACTGCTCCAGAGGATGCACGCGAGGCTCACCGCGAGCACCTCGCCCGCACGCTGCTCGACACCTTCGAGCTCGATACCCTCGTCCTCACCCTCGACAAGCAGGGCGCGCTGCTCGCGCACCGCGACGACCCGTCCACGGTCCACGTGCCGACCACGGCACGCGAGGTCTACGACGTCACCGGTGCGGGCGACATGATGCTCGCCGCCCTGGCCGCCGCCCGGGCCAACGGGCTCGACTGGGTCAACGCCACACGCTTCGCCAACGCCGCCGCGGGGCTCGAGGTCGAGATCTTCGGGGTCGCCCCGATCCCCATCGAGAAGATCCACGACGACCTGCTCACCCAGCGCACCAGTGAGCTCGGACGCCCCCGCTCGCTCGACGAGGTCCTCGTGCAGGTCCGGGCCGCTCGCCAGAGCGGGCAGAAGATCGTCTTCACCAACGGATGTTTCGACATTCTCCACGCCGGGCACGTCTCGCTCCTGCAACGATGCGCGGCCTTGGGCGACATGCTCATCATCGGGCTCAATGACGACCACTCCGTCCGCGAGCTCAAGGGCCCCGAACGCCCAGTCAACAACCAGAACCACCGGGCCTACTTGCTCAGCGCCCTGCAGTGCGTCGATTCAGTAGTCCTCTTCCACGAGCAGACCCCGATCCGACTGATCGAAGCCATTAAGCCCGACGTGCTCGTCAAGGGCGGCGATTACAGCCCCGAAACGGTCGTCGGGGCGGAAATCGTGGAAGCAAGCGGCGGCGAGGTGGTGATTCTCGATCTCATCGACGGGCTCTCAACCACCGGGACCATCAAGAAAATGCGTCCCCGATCCCAGTCCTCATAAACCGTGATCTTTGATCAAAAACCGCATTTTTCGCTTTCACAGGGTTGCGTTTCCAAAGCCGCCCAGGTGTTCGTCCGATAGACAGGGCATGCCGGACACACACCTGATGATCGTTCATCCCAAGTATGCATCACTCATCATGACGGGCCAAAAGCTCGTTGAGGCCCGCTTGAGCACCGATCGCCGGGCCCCCTATAACCGGGTGAATCCCGGTGACATCATCTACATCAAGCCTTCGAGCCAGCCCGTGATCGGCAAGGCGCGCGTCCATCGGGTTGATCAGTACTCTGGCCTGACCCCCAGCGATATTCAGCACCTGCAACGAATCTACAACGATCGTGTGATGGGTGACGATTCCTACTGGTCATCGAAGCAGGACGCAACCCACGCGACATTCCTCACACTGACCAAGGTCGCGATGATCGCGGATGAATCGAGTGTGCCGGCTCAGCTGCTGACGCCCAGCACTGACGCTTGGCGTGTGCTCCATGAAGAGCAATCGATAGCGCGAAGGGCCGCCTGAGCAAGTCTGCTACCGTATCAATCCACAAAGAACTGTGCGACGCGTTCGAGCGTGCGGGTCATTGGCAACCCCACGATCGAGGTCTCGTCCCCGTCGAACTCGATGGGCCAACCCGCGGCGAGGCGTTCTGTGATGTTGTATGCGCCCGCCTTGCCCTGCCAGAGCCCGGAATCGAGGTATGCCAGGATCTCGTGCTCAGGGATCACCCCGACCCGGACCACCGATCGATCGATGAAGATCTCTCGACGACCAGTGAGCGGATCAATGATCGCGATCCCCGTGAGGACCTCGTGCTCCGCATCACTCATTGAGAGGATCATCGCGTAAGCCTCATCACGATCGCCCGGTTGCCCGAGCACACGCCCGTCATGCACGCAGACCGTGTCCGCACCGATCACGACGGTGTTAGGCTTGTGCTCCAGCCTCGGGCTCGCGATGAACAACTGGGCCGAGGAAGCTGCCTTGAGATACGCCAGTGCCGCCACCCACTCCGCGGGGTTGACATGCTCGGCATGCCCCAGTTCACCGTCGTCCACGCTCGCCGGTAGGACCGTATGGTGAACGCCGATCTGCTCAAACATGGACCGACGGCGCGGCGAGGAACTCGCCAAGACCACAAAGGGCATCGCGTCAGGATCATCGATATGGGGCAGGGTCGGGTTCATGACTGTGATTGATACCAGCGTACCTGAGGATCGGGTTCAGCACACCTTGTTCTTTGATAAACGATTCATGGATTTCAGATGCGCCCCCCGGCCTGTCCGGGCATGAAAAAGGGCACCCCCTTATGGAGGTGCCCCGGATCGTGATTCATTACACCCGGAATCCCGGGCCAGGCATCACTCGTAGAGGTTGGTTGCCTCGGTCTCGATCACCTCAGACTTGAGGTTGGCCGAGGTCATCTCAACGCGGAAACGGGAGTCAGCCGCGGCGTCCGCACGGACAGTCACGCGCCAGGTGATCGCTGCGCCCGGGGCAAGCGAGCCCGAAGGTGCGAACGAGACCTGCTTGCCGTTTGCTGTGGCGTTGGTCGCGCCAGAGGCGGAGACGAACGACTGCTCGGCGGGCAGGGTGGCTTCGATGCGGATGTTGTTATCCGCGGCCGAACCCTGGTTGGTGACGGTGATCACGTAGGTGGTCTGCTGGCCCACCTCGACCGGGTCGGTGATATCGACGACCTCAAGGAGGATCGCCGGGATGCCCTTGACCTCGGTGCGGCAGGAATCCGAGACGGACTCGGCACACTCGGCGTTCGCCACGACCGACGAGCTGTAGTTGCCGATGCTCGATGCCGCGACGGTCATCGAGAAGTCACGCGAGGCGCCAGCCTCCATCGCGCCGAAGTTCCAGATGACATTGTTACCCTGGACCTGACCGCCGTTGCTGACGCGGACAACCGAGGTGCCCTGCGGCACGCTCGCCGAAGCGGTGGCCCCGTTGGCAACGCCGTCGCCGGTGTTCTCGATCGAGTAGTTGTAGGTGAAGTTGCGGCCCAGGAACTGGTCCTCGCTGCACTCAACACCAACAGCCAACTCTGGCTTGGTCACGACGGTGTTGGTCGCATCGGACTCGGCCTCGAGGCCACCGTCCGCGGATGCCATTGCACCAGACGAGAACTCGCCGGTACCCGATGCCGTCGCACGAACCTCGAATGCGCGGCTCTCACCTGCACCCAGCGTGCCGACCGGGATGTTGACCGAGCGCGAGCCGTTAGACATCGCCAGCCCTTCGGGCAGGGTGTCCTTGATCACGACATTGCTCGCGGCACCTGAGCCGGTGTTCTCTACGAGGTAGCGGATGACAATCTCGTCACACGCGATCGCGGCAGCGGTCGCGGTCTTGGAGAGTGCCAGCGCCGGCTCGACGACCTTCGTGTTGGCACAGAGGAAGTTGTTGTACGAGACAGTGATGCAGTCGCTCGCAGTACCGACTTCCTGCGCGTTGCCGGTCAGGCGGATTACCTTGGTTTCGCGCGGGCCGAGATCACCGAGCGACCAGGTCATGCCGTCGCCGCTGGTGTTTCCCTCGGGTTCCGACTTCACGACATCGAGATTGTTGCTCGAGTCGAGCATGAGCAGCACATTCTGCAGCTCGGCGTCCGTCAGGTTCGTCACGTGGTACGAGAACCCAAAGTCCTGACCGCGGGCAACCTCGTTCGGCATCACCTGATGGACGAGCAGTGCGCTGGTATCCGCGTCGCCGGTCGGGAATGCCATGCGAGAAGCGGACTCGTTCGACTTCAGGCGGGGCGCGTAGTACCCCCAGCCACGCACGCTCGATTCACTCCGGGCTTCCTCGCCCGTCATCTCGGTGTCGTTGCTGGTGGTTTGTGTCTGGGTACAACCTGTGAGCAATGCACCGAGCAGCATCGCAGCGCTGAGCTTGGTTGCAGTGTTCTTGATTCCGATTCTCATGTGTTCTCCGATCTCAATCGAAAGTATGTGTTACCGCTCTGAGATAGCAGAGCAGATCCGCGATCCGAATCGCCTATCCCCGAAGTCGTAGACAAGATGTGTTAGACCCCTCATCATCTCGACGGCCTGATCACGAAACGCGTACGCCCGTGGGAACCCCCCCACGGAAGGGCGCGAGAGCACCCTGATTTTACCGGACGACCCTTGATGGGGCAATACAATCACACCATTTGTAGGGAGAGAGACCCAGTCTCATTCATCCTCAAAGCGTTCCTGAACGGCACTCTTGAGGGCGTGTACACCATCGATTTCCATAGACAACTCGGGCACATACACGCGTGCCCCATGCGGCCACGCCGGAAGAGATTTCGCTTTGACCCAGTCCTTCCGCGTCATGATGATTGGGGCAATTTGACTATGGCCAGACCGGCCGGTGAGTTCGCGCAGCAGCTTCTCGTTCAGCGGCTCATGATCCGACAGCACAATCCGCCGATCGATCTTCATGCCAGAAGCCACAACCATGCGCTCAAACGCATCGCTGTTCCCGATTCCGCACACACACTGTACAACTTGTCT
Source organism: Phycisphaerales bacterium (assembly GCA_017642965.1). GTDB lineage: Bacteria > Planctomycetota > Phycisphaerae > Phycisphaerales > UBA1924 > UBA1924. The sequence goes on from JAEPOJ010000007.1 coordinate 80,997, forward strand.
AGACAGATCGCTGATTGGGACGCTGCTGGTATCCCATACTCCATCGTTCCGGATGTACGAGTGCATCGCGACCCATGCATGGCGTGCGGTCAGCACCGGCACGCTGGGCGCATGCTCCGCGATCATCCCGCGCAATCGTGTAAGCTCAGATGCTTCGGTAAGCTCGCAATGTGTCAACACCACAACGTGAGCACGCCTCAATGAATCGATCGGTTCCCGCAGGTGCCCTCTCGGCAGCAACGCGTCGCGGTCTGGCGGGCGTGTCGCATCGATGAGTACGATATCAAGATCCCGCGCGATCTTGCGGTGCTGGTAGCCATCGTCGAGCACCACGCAATCGATCATGCCCCCTTCGTCTGTTGAAAAGAGCTGGCGTAAACCCTCGAGCCGATCCGGCTGCGCAACAACAGGGATCCCCGGAAGTGCCTGCTCGTGCTCGAGCTGCTCATCGCCCTTCTGTCCTGGCTTGGCGCCGTACCCCCGCATGGCGATCACAGGCCTCTTCCCCGCATCCAGCAGCATCCTGACGATCAAATGGACCATCGGGGTCTTGCCGGTCCCGCCGGTGCTCAGGTTGCCGATCGAGATTACTGGGCGGTCAATCTTCGTTACACCCTGTCCACGATCGAATCCTCGGTTCCTTCTGTTGATCCCGATGGAGTACAACCACGAGAGCGGGGTCGTCATCACACTGGGCAGGACTGTCGGTGGCGGGACATGTTCGTCGCTCACGAGCGACCCCGATCCCGCTGCTCACGCATCGCGTCGAGATCACGACGGAGCTTCTCCCGCAGCTCCTTGTGAATCTGATCGCCATCGTTGCGGTGCAGCCGCATCGTGTTCATCGCGTCGAGCATCGCGAGCATCACGATGGCTGATACCAGGCCGATAACGAGCATCCAGATGATCGTGAAGGTACCCGCATCACTCGGGCTGGCGATCCCAAAGCCGTACGCGGACAGCGGGATCGCGAACATGCTCAGCCAGCCCGTGGCCGTGCGGATCCGCTTGCGGCTCGCAGGCATCTGCTCGGCCGTCGCGTCCCGGAGTACAAGCAGGTACCCGGCCTGGAGGATCAGCGCCACCGCCGCAATGGGCAGCACCATCCAGGCGGGCGCGATCGGGTGAGGATCCATGCCAACATGGTACAACGCGAAACCAACACAGTCGATCCTCGCACGATTCGGGCGGGCGAACCTACACTCTGCGACCATGATCGATCTCAAGGCACTGCGTGACAACCCACAACGATTCATCGAAGGCGCGAAGAAGAAGAACTACGCGCCCGATATCGAGACCCTCCTCAAGCTTGACGAGCAGAAACGCTCACTGATGAGCGAGCAGGAGGCCCTCCGCGCCGAGCAGAAGAAGCTCTCCAAGGAGACGGGTCCGAAGATCGGTCAGCTGATGGGCAAGCTCAAGGGGGCAAGCGAGGATGAAAAACCAGCGGTTCAGGCCCAGATCGATGAGATCAAGGCCGCCCCGGCCAAGATGAAAGAGCAGATCTCCGCCCTCGATGCCCAGATCGCTGAGATCGAGCCCCGGCTTAACGACATCCTGCTGTCAATCCCGCTCCCCCCGGATGACGATGTCCCCGTCGGCAAAACAAGCGACGACAATATCGAGATCTCACGCTGGGCGCCGGACGGGTGGGACTGGGACAAATCGTTCGAGGAGAACAAGGGGTTCAAGCCCAGATCCCACATCGAGCTCTGCGACACGCACAACCTCGTGGACTTTCCGCGCGGCGTAAAGATCGCGGGCTCACGCTCATACATCCTCACGGGCGACGGAATGAAGCTCCATCAGGCGATCCTCCGATACGCCTTCGACACCATGGTCAACGAGAACGGCTTCTCGCCCATGAGCGTCCCCGTGCTGGTGCGTGAGGAAGCCATGGTCGGCACCGGGTTCTTCCCCGGCGGCAAGGACCAGTCATACCAGGTCAACGAAGAAGCACGCGGCGGCGGGCAGGACATGTACCTCACCGGCACCGGTGAGGTCGGGCTCATGGGGCTGCACCAGGACGAGATCATCGACGAAGACCGCCTCCCGCTCAAGTATGTCACCGTTTCGACCTGCTTCCGTCGCGAAGCGGGTGCCGCGGGCAAGGACACCGCGGGGCTCTACCGCATCCACCAGTTCGACAAGGTCGAGCAGGTCGTGATCGATGTTGCGGACGAGGCCAAGTCGCGTCAGCACCACAAGGACATGATGTCGTTTGTGGAGAAGCTGCTCAAATCGCTCTCTCTCCCCCACCGCCTGCTCCAGTGCTGCACGGGCGACCTTGGTGTCAAGAACGCGGACATGATCGATATCGAGTGCTGGATGCCCTCACGAGGCGACGAGGACAGCAACGGCACACCCATAGGCGATTTCGGGGAGACCCACTCGGCCTCTCGCCTGTACGACTACCAGTGCCGCCGCCTGAACATGCGTTACCGCCCCGGCGGCGAAGGTGGCAAGGGCTCGACGACGTTCTGCCATTCGCTCAACAACACCGTGGCCGCGTCGCCCCGCATCCTGATCCCGATCCTCGAGATGTATCAGAACGAGGACGGCTCGATCACCATCCCCGAAGCGCTCGTTCCGTACATGAACGGGCAGACGCGCATCGGCTGAGACATACGAAAATCATAATTCTCAGAAGTTTTGGCAATATTGCTTTGACTTGAGGCGATCTATCGCCAATAACAGTTGCACGACGTTGCGCGCGAGTGGTTCGTGCGCAGAAAGGAGTCCCCGCCTTGCTCTGGAACCACAGAGAACAGACCATCGGCAGTCGGATGTGCAAGGCGTACCGCTTTACGCATTCGCAGCTTGTTATCGCGGGTTGACGGCGCGCCGGGCGTCGTTGCCCGGCATCTCATCAGTACAAACCTTCCCGGCACACACCACGCCGCACTCGCTTTCGTGCGCTGATCGCGCTCTGAGCGAGCTGGCAGTCCAACCGATGTGCGTGCACGAATCGTGCACGCGAGAGTTATCCCATGCGCCAAGGAAACACAACAATGGACACGAACATGACGATGGCGCGTTCGCTCGCGCCAGAGGACATCAGCGTCGGCATGTACGTCGCCACGCTGCACGTCCAGCTGCAGCTCCTCATGTACCGCGAGAACCCCGCTGGCGATGATGAGCTGTACACCTACCCGGTCGTGCGTCGCCCTCATGAGACGGAACTGCCGCGCAAGGTCGTCGGCATCTGCCTGCCCTACGTCGTGGTTCGCAACCACGATCGCAAGACAGAGATGCTCGATACCCGCTCGGTCCGTCTCGCACGGGTCGATACACAGTTCGCCAAGGCGGCGCTGAAGCCGCACATGAAACCCCGAGAGGCGAAATCGGACGGCAAGCGCTGCAAGTGCTGCCGCTCGAAGTAGGCGGCCCGAGACACCGCCCGCTCTCACAACCCTACCCGCCCGGCGCGCACGATCCGCGCCGGGCGGGTATTGTTTGGGCATGCCCCTGATCAGCACCACCATCGAGACCCCGCTCTGCCCCATGCGTGCCGCCACGACGGAGCGTGGCATCTGCCTGCTCGAGATGGGCTCGCCCGAGCGCCGCTCGCGCGAAACCGCAGAGCTTGAGGCCGCGTTCAGCAAACGGATGATCGAGGGAACCCACCCGCTGCTCGATCAGCTCGCCGGAGAGCTCACGGCGTACTTCAACGGCGACCTGACGGCGTTCACCGTTCCACTGGATACACCCGGCACCGATTGGCAGCTTGAAGTATGGAGCGAGCTGGTCAAGATTCCATTCGGAGAGACCGTCAGTTATGGCGAGCTCGCCGCTCGCCTGGGCAACCCCGGCGGGTCGCGTGCCGTCGGGCTCGCGAACGGGAAGAACCGCGTCTCGGTCGTGATCCCATGCCACCGCGTGATTGCCTCAGACGGGACGCTCCACGGCTACGGCGGGGGGCTGAGCCGTAAACGTTGGCTGCTTGATCACGAACAGACGCATGCTGGTGCAGGTCTGTTTGCGCACTGATAACACCCGCCTGCTGCGGGTGCCGGGTGCGGAGTTATACAGAATCGATGGCTGCGATCAGTTGCGCTGGCGGCGGGTAATCAGCAGCCCGCCGATGCCCATCAGCACGGCAGAGCCGGGCGAAGGAACGACAGCGCGGAACTCGGCCGCGATGAAATCGAGCGACGCGGTCGGGAAGTTGCGGACATTGAACGTCAGACGGACCTCGTCGATATCCGAGGCATCGAACGCGTCCGCGACGCTAAAATCCCCGAGGCTCCAGGCCGCGGTAATGTCCGTGCCCGCGCTGATCTGGATCAGGCGAGAAGCCGAGCCGACCGTGTTGCCCATGTCGTCGTACGTAAACAGATCGATCTCGGCGTAGAAATCCTGATCGATCATCGCAAAGTCCACCTCGAACCCTTGCACGCCCAGACCGGCAGCGTCGAGATTGAGCCCCGCGCCCTCGTTGCTGTACTCGATCGTACCGATCTGTACCACGCCGACGTCCGAGTTGAACACGAGGCAGCCCATGTCATCGCCCACGCTCATCGCGGTGTCGAGGGTGAACTCAGCGCCCTGGTCGTACGGGTTGCTGAGGATGATGGTCGAGTACGCGCCGACACCGCCCAGGTCGTCGTTCGGGTCGCTGTCGAAGCCGTCGAGCACGACGCTTGCGATGCCCGCCTGCGCTAGACCGGCACTGATCGCGAGCGCGATGCTTGCTTTCTTCAGATTCATGATGTGGTCCTCTCTCAGGGTCCTGTGTGTAGGAGCATCCCCTTGCTCCACGCTCAATAAGCCACAGGAACCACGATCTGCCAGCCAACTGACCAGTTCTCGGACGAAACCACCCCATTTCACACGATCCGAACACTCCCGCGTTACGCGAGCCCGAGCCGCTCCATCGGGACTGTCCCCTCGACGTACACCTGTTTCGGGGAACCGTGCTCACGCAGCAGGTCGATGACCCGCCGAACATCGTCACGCACGGGCGCGACGAAGGCCATGGGCTCGTTGCTCATCGGGTGATCGAACGCGAGCAGCGCCGCGTGAAGGGCGGGTTTGTCGAGCATGGTTTCGCCATTCAGGTCAACCATCGCCTTGCCCTTGTACATGTCGTCGCCGACGATCGGGTGCCCGAGGTGCGACAGGTGCACGCGTATCTGGTGCGTGCGCCCGGTAAGGAGCTCAAGCTCGACTAGCGAATATCGCCGGCTCACCGTCTTGTTGACCAGCGCTGGCAGCTCGTACCGCTCTCGCACCCTGCAGACCGTCTGACTCGCCTTGCCCAGATCATCGAAACGCACGACACGCTTCTCGCGTGAGCCGCGCACGCGTGATTGGTGCGGCCCCAGCGGCAGGTCGATCATCTGCTCGTTCTTGCTCACCCACCCCTGCACGATCGCGAGGTAGCGTTTGTCCACCTTTCGCTGCTCGAACTTGGTGCCCATCTTCCAGTGCGCCAGGTCCGACTTCGCGAAGACGATGCAGCCCGACGTGTGTCGATCGAGCCGGTGCACGACGCCCGGGCGAGCAAACTCCTCGCCGACGCTGGAGAGCTCGCCCGATTTGTTCTGCATGAAGTAGTGCACGAGCGCGTTGAGCATCGTGCCCCGGTTTTCCATCCGCGCGGGGTGCACGATGATGTCCGCCTGCTTGTTGAGCACCAGAATGTGCTCGTCCTCATAGAGCACGTCCAGCGGGATGTCGTCGGGCTCGATCTCACCGCTCGGTGGCGCCGGCAGCACCAGCTCGATCGTGTCGCCGAGGCGCAGCTTGGTCGAGGACTTGGCCTCACTCCCGTTCACCGTCGCACCGCCCTGGTCAATCAGCTCCTGGAGCTTGCTGCGGCTCATGAACTTGATGCGTGATGTCAGGTACTTGTCGAGTCGGTCTTTCAGATCCCGCGCGAGCGTGAAGCGCACCTTGGCGACAAACTCATCGTCACCCTGCTCACGCGCAGACTCATACGCAAGGCGGATCGCTTCGCCATCGACCTTCCCGCCGGGGAGGATGAAGTCGCCCCCGACGGACTCCGCCGTTGCATCGCGCACTTCCGAGGAGTCCCCGGCGCCCGGGCTGGGCACGGGCTCGCTCACGGGTTCTCGGAGCCCTCCGGCTCGTTGCCCGCGGGCTCCGTATCCTGCTCACCATCTGTCTCTACGACCGCTTCGTCTTCCGCCGCCTCTTCCGAAGTCACATCTGCGTCCGGCGGGGTGGGCTGCTCTGGCAAACCGAGCCCCGGAGTGAGCGATGGGACCTGATCATTCGTTGGCAGCGAGCCGACACCCGCGAGCTCGTCGAGTCCGGCGATACGCTGCTGCGCATAGCTCTGGATCGATGGGAACTTGCTCTGCTCGGCGAGCGAGCTCAACCGCTCGTAGTAGGCCCGTGCGGCATCGAAGTCGTCTCGGCTCTCCTCGACAGACGCGAGGCGTGAGATCGCTTGCATCGCGAACACGACCTTGTCCTCATCACCCTCTGTCGCAGCGAGTACCTGCTTGGCGGTAGTCTCCGCGAGCGTACGGTACTGCTCACGACGCTGCTCATCGAGGATGTCATCCGGGTCAGACACGCTCTGCGTGGCCTGATCAATCTGCGCCCCCGGCGCGAGGCCCAGCGCGTATGCGCCCAGATAGAGATCCACCTCACGCAGTCGGGCGAGGTGTGCGACGCTGTCAACGTTCTTCTTCTCAGCGTCCTCCGCGATGGTCTTGAGCGAGTTGGGCGACGGGTTCCCCCCAGCGACCACGGATTCGTACTCGCTGAAGGCCTGATCGATCTTCTCCTGGCGCATCTGCTCGAGCTTCTGCAGCCCGGCCCAGGTCAGCGCGGCGATCGCCAACACGATGAGTACGGGCGAGCTCCACTTGTTCAGGAAGTCGATGAACTCCTGGTTGACGCGCGAATCCTCGAGACCTGCGCCCTCACGGATTTTGGTTTGCCGATCGTCCATATCCAACCTCTGCAGCCGGTATTCAACCGGGATGATCCTTGCTTGCTTTGCCGTGGCAGATCATTGAGTATCTGTGCCAGAGCAGTTTACTGAGTGGGCATCCTAGGGGTGCTCCCCGCCCGGATCATGCCTGCGGCCCGAGTGACGACCAGAATCGCCACAGGGCATCACCCCGTACATCCGCCGGATGAATCAGCGAGTCTCGTGCTTTCTCGACCATATCCGCGACACCGAGCCGATCCCGGGCGACAGACACACGGGCGTCCAGCACACAACCATGGTCCGCGAGATCCGCACGGGTGCCCACGCGCAGCAACGGAATACCGACAGGACAAGCGCCAGAAATCCTGGGGTCCAGCACGCCCTCATCGTTCACCGCGTCGATGCAATGCACGACGAGATCTGCGTGCTCGATGACGCGTAGCGCGATCCCGATCTCCTCCTGATCCTCGATCCGCTCATCGACACCAGGCATATCGATCCACCGGACGACGAGGCCGCCGAGATCGACCGGCACCCCCACATGATCCCGGGTGGTCCCCGCCCGGTCCGCGACGAGCGCCACCCGCTGACCAACCAACGCGTTGAGCAGCGAGGACTTCCCGACGTTCGCTCGCCCGACCGCGACAACCAATGGCGGGTGCAGCAGCCGATCGAGCCGAGCATTCTCATCCCCAACGCCCTCGGCATCCTCCACCGTGGAACATCCGGATGCCGCCCAACGCTTATTCTGCTCGAGCAGCACATCCACACCCATCGGGCTCGCGCAACGAGCCAGCGCATGCGAGCACCACGCCTCGATCTCAGATCGGGCTTCGGGGTAGAGCACAACCGGATCGACATGCGAGCGAGGGGGCACTCCCCGTTCTTCAAGCGCCGAGCATATCTGCCGAACGATGGCGATCCCGCCGTGCGGCATCAAGACCGCGGCACGCTCATCGACTCCCAGCACCACACCATCGTCGAGCCCGAACAGGTCCACGTGACGCAGCTGATGGGTCCCGACCTCAGGCAGCCCGATCTCAGGCATTGATGGGTGCTCAACCTGAATCATCGCCACAGCGCCGGCACGATCGCTCGGGGTCAGGATCGAGTACCACGGACCACTCACGGCGCGTCGTCGCCGTCCGCATCGGCGAGCATCAGGCATGCCGCACGGATGCCATGCAGCTGAAGGTCTGGCACAAACGCCTCGATCAGTTCGTCACCCTCGAGCACGCCCATGTCGCCGCCGGTCACGATGATCTGGGGATACCCCTCGTAGAACTCCGCGTACCGCTCGGCCAGCCAGCGGATCGAGCCGTGCACACACGCGTTCACGCCGAGTTGCATCGCCAGATCGGTCTGCTTCGCGGGGCTCAGGTCGCTCGGATCCTGTTTTTCGTACTTCAGTTGCGGAAGATGGGCGGTCTTTTCGTGCAGGGCCTCGAACATCATGCCGATCCCGGGCAGGATGGCCCCGCCGTGGAAGACGCCCTCCCCATCGACAAAGTCCACCGTGATCGCCGTGCCAAGATCAACCACGATGCACGCCTGCTTCACGACACGGTACGCACCGATCGCGCAGAGCAGGCGGTCTTGCCCGACCGTCTTTTCTCCGGATTTGGTCAGGGTGTGGCGGACCGGAATCGGAATGTCGCGACCGAAGCGGTACACGCTCCCGATCTCAGCGGATTCGATGGCCTGCTCGACACTGTCAGCGGTCGAGTTCGAGACCGTCGACAGCACGATCACCGGGTCATCGCCGCCGTCGCCATAGTCCTTCCAGAGCTGTTGGATCTCTTCTGCGATCGCCTGCGGCTCACTGCTCCTGAGCGATTGCGCCTTGAGGCACTCGGTGCCGGCCATGATGCCCACCCGAGTACGCGTGTTCCCGATCGCAACCGCGATCATGGGACGCGTGAGGCTCGGAAGATCGCCTGAAAACTCGACGCTGACGTTGTCCGACTCTGAGCTCATGCGTGATGATATCCGCCTCCGCCCAAGACCGAGCCCGATCAGTGCGGCGCAACCGACATCCGCTTGCTATTCTTGTCTATTCATACCCGAATGAACGCGTGCCCGTCCTGGCAGGCACACAGAAGGATGCCAGATGCCGAGTTGCATGATTGATCCCAGCATCGAACGCAAAACCGTGAGCGGCTTCAAGTTCCCGCTCGGGGTCTACCCGGTTGAGCCGATGACCCCGATGATCGGCTACACCGAGGAGTTCGAGCCTGAGGACAACGCAGAAGACATGGGCGATTGGGAATCCTGGCCCGATCAGTACGTATTCGATATCGTCGTCCCCGCGGACCGCGTTGAATCGCTCTGGCAGCAGCTGTTTGCCATGATGCCCGGCAGGGTCTTTCCGATCATCGATTACATCGGTCACGACGCCTACCGCGAGATCGACCCATACATGGCGTACGAGCCGATCGGGAAGGAACGCATGACCAACGCGCTGCGCCAGTACCAGCCGTTCTTCTTTGAGGACGGGATGGTCGGGTTTGGCGCGGTCAGCGAATCGCCCTTCTTCTATATATTCGTTGACGAGCACAAGATCGTCACGGTCCGTGTTGAGCCGGAGTTCAAGGCACGCGTCGAGAAACTCCTCGAAGCATTCGACATCCCGAATCGTGAAGACCCCGCCGGTGCCGATGCCGCAGCGCACGAGCACCGCTCCATCCTTGTGACGACGACAGACCGCCCGGACATGATCAACGGCGATGAGATCCTTGAGCGGATGCGTGACGCGTGGCGGCTGATCCTGAATGTGGATCCCGACTCGAATGTGGACGACGAGGGCAACGATCTCGGGATGACCCCCTGGCTCGTGCTGGCACGCTTCTCTACCGACCAAAGCCCGCACGATCAGTATGTACAGATCGTGCTCACCGCCGAGTCCTTGCGGAGAGCCGAAGAGTACGCGCAAGACCTCGTGGTCAAGAAACTCCATCCGGACGGCGACTGGTTCGATGTGGTCATCATCAGTGCAAACCGACTGACGAAGAAGCAGACGAGCACGCTGCTCAAGGAGCTCCCGGACACTAAACCACTCAATGACAAGGCGTTAAAAGAAGAAAGCACGCTCGCGTTCCGGGTGCTCGATCAGCCCTGAGCGGCTTCTCACACGGTTGGCACCGTGCGCTCAGGCGTGAAGTGAAGCAGGGAATCACACTTCTTTCACGATCTTTGTCCACGCGGGAACCATTTGCTAAACCGCTCGAATATGGATCACACAGGGACTACACGGCGCGGCCCCGCTTCCGTGCCGGGATGTTCGAACGAGAGATCGAACACGAACGATGACAAAACCAGATCGCGAAAACGACACGCTATCGATTCCTCAGGATACACTGCATGCCATCGGGATTTGCGAACCTCGTTCAAGCCCGGTATCGTCCCCACTCTGGGTGTCGTGTCATCAATGACACTTTCCTGGAAACCCCAAGTCCACGAGCGTCGTGGGCATGGTCTTCGTGACGCCGTCACGAAAAACGCGTTGCTGCGATTGATATTGCAGCCAATCAACCAAGCACGCGGGATATTTGGGTGCATCGGTGCACGTCCCGCTTGACCTCAGCCCCGAGTTGGACCCCATCCCAACTCATGAGCCAAGAGCCAATGGAGTGATCCGGATGTCACCCACACCTAACCGATCTGTTCGTTCCCTCCTCCTTGCCGCCGTCGCGTTCGCGGGGCTCCCCAGTTCCAGCGTGCTCGCGAGTGTTGAACTCCAGCGTGTCCAGCAGCAGGAGGACACTCAGGAAGTCATCGAGCGGGCCAGCGACCTGCTGGTCGAGGGGCAGCTCATCCGAGCCCGCGCCATGCTGCTCGCGCTGCAGGACTCGCCCGCCGGGGCCACCCTCAGCGACAAGCAGGCCGACCAGCTCTGGGCGCTGCTCGCCAAGGCTGAGAACCAGATCATGCGTGCCGACCGCGTCGAGATCAGCCTCCAGAAGGCCCAGTTCGCGATGAGCACCGACAACCTCGTCGAAGCGATGCGCCAGGCCAAGATCGTCATCGAGTCTCGCCGCTCGGACGCCAGCCAGATCGACGCGGCCAACGCCGTCCTCGATCTTTGCGAAGCGCGTCAGAGCGACGCGATGACCAAGATCGACAGCGTCATCACCCGCATCCGCGATGCGTTCACGAAGGGCGAGTACGCTCAGGCGAAGCTCCTGATCACCCGCGTCGGCCAGCTCGGGCTCGACCTCAGCGATGACCAGCTCGACACCCTCGATGTCTACCGCGACAAGCTCACCTCGATCGAGAGGGCGCAGGGCGGATTCGGGAGCTACAACCCCGCGATGGGCATGCTCGCTCCAGAGAGCGGCTTGACCTCGGACTGGCTCACCGGTTCCACACAGGATGGCGCTCGCACCGGCTCGTACCTCGGGAACCAGCCCGAAGAACCGACCCAGGCGGAACCGATCGACATCGAACTCGTCGACGAAGAGCCGCAGGTCGACCTGCTCGAGGCCGCCCGCCGGTTCGAAGCACAGTCCCTGCTCGGCCAGGCGAACCTCGCCTACGAAGAACGACGCTTCAACGAAGCACTGACACTCTACACCAACGTGATCACCAACTTCAGCTCATACGTGAGTGAAGAAGACCTCAAGCAGGCCCGCGACCGTCGTGCAGAGGTCCAGGTCCAGCTCGGTGTCCAGGGCGGCCCCGACAACAACATCCTCGATGAAACCCTGACCGACGAGTCCCTGCTCCTGCAGCGCTCGCAGGCCGCGTTCGAGAACTACTACGCTCAGGCCCAGCAGGCCCTCTCCGAGGGAGACACCAGCACCGCACGCACGCTCGCCGCTCAGGCCGATCTGACCATCAAGCGTGCCCGCGACGCGATGCCCGAGTCCGCGTTCGAGAACTACCAGGACCGTGTCGCGGACCTCATCACCCAGATCAACGCGACCGAGGAGCAGCAGCGCATTGCGCAGCAGGAAGCAGAACGCATCCGCCTCGAAGAGGAAACCCAGCAGTTTGCTGAATCCCGCCGCCGCGAGCGTGACGAGAAGATCATCGCGAACCTTGAGCGTGTCCGTGCACTCCAGCAGGAACTCAAGTACGAAGAAGCACTCGAAGTCGTCGAGTCGATCCTCTTCCTTGACCCGACCAACCCGTCCGGTCTGCTCCTCAAGGACATCATTCAGGATGTGCTGATATACCGCGAGAATCTCGGCTACCAGCGTGAGAAGGGCCTGAGCTGGGCGCGCCAGTCGCTCGATAATCAGGAAGCGATGATCGCACCCGAGTCCATCATCGCCTACCCGGACGACTGGCCAGCCATCAGCTTCCGCCGCGGCGACATCCTCGAGTACGCCGAGTCAGAAGCGAACCGCGCCGTGCTCGCCAACATGACCCAGTCCAAGATGCCCGTCGAGTTCAGCGACAACGCCTTCGAGGACGTCGTTGGGTTCATCGGCTCCACCACCGGCATTGACATCGATGTCGACTGGGAATCGCTCGCGGACATCGGTGTTGACCCCGATACACCAGTCACACTCAAGCTCAAGAGCGTCCAGATCGACGTGCTGCTCGACCGTGTCCTCGCAAAGGTCTCGGACCCGACGCTCCCCGCCGGCTGGGCGATTCAGGACGGCATCCTGACCATCGCGTCAGACGAGGTGCTCCGCCTCAACACTGTCCTCGAAACGTACGACATCCGCGACCTCATCTTCGTGGTCCCGGACTTCGATAACGCACCCGAGTTCGACCTCCAGAGCGCCATCCAGCAGGGCGGCCAGGGCGGCGGCGGTGGCGGCGGCCAGAGCCCGTTCTCCGGCGGCAACCAGGATCCCCAGGACGTCACCTCGCGTGAGGACCGCGTCACCGCGATCATCGAGCTCATCCAGTCAAACGTCGACCCGGATGGCTGGACCGCGCTCGGCGGCGACACGAGCTCCGTTACCGAACTCAACGGCAACTTCATCATCACCACGACCCCGAAGAACCACCGCGCGATCATCGGGCTGCTCAACAAGCTGCGTCAGCAGCGTGCGGTCCAGATCAACGTCGAGACACGCTTCCTCTCGGTCGACCAGAACTTCTTCGAGCAGATCGGGTTCGACCTCGACGTCTACTTCAACGCCAACAACACCGAGTACCAGCTTGCTCGCGTCATCGACCCCTCGCTGCTCCCGAGCGACTACTTCGACGGTGATGGCAACCTCCTCGACAACGTCTCCGGCGGCGGATTCATCCTCGATACCGACGGTGACGGCATCCCAGACACACCGGTCACACAGCCGGTCTTCGGCCCGGGCTTCAACGGCGGCGTCCTGCCCGACGGCACCATCCTCGGCGACGACGACTGGTCCATCATCCGAGCGGCTCAGAACTCCTTCGGGCTGACCAACGAGCTCGCGAACGTCAACTCGTTTGCAGGACAGATCCTCGGGCTCAACCCGGCCCTCGGCGTCACCGGTCGATTCCTCGACGATATCCAGGTCGACTTCCTCGTCGAGGCCACGCAGGCCGACCAGCGGAGCGTTGTGCTGACCGCCCCACGCCTCACCTTCACCAACGGCCAGCAGGCGTTCATCGCGGTCACCCGTCAGCAGACATTCGTCTCCGACCTGACCCCGGTCATCGGCTCCAGCGCCGGTGCGTTCGACCCGACCATCACCCCCATCTCCGACGGTGTGGTCATCGACGTCCAAGGTGTTGCCTCGGCAGACCGCCGCTACGTCACCCTCACGATCCAGACGACCCAGTCCACGATCACCTTCGCGACCGACCCCTTCATCTCGACGGGTGCGGCGGGTGGCGGCGGTACCGTCGGCGGTGACGCGGGCGGATTCGCCGCAACGATCCAGCAGCCGATCGTCACCGGTGCCCAGATCTCGACCACGGTCACGATCCCCGATCAGGGAACCGTCCTCCTCGGCGGCCAGCGCATCGTCGAAGAGGTGGAGGTTGAGACCGGTGTCCCGGTACTCAGCAAGATCCCGATCCTCTCACGCTTCTTCTCGAACCGAGTCGATGCGAAGACGGATAAGACCCTGCTCATCCTGCTCAAGCCCACCATCCTCATCCAGAACGAGGAAGAGGAACTCAACTTCCCGGGCCTGCTCGATCAGCTCGGTCGCTGATCTCCGCTGCAGACAATCTCACACGGGCACGTCGCAAGGCGTGCCCGTTTTTCATGAGCCTCACCCGCTTTCAAGACCGAACGCGTGCCAGAGCGTGGAAGACCCTCTATAGTCTTGCCCGGCGATGACAACGCCTTCCAGCGAGGACCCACAGCGATGAGTGAATCCAGACTTCGAGTGAGCGACAGCGACGGGGTGACCCTTGTCGAGTTTGTCGATCGAAACATCCTCGACGAGGCCAATATCCAGGCGATCAACGAGGAGATCACAAGCGAGATCGAGAAGAGCGACACGCCCAAGCTGCTGATCAGCTTCTCGAATGTCGATCACCTCTCATCCGCCGCGCTGGGCGCACTGATCACGATCAACAACAAGATCAAAGAGAAGTCGGGTGAGCTGCACCTCGCGAATATCGATCCGCAGATCTACGAAGTCTTCATGATCACCCGCCTCAATAAGCTCTTTAACATCCACGACACGACCGACGATGCGCGTGGCGCGTTCGCGAGCTGACCCACCAATCCGCGGTGGGTCCCCGCCGCGTCTCACATGACAATGAGCGAAGCCAACACCCACATCGAGGGCGCCCACGCCATCGACCTCGCGCACGACCGTGAGGCCATCAACGCGTTCATCGAGCGACTGCTCGATGAGGCGGAGGGTGCAGGGTTCGGCAGCAGCGCGGTATTCGCGATCCGACTCGCCATCGAAGAGGCGATCACCAACGCGTTCGAGCACGGCCACGACGGGCTGGACGAATCACTCACCGTCCGCGTCGAGCACAAGGTGACACCAGACGTCCTCGAGATCGCTGTAGAGGACCAGGGCCCCGGATTCCGCCCCGAGTCACTGCCCGACCCAACCCTGCTCGAAAACCTCTCCAAACCCTCTGGCAGGGGTGTCATGCTCATGAAGGCCTACATGAGTGAGGTCCTGTTCAATGACAAGGGCAACCGCGTCCGAATGCGCTATCTCAACAGCGGAAACTGAAGCGACAATCAGCCGGATTGCGACCCGTGCCCCTTGCTTCGCGGCACTCGTACATATACCATATATTGGAATGATTCTAAACAAGCGGACGAAGGTGTCCGGAATCATCCCCCACGCTGACGACCACGCTTTGAGGAACCATCATGAGCGTACAACTGCCTTTCTATCTCGATTACGCCGCCACCACCCCATGCGACCCACGCGTCGTAGAGGCGATGACGCCGTACTTTACCGACATGTTCGGCAACCCCGGATCCCGCAACCATTCGTTCGGCTGGGACGCTGAGCACGCGGTCGACAAAGCCCGCGAGCAGGTCGCCTCCCTGATCGGCGCGGATGCCAAGGAGGTGATCTTCACCTCCGGCTCCACAGAATCGAACAACATCGCCATCAAGGGTGCCGCGAACATGTACGCGAAGAAACCCGCTGGCGAAAAGAACCGCGGGCACATCATCACCGCCATCCACGAGCACAAAGCTGTTCTCGATCCGTGCAAGCGCCTCGAGAAGGAAGGCTTCGATGTCACCTGGCTCACCCCGGGCGAGGACGGCATCATTACCCGCAAGATGATCGAGGATGCAATGCGTGACGACACCATCCTCGTCACCATCATGTGGGCCAACAACGAGATCGGCACAATCAACGAGATCCCACAGATCGGCGATCTGTGCCACGACCGCGGCGTGATCTTCCACACCGACGCGACGCAGTGGGTTGGCAAGATGCCCACCAACGTCACCAAAGACAACGTGGACCTGCTCTCGTTCTCCGGGCACAAGATCTACGGCCCCAAGGGCGTGGGCGCTCTCTACGTCCGCCGGCGTCGCCCCCGTGTCCGCCTTGTCCCACTCCAGGAGGGTGGCGGCCAGGAACGCGGCTTCCGTTCGGGCACCCTGAACGTCACCGGCATCGTCGGTCTCGGCAAGGCGTGCGAGCTCTGTGCTCAGGAGATGGATGCCGACCGCGAACGCCTGCTCGGGTTCCGCAACCACCTCGAGCAGAAGCTCCAGTCCGCGCTCGATGTCGTGCAGATCAACGGGCACCAGGACAAGCGCCTCGCGAACATCACTAACATCTCCTTCGGCTTCGTCGAGGGCGAGAGCATGATGATGGCGCTCAAGGAGATCGCCATGAGCTCGGGCTCGGCGTGCACCAGCGCTTCTCTTGAGCCCAGCTACGTGCTCAAGGCGCTCGGCGTCGGTGACGATCTGGCGCACTCATCGCTGCGTATCAGCATGGGACGCTGGACGACCCAGGAGCAGATCGATTACGCCGCGGACAAGATCATCGAGGCGGTCACGAAGCTCCGAGAACTGTCCCCGCTGTTCGACATGCACAACGAGGGCATCGATATCACGAAGATCGAGTGGGCACACCACTAGTTCAAACGCATACCACCACCAAACGAGGTGAACCATGGCATACTCAGAAAAAGTCATCGAGCACTACGAGAAACCCCGCAACGTCGGCACGTTCGGGACGCAGAAGGAAATCAAGGAACGCAGCGATATCGGCGTCGGTCTCGTCGGCGCGCCCGAATGTGGCGACGTGATGCAGCTCCAGATCAAGGTCGACGAGGGCGGCAAGATCGAGGACGCGAAGTTCAAGTGCTTCGGCTGCGGCTCGGCGATCGCCTCCTCCTCCCTCGCCACCGAGTGGCTCAAGGGCAAGACCCTCGATGAGGGCATGGCGATCAAGAACACAGAAATCGTTGAGGAGCTCTCGCTCCCACCAGTCAAGATCCACTGCTCCGTCCTCGCTGAAGACGCGATCAAGGCCGCGATCGCGGATTACAAGGTCAAGAACGGTCAATAATCGACCTTGACCGCCCGATCTGACGTATAGAATCCTGACCCGGTTCGATCGGGAACCGCCAGGCAGGGCGTATCAATCGCAAGGAGCGACGTATGAGCACCGAAGCAACCCAGGACCAGGCCGTCATCCTCACCGAGGCCGCGGCACGCGAGATCAGGACCATCATCGAGCAGCAGGATCTCGACGCCGAGAGCGTCCGACTGCGTGTCGGCGTCAAGGGCGGCGGCTGCTCCGGGTTCAGCTACCTCCTGGATCTCACCGAGACCCAGAAGGACAGCGACGAGCTCTTCGAGCAGCACGGCATCAAGATCATCATTGATCCCAAGTCGCTGCTCTACCTAGGCGGCGTGACCGTCGACTTCAAGGACGAGCTGATGGGACGCGGGTTCGTCTTCAACAACCCCAACGCCACAAGCAGCTGTGGCTGCGGCTCCTCCTTCGCCGTCTGATCCGATCAACCGCTACGATCTACCAACGCCCCAGAATGATTGGGGCGTTTTTATGTTTCTGGGTTGCAGAATGCCTTTGGATACAGTTGAATAGTCGTCTGCCCGCTCGGGTCGGCAGCAACTCATCCGCCAGACACGGAACGCCTCTCTATGACAGAAACCCCGGTCCCGCTCGATACGACTCAGGGCTACTGCCCCCCTACCGCGGTCCAGTTCAGCGTGTTCCTGACGAACAAGGTCGGCAAGATGCTCGATCTCACCGAACACCTCGACGAGGCCCACATCGAGCTCTGTGCGATCTCGGTCCACGAAGCCTCGGACCACGCCGTCGTTCGCATCATCACGGATAACGCCGCAGAAACCCGTCAGATGCTCAGGGATACGGGCTTCCCGTTCTCGGAACGCGAGGTGCTCTTGGTCGAGCTCAGCGAGGGGCACTCGCTCTCCAAGCTCTGCCTCTTCCTGCTCGGCGCCGAGATCAACATCGCCTTCGCGTACCCGCTCATGCACCACAACACAGAAAACCCTTCCATCGCGATCGCGGTGGACGACCCGACGCTGGCGGGGCAGATCCTGTCGCGGAAGGGTTTCAAAATGCTCGGCGAGTGTGACCTCCACGGATAGCCGAACACAACACGCACAAACCACCCCCGGATCGGGGGTTTTTCGTTTTCCGGTCAACCTGGAGCTCGCGAGTCCGGTATTGTCAAGTGAACACAAGCAACGATCCCCGAAGAGGGACCAGAGGAGCAACCCCATATGAAACGCACCATGACAGCAATCGCAGGTCTCTGCGCCGGTATCTCACTGCTTTCTACACCAGCACTGGCTGGTCCGGAAGACAAAGATCACGCGCACGCTGAGAAGGGGCAAACCCAGACGCTGGAAGACATCGTTGGCGAGGTCGAGCTTCCCGAGCTCTTCATCGGATCCAACGCCCCCGAGCTGCAGATCGCCAAGTACGTCAAGGGCGATTCGGTCCAGCAGTTCGAAGAGGGCAAGGTCTACGTTGTCGAGTTCTGGGCGACCTGGTGCGGCCCGTGCATCGCCGCGTTCCCCCACCTCTCCGAGCTGCAGGCGGAATACAAGGACAGCGTGCAGTTCATCGGGGTGAACGTCTGGGAAGGTGTCGAGGATCAGGCAGAGCGCATCGAGAAGGTTGAGAACTTCGTCAAAGAGCAGGGCGACCGGATGAGCTACACCGTTGCTGTTGAGAACGGCAGCGCTATGGCCGACACATGGATGAAGCCCGCGGGCCAGAACGGCATCCCCGCCGCATTCATCGTGGACGGCAAGGGCAAGATCGCCTGGGTCGGGCACCCGATGAATATGGACGATTCGCTCGAATCCGTCATCGAAGGCAACTTCAGTGCCGATCAGGCAATCAAGGATTACAAGAAGCAGAGCATCATGATGGCCGGATACCGCCAGTTCATGAACGGCATCCGCGCCCAGGGCGACGACTTCGCGCAGGCAACCACGATCGCCAAGCTCCTCGTCAAGGACTACTTCCAGGACGAGCCCGGCGGGCTCAACGCGGTCGCATGGACGCTGCTCACGTCAGAGAACGATGAGATCAGTGAGAAGCACTACTCCATCGCGTACAAAGCCGCGAAGCGTGCCTGCGAAGTCACCGAGTGGGAGGATTGGATGCTGCTGGACACATACGCCCTCGCGGCCCACAAGGTCGGCAAGAGCGATGAAGCCGTGAAGTGGCAGAGCAAGGCCATCGAGCTCGCTCCGGAAGACAAGAAAGCTGATCTGGAAGCAAACCTCGCCATGTTCAAGGGTGAGGGCTGATCGATCGCGAACGTATAACACACATGCTTAACTGAATGCCGACCGCACGGTCGGCATTTTTTTGCGCGTGTATTTTCAGCGTTTGATCGAGAACCGACCAAGCCGTTTGCTCCAAATGGAATATTCGAATACAAGAGTATTGCCAATTCCTAATTACTGGAGAACGTAAATGAAATGTGCATCAAATTTGATTTTGGCCTTAACCGTTACATGTGTACCCTTGTCAGGACAAGCAGCCGCGGGTGACGACGTGTTTTTCTCTTGGATTCGCAAGCATGATAACGCGAACTCGCCCCCAGCCCTGTACCCTGCCTCGGGCACCACAAACCATTACTCCTATTGCCCGCACGCTGGCGGCCAGCACGGCCCAGACGTAGAAGACAACAAGATCAAGAGCATATGGAGCGAGATGGAGGATGCCGGACTCGCCGTCGCCATCATGATGCGCGACCGCAACTCACCGTGGGGTTCCGCGCCGACCTGGGATTGCCTCACAAGCTGTGGCGGGAGCATCCCCGACTACCCCATCAACAACAACATCTTAATCGACCGCAGCCCGTGGACGCTCGCCTCGGCCTTCGCCATCCGAGACCTGGAATCCGACCAGATGGATTATGTGATCGGCGATGTCGAACCACATGATGGCAACTCCATGACCGATGTGGCCAACTGGGTCGTCAACATGGCAGACATCTGCTTCGGGAGCAGTTCGCTCGGCGTGACAGGGTACCCAGACGGCACCTCCGACCCAACACACAACATCTCACAGGCCACCGTTCAGTCGTGGGACGTCCGACTCGGAAACTACAATACCCACCGGTACCCAACCCTGACTATCGGTGTTAAGACCGTCCCGACGGACATCACAAGCGCCTGGGATACTGCCGGCCAGAGCGATGACCTTGCGGATCAACAATACCTGTACACATCAGCCGGTCTGAACGTGATCTCGCCAGATACGTATCCCCGTGCAAATCATGTTCGCCATACAGTGAACCACTGGACAACCGACTTGAGCCCCACGGTTCGTGCAGCGTATTTGTGGTCAGGTGTTGAAAAGCTCTCCTCCGCCCTACGTGAGGAAATCGCGTACGGCAATCTCGCGACAAAAGAAATTCTGCCGTGGGTGACGCCGTTTGTGCATCAAGACTTAGACCCGACGGGGGGACTCTACGCTGACTGCTGGATGCCACCGAGCACGGATTTCCTGGCCACAATCAAGCACCTGCGTCTCCGCGGAGCAGATGGTTTTATCTTCTTTGGCGGTGAAGATAACCTCGAGCCAGACACTGAGGGTGGACTTGACTTAGATTACTGGTCTCGTACTCATCCAGAAACAGGTGAGTATCTCAACCCATGGTACACCTCAACCGAGGACTGGGCGGATGCCACTGCGACGCCCCACGGATATGAATGGTTTGAAAAACACGCCCTCGTTTCTTGGGAAGAACTCGATGGCGACTTTGCCGACAACGCGGTGCCGTACCGCTTGGAGACCGACAAGACCTCAGGGATCGTTGTATCGGCAATCAATGACAAGGGACGCCTCAACATCCTCGTCAGCTACATGAAGCCCGTTTCGCGTGGCCCTACGGTGTCGATCGACATGGATGATTTCTTCAAAGAAGCCCGTGATTACAGCTCGGGCACGAACCAGTACATCACTTGCACGGGCTATTCGCACGTCTACAGCCGCGACTTCTTCACGCCAGATATCGACGGCGACAACGATTACGACTCAACCGACGCGTCAATCTGGGCAGGGCTCTATGCAGCAGAAGATCCTCGCGCCGATTGGAATCAGGACGGTCTATTTAACAGCACAGACATCACGCTCTTCGGAGACGCTGCAGCGGCGTACTGAACTGAGTTCATTCTCCCAGATCAAAGAAGATGCTCCGTAATGGAGCATCTTTTTTCTGTTTATGATCAAGGACACATCACTTTAAGTCTTAGTGCAGCCCGCGATCACCGAGCCAGTGCTCCGCGTCGATCGCCGCCTGGCAACCCATGCCCGCGGCCGTGATCGCCTGGCGGTACTTCGCGTCCGCGACGTCGCCCGCCGCGAAAACACCCTCGATATTCGTCTGACTCGAGCGGGTCTTGAGCTCGATGTACCCGGCTTCGTCGAAATCGAGCGGTGTGTCGAGCAGGAACTTGGTGGCGGGCGTGTGCCCGATCGCGACAAACATGCCCTTCACGGGCAAGTCGGAGAGCTCGCCGGTCACGGTATCCTGCAGGCGCACGGCGCTGAGCTTCTCGCCCCCGGAGGCATCCGGCTCGCTCAGGCATTCCACGACCGTCTTATTCCAGAGCACCTCGGCGTTGGGCTTGCCGAGGAACCGTTCCTGCATCACCCGCGATGCGCGCAGCTCGTCGCGGCGGTGGATCACGTAGACCTTAGAGGCAAAGTTGGTCAGGTACGTGGCCTCTTCCATCGCGGTGTCGCCGCCGCCAACCACACACAGCGGCTGATTCCTGAACACGGGGAGCGCCCCGTCGCACACGGCACAAGCGCTGACGCCGCCGCCGGTGGTGGCGAGCTTCATCTCGCTCTCAAGCCCGAGCCAGTTCGCCGTCGCCCCGGTCGAGATGATCACCGCGTGCGCCTGGATCGTGTCCCCGCCGGACGTATGGAGCGTGTGTGGCGACCCGTCGCTGCTAAACTCGCAGCGGACGATGTCCTCACCAACGACCTGCGTCCCGAACCGCTTCGCCTGCTGTTCGAACTTCATCATCATCTCGGGCCCGGCGATGCCATCGGGGAAGCCCGGGTAGTTCTCAACGTCCGTCGTGAGCATCAGCTGCCCGCCGGGGAGAATCGGCCCGGGGTCCTGCTTCGCCACCCCGACGTACACGACAGGGTTCAGGTTCGCTCTCGCGGCATAGATCGCCGCGGTCCAACCCGACGGACCCGAACCGATGACGACGACCTTATGCACGCTGCTCTGAGTATCTGACAAACCGTTGCTCCTGAGTTCTGCTGCTGCTCTTCCTGCGCATCGCGGGGCAGGGAAACCCCGGAAAGGCGGGGTCTATTCCCGGAACGAGCGGTCATGATCCTAGCGCCTCAGAACGCATAAAACGGGCCCGCGATCAACGCGGACCCGTTCGCTCGAAGAGAAATGAATGCGAGTGTGGTGTGCTCGCTCGTGTTCCGAATATCAGCCGGCTTTCACGCCGCGGCCATTCTGGCGCACGCTCGGTGCCCGCTGATCGTCAGCCGACAGATCCTCAAAGACCGGGTCGGCACGACGGAAGAACCGGGACGGCTTGGCATCGTTCAGACGCTCGTTGAGACGCTCGAGCGATTCCTCGATGATCTGGCGGACGCGTTCGCGGGAGATCCCGACTTCGGCGGCGATCTCCTTCAGCGTGAGTGGCTCGGATCCATCGAGCCCGAACCGCAGACGGAGGATCTCGGCCTCGCGATCGTCAATCGTTTCCATGAGTCGACGCAGGATCCCGAGCTCTTCTTCCCGGAGCGACTGGTCGTCGGGAGCGTCCATGCGGTAATCCGCGACGATCCCATCGAGCCCGACGGCTTCGCCGTCGATATCGCGGGGTGCCTGGTTCGGTGCGTTGAAGGCCTTGACCGCCCGCTTGATGATCTGCACCTTCTTGAGCGGCAGGTCCATCGACTCGGCGAGCTGTTCCATGCTGGGCTCGTGCCCGAGCTCGGCCTTGAGCTTACGCGAGTGCATCTTCCACTTCGCGATCAGTTCAACCATGTATGCCGGGATGTGAATGGGCTGGTTCGCGTTCATCAGAGCACGCTTGATGCCCTGCTTGATCCACCAGCTGCCGTAGGTGCTGAACCGAGCTCCCTGCGCCGGGTCGAACCCCTCGACCGCTCGCATCAGCCCGATGTTGCCCTCTTCGATCAGATCGGTGATCTGGAGCCCACGGTTGGTGTATTTCTTCGCGATCGCGACCACGAGTCGGAGGTTGCTCTTGATCATGCGATCGCGTGCCGCGGGGCACTGCTCGTTGATGATCTTCCAGCCGAGCTCTCGCTCTTCCTCAGCGGTCAGCAATGGATAGCGGTTGATCTCCTGCAGATAGGTCTGCAATGAAGACTTGACGCTAGACGACGACCCGCGTGAACGGGACACGGACGAACTTACAGATGTGCTCACTTTCCTACCCTACCCTTTCCGCAGCGAGTGCTGCCGGAAAAAAACAGATGGTTGGGGGGACAGAGATCCCTCCCACTACTCCGTTCGTCAGTCTAACCGATTGGTTCCATCGACGAAAGACGAAAACCCCTGAAGCAAGGGGAATTTCTTGGGATCTTGATGCCCGGAAGCTGGGCTGATTGCAGGGGTTAGCACGATCGGAGCACTTTTTTGAGAATATGATCGGTCTCACATAAACTTTATTGGCATCACCCGAAAACCGTGGCACACTGCGGCCCGCAACGCCCGATACGGAGAAGCATGGAACGCGATCTCACCGAAATGCTCGAGGAATGGCCCTTCGAACCGGGGAAAATCTCCGTCCGCGTGATCGAGGGCAAGGACGGCGACCCCAGGATTCAGGTCCGCCTCGACCTGGGACTCCTGCAGATGTACGTCGCCGGTCGCCCCGACGGCAAGCGCCCCGAGGGCTACGACTCCCTGCTGGACTACCACGAATCCCACATCGATCAGATGCAGATGGAGGAGATCCAGCCCCCTGAAGCGGGTGCCGAGGCCACCCCCGAGGGGTTCACCCCTGATGAAGAAGAGGATGAGGAGACCATCCCCCGCTTCCTCACGCAAGAGGAGTGCAAAGCGCTCCGCGAGGAAGCCCAGCAGTATTACCACCGCTACATCGCGCTGCTGGTGCTCGAAGACTATGAGGCCGTCGTCCGTGACACTTCACGCAACCTGCGCGTGCTGGACCTCTTCCGCGACTACGCGCTCGAAGAAGAAGACCAGCATGCCATGGAAGGTCACCGCCCGTACATCATGATGATGCGTGCGCGTTCACTCGCGAGCCTTGCCATGAAGGCCGAAGAGAACAAGGCCGCGATCTTCGCGATCGACGAGGGCCTCGAATCACTCAAGAAGTATTACGAGGGCGTGGAGCGACCGGAACTCTTTGAAGAATCCGGCGAGGTGCAGATGCTCCGCGACATGCGCGATGCCCTGGTGCCCAAGCTCCCGGTCAGTCAGAAGGCGGAGCTCCGCCAACGCCTCGATGCAGCGATTGCATCCGAGAACTTCGAGCTGGCCGCGATCCTGCGGGACGAGATCCGCATGCTCGGAGGCGACGCGAGCTGATCGGGCTCAGCTCGCCTGCCCGGCTCGCTCGGCCCGCGCTCGTTTTACAAGCACGGAGAGCAGTGTGATGTCTGAAGGCGTGATCCCTTCGAGACGCGACGCCTGACCGAAAGTCGTTGGCCTGTACTTCTCCAAGGCAACCTTCGCTTCGGTACGCATGGAATCGAGCGCTGCGTAGTCCATCCAATCGGGGAGCGGGCGATGCTCGAGCTCCGCACTCCGTTCGATCTCGCGGCGCTGACGCTCGATGTATGGCGCATATCGCGCCTCGGAATGCAGGGTCAGCCAGACACCGCGGGGCTGCTCGCCGAGATGGGGGGCGAGCGATTCCCTGAGATCATGGACCGTAAAACCCGGTTCAAGCATTCGCTGCTCGATCGTTTTCTCACCGTCCTTGAGCCTGCGCATCAATGCACGCCCCTCCTCAAGCTTCTGAGTCCGCTGCGTGTGGCGCTCCCACCGCTCGCGTCCGAGTGTGGAGTGCTCGAGCAGCCCGAGCCGTTTCGCGACCGGTGTCAGGCGGTCCGGCGCGTTATCTCCGCGGAGTATCAGGCGGTGCTCTGCACGGCTGGTAAACATCCGGTAGGGCTCACGCGGTGTCTTCGTGACCAGGTCATCCATCAGCACACCGATGTACGCCAGATCCCGACCGAAGCTGAACGGTTCATATCCATCGGCCCCATCACGCGCGAGCATCGCCGCATTGATACCCGCGACCAGCCCCTGCGCTGCCGCCTCCTCGTACCCGCTCGTCCCGTTGATCTGGCCAGCGAGGAACAGGTTCCGCACCCCTCGGGCTTCGCCGGTCGTCAGGATCTGGTGCGGGCGGACCATGTCATACTCGACCGCGTACCCGTGCTGCAGGATTTCGGCGTTCTCGCACCCCGGCATCCGCTTGACGATCTCGTCCTGAATATCGGCCGGCAGGCTGGTCGCGATCCCATTGCAATAGATCCAGTCGCTCTCGAGTGATTCCGGCTCCAGATACACACCGTGCGATTCCCGCTCTCGGAATCGCACTACCTTGTCCTCGATGCTCGGGCAGTACCTCGGGCCCTGAGCCAGGTTCCCGGAGTACATAGGTGCCCGATCCAGATTCGCGCGGATCAGCTCGTGCGCCTCTTCGCTCGTCCTCGACTGCCAGCACCCGACCTGCTCGAGCAACGGGAATCGGGCGCAGTTAGTCTCGCCGGCCGACCATCCGCCGGGGGTCAGCTCCGAGAATGGGGTCGGCTCTTGATCCCCAAACTCCAGCTCGAGCGCGTCGGTATCGATCGTGCTCACCCGGAGCCGCGGCGGGGTGCCAGTTCGGAGCCGCCCGAGCTCAAACCCAAGCTCCTGCAGGCAGGCAGAGATGCCGTACGCGGCAGCCTCGCCGCGGCGCCCACCGGGCTGCTGATCCTCGCCCGTGTGCATCAGCCCCCGCATGAAGGTTCCAGTCGTCAATACGAGCGAAGGGGCGAGCAGGTCCCGCTCTCCGTCCCGAGTTGCGATCCGTATACCGACCGCACGTCTGGGAGCACCTTCAGTGGTCAGGATCTGCTCGACCGTCCCCTCGACCAGATCGATCTCCGGGCGTGATCCGATGAGATCCTGAGCCACCCTCGCGTACGCGGCTTTATCTGACTGACAACGCTGCCCATGGACAGCCGCCCCTTTGGAGGTGTTCAGGACCTTGAACTGGATCCCAGTGGCGTCTGCCACGAGGCCCATGAACCCGCCCATCGCGTCCACTTCTCGGACCAGTTGCCCCTTGGCGAGCCCACCGATGGCCGGATTGCAGCTGAGCATGCCCACCTTGGACGTGGCGATCGTTACCAGTGCGACGCTCGATGCCCCGCCGAGCAGGTTGGCGGCCGCCCACGCGGCTTCCAGCCCCGCGTGCCCCCCACCGATCACAATGACCTGATAGTCCTGATCCATCACCGATTTTACGCAAGAATCAGCGAAATCAAGCGTTCACAGGTCGTACATATCTTGGCAGGACGCTGTTTGTCTGGTACCCTATGCGAAACATCCAGAAGTGATTCCTATTTGATGGAAGGACCGTTGATGAAGTTTCTACGCGCTCGTCGAACCAAGTTGAGCCTCCTCGCGTTACTCGGGATGATGTGCATCACCAGCACACAGTCGATTGCGGACGAGGTCGTCATGCGTGACGGAACCGTGCATACAGGCAAAGTCGTCTCGCGTGATCGTCGCACGATCGTGATCGACACCGAGATCCACGGGATCAGCACCCGCCTGGAACTCGATCGACGCAGTGTTCGGTCCATCGTCATCTCAGACGATGCGGAAGAGACCCCAGCGACAACCACCGACGCGGGAAGCCCCTCGACGCTTTCCATCCCAACCGCGGTTGAGCCCGAAGAGGACGAGGACGTCGTGCTCAAGCGTGATGGCTACAACCTCGTGCTCGAAGTCCCGCTCAAAGGGACCTTCGGGCAGGACATCTACCCGCTGGGCATCGCCAACTCCCTCGCTTGGGCGAAAGAGGTTGGCGTGACCGATGTCGTGTTCCGGATCAACTCCGGCGGCGGCGAGGTTTGGTGTGCCAGCGATATGGTCGAGATCATGAAGGAATACCGCGGCGACTTCAAGATGCACATGCTCATCGAGTCCGCGATCAGCGCATCGATCTGGCCCAGCTTTACATGCGACACCATTACGATGGCGCCTGGCTCTGACTTTGGTGGTGCCGTGGTGTACCGTGCATCCACCAACAACCTCGAAGTCGATAAAAAGATGAACTCCATCTACGCCAGCAAGCTCTCATCGGCCGCCGAGGCAAACGGACACCTGGGCATCCTCGTTCCTGCGATGATTGTGTCGGATAACTCGGTGTACGCCTACAAGGACCAAAACGGAGAGTGGCAGTTCTCAGATACAACGGAAGGGATCCCGAGTAACTATGAGACCATCGACGGTCCTGACACTATTTTGACGCTCACGCATAAGCAGGCACAGAAGTATGGCTTGACCTACATCTTGGAGGGCGG
>JAEPOJ010000080.1 GCA_017642965.1 Phycisphaerales bacterium
GGCGCAGCGCCTGAGAGAGGGTCGCGGGAGGCCGTCGACCGACGAAGATCTTGTCGTGCCGGGTCTTCTCTGCGTGCTCGGCGTCGACGCAGAGCTCCTCGAAGAGCTTCTCGCCCGGGCGAACGCCGCTGAACTCGATCTCGACGTCCCGGCCCGGGACGAGCCCGCTCAGCTGGATCAGGTCACGCGCCAGGTCGACGATCTTCACGGGCTCGCCCATGTCGAGGATGAAGATCTCGCCACCTTCACCCATGCTGCCCGCCTGAAGCACGAGCTGGCAGGCCTCGGGGATGGTCATGAAGTAGCGCTGCATCTCCGGGTGCGTGACGGTGACCGGGCCACCGTTGGCGATCTGCTCCTTGAAGATGGGGATCACGCTGCCCGCGGAGCCGAGCACATTGCCGAAGCGGACGGTCACGAAGCGCGTGTCGCTGGTCTCGGCCAACGCCTGCACGTACATCTCGGCGACGCGCTTGGTCGCTCCCATCACGCTGGTCGGATTGACCGCCTTGT
>JAEPOJ010000081.1 GCA_017642965.1 Phycisphaerales bacterium
GGCCATCCAGACGCCGCCGACGAGGAGGAAGAGCGCGGTGTAGCCCAGGATGTCGCGGGCCTTGATGCCCGTGATCGCGAGGAGGGGCAGCGCCCAGAACGGCTGCAGCATGTTCGTCCACTGATCGCCGTAGGCGACGGCCATGATGACCTGCTCGAGGGGCAGGCCGAGCTCCCGCGCCGCCTCGACCGCGATCGGCCCCTGGACCGCCCACTGTCCGCCGCCGCTCGGGACGAAGAGGTTCACGAGACCCGCGGAGAGGAAGGTCACCACGCCATAGGTCTCGGCGCTCGCGTGGCTCGCGAGCCAGCCGGCGACCTCGCGCGCGAGCCCCGTGCTGCGCATGACGCCCATGATGCCGGCGTAGAAGGGGAACTGGAGCACGATGCCCGCCGCGCCCTTCGTGGCCTCCCCGATGGCCGCCGCGTAGCGCGCGATCGAGCCGTGGAGCAGCAGGACGAGCGTGAGGAAGAGCAGGTTGATCGCGTTCTGATCGAGCGCGCCGATGC
>JAEPOJ010000082.1 GCA_017642965.1 Phycisphaerales bacterium
TGCGCGCGCGCCGCGAGGTTGAGGGAGATCGAGGCGCGCGGCGAGGCGCCGTGGGCGACCATGTCGGTCAGGTCCTTCATGCCCGCCTTGCGCGGGTCCCGCGTCGCGATGACCACGTCGAGGATGTAGTCGTTGATCTTCTCGTCGACGATGATGTGCCCGATCGCGTCGCGCGCCGCGAGCACCTGGGCCGGGTCGGCCCCCGCCTTGACCCCGCCGTCGCCTTCGCCGTCTTCCTTCTTGCCCAGATCCCGCAGCTTGGACTGGGTCATGCGCTTCATGATCTCGCGCTCCTCGTCCCGGCTCGGGTAGCCGACCACGACGTGCATCATGAAGCGGTCGACCTGCGCCTCGGCGAGCGGGTAGGTCCCCTCCTGCTCGACCGGGTTCTGGGTGGCCATGACCATGAACGGGCGCGCGAGCGAGTGCGTGGTGTCGCCGATCGTCACCTGCCGCTCCTGCATCGCCTCGAGGAGCGCGGCCTGGACCTTGGCCGGCGCGCGGTTG
>JAEPOJ010000008.1:0-73858 GCA_017642965.1 Phycisphaerales bacterium
GGGTGAGATCCGAGACCTTGAGACGGCCCAGATCGCGGTCCAGGCATCGCTGACGGGTCACTTGGTGCTCTCGACGCTCCACACAAACGACGCGCCGAGTTCGATCATTCGATTGGTCGACCTTGGTATCGAGCCGTTCCTCCTGACCGCGACGATCGAGGGCATCGTGGCCCAGCGACTGGTTCGTACGCTCGATGCGAAGACCAAAGAGGCGTACATCCCGACGGAGCAGGAACTCATGGAGCTCTCGCTGCGACCGGGTGATGTGCAGGGTCGCCAGTTCTACCGTCCCGGGGCCGCCGCGGGTGTCGGTGGTGGCTACAAGGGCCGGATGGCGCTCTTTGAGATCATGACCATGGACGATGAGATGCGCGAGCTGGTGATGAATGAGGCCAGCACGACCGTGCTGCGAAACACCGCCCGCAAGAAGGGCATGCGGAGCTTGCGTGAGAGCGGGCTGATGGCGATTTATGAAGGCTTGACGACCATCGACGAGGTGGTCCGCGAGACGCTTGAAGAAGAGTAAACCATTGGGGCATCGGCGTGCAGCGGTGTCCAAGAGGATTGAGTGATGGCGACATACACCTACCAAGCGCTCAACGCGTCCGGCAAGACCCAGAAGGGCACGGTCGAGGCGACGAGCTCAGAAGAAGCGATCCAGCGGATCAAGGCGCAGGGCTACTTCCCGACCTCCGTGCAGCCGCAGAAGGAAAAGAAGGCCAAGGGCGCGGCTGCCGAGTCGAGCACCAAGAAAAAGAAGAAGAAGGGCGGCGGTTTCGCGATCGGCAAGGTCAGCGCGAAGCACCTGACGCTCTTCACACGCCAGCTCTCAACGCTCCAGGACGCGGGACTGCCCCTGCTCCGCTCGCTTCAGATCCTGGAGAGCCAGCAGAAGCCCGGGCTGATGAAGAACATCCTTCTCGGCGTCTGTGAAGAGGTCGAGGGTGGTAGCTCTCTCTCAGAAGCGATGGGCAAGTACCCCAAGGCGTTCGATCACCTCTACGTCAAAATGGTCAACGCCGGCGAGATCGGCGGTGTGCTCGATGTCATCCTGCAGCGACTCAGCGAGTTCATGGAGAAGAGTCAGCGGCTGAAGCGTAAGATCAAGGGCGCGATGGTCTACCCGATCGTGGTCATGGTTGTCGCGATCGCGATTCTGACGGGCATCATGCTCCTGATCATCCCGAAGTTCGAAGAGATCTTCACCGACTTCGAGATCGAGCTCCCCGCGTTGACGCAGGGGCTCATCACGACCAGTCGCTGGGTCGCGGGTTCCAACCCGGGGCAGGAGATCCCGGGGTGGGTGTTCATGGTCTTCGGCATCCCGGCGATCTGGATCTCGCTTAAGATCATCCGCAAAACCCCTCCCGGTCGGGCGGTATCGGATTACTTGATTCTCTGGACGCCGGTGCTCGGCAAGCTCGTAAAGAAAACGGTGATCGCACGATTCACGCGAACGATGGGCACGCTCATCAGCGCGGGTGTGCCGATCCTCGAGGCGGTCACGATTACTTCGCAGACCTCGGGCAACTACGTGTTCGAGAAGGCGCTGATGAACGTGCACGATTCGATCCGCGAGGGCGAGTCGTTCGCGGTCCCGCTGCGTGAGAGCAAGACCTGTGACCCGATCGTCGTGAACATGATCGACGTCGGTGAGGAGACGGGTGAGATGGACGCGATGCTCCTGAAGATCGCGGACAACTACGACGAAGAGGTCGACGTGGCCGTCGCGTCGCTGGTTTCGCTG
This sequence comes from Phycisphaerales bacterium, assembly GCA_017642965.1. Lineage (GTDB taxonomy): Bacteria > Planctomycetota > Phycisphaerae > Phycisphaerales > UBA1924 > UBA1924. The sequence continues at coordinate 1,748 of JAEPOJ010000008.1, forward strand.
CTCGAGCCGATCATGGTCGTGCTCCTGGGCGGCATGGTGGGCACGATCGTCGTGGCGATGTTCCTGCCCATGATCAGCATGCTCGAGTCGCTCAGCGGTTGAGCACTCGCGGCTGATCGACGAAGCACACACTCGGGACGAGTGAGGAAACGTATACGAGATGAATCATCATCACGAACATATCAACAACACCAAGCGAAGCGGGTTCACCCTGATCGAGCTGCTGATTGTGTTCGTCATCACACTCGTGCTGCTCACGCTCACACTCTCGGGTCTGAACCGGGCGACCAAGGCGGGGCGGAGGACCGCGACCCAGCAGTCCGTCTCTTCGCTCGCCAAGGCGGTCGACCAGTTCAAGCAGGAGTTTGGTTTCCTGCCGCCGCTGGTTCATGACGGGATGCCCATCAGCTCTGGGGATAATGCCTTCCGCCCGGCAGTGTTCCTCAGCGGGACCACGCAAGAGGATGGCCCGACGTTCCTCGTCGATGACGGCCCGTATGAGTACCAGACCCTGATCGTCTGGAACACGGGGCTGGACGCGCAGTTCTTCCGCGGGCGCAACATGGGCGGCCCGTACGCCGCGTGGGATGACGACGACTCTTGGAACGATCGGCGTTACTCGAAGTACGCTCTGGCGTACTACCTGACCGGCGTGCTGGACAAGTACGTCGATGGCGTCAGTGGTCCCGGCATGGCCCGCCCGATCCTGGACGGCTCGTTCCTCGGCGTCGGCTACCCCGTCGGCAGCGTGCGCGAGAAGTATGAGCCCTTCATGGATGTCGAGCGGCGCGGCGCCCGCATCGTCAATGGCTACGTTGAGCCCAAGGAGCTCTCGGAGCATGAGCCCGGCACCGGCGGTGCGAACCTGCCGACGCCGGCGGACGTGCGCTCGATGTACGATCCGCACCAGGAGTCCTCGCTCTTCGCCTTTGTGGACAGCTTTGGCACGGCGTTTCGTTACTACCGGTGGGAGCCCGGCCGGCTGGTCAATGGCCGGATCGTGATCGAGAGCGAGCTGGATCTGAACATCCCGCCCGTGCTGATCGACCCCGTCGAGTACGAGAAGGTGCAGAACGACCCGATGAACTTTGATAATCCTGACGTGAACTTCATCGGCGAGAACACCGCGCTTCGCAACGCCCGCTACGCGGTCGTCAGCGCCGGGCCTGACGGGTACTTCGGCACGGAATCGATCGAGACGATCGCCAACTTCCTGCGCGTCAGCGTGCCCGGCTCAAGCGAAGAACAGGCGGAACTCCGCAGGCAGGTCTGGGCGGACAATCTCTATGAGGTGGGTGAGTGATGCGATACTTCAATGAATCCATATCTCGCTCCGCCCGCGGTGGCTACACGGTCGTCGAGCTCCTCGTGGTCGTCGTGATCGCGGTGCTGCTGCTCACGATCGCGGTTCCCGCGTTCCAGGCGACGATCTACTCATCGAACCGCACGCTGGCCGTGAACGCGATTCAGGCGTGCTCCATCATGGGGCGCGATGTCGCGATCAACACCGGCAAGGACGGGGCGGTCGTCTTCGTGTACGACCCCGAGGTTCAGCGTGTGAGCATCATCCCCGCGATCCGTGTGGGCACCATCCGCGAGGCCTCGACCGCGCCCAGCGGCCCTGGCGGTGGCGGTGGGGGGCCTGCTGCCAGCGGGTTCGGCGATCAGCCCTACTTCGACCGAGACGTGTTCGTGCCTGCCCCGATTGGCGAGGTGCTCACGCTCCCCGAGGGTTGGATGGTTAACGGCTACGCGGCGCCCGGCATGCTCCTGGACTACGACTCTGCCGGCGACGAGGCGGCGGTCTGGTACAACTCCGAGAAGTACGGCGATACTAATCCAAACCGCGACATCAAGGACGACCCGCACTGGGTGTTCCCCGAGACCGGGTTCTTCCCGCGCGATGCGCAGATCAATGGCGGCTCGCTCAACGGCAACTTCTCGAACGTCAACGCGAACATCAAGACTGCCCGTCAGACGTTCATGATCCGCTTCGACGCCCGCACCGGCGCGGTGAGCCGCGATACAAGCTCGGCGCTGTTCGTCGATCCCCGCAACAGCAGGCAGCGTCAGCCGAGCGGGAACCCGCTCTCGCCGTACGAGCAGACCCTGCGGATCGATCTCGCCGAGGACCTGGAGGTCTGGGCGTCACGCGTCCTGAGCTCACCCGATCTTACGAACGATCGTGTCACTTACGGCAACGATGATGCAGAGCTCCGCGAGCAGCTCATCGGCACGGCGAGCAACGATACGATCCTGGTTAAGCCCGTTTCACGCGTCGCGCTGTATGACATCAGCAAGCTGGCGCTGGGGCTTGGTGCTCGCGGCGTAAACCGAGACACGAACTCGCTGTACCTGCCGCACGATCAGAGTCAGCGGGATGTTGACATCGATCTCGATACGTCACTCTGGGGCGGTTCGGCGCCACCGCTCGCAACGATCATGACGCAGATCTCGCAGTGGATCGATGGCGACACAGATTTTAACGACCGGATCGATTTCGATGACGAACCGGACTCTCGCATTTTCCTTGTTCAGTCATACACAGGAGAGATGCAGGAGGTGTTCCGATGAGATCACAACTCAAGGTCCCCCACAGAGCGGGCTTCTCGCTCATCGAGGTGCTGATCGCGGTGCTGGTGCTCGCGATCGGGATGCTCGGGCTCGGCGCGGTATTCCCCGCGATCATCGCCGAGCAGCGCGATTCGTTCGCGGTTATTGAAGGAGAGAACGCGGCCGCCTCTGCTGAGTCGCTGCTCCGCAACCCGGAAATGGTTGATTTCCGCTTGCTCGACGAGTCCTTCGGGAAGAGTTCGTTCGCTAATAACGAGCAGTACCTCTATGACTGGGTTGTCCCGCAGTTCGGCGAGGAGTTTTACAACTGGACCACGCCGGTGCCCGGTTACTACCGCGACTTCTCGACGTTCAACTCAGTCGATTTCCAGGGATCCGAATCCGGGATCTGGAGTTTCAATGCCAACCGGGCACCGGGCGATGCCAACACGTACCCGCGCCTGACAGAGCTCCCGGTTCATGCCCGCCTTTACCCGCAGCCGAACTCGGGCAAGCAGCCCAAGTTCGTGTGGGATGTCGCGCTGCGTCGTGAGCCAACCGGCGACCGGATCCAGGCGGCCATCTTTGTGCGGCGCGTCGATGCACGCATCCGCGTGCCCCGCGGCGCGACCCTCAGCGAAGTTCTTCGGGGCGTGGACCCGAACTCCGGCGGCGGATTCGATGAGGATTTCTTCCGTCTCCCGGTCGCGTTGAACACCGATAATGAAGCGCGTCCTGCCGCGGATGACGGCAGCGATTCACGCGTGTATGCGAACATTCAGATGCTCGAGGTGGAGGTCTACCCAGAGCACCTCGACTGGCTTGCGTTTGTGCCCGGCCAGTTTATCGATACCTCGATCGACCTCGCGAGTAGTATCGGGCAGCGCCTTGTCGACAACACCGGCGTGGTGCGCCGGGTGATCGGGACGGCCCAGCCGGACCCGGCCAGCCCGATTCCCAGCGATCGTCGCGTGGTGATCGTTGACCCGCCATTCGAGTACGCGAACGCGGGCGGCAGCCAGACGGACAGCGTCCGCCCCGACCAGAACACCACAGTTTCCAATGGCCTGGCCAACGAACGCGCGAAGCGGGCGAGCTGGGTGCGTCAGGTCATCTTCACGCCTCGTGAGCCGGTTGCAGTCCGGGTCGTGACTCTGGAGGGTGATTCATGAACAACCATCCATACACATTACGAAGCCGTCGGGCGTTCACGGTCGTTGAGATGCTCGTTGTCATCGGCATCCTGGCGGCGGTCTCGCTCGGGGTTGCGACGATCTTCCAGAGCGTCGGCGAAACGGTTGCCAAGGGGCGGAAGCTCTCGCAGCTGAACCAGTTCGCGGCACGCATCGAGCGCGTGATGCGCGAGGATTTTCAGTCCCTCACCCGCGACGGCTTCCTCGTCATCATCAACAAGAACGCCGCCGGCGGAAACGACATCCAGCTGTACCGCGGCGATGAGCGAGATCTCGACGGCAACGGGTTCGTCGGTCGTCCGCGTCGTTCCGACGAGATCATGTTCTTTGCGCGTGGCGACTTCGTGTCGCAGCGACGCCCGATCGTGCCCAACATGATCGCGTCCTCGAACGAGGCGGCGATCTACTACGGGCACGGCCAGAAGCGCCGCCCGCAGATCGCCCAGACCGACCCCGGCTACCAGCAACCCCAAAACCTGTTCTTCAACCCCGAGCCGTGGGACAACAACTACGACGCGACCCTCGACACACGCCTGGGTCAGCGTACAACGGGCTTTGTGAACCCGAACGAGTTTGCCCGCGATTGGGCGCTGCTGCGCCACGTCACGCTGCTGACCAATCCGCAGGGGCCCGGCCAGCAGGTGCCCGCGGAGCTCTTCGGCTTCGATAGCGAGGATCCCGCACAGCGCCCACGCCTCACGGATTCGGATCGTCAGATCATGCTCCAGCCCGCGGCACGGAGCATCTTTACCTCGCTCAATGGGAGCAGCCAGTTCGACCCCGCCACCGGCGACCGGATCAATGTCTCCCTGTACGACTTCTCGTACGCGGGCCAGGCAACCTCCGCGGATTTCTACCCGCTTTACCTCCGCGCAAGCGGCATGGTGGACATCGTCACGCAGGACATCGCGACGATCCGCACCGAACTCCAGTCGCTGGCCGCCCAGAACCCGCAGCGTTTCCCTGGCTTCTACCTGAACTACAACAACGCCTTTGGGCGTCTGCCGACGCCGACGCCTCCCTCTGGCACGACGACGCGCGATTTCTTCGAGTACAACTTCTACAACCTGCCAACGCCGCCCAACCCCGGTGATGGCTTCAACCTGAAGCTCGGCAAGTACAATGAACAGGGCGTTTGGAACATCTCCTCGGATGTATTCGACGTCAACCACGCACGCGCGATCCGGTCGTGGATGATCGACGCGCTGCCCAGCGCATGGAACACGAGCAGCGGGAGCGGGACCGTCAACTCGGCGGACTTCTACGCGGGCATCCGCTATGAGGATATCCCGACCCGCCTGCTCTACGACCAGACGGACTTTGCCACCACCGACCGCGGCCGCCTCGAGCGAGCATACGCCGAGGCGAACCAGGAGATGCTCGGGTCGTCCGTGTTCGTCCCGCGCTGCACCGAGTTCATCGTGGAGTGGTCGTACGGCTTTGTCGATCACAGCCGTGCCGTGACCGATCCGCTGTTCAAGCAGATCCAGTGGTACGGCCTCGAGCGGTTCGTGGATTCCGACAACGACGGCATTATCGAGTTCAACGGTGACGATCAGCGCGCGGCCACGCGATACTTCAACCGCGGGCTGACGCAGGCGGGCAACGACCCCGCACGCAGCGACCTGCCCCGCCCGCGGGGTGCGTCGTCATGGATCGTCACCGGGGTCGCGCCGCTGAGCGGCTCGCAGCCCGATGTCGAGGCCGCGTGTTTCGGCTTTGCTACGCACCCCGGCGCTGATGTGACCTCCGGGCAGACGATCGAGGGCGGGGCCTGGCCCTGGCCCAAGCTGATCCGCATCACGATGACGCTCGGTGACCCGACGGACCGTGAAGTGGAAGAGACCTACCAGGTCATCTTTGAGATCCCGGACGCGCAGTGAGCCGGGGAAAAGGCCAAGGGGACGCGAATATCTGGGGACGCTCGACACGGGACACCGCCGGCGCCACGCGGCACAAGCCGTCGAGCAGACAACCCACAAGGCGCACATCGCCCGCCAGCCGGGCGAGGAGTTAGAGTTATGAAGAAGCACAAGCGACGCAGAACCATCTCGGCGATCGAACTGAGGGCCATGGCGGGGCGCGGACCCCGCGATCGTGGGTCGGCGCTGCTGATCGTGATCGGCACGCTCGCGCTGGTCGCCGTCTTCGCGGCGGTCTACGTCTCCATCGGCCGTACCGATCGGCGTGCGGCTCAGGCGTTCCGCACGCGCGTCGAGCAGCGCGACACGTCCCACCGCATCGGCGAGTACCTCGCCGGCGTCATCGGCGACGACCGCCTCGATTCATACGTGCAGTACCGCGCCGACGGGACCGCGTTCGGGCGCCGCGAGGTCACCGATGCGCCGTTCACAGACTGGACACGCCGGAGCGAGGGCAACATCGGGAACGCGGCGGACGAGGCGGTCCTGTTCACCCCCACGGGGCGGCCATACCGGATGAACGGCCTGAGCCCTGCCAGCGACTACCGCGTCGCCAGCGACCCATGGCTCGCCTCCACCACGCCGACATACCTGGGCAACCCCGGCAACCCGCAATCCGGGACCGATCTGCGCCCGTTCGGCACCACCATCCCGTTCAACCCGATCTTCCCCAACGCCGCCAACTACCTCGACCACCGCGACTGGCTCCAGATCTCGAACTTCGCCCCCGATGGGCGCCCGGTCAACCTCTTCAACCTGCGACCCAACGGCTCGCCGGTCGGTACGAACGCGGTGGCGCAGAATATCGTCGGCGGATTCGGTGCCGAGCCCGGCTTCGGTTCCTCGCCACGCGCTGACGGGCGGCAGATCCGACGGATGAGCAACTACCTCTCGCTGCTCAACGTCGCGGAGCTCGGTAATCCCCAGTCGCTGATTCAGGCGTTCGATCCGACCACGACGGGCACCGTCTGGGTCCCCGGGCACAACGACCCGCAGCCCATCGGTCTGAGCGGCACCGAGATCCAGAACACGCCCGCGGTCTGGACGATGTACCAGCGGTTCATGCTCATGCCCATGAACCAGCCCTTCGCGATGCTCAACCGCAATGGCGACGAGTCGACGTGGGCCGATCCGGACTACCCGCCGTATCAGTACGCCGACGCGGACGGCGACGGCTTCTCGGATTCACGCTGGTTCGAACTCTCGACGGCACGCGACATCTCAGCGGGCAACTCGAACCAGTCGCGCGACGACATCGCACGCCTCTTTAACGACGCCGACATGCGCTACTTCATCGCTGCACGCGCGGTGGATCTGAGCTCGATGGTCAACGTTAACACCGCGACCGATCAGCTCGTGCGGCCGAACGCGGAGTTCCCCCTCGGCAGCACGCCGGGCGAGGTGGACCTCCGCCGCCTGCTGACGATGCAGGACGCCGCCTCGAACTACGCCTCGGTGGTGCAGGGCACTTCCAACGCCATCCCGCTCTCGCTCAGCGATGCGCCCCGCCCGTACACGCCGCGTGAGGACCTCGCGTCGGCCTACGTCTGGAACGGCCCGGAACGCTTCACGGACTTCCTGCGTGAATCCCAGGATTACCAGTACTACCAGGCCACGGTCAACGACTCGGGCGATCTGCGTCTGCTCGACTCGGACGCCCCCTCGATGCTGATCGGTCGCTACGCGTACGCCGCGCTGCGCCGGGCGCTGAGCACGGGCGGGACGCTCGACAACAACTATCGGGGCTACAACCTCGAGGGCGGCGCGAGCGCCACGCAGAACACCGACCTGCTCCAGTTCGAGCGTGATCCGCAGACGGGCATGACACCGACCGCGGAAGATCGCTACAACGAGTTCCTGCGCGTCGGGCAGCAGTACGCCGTAACGCCCGGGCTCTCGACGAGCTCGGCCGGCCTGTTCGGCCTCGATGACCTCTCCGAGCTGCTCACCTACCACGGGCTCAACGACCCGGACTTCACCAGCCGGCTCGAGCGCACCGTGGACGCGCGCTACGACAGCACGCTCCCGAGCAGCGGCTTCGATGATCCGCGCCAGACCCGGCGCATGAGCCCGCTGCTGAGCAACCGGGACCTGAACCTCGATCGCTTCAGCCACAGCCGGATCCTGAGCTACAACGACATGCGGATCGCGCCGTCGCTGGAGAACCAGACCGAGACGCTGCGGATCGGCGAGATCTCCCGCAACGCGATGGCGCTCATGGCGCTGACACCCCGCAAACGCCTGACGACGATCAGCGGCTTCGTGCCGCTCTCGCCAGACGCGTTCGTGACCGACGCCGCAGTCCCCGAGGCGATGCAGGCCGACTCCGAGCTCCCGAGCCTGGAGTCGCTCCTGAGCGGCTCGGCCGCGAGCACGCAGGCCCTCTTCCGCCTCTACGCCGGGGCGCTGGCGAGCGAACTGGCGGACATGCAGACCGTCGGCGCATGGGAATCCGACCCGACGAGCTTCGCCAACTACAACTATTCCTCCCTGTTCTACGGCCACCGCGGCCCGGAACTGGCGCTGCGAGCCGCAGCGCACGCGGCTGTGAATATGCGCGACATGACGGACCCGGACAACGATCCGACCATCGCGACACTGATCCTCGACTCGAATCAGACCCCGGACGACCTGCAGGATTACGCGATGAGCATTTCAACGCCAATGATGTTGGATGGCGTTGACCCAGAGAATGAGCGCGAGTACCAGCTATTCCCGGGGATCGTGGAAGGGAACACGCTGGATCGGGTGGGCGAGCTGTATCCCAGCGGTCTGCCGGAGGGGCGTCAGGCGGTCAACGTGTACGGCATCGAGGCGACTCCGGTCATCACGGAAGTCTCTATGCTCTACGCGTTCACGGATGCGCCAACGGGTGCAGGCGGCGATTCAGACTTCAACTTAAGCCCAATTCCGAATGAGAATCCATTCCGTCCGGGTGAGCTGAACTACCCAAGACGTGAGGATGTGCAGCAGGTCACGATCAACACGAGCGTAAACCCGGGTAACCCCGACTACCTGATGCAGGTGCTCGCGGTCCAGCTACACAACCCGTACGACGAGGCAATCAGCCTTGGCGGCAAGAAGTACAACGATAATCCACAGGACTTCGCCGCGGGAGAGCCACTCACCCGCAGGTATGCATGGGATAACGGCACGAATAGCGTCAGGCCTGATCAGCTCGATCCGGATCCCAACGCGAACTATCACTTCGACTACTACCTCGAGTACAACGGGCGTTTCTTCAAGCTCGCGCAGTATCTCGAATGGTACCCGGCTGATGGTCTGCCGGGCAGTTACTACAACACCGATGATCCGACCACTACTCCCGAGTATGGTACGGTCCCAAATCCAACATCATTCCCTGTCAATACGGGTGGGCAGATGCCGCTGACCACCGCTGGCGGCTCGTTCCCCGACTTCATTACACGCAACGTCGTGCTGCAGCCGGGTGAAACACGCGTGTTCTACGCGATCGCGGACCAGCGGTTCGATGACCCGAGCGATTCCGCGATTCCTCCCTCACCGGACAGCACCTTCCCGGACGATCGTTGGACGCGCATACTCGGTGCGTGGGGCGACCTGCCAAACTCTTTCACGGTCGATCGCAACGGTGACGGACTCCCCGACGGTCCGGACGGGCTCGGGTGGACCGGCCCCGCGGAAGAGTGGGTCAATCACCAACTCGGCGTGGTCGAGGGGATCGCCACACGCACCCCGGTCATGATGATGAGCTTCAACCCGACGACCGGGGCTCTGCTTGATACCGGGAGCTTCGAGCCGCTCGATCAGCCGCCGCTGTCGAGTCTCGGATTTGACGCGTCACGTACCGATGCGCAGGAGGTCCGGCTCTGGAAGAAGATCCTCACCCACGGGGAAGAGAGCAGAGACTCAGATATCACCAACGCAACCGAGTTCAACCTGATCGAGAACGACATGCTCGTGGATCGCATGCAGGTCCCTGCCTCTATGGCCAGCGACTGGAACGGCGCGCAGGTCGAGATCGAGGACACCTGGTCGTTCCGAGAGGACTTCCCTGTTCCGGGTACGATCCAGGATCAGCTCAACGCCCGCAACGATAACACCGGCATCACCATCGCGGACTGGGTCACCACGCGCCGGATGGACAGCCCGACACAGGAGGCGCCCAGCGTCGGTCAGGTCACGCCATGGATGCTCCGCTCGCGTCAGAATCCGCTCTCATTGCAGATCGAGAGCCGCTACCTCGACCCCGGCAACGACCGTCTCACCGATGCGATGGATCCCAACTCGTTCTTTTCAAATGGAGATGATGTGGGCGATCCGTTCGTCAATCCGGAGTACCACGCTGATTACGAGGTCACGGAGACCATGGGTGAGTTCTTCAACTACTCACGGAACCCTGGCGGCTTCGCGATTGTGCAGACGCTCGCGCTCGAGCCATACGCCAAGAGCGACGTCGTGACACCATACCCGGATCGGCCGGCCTCGTTTGATGACGATGCGGGCAACGATTCGATCAACAAGTTCCCCACGATGACCATCCCGTCATCGGGTGTCGCGAATCTGGATCCGACGACGGGCCTGCCCGTGCCTGAGATCATCACCGAGGCGAACACCATCAGCGAGCGCCCTCGTCTGGCGGATCTGCTGCTCGCATGGGGTATCGGCCCGACATACGCACCGAACCCGAACCGAGCCGCCACTGTTGGCCAGGGGCTATACGCAGAACAGGAATGGATGACCGCGGGCGATGCCATGGCGATCGCGCTGGGCGTCGAGAATCCAGTCCCGACCGGGCCCGATCTGGTCGCGGCGGACGCGGTCTGGGCCGATACGTGGGACGCGGTGACAGACCCTGTAAACCCGGTCGGCGTGCTCGACGACGGGCATCTCGCGCTCGATCGCTTCGTGCCGTTCCTCAACCAGAACACCGCGGAGAACCCGATTGTGTTTACCCCGGGCGACGACCGCATCCGCGGTGCCGGCGTGCCGGCGGCTCTGGGTGTCATCGATCGCGCTCGCGTGTTCGATCGCCCGGCCCGTGTGACCGACCCGGTGACCACGGGGACGGAGTTCGACCTCGAGCTCGCGCTCACACGCCCGGTTCTGGGGACCATCAACATCAACACGGCCCCCGTCGAGGTGCTGCGTCTGCTCCCGGGTCTTGCCCCGATGCGGACGGGCTATGTGAATACTTCCGCCGGCGGCAGCGTCGTTCCGGAGTGGTGGGGCTCGGAACTCACTGATACCAACGTTCCCACGGCCCAGCCAGCCGCGAACAGCACACCCACGCAGCTGATCGAGAACCCGGACATCGCGACCGGCATCGTGACATACCGGGACCGAAAGTTCGCGTTCCCCTTCACGGCGGCTTCCGCGAGTGCCATCCGCATGAACTACTTCGGGTGGCCGCTCTTCACGAGCGTCAACGATGCGAACGTGCAGAGTCTCTCGCAGAACTTCCTGACCGAGGACGCGATCAACAATCCCGGCTCTTCGGTCGTGACACGCGATCGTCAGGCCATGACCGGCATCCAGGGGCTCCGTCCCACGCCGGGCTTCGGCTCGCTTGGCGAGCTGCTCGCGGTCCGCATCGATCCGGAGTTCGAGACCACAGATACGTCATCCTGGAACTTCCATCGCCACATGGCGATCGATATGCTCGGGTACGACGATCGGGCCCAGGGCATCCAGGACGACACGACGATCGTGCCGCAGGTCTTTGGCAGCGCTCTGGGCGAGTACGAGGTGGGCAATACCATCGACGATTACGCTGAGAAGCTGGCCCTGGCCAACGGCGTGCTGAACATGCTCAGCGTCCGTTCAGACTTCTACGCGGTCTGGTTCGTGGTCCAGGGGTACCGCGAGGCGGATGTGGCGAATCTGCGCCCTGAGGACCCCTTGATCCCGTCGCTGCACAAGCGGTACCTCATGGTGATCGACCGCTCGAACGTGATCGAGCCGGGCGATGAACCCAAGATCGTCCTGCTCAAGGAGGTCCCGCTGTAAGGGGGGCGCGTGCCAAGAGCACTCGGGCGGGCTACAGTTGTGCACGGCAGAGAGTAGCTCAGCTTGGTAGAGCGTCTGGTTTGGGACCAGAAGGTCGCAGGTTCAAATCCTGTCTCTCTGATTTCTTCTCACGAGCGTGCGCTGGTCGCACGCTTTTTTTCTTGAGACTCAACAGAATCCTGTCAGGGAATATGTGTGCCTACGGTCAGCACGCACACACGGGTTTGGATAAGGTGTGCACATGCCCAGCGGGACGGCGAATCCGAAGATGCGGGGAGACGATCACGAGCCGGTGCTCGCGATGCGCGCACCCGACCGCCACCGGGATAACCCACTCACGCGGTCCAAGCCCGGCATGATCGGCTTCGCGGTCCTCGTGCTTATGTTTGTCGCCTGCCTCGGCACGCTCCCGTGGACGCTCAGCGCGACCAACGGCGTGCCTCGCTACGACGCGGGTGCCCCGATCGAGGGACGCCTGCCCCCCTCGTGGTTGGGCTACGACGCGTACGCGATCGAGCGGGCGAACAACGCCGTTGATCGGGACGCCCTCGCGATCGTCGCTCAGGAACACGGGATTACGGTCGATGCCTTGCTCGAGGCACGAGCGGGTGATGAAGAGCTTGGTCTGATTAGGCCGCTCTGGCCAAGCTACGTGCTTGGTTCAGACTTGCTCGGCCGTTCGCTCGCGGTCCGCCTGCTCGCGGGTGGCGGGATCTCGCTCTCGATCGGCATCGCGGCTGCGCTATTGAGCGTCAGCATCGGGACGATCTATGGCGCCCTCGCCGCCTATATCGGGGGGAAGGTCGACTCGTTCATGATGCGCGTCGTGGATGTGCTGTACGGGCTGCCCTACATCCTCCTTGTCGTTCTGCTGGCTGTCGCGAGCAACGCGATGGTCGATGAGTGGGTCACCCGCTCGAAGGCGAAAGAGGGCTGGATGCGTGATCAGGTCTTGCAGATGGCGGAGGACCGAGGCGAGGACATCACCAAGTCCGAGGCCATCGAAGTGCTGGCGACCGATCAGCCGCTGCGCGAGGAGTTGCTGGGAGAGGCCAACCTGATCTACCCTGCTCGGGATCTGAGCGTGGGTCAGCGAACCGCGCTCGATGTCATGACGCTGCTTATCGCGATCGGCGGCGTGAGCTGGCTGACGATGGCGCGCGTGATCCGGGGGCAGGTGCTCAGTCTCAAAAATCAGCCGTTCGTCGAGGCAGCCCGGGCTGTTGGGAGTTCACCCGTGCGGATCTTTGTGCGCCACCTGCTCCCCAACCTCGTCGGCCCGATCATCGTCTACGCCACGCTCACGGTGCCTCAGGCAATTTTGCAGGAAAGCTTTCTGAGTTTTCTCGGCATCGGCGTGAAGCCGCCGCTCCCGAGTTGGGGGAATCTGGCTGCTGAGGGGCTCGGCGAGATCAACACCTACCGCAGCCACTGGTGGTTGCTGTTCTTCCCGTGTTTACTGCTCGGGATCACGCTTTTGTCCATGAACTTTGTCGGAGAAGGACTGCGTGAAGCGTTCGATCCGAAGCGATCGAGATGATAAACTATCTATCCCGTTTTCAGGGGATCTGGCTCCCAAGTCCACGCAAGTGAGAGTTGTCTATGCAGAACAAGTTCGGTTTGAAGGATTTTGTGCTTCTGGTGCTCGTCGTCATCGTGATGGTGCTCGGCGTGCTCGCGATGAGGCAGGACGATCGACGCTGGGAGCAGAACGAGACGCTTGTCGCGAAGATCGACTCGATCGAGCAGCAGCTCGCCCGTCTCGAGGGCAAGCTGGAATCGGGCATCATCGTTTCGAACGGTGGCGGGGCGAACGGTTCCTCATCCGCGGCAACCCGCGACGAGTCGTGGGTCCGTGATCCGAATGTTGAGGTCGTCTGGTTTGACATGCCCGGATTCGCCTCAGATCCGCGAGACGATGAAGGATACCGCATCGGCGGGACGTTCCAGGAGACCTTTGAGGCACAGCCGGCCAAGCTCACCCCGATCCTCGGTGAGGACGTTTACGGGCGGCGGGTGCAGGATCAGGTCTGTGAGCGACTCGCGGAGTTCGATCCCGAAACGCTTGAACTGACCGGCTGGCTCGCTGAAGCATGGCAGTACGACCCCGAGGGGTACTGGGTACGCGTGAAGATCCGCGATATCGCGAGATTCTCCGACGGGCAGCCGGTGACCGCTGAGGATGTTCGCTGGACCTTCCACGACTACATCAATAATCCGGAACTCGAAACCGAGTCGCTTCGCTCGATCCTGACGCAGATCGAGAAGGTCGAAGTCATCGACGACAAGGTTGTAGAAATCTCATTCAACGAGCCCGACGCGTACAATCTGCAGGCGGCGCTCCAGTTCTACATCCTGCCCAAGCACTTCTACGAGAAGTTTACCCCAACACAGATCAACCAGGCGACCGCGCTGACCATGGGGTCCGGGCCGTTCAAGTTCGCGAACCTGAACCCCGACAACCAGTGGACACCCGGCGAGACCGCGGTCCTCGTCCGCAACGAGCAGTACTGGGGGCCCAAGCCGGCACTCTCCGAACTGCGGTTCAACGTGATTCAGGAAGACGTGCCCAAGCTCACCGCGTTTACCAACGGTGAGACGGACATGATCAACCCATCTGCCCCTCAGTTCCTTGAGATGACCGAGCGTGCAGATTGGGAAGATCGTGCCCATTCGCTCAAATGGCTGAACATGCGGTCTGGCTACCTCTTCATCGGGTGGCAGTGTGGCCCCCGCGACGGCAGGCTCACGCCGTTCCACGACAAGCGTGTCCGCCAGGCCATGACCCTGAATCTCGACCGCGAGCAGATGATCCGTGACATCTGGGCTGGTCTGGATTATGTGGCAGTCGGTCCCAACAACCCGCCTTCACCGGCCGCGAACCCGGAGATCGAACCGTGGCCGTACGATCCGGAGCGAGCGCTCGAGCTGCTTGCGGAAGCTGGCTGGGAGGATCGTGACGGCAACGGCATCCTTGAGAACGCGGAAGGCGTCGAGTTCGAGTTCGAGTTCACTCGCGCCTCCGGTGGTCAGACCGCCGAGCGGATGCAGAAGTACATCGTGGACCGCTGCGCCGCGATCGGGATCCGATGCACGCCCAAGATCGTCGACTGGGCGTTGTACGACCAGATCCTCAAGAACCGCGACTTCGACGCGATCACGCTGGGCTGGTCCGCATCGGCGCCCGAATCCGATCCCAAGCAGATCTGGCACACGGACTCCATCCAGAACCAGGGTCACAACTTCATCCAGTGGGATGGAGGCCAGGATCAGTACATCGACGGCCTCAAGGCAGAACTGGACTTCGACAAGCGGATGAAGATCTTCCACCAGTTCCACTCGCTCGTTCACGAGGAGCAGCCGTACACGTTCATCCGGGTTGTGCCCTGGAAGCGATTCATCAGCAAGGAGTTCACGAACGTCCATCCCTACCCCAAGGGGCTGGAGCAGCGTGAGTACTACACCGCGCCGATGCAAGCGAACTGACCAAGCGAAGGGACGAGGCCACGCATGGGCGTATACATTCTCCGACGCTTGCTCCTGATGATTCCGACACTGATCGGGATCACCTTCGTCGTGTTCATGATCATCGCGCTCGCACCGGGCGGGATCGGCGCATCACTGCGCGTGTCCGGTGGCGAGATGGAAGCCAACACCCGCGCCATCCGAGAGGCATATCTTGAGGATCGGTACGGGCTGGATGCCCCGGCACCGGTGCAGTATATCCGCTGGCTGGGGCGTATCTCACCGATCAAGTTCGGGACGCGCGATCAGATCGATCCGACGGGCGAGTTTATCCGGTCACCGAAGACACCGAAGGAGCCACCGCTCTGGTCGTTCTTCGTGGAAGAGCTGCCCGAGGATGCACAGCCGGTCCCATATGAGTTCGATCTGAGTGCGGGCCTGACCGACGCGCAGATCGCAGAGCAGAAGTCGCGTGCATACCGGAGACAGAGCCAGGCGTACTCCCAGGCGCGGGCCGCGATGATCGCGAACAAAGCGCTGCTCGACGAGCTGATCGGGCGCATCGCGGACGAGAACGCCCTCCGGGGTATCCGCGACAGCAACGGCAAGATCCGCTACAGCGTCGTTGAGCGGAACAAGGACGTCTTCGAGAATGATGCACGCTGGGAAGAAGTGCAGGCACAGGGCAACGTGCTGATCGATGCGTACGCTGAGGCCTGGCGGCAGTGGGGGATTCTGAAGGGAATCTTCGACGCAAAGCCCTTCCCCGAGGCCGGCTTCGGGACGTCGTGGGTGAGCATCTCAAGCCCGGATTTCGGGCGCTCGTTCACCAAATCACGCCCCGTTGTCGATCTGATTTCTGACGCCATCCCGATCACGATCCTGCTGAATCTGATCGCGACACCCATCATCTACTTCATCGCGATCCCCTGCGGCATGCTGGCAGCGGTCCGGGCGGGCTCGATGTTCGATCGCCTGAGCGGCGCGTTCTTCATCGCGCTGTGGTCATTCCCGATCCCGCTCGCTGGGGTGCTGGCGATCGGTTACCTCGCGAATAACGATTACCTTGGCTGGTTCCCGGTCTCTGGGCTCCACTCGACCGCCTCGGAGGGCTACACCTACCTTCCGAGCGTGAACGCGCAGGGCAACTGGGAGCCCGGCTACCTGCTCGACCTCATCTGGCACGTGTGCCTGCCGGTGCTTTGCCTGGTGTATGGCGGGTTCGCGGTCCTCTCCAAGCAGACCCGCGCGGCGATGCTCGATAACTTCAACATGGATTATGTGCGCACCGCCAAGGCCAAGGGCGTGGCGGGTAACACGATCGTGCTGCGTCACGTGTTCCGCAACTCGCTTCTGCCGCTGATTACGATGTTTGTCACCATTTTTCCCGCGATGCTCGCAGGTTCGGTGGTGATTGAGCAGATCTTCACGGTCCCGGGCATGGGGCGTCTTACACTCGAGTCGATCAACCTCCGCGATCGTGAGCTGCTGCTCGCCAACACACTCATGATCGCGGGCGTGAATCTGATCGCGCTCCTCCTCGCGGACATCCTGTACGCGCTTGCTGATCCGAGGATTTCGTACAAATGAGTAAGAACGCAAATCCAGTGCAGGCGGATAAGCCGAGCTCCGTTACGGGCGTGCAGCTCGCACAGGGCATCGGGCACCAGCCGGCTCAGAGCTTCTGGGCCGAGGCATGGGCGCAGGTATTCAAGCGTCCAGCGGCAGTCGTGAGCATCGTCTGGATCGCCATCGTCAGCTTCTTCGCGGTCTACGCGCCGCTGATCGCATCGAGCCATCCTCTGCTGCTCCGCTCTGACGATGGAACCAGCTCGCCCCTGATCGACTCGCTCAGTGCGCCCGATGTCGCATTGCTCGTGATCGGCACGCTCGCGCCGTTCTACCTGTTCTTCAGGATCGGGCCGCTGGGCTTCGGTGCCAAGCTCCGCCTCATCATCGCGGCATCCGCGCAGATCGGTCTTGTGGTCGTGTTTGCCCGCATGATCGAGAGCACGTTCACCCACCGTGACGCGGTCGGCTTCGTTGCGGATTGGGGGCGTTCAGGTCTGTTCGTCCCTGTTTCTGTGGCCCTGCTCTGTGCCATCACAATGATTCCCTTCCTGCTGATTTCGATCTTTGTGCATCGCAGCGTCGGGCGCTCAGTCTTTGTGCTCGGTGTTGCGATCGTCGCTGGCGGGATCGTGTCCTGGAAGTGGACGCCATCGCTGAATAACTTCGACTACCGCGCACGCGAATCACGCGGGCTGGTCGATGCAACCTACACGGTTGTTCCGTTCTCTCACTCGCATTCAATGCCCGCGATGTTCAACCGCCCCCCCGGCGCGACACCGCTGGATGCCGCCTGGTCCCGCCTCGAGGCATGGCAGCGGCGGACTGAGGGTCGGAGCGCCAGGTACAACGATGAAGAACTCGCCTCGATTCCCATCACCGCTGACACGATGAAGGAACTGCGAGCGATCGGGCGATCCGTGGATGGACTCGTCTCCTACCCGATGGATGAGTTCGTGGATCAGCTGGAGACGCGTGTCGACGACGGTCAGATCACCAACCTCGTCCAGATGCGAGAGGCCATCCTGGAGCATCACGCGCCCGTGCACACGATCGGGACCGATACGCTGGGCCAGGACGTACTGTCGCAGATGATGCACGCGTGTCGCCTTGCGATCTCGATCGGTTTCGTGTCCACCGGCATCGCGGTGGTCATCGGCGTGACCATTGGCGCACTCATGGGCTACTTCGGCGGATGGGTCGACCTGCTGCTCTACCGCGTCGTCGAGATCTTCATGGCCATCCCGGTCCTCTTCCTGCTCATCGTCGCGGCGGGCCTCCTGCCTCGCAATACCTACGTGATGATGGCCATCATCGGGTGTTTTACGTGGACAGGTGCGGCAAGGTTTATCCGTGCCGAGTTCATGAAGCTCCGGCATACCGACTATGTCCAAGCCGCTCAGGCGATGGGGCTCCCGCTCTGGTCGATCCTGTTCAAGCACATGCTGCCCAACGGTGTTACGCCGGTGCTCGTCGAGTCCTCATTCCTGATCGCGGCCGCGATCCTGATCGAAGCGACGCTGTCCTTCCTCGGGCTCGGTCCCACCGGACAGGCGAGCTGGGGCAGCCTGCTGCGGAACGCTTCGGGCGAGGCGGGGGGGTTCCTATGGTGGCTGGCCATTTTCCCGGGTGCTGCGATCTTCCTGACGACGCTCGCCTACAACCTGATCGGCGAGGCGCTGCGAGACGCGATCGATCCCAAACTCAAGAAAGCACGCGTCTGATGTCCGACGCGAGGAGTGACGTATGAGCAATGCAACCATGGAAGAGTCCAGCGGAAGCGCAAAGCCCAGAATTGCCGAGCAACCGATCATGCAGGTTCAGGACCTCGCGG
Source organism: Phycisphaerales bacterium (assembly GCA_017642965.1). Lineage (GTDB taxonomy): Bacteria > Planctomycetota > Phycisphaerae > Phycisphaerales > UBA1924 > UBA1924. The sequence goes on from JAEPOJ010000008.1 coordinate 20,272, forward strand.
TATCGTTCGACAACGGCTCGGGCCCGCGTATTCAGGCGGTCGACGGGGTCCGCATGACGGTGTACCCGCGCCAGACCCTGGCGGTCGTTGGCGAGTCTGGCTGCGGCAAATCCGTGACGTCCATGAGCTCGATGCAGCTCGTGCCCCGTCCGCCCGGGCGGTTCGATCGTGGCCGGATCATGTACCGCATGGCGAATGGTCAGGTCATCAACCTGCTTGAGCAGTCCGAGGCGGACATGCGGAAGATCCGCGGTAACGAGATCGCCATGATCTTCCAGGAGCCGATGACTTCGCTCAACCCGGTCTACACCGTTGGCGATCAGATCATCGAGGCGATCACGCTCCATCAGGACGTGAACGCCAAGGAGGCTGAAAAAATAGCGATCGAGGCGATGGACGCCGTAGGCATCCCCGATCCGGAAGGTCGGATCAAGGCCTACCCACACCAGTTCTCCGGCGGTATGCGTCAGCGTGTGATGATCGCCATGGCCCTCGCCTGTCAGCCGCGTCTGTTGCTCGCGGATGAGCCGACAACCGCGCTCGACGTGACGATCCAGGCGCAGATCCTCGAACTGCTCCAGCAGCTCAAGGAAGAACGCGACATGGCCGTCATGCTCATCACCCACGATCTTGGTGTGGTCGCCGAGAACGCGGACGTGGTGTGCGTGATGTACGCCGGGCGTGTGGTCGAGTTTGCACCGGTCTACACCCTATTCGATAGCCCCATGCACCCGTACACGAAGGGGCTTCTCGCGAGCATCCCGGTTGTTCATAAAAAGCTGGACCGGCTCACGACAATCACCGAGATCGTGAACAACCCCGAAGAGTTCAAGAAGCTTCCCGGTGCCGATCAGGGGATTACGCCGTGGTGGCCATGGAGTGATCCACCCGCGGATCTGAAGAAGCGAGACGAGCCAGCCGGGGATTATGTGCTCCGGAAGGTCGCGGATGACCACTGGGTTGGCTGCTGGCGAACCGAGGCGATCAAGAACGATGACTCGTCTCCGCCGGACCTCACGTTCCGCGTCAGCGATCTGAAGAAGCAGCAGGGCTGAGCCTGCTCATCGGGGCACGCCCCGGGAATGCGAGCATCGCATGCGAGTGCTGATCCTGGCTGACGCACAGTTCGCCAAACACGAGCGGGCGCTGATCGAGCGAGTCGTTGTCGGCCTTGCGGTCGAGGGCATCGAGGCCCAGCTTGTCCTGCCAAAGGACCGCGACCTCTGGGGCTTCGGTGTTGGCGTTCTGGGCGACCCGATCTGGTATGCCGACCGCGGGCTGATGATCACCCAGAAGATCCGTGCGATGCAGATTGCCAGGAGCCTCTCTGAGCAATCCGACGATTCGTCACGCCCTGTCGATGTGATCCACGTGATGGGTGGCGGCGCGTGGGGTATGGGTAAAGAGCTCGCCCGCATCCTGGACGCGGGGTTGGCTTTGGAAGTCTGGCGAGCGGGCCTCGCGGAGAACGCACGTGGGCTGAACCTCGATGCCGACGATCGAGCGATGTTCCTTGTGCCCGAGCGATCGTTCGAGACGAACATCCGCCGAGCGATCAAGGATGCGATGGTGCGCTGTGTCCCGTGGGGCGCGTACGTGTCGGACAAGCCCGTTCCTGTGTTCAGGGACGACAAGCTGATCTCGGTGGTGCTCATGGGGTCGGGGCGTCAGAGCGAGTTCTGCCAGGCCGCCTACGAGGGCATCGCGGATGCGATCGCACAGCGCAGCGATGTCATGATCTTCGCGAACCTTGAACTGGTGGAACGCGCGGGGCTCTGGAAGCGTGTGAAGGCGCAGAGGCTCCAGGACCGATTCACGGTGATCGATCGTTCGGAGGACAGGAGAGATCTACTGCTCCGGTGCGATGTGCTCGCATACCCGGAAACCTTGCACGAGGAACGCACGCTTCTGCTGGACGCGATGGGCGCTGGGCTGGTGGTGATCGCGGGTGATGACAATATGATCCAGCCGCTCACAGAAGAGTCCGGCGTGCTGGTCGTGTCCAGACCTACGCCGGAGCAGTGGGCGGACCGGGTCCGATCGGTCGTGACATCGCGTGATACCGCACAGAAGCACGCCTCGATGGTTCGCGAATACATCAGAGCGAACCGCCGCTCAGCGCTGCACATCGAATCGCTCTGCGACGCCTACAGCGATCTGGCCGCCAAGCGCGAAGAGTCGGGAGAGGCCTGACCGCTATCGGACGTGTCCGGGGCCGATAGCCTTGCGTTCTGGGTGTTTCTGACGGGGGAACCGTCAGAGTCGTTGGTGTCCAAGCGGTTCTCGTGCATACTTCTGAAGTGCCGGGCGGCGCTGCGTGTGCGTGCTGGCCCCGGCAGTAGACATTCCAAGATCGGAGGCACAGAGATGATGATCACATCAATCATCGGTGCAGCGACACTCGCGCTGGGACCATGCAACGCGAACGGGTGCGGCAATAGCCAGATCTCGACCCCGAGGGTCATCGAGATCAACCCGGATATGTTCGACACAACGGCCGTCAATCGTCGTCAGATCCGCTTTTCTCAGGAGACGCGTGGTGAGGTTGTCGGCATGCGCTCGCGAGACGGTCAGGTCACATGGGAGTCCGATTCGGACCGTGAGCTTCTGGGCGGCCAGAACGGCCCATCGCTGATCTACATCCAGATCTTTGATGGCACGTTCGCGATCGATCCGTTTGTGCCGATCCCCAACGCGAACGACGCCACTGCGCAGCAGCTCTTCCGCGGAACATCACTGGAGACGGACCGCGCTCAGTTCGGGCGTCAGCGGATCGATCGCACGAAGGAGCTCTTCCGGAAGCTCGAGCAGGCCAGAGTCAACTGGCTGCGCGATAACGGGTACTACGGCGTACGCAGCTTCACGAACCCCAAGGCGGGTGAGAAGACAGAAGCCAAGCTGCCCGAACCCGCCGCGACATTCCGCCGCCCAGCGGACATGCCTCGCACCAAGTCGCGCGAGCAGGTCAACGCGAACCCCGGCCAGATGGGCTCGATTGCGTTCCTGATGAACGCCGGAGACATGCCCGTCCGTGTCTCCCTGCCCGCGCATCTCGATTCGTCGAGCCGGGTCACCGTGATTCAGCGCAACGGGTCGGCCACGAAGGAAGAAGTCGCGAGTAAGGAATGATCGCCCGCGTGATCGACGGTATGCTCTGGGTATGACAGGGCGACTCCCGTTCGATCCCAAACGCATGAAGGGCGCACAGTCTGGACAGAGAGCCGACGACGGGGGCACTCCGCCCTCGTCGTCTGGTTTTGGTGCATCCGGCGACCACCCGATCTCGGTCTCTGAACTCGCCTCAAGCATCGATCATGCCCTGCGTGGGGGGCTCCCCGCGCGTGTCACCGTGGAGGGTGAGATCAGCTCTCTGTCTCACAGGACGCATTACTATTTCTCTCTGAAAGACGACAAGTCGGTCATTGGCGCGGTGCTCTTCGCGTCCGCCGCGAAGCGATCGGCAACCAAGCCCGAGCACGGGCAGCGTGTCATCGCGAGGGGGCGTGTTGAGTTTTACGCCCCCGCAGGGCGGGTGAGCCTGATCGTGTCCTCCATCACGCCCATTGGCGAGGGCGCGTTGGAGCAACGCTACAGGAAGCTCGTCGAGCAGCTCCGAGAGCAGGGCTGGTTTGATCAGGAATCCAAGAAGCCGCTTCCGACATTCCCTCGGCGCGTCGCGATCGTAACAAGCAAGGACGGGGCTGCTGTCCAAGACGTGATTGATACGTTCGCCAGGCGTTGTCCCGCTGTAGAGCTCACGATCGTCGATGTCCGTGTTCAGGGCGATCAGGCCAAGGGCCAAGTCAGCCACGCAATACGCTCGCTGAATCTCAACCGTAATCGCCTCGGGATCGATGCGATCATCGTCACCCGTGGCGGCGGATCACTCGAAGACCTGTGGGCGTTTAATGAGCCCGAAGTCGCTCAGGCGATATTCCAATCCGAACTCCCGGTGATTGCGGCCATCGGTCACGAGAGCGACACCACGATCGCGGAGCTCGTTGCGGACGAGCGGGCCGCGACCCCGACGCAGGCCGCGATGCGGTTGTCACCGGACCGGAATGCGCTGCTCGAGCAGCTTACTTCACTGCAGGCCCGGCTCAGAAGAGGGGCGGGAAATCGGATCCGATTCGAGCAGCAGCGACTTCGGCAGATCCAGACATCCCGATCGATGGGGGACCCACGCGAGGTGCTGAGCGTGCATCGCGACCGCTTGGAAGCACTCGATGGGCGTGCCAGATCCGGTGTTCGCCATCAGATCGCAGCAGAGCGGGCGATTCTCGACAAGCTCGCGATCCGCCTGACACGCGTTCAGCCGGCGGCCGTGCACGCCCGCCGACAGGAGCGGGTCGAACAGCTCGCCGCACGGCTGTGTCGTGTCATGTCCAGAGCGATTGCGCAGCGACGCGAGGACCTGGATCACACCGCACGCGAACTCCATGCGATCGGACCAGCGCAGGTGCTTTCACGCGGCTACACGCTCACGCTGGGCGATGACGGCAAAGCCATCCGTTCGACGCAAGACACCAAACCAGGGGAGGTCCTCGAAACGGTGCTCTCGGACGGTCGGATCAGGTCTCGTGTCGAGGAGGAGGGGCGCGGGGCGGATCCAAGGCTCACACCGACCAAGCCCGCTCCAAGGCGGAAGAAGAGATCCGCCGATCGCGGACATGGTGATGGCCCCGGGCTGTTCGGGTGAGCTAGACTTCCGCGTGAGCAAATCGAAATCCAAAGCCGAGCAGGAAGTTCCCTACGAGCAGCTTGTTGAGCAGCTCGAGGGGATTGTGGATCAGATCGAGGGTGGTGAACTCGGTTTGGAGGACTCCATCAAGGGCTACGAGCAGGGCATTGAACTCGTGAAACGTGCTCGTATGATCCTCGATCGTGCCGAGCAGCGTATCACGGAACTCAACGCGGATACGCTCGGGTCATCGGAGGACTAGGCTGGTTCTCTTTCGAGCGGAAATCTCCATCTGGCCGATGATTCAGCGATGCCCGATTGGTTGATCTACATGCTGCCTTCCCTCACGATCCTGCTCTTTGTGATCGCGGTGGGGGCGTGCATCGGGTCGCTAGTGAACGTGCTCGTGTATCGGATGCCGCGGGGACTCGATGTTGTAGTCCCGACCTCGCGCTGCCCCAAATGCGATCACAAGCTCACCTGGCGAGAAAACATCCCGATTCTGGGCTGGATCCTGCTGCGTGGAAAATGTCGATTCTGCAAGGCGAAGATTTCGGTCGAGTACCCGATCGTTGAGTTCGTCGTGGCGATTCTTTTTGGCGCCATCTGGGCATTGTGGTACATGGTTCCTGAGGACGCAATCTTTGGGCTGGGGCAGATAGCGCCAGAATGGGCTCTCAATGGGGCGGCCATGACGTGGCCTGCCACGGTCGTGCTGCTCGTGCTTGTCGGTTGTCTGGTCGCGATGACCATCATCGATGCACGCACCTCCACGATACCCCTCCAGCTCACATGGGTGCCCGCGTTGACTGCGTTGGTTCTGCACACGGGGCACGCGGTCTGGTTTTACCGCACGTACGGCAACCCGGGCTATCAGCTAGGTCTTGATGGCATATGGATCGTCCCGAACGGCGGGGGCATGCGGTGGGTGACCGCTCCCGAAGAAGTATGGACGATCGCGACCGGTGGGCTCACCGGTTGGAAGTTCATCGGCATGGGCATCGGCGGGATCGTCGGCTTGGGGGTGTCAAACCTGATGCTCCGCATAGGCTGGCTCACGCAGAGCTTCTCCGACTTTGATGACTGGTACGCGAAGCACCACCAAGAGAACACGCCGCAGCCTCAGGATGCCGAATTCGGGCTCGGTACAGCTGCATCGCAGGATCCTGACACCGAACCGGCAACTCCATCGGAAGAACAGGTTGCCCCGGAGTCAGGGATGGAAGAGTGGCTCATGTATCCGCATGCCCGCCGTGAGATGGTCAAGGAGCTGGCGTTCCTCTGCCCTCCTGTGCTGCTCGGGCTGATCGGGGCATGGGGCATGGTGAAGTTTGTTGGGATGCAGTACGGCCCTTGGACAACCGATCCAGCGACCGGCGTGATGCACGCTCCTGTGAACGCACCGCTCTGGCTGGTTGTGCTCGGCGGCGTCCTCATGGGCTACCTGATCGCGGGGGGCGTTGTCTGGGCGGTGCGGATCGGTGGCTCGCTCGCGTTCGGTAAAGAGGCGATGGGGCTGGGCGATGTCCACATGATGGCCGCGGTGGGGGCCTGCCTGGGTTGGATCGATCCCACGATCGCCTTTTTCCTGGCCGCTTTCGTGGGGGTCGCATATGCGGGTATCGCCCTGATCTTGAAAGACAAGCTGACCAAGGCGATGCCCTACGGGCCATTCCTCGCGATCGCGACGCTGATGGTTGTGTTGGGCAAGCCATTGGTAGAGATCGGTTTAGGTCGAATCTTTGGGATGGATGTCCCGCTGGACTTACCCTGATCCGTTCGCGCGTGTGATGGTTGGGCAGGGATGCGACCCACGCGCGGGCTCGGATTGGATACACTCACTCCATGCCGACAACGATCGGCACTGACAGGACCCTTTTGCAACCGGGAGGTGCACGGATGAAATCACCGAAGTTTGTACTGATCACGATGGGTGCCCTGAGCATGATGCTCGTTGGGTGTAAGTCTGTCTCACAGCGTGATTACGACGCTGCAATCGACGAGAACACGCAGCTGCGTGAGCGCATCGCCGGGCTCCAGGAGAGCGTACGCCAATGCAATGAGAGCAACAGCGCGTTCCAGAGCCAGAACGAGCAACTCCGAGGCGAGAACGCCCGCTTGCAGAGCGAACTCAGTACCGCAGAGTCGCAGCCCCGCACCGGGTTTGAGGGGATCAGCGGGGTCGACCTCAGCGCCCGAAACGGTGCCATCGTTGTGGGAGTCGCCAGCGAGGTTCTCTTTGCGTCCGGATCAGCGGACCTGCGATCGAACGCCAAGAGCACGCTCGATCAGGTTGTCGGCGTGATCCGCAACCAGTACGGTGGCAACGAGATACGCGTCGAGGGTTACACCGACACGGATAAGCTGGTGAAGACCAAGGACAAGTGGCAGACCAATGAGCGCCTCAGCGCTGCTCGGGCCTTGGCCGTTGAGGAATACCTTGTTTCCAAGGGCGTGGACAACGACCGGATCTACTCTGCCGCGTTCGGCCCATCAAAGCCCAAGGGCACGAAGCAGGCTTCTCGGCGCGTCGAGATCGTAATCCTGGGGCAATAACCCGATTCCGGTCCTTCCCTTCGGAGTTTTGATGATCCGAATGGGTCCTTGAGTTGCATTTTCGAGGCTGGGGGGTACAATCCTCCCGCTTCTGGGCTATTGGCGCAGTTGGCTAGCGCACCAGTATGACACACTGGGGGTCACAGGTTCGAGTCCTGTATAGCCCATTGAAACTGAGCCTCGCGTATGCGGGGCTTTGTTCATCCAAGAGGCGAGCGGGTTTGCCGCAGACGAGGATGAACGGACAATTTGCCACCTTAGCTCAGTTGATAGAGCAGCTGATTTGTAATCTGCAGGTCCTCGGTTTGAGTCCGAGAGGTGGCTTTGAGTGGTGTGTATAATCCGCTCGACAAATCAAGGGCGTGTATCCAAGCGGCCAAAGGACGGGGATTGTAAATCCTCTCGCGTTAGCGTTCGGTGGTTCGAATCCACCCGCGCCCATTCACCCGCTCTCAAGCGTTCCGACGCTCGAGGGCGGGTCGTTTCTTTCAGGGCGTGTACCCAAGTGGCCAAAGGGGGCAGACTGTAAATCTGCTGGCAATGCCTTCGGAGGTTCGAATCCTCCCGCGCCCATTGATCACCAAACAAAGAGCGCGTGCTCATACGGTAAGCGTTGTTCGTACCAAATCAGCTATAGATCACCCGTCACGCGGTGCGACCACGACGCGACGCTCGAGATCAGGCACCCACGTGCCGCCAGGGTTCTCGACGGTCACAGCGAAGAGTGCCACTCGGCCGACGTCGATGCCGGGTTCGATCGGGACGATGATCTCGCCGTCCGCGGAGGCGTTGAAGACGCCCCCCGAGACCTTCTGCTCAAGCCCGCGCTCGTCGATCACCCAGACCTGATACTGCTCTACGTTCGGGTCGTTCGGGTTGAGTCCGACGAAGCGGATATATCCCTGCTGGAGTTCGTCACTCCAGACGACATCACCACGCACGTTCCGCTGCTCGGCGGGGGCTTCTGGCAGATCGAAGGGCTGCCACGCGATCTGGATCGCGTCGGGCACCTCTAGCAGCTGCTGTCGGCGTTCTGCGAGGACCGCCGGGTCGGTCGGCTCTTCGTACTTGGCGATCTTGAGCTGGGCGTCTTCCAGGTTCATCGTGGCGTCTGCCAATCGCTGAGCCAGTTCGAGTTTGGATGCTTCACTCGTGGCGAGTTGCTGCTGGGCTTCGGAGAGCTGGCCGCTGAGGTTCTCGATGCTGTCTGCCGCATCCGCCGCTGCCAGGCGAGAGCGTTCCAGGAGCTGGGTATTCTTGTCGATTTGCTCACGCAGCGACGCGAGCTGCTGGCGATACTCGGCCTCTCGTTGTTGTTTAGAGCTGAGTGTGCTGTAGGCGAAGATGCCAGATCCGATGGCGATGAGGGCTGCGAAGGCGGCGACCCACCCGAGCCCGGAGGGCGTACCGCGCCGCCGGTCATCGATCGAGATCGGAGCCGTGGCGTGCGGGTTCTGACTCGCGATGGCCGCGCGGCCGCCTTGCTTGATCTGCTCGGCGAGTTCAGGCGGTATCTCTTCCGCGCCTTGGTCCTGATCGTCGAGCATCACGAGCACTTCACCAAGCACATCAGGCTCGTTAGGCCGGCTCATATCCATAAGGAGTTCGTCAAGCTCGGATTGCTCATCCGGACTCAGATCGTTGAGTTGCGAGGCGGCGAGGAGTTCCGCGAGCCGATCGTGATGTGATTCATCGTGACTCATGCCGGACCTCCTTCCCTGGTCGCGTGGTCATGTTTTGGAGCGATGTGCTTTGTCAGCCTGACCATCGCCCTTCGGATACGGGATTTTACTGTCCCAACCGGCGTATCGAGCGCCTCGCCGATTTCGCGGTGACTGAGCCCGCGATAGACGGAGAGCCACAGCGCGTTGCGTTCGTCGTCCGGCAAGGCACGGAAGGCCTGCTCCAGCACTTCACGGTAGGTCTGATCGGCCGTATTCCGTGCTGGGTCTGGCGTAGTCACTTCGTTTCGGGAGCCGGATCGGTTTTTCAAACCGTTGAGTTCTTCGGCATAGTTGTTCACGGACCTGCTTCTGGCGCGTATACGCCGTTGTCTATCGGTCAGTCGCCTGTGTGCGATTGTCGCGATGAACGCGGCTTCTGAACCCTTTGAGGGGTCAAAGCGTTTGGCGTGGAGCCAGACCTCAACGAACACATCCTGAACCGCGTCGTCTACTTCCGATCTGGCGTGATCGAGGTATCGACGACTCAAGCGCCAGACAAGGCCGCCGTATGCAGATACACAATCGTCTGCAGCGGATTCGTCGCCATGTGCCAGTCTTTCGAGGATGCTCGTCAAATGCGATTCCCTGTTTTCCCCATGCGGCCTGCACGGGTGAGTTGGAACTCAGGTTCGCACTCGGCATGCAGATTGACTCACTATACACGATCCCGTTTGTGAAAAAAGTTCAGTTTGTCAAAAACGGCTCAGTGTCGTGACGCGAAGCATCGGTTGAGGAGAGCGCGTGTCAACGTATGACACGATCTCAGAGAGGATGAAACAATCTTTAATCGGTTCGCTTCGAACCGGAGGAGAAACCAGACATGATTCATAAGCTGAACACGCTCGGGAGCGTGAGCGCGATCGTATTGCTCGCAGGTGTTGCTGATGCAGAGCTTATTTATGGCGTCACCAACTCGAACACACTTGTATCATGGGATTCGAGCGACTCCAGTGACCTGCTGGGTGGGGTGGCGGTTTCCGGCCTGATGCAGAATGAACAAATCCGTGGTATCGATTTTCGTCCCGCGACTGGTCAACTGTACGCGGTAGGGAGCTTCAATAACCTGTACACCGTCGATACGACCAGCGGACAGGCCACGCTTGTGGGTGGAGGCTCGTTTGCACCTGGCGCGAGCGGTGCCAGTTTCGGGTTCGATTTCAATCCGACCATCGACCGGATCCGCTACGTGAGTGATGCAAACCAGAACCTGGTGCTCAACCCGAACGATGGCACAGCGACCGAGGTTACGAGTCTGTTCTACGATGGCGGTGATGTGAACGCCGGCATGGATCCGAATGTTGTCGGTTCCGCGTACACAAACAGTTTCATGGGCTCGTCTTCGACGCAGCTCTATGGGATCGACTCGGCGCTGGACATTCTGGTTACCCAGGCGAACAGCGCTGGCACACTGATGACAGTGGGCAGCCTCGGTGTTGACGTGAATGACACGCTCAGTTTCGATATCTCGGGTCTGACCGGTATCGCGTACGCGACGGTCCAGAGCGACGATCTGTCTCGCTCAACCTTCTGGATGATTGATCTGAGCACGGGCGACGCGACCATGCTCGGAGAGATCGGGGGCGGTGCGGTTGTTTCCTCAATGGCTGTCACGCCCGCACCCGGGGCGCTTGCCCTGCTCGGTCTCGGCGGTCTTGCGGCATCACGACGCCGACGCTAAAGCGGGCTTCGTCACTGAGTAATCAGACTGATTCAATAAAAAAAGGATACACCATGAATGCGCAAACACGAAACATCAGTCTCATCGCCATCGCACTGACCGCGGGTGCGGCGAGCGCTGATCATCTTCAGGAGTTTTCGGCGGTCATTACCGGCGACCAGCAGGTGCCAGACCCTGTGATGACAGATGCCATGGGCACGCTCAACGGCACGTATGACTCCAACCTGAATGAGTTCAGCTTCAGCTGGGTGATCATGGGGGATTTGGAGGGAAATCCCGCATCACCCGGTGCTCACCTCCACAACGGGGCGGCCGGCACGAATGGCCCGGTCGTGTTCGGCTTCAATAACCCGGACGGGACGTGGGAGATGAGCGGATCCGCGACGTGGACTGGTCTATCTCAAAGCGAGGTCGACGCCCTTTACGCTGGCGAGATCTATGTGAACTTTCACACAGATGCTTTCCCGAGCGGTGAGATCCGCGGTCAGCTTTTCGCTGTCCCTGCCCCCGGCGCAACAGCCGTGCTCGGGTTCGCCGGTGTGGGAGTTGGGCTTCGGCGTCGTCGCTAGTTCCACCTGCGTCCTCCAACGCGACGCCCGCAATCGCCCTGCCACCCCGTGGTGGGGCGTTTTTGTGGTCGAAACGTATGTGATCACGACCCGGCACATCCGATAACTCCGAGTTGGCCAGCGGGATCCGGATTGCCTTGAAGTCGGGACAGAATCCGCCGATATCAGACGCACCTGAACAGACCAGGTGGAAAGTGGATTCATGAGCAGCAACGACTTCTCATCCAAGCTGAATCTTCGCCGCTACCTGCAGCATGGCGAGGCCATGGTCGCGATGACCGGGATGGCGTTCATCGCGATCCTGTCTTTCGTGGTCGGCGGTCTCGCGTGGGTTTCCGCTCGTTCGATCGAGGATTCCGCGGCCGCGCAAGCGGAGCAACGTGTCGCCGAAACGAGCGGCTTCATCGCCTCGCAGTCCGAGCTGCGCCTCAGTGATCGGGACGTATCCGGCCTCCGTCGGATGCTGCTCGACTCGGTTGCCTCATCAATCATTACGTCAGGTCGTGTCTCGGTGCCGGGTGTGGGGGTGATCGCATCGACCGAGCCCAATGAAATCACAGTCAATGAGTTCCCGGAGACTGCCTCGTCGGTCTCTGAAACGCCGGCCAGTACGCTGTACGATCCGGAAACGCATCTTGCGAAGGTGACCGAGCCACTCATGGTGGATGGTCAGCTCGCCTTCGTCCTTGAACTCGAGATCGATCAGTCTCAGAGAATTGCGGGGTCGGACACGATCCGAGCGTCATCGGTTGGCATCGTCGCGGTTGGCCTCGTGCTCACGCTGGTCGTGTACCGTCGCTTTCGCAACCGGCTGGGGGCATTGGCCGCGATTCGTGAATCGCTGCGCCAGGTGCAACTCGGCGAACGGCGCACGGAGTGTCTTCGAGTCGGTGACACCCTCGGGCAGGAGGCGGAGGCGTGGAACACGCTGTTGTCGGAGCGTGATGAACTCGACCGCGCGGTCTGCGAGAACGAGATCGCAGAGATCGGTAATGGCGGTGGTGGGGACTCGCTGGGTCTTCCCGTCGCGTGTAACGCGCTGACACAGGCGCTCATGCTCGTGGACCAAGATTTCTCGGTTGTCTATGCGAACGGCGCGGCATCGGTGATGCTGGGGGTGATCCGCGATGAGCTCGTGGGCATGGATCTGAGTCAGCTTGACGGGCACGAAAACCTTGTAGAGACAATTCGTGACATGATGCGGGGGCAGCACGCGACGCGGGCGGTCGTCGAGCTGGGCGACACGGACAATCTCGAAGTCAGCGGATCGGTGCTTCGCGCAAATATCGCGATGGTTGAGGACGATGGTCTTCCTCGTGTGGTTGTCTTCATCGAAGACATCACGCAGCAGAAACTTTCCAACCAATCGCAGAACGCCTTTATTGCGCAGGCAACCCATGAGCTGCGCACTCCGCTGACTACGATCCGTCTCTACTGCGATGAGGCGATCGAGGCGGATAGCGACGAGGCACAAATCGTTGAAAAATCACTCAACGTGATTTCCTCGGAGGCCCGACGCCTGGAACGCATCGTTGGGGACATGCTCTGTGTTTCTGAGATCGAAGCGGGTTCACTCAGCATCCGGCGTGAGAAGTTCCGCACCGGCCAGCTGTTCGACGAGCTGCAGCACGACTACGAGGCGCAGGCGAAGGAGAAGTCGATTGAACTCTCGTTCGATCTTCCTCCCAAGTTCCCGACCATCGACGCCGACCGTGATCGTCTCGGGCAGGCGATCCACAACCTGGTTGGCAACGCGATCAAGTACACGCCATCCGGTGGGAAGGTGTCGGTGACCGCGAGCTTTGACGAGAACGATGCCATGAGCGTCGCGATCAGCGATACGGGCATCGGGATCGATGAATCACAGCAGGAGCGTATCTTTGAGCGATTCACGCGGGCCGAGGACCGCAGGATCGCGCACGTGACGGGCTCGGGGCTCGGGCTTGCTCTGGCTCGCCAGATCGCTCGCCTTCACGGCGGTGATATCACGCTCGAATCCGAGATCGATCAGGGGAGTACCTTCACGATGTTTATCCCTGGGACCGCGAGCGCAAAGCAGGCCGCGTGATAGGGGGCTGAGCGATGCTGATCGAAACCAACCGACACGGCGCAGTGAGTGTTGTTCGACCGGATGGTCCGGTGATCACCGAGGACGACGCGACCCTCTTCCGCACGGAAACCTTCAATGTCCTGGGCAGCACGCTCGGCCGATTCGTCGTCGATGCGACTGAGATGACGTTCGTTGATTCCAACGGGCTCGAAGCGCTCGTCGACATCACCAACGAGGTAGCCGCCGGCGGCAGCCAGCTGAAGCTGTGCGGTGTGAGTGAAACGCTCCGTGAGATTCTGATGCTCACGGGGATCAGCAAGAAGTTTCAGCAGTATGAGGACGTGCAGTCCGCGGTACGGAGTTTCCTGTGAACGACGACGCCCGCAATCCGAGCGAGGGGGTATCGCGCCCTGACGCGGAGCAGATCCGCCGAGCGCAGCGCCCGCGCCTTGTGGGGGAGGTGCTGGTCGGCGATGGGCATATCACCGAGGAGCAGCTCTCCAAAGCGCTCGCGGAGCAGAAGTCCGCTGGGCAGATGCTCGGTGAGCTGCTCGTCGATCAGGGGACCATCTCGGGCACCGTGCTCGTCCACTCGCTCGCCAAGTGTCTCGGCGTTCCCGGCGTGCAACTCAGGCATGGCCTGATCGATCCAAACCTGCTGTCGCTCATCGGTTCCGATGAGGCGGAGCGGCTGAGCTCGATCCCGATGTTCCGGGTACACGGGACGCTGACGGTCGCGATGGCGGAACCGCAGAGTCTGCCGACGATCGATCGCCTGCGGGAACTTACGGGCATGGAGATCCGCCCGGTGCTCGCGCTCGAGGCCAATATTCTCGAGTTCGTTCACAAGTATGCGGAAGGCATGGTCGATGTCGACGCGTTCCTCACGAGCCTGGCCGAATCGGACGTTGAGGTTGTTGAACGCGAGCAGATCGACGAGGGCCCGACCACGGACCTCGACCAGATGGTCGAGGGGTCGCCGATCGTCAACCTTGTGAATGTTGCGCTGCTGACGTCGGTCAAGGATAAGGCGTCTGATATCCACATCGAGCCGAGCCACAACGGCACACGAATCCGGTACCGGATCGACGGCTCCCTCCGGGACCTGATGAAGCCGCCGCCCGGTATGCATGCGGCGATCGTTTCCCGAGTCAAGATCATCGGGAAGATGGACATTGCCGAGAAGCGTCTGCCGCAGGAAGGGCGCGTCCGCATCGTCGCAGAAGGACGCGAGATCGATCTGCGAGTTTCGAGTATCCCCACGCTGCTGGGCGAGAAGCTGGTGATCCGTATCCTTGATAAGCAGAACCTGCGGGTCCGGATGGAGGACCTGGGTTTCAGGACCGAAGCACTGGAGGCGTTCCAGAGAACGCTCAGGATGCCCCACGGCATGGTGCTCGTCACCGGGCCGACCGGTTCGGGTAAGACCACAACGCTGTACTCGGCCCTCGATCTGCTGCGAAGCCCGGAACTGAACATCGTCACGGTTGAAGATCCGGTCGAGTATCAGCTGGATCTGATTAATCAGATCCAGGTGCACGAGGCGATCGGCCTGAACTTCGCACGGACGCTGCGATCGATCCTGCGTCAGGACCCTGACACGATCATGATCGGTGAGATCCGCGACGAGGAGACGGCGCACGTCGCCGTGCAGGCCGCGCTGACCGGGCACGGCGTGCTCGCAACGCTGCATACGAACGACGCTCCCGGTGCGGTTGCCCGCCTGTGCGATATGGGCGTCGAGCCATACCTGCTCAGCAGTGCGCTCAATGGCGTTGTCGCTCAGCGTCTGGCACGAACGATCTGTTCGTCCTGTTCCGTCAAGTACTTCCCGAGTGAGATGGTGCTTACGGACGCGGGGATCCCGCAGATGACCGGCAAGTCATTCCGGAAGGGGGCCGGGTGCTCGAACTGCCACGACTCCGGGTTCCAGGGGCGTATGGGTATCTATGAGTTCATGGAGGTCACGCCTGAGCTCCGTCGCCTGATTTACCGCAGCGCCCCGACCCACGAGCTGCGCCAGCTCCTCAAGAGGCAGGGACAGCTCTCCCTCCGCGAGGAAGGGGTCCGCCTCGCCGTTGATCAGCATACTTGCCTTGAGGAAGTCATCCGTGTGACCCAGGTCGACGACGGCGAGGATGATGCCGCCATCGAACCCAAGGGGGTGGCAGCATGAAGTACAGCTACGAGGCCTACAACAAGACCGGTGCGCTCAAGAGCGGCACCATAGAAGCGAGCAGCAAAGAAGAAGCGAACGAGCAGCTCCGTAAGAAGGGGCTTTTCGTGAGCACCGTTTCTGAGGGGGAGCAGCACTCGGGATCTCAGTCGAAGGGTGGCAAGAAAAAGCGCAAGGGCTCATCCAAGGTCAGCACGAAGACCGTTGCCGAGTTCGCGAGAGAGCTCTCTGTGCTGATCGCGACGGGGACACCGCTGATCGACTCGATATCGTCGATCGAACGCCAGAGCAGCCAGGAATCATGGACTAACGTACTCAAGGAAGTGCGACTGCATCTGGAAGAGGGTGACTCGCTGACCGCGGCTCTGGAGTCACGGCCCGAGGTCTTCGACGCGGTGTTCCGCTCGCTCGTGGCGGCGGGCGAATCGTCGGGTCACCTTGACTCCATGCTCCAGCGTGTGGCTGTCCTTACCCGGAAGCAGGCACAGATCCGCGCGAACCTGATGGGGGCGATGGTTTACCCGATCCTGCTGATCGGTGTTGCGGTGGTTGTGATCGGGCTGCTCATTGGCGTGGTGCTTCCTCGCTTTGCTGGCATGTTCGAGTCGCTCGACACCGACCTGCCGGCTTCGACCGCGTTCCTCATGGCGATATCAGACTTCGTGCGGGCATACTGGTGGGGCGTGATCCCTGCGACGATCATCGGATTGGTTCTGCTCGTGCGTTGGATCAAAAGCGATCAGGGCATTCAGATGCTGAGCGTCTGGACACTGAGCGTGCCGAAGCTGGGCGATATTCAGCGATCCTTCATGACGGCCAACATCACTCGCCTCATGGGGGTACTGCTTGAGGCGAAGGTGCCGATGCTTGAATCAATCGAGCTGACCCGCGAATCCGTCAACAACCCCAAGTACATCGAGCTGTTAGACCGCGCCGAAGACGCCGTGACGCGCGGAGAACCGATCAGCAGCGCGTTCTCCAAGGGCGGTCTCATGATCTCTTCAGCGTGTGAGGCGGTGCGGAACGGTGAGCAGACCGGCCGCCTCGCGGAAGTGCTCGTCCACGTATCAGACTATCTCGATGAAGACAACGAGACCTTCGTCAAGTCAGCATCCTCACTGATCGAGCCGATCATCATGGTGGGGCTTGGGCTGATGGTCGGTTTCGTCGCCATCAGCATGTTCCTGCCGCTCTTCGATCTGACGGCGTCAGCAGGTGGAGGTGCCCCGTGATTACCAAGCTCAAATCCCAGCAATCGAGCATCGGGCTCCACGTTGATCACCACGAGTTCCGTGCGCTGCAACTCGTGCGTGAGAACGATGAGGAACGCGTGAGTGCGTGGGCCATCTTTCCCCGGCTGCAGCCCGACCAGGTCGACACGGAAACGCCCAGGGGACTGCCCGAGCGAGATGAGCTTCGATGGGCCTGCTCGATTCTGAGCCGGAGAGGATTTCAGGGGCGTGCGATCACGTGCGCACCACCATCGCGGGTCTGCACACAGCACGTCTTCGAGCTGCCCCCGGCCGACAGCGGCGCACCGCTCGAGGTCCTCGCCAGGGCCGAGGTTGCCCGTGAGCGTCGCTGCGATCCGAAAGACTTCGAGATCGGTTTCTGGGCGCTTCCGCAGCGAGGAAGAACCAGCGAGACCATGGCCGTGGCCTGCTCTTCACAGATGATCGAGGGTATCATCCACTGCGCGGAGACCGCAGACCTGGAAGTGGCCGGTATCGATCTCGCGGAAATCGCGATCCTACGGGGGGTGCAGGAGCACCTGAACCAAGTGAATGCCGACGGCGACACCCCGATCAACTCCATCCTCCATGTCGGGTGGGAGCACTCCCTGGCCATCGTCACACTCGGAGCCCGCCTCGTCTATGTCCGGCGTATACCGCACGGTGCCGGTGACGCGTGGGGGCTGGCGACGGAGCGATACAACCTGAGCGTCAACAGCGCACGGGCGGTTATTGGGGACTACGGGCTCAAGCAGTTCGATGAGCAGCTCAAGCGGATACAGGCCTCCTGCTGGAGCTCGTTGAGCAAGCAGCTCGCGTCCGAGCTGGATGTCGCGTTCGCGTACGTCTCGCACTCGTTCCGCATGGCACCGTTGGGGCGTGTCGTGCTGAGCGGGTATGGTGCCACAAATGCCACGCTCGTGACGCAGATCGACGACGTGCTCGGGCTCCCGGTCAGGAATGGATCGCCCAAAGTACTGATCGAAGCGATCCCTGAGCAGGACTCGGAATCGTTGGCAGCTCGCCTGGCATTTGCTTACGGGCTCGCATCGAGGTTTGACGCATGACACAGAGCATCCCCAACATCAACCTTGTGCCGCAACGCGTGATCCAGCGTCGCGCCCGCAGCCGGGTCACGCTCCGCTGGGTGTGCGCCATCGTCGCCACCGTCGCGTTCGTGGGCCTCCCGGGCGTATATCTTGGCGGGAACGCGGCACTGAGCGATTCGATGATGAGCGGCCAGATCGAGCGCGTACGCGATCAGCTCGGCACCAACAAAGCAGAAATTCCGCGTCTGCAGGCACGCATCGGCGTCCTGGAAGAGAAGCGCCAGACCCTTGATCTCGTACGCAACCGGATCGATTGGCAGACGCTGTTCGGGCACATGGTCCGGGTCAGCGATGAACAGATTCATTTCACGGCACTGCGGGCAATCGGCGGTGGAGTCGAGGGCACCGATCCGCTGCGTGTGCAGATGGACGGGATCGCCACATCACAAACCGCGGCCCGGAGCTTTGTCGTAGAACTCGAGCGACTCGGGATCTTCGATCAGGTCGAGCTCGTGCGGACGATGCGTCAGACGCTCGATGACCAGGAAGTGATCGAGTTCCAGGTGATGGCGATCATCGGTGAAGACACGGAGGCCACCGAATGAGCAAGGCGCAATCGAAACGCGATCAATCGATTCTCCGCATCCACGCGGCCTGTGGGCTGATCTGTGTCGCGATCGCTGGCGGTGCCGTCTGGTTTGCGGCAAATTCCATCGCGAAGAGACGAGGCCTCTTCCTGAGCGCCCGCCACGAGCTCTCCGCAGTCCGTGGCGAACTGGATCAGGTCGTGGCGCAACGCAGCTCACTCGCAACCCGCGTCAATGCGCTTGAAGACGTGACGCGCGATGGGCTCACGCTCTCCTCGGCCAAACGACTCAATATCAGGACGGCAGACATCTCCCGTCTGTCCGAAGAGGTTGGTGTGAGCGTCGATACGCTGCAGCCGGGTGAGATGATCACCGATTCACGCGTACCGGTGCAGCCGCTGGAGCTTGTC
The DNA here is from genome assembly GCA_017642965.1 of Phycisphaerales bacterium. GTDB lineage: Bacteria > Planctomycetota > Phycisphaerae > Phycisphaerales > UBA1924 > UBA1924. The sequence continues at coordinate 38,984 of JAEPOJ010000008.1, forward strand.
GGCAGCGCGCAGGCAGGGAACGTATCGGACCTGCTCGATGAGCTCAGCGAGCGTATGCCGGATATGCACATCCAGATGATCGAGATCACCAGCACCGCTCTGGGGAGCGATCGCGTCCGTTTGCGCGTGCTCCTCTACTGGTTTGTCGATCCTACGGCTGAATCCTGAAAATCTTTCACGAGTTTGTTTGCACCCCGCGGGCGCGTATTGGTTGGTATACCACATGGGACTATCAACTGAACGCAAAGTATTCGTGGGTGTGCTGGCAGTCGCCGGCGTTGCGCTCGTGATCGACCGGGGGCTGCTCGGCCCCTCCGAAGCCGCCGCCACGAGCGAGGCATTGCCGGTAGCGTCCGACATCGCATCACCCGAAGCAGCTCCTGCCGCAACTCCCACCAAGCCCAGTGCCACCATGGCGCAGGTGCTTATGGATCGTCTCAGCGGGGTGCAGGGCGATACCTCGGGGAGTTCGCTGAGTACGGCCTTCTCCCTCGAGGAGCTTCTGCCCTCGCCAGAGGAGCTGCTCAGCTCCGGCTCAGAGGAAGCGGAGCAGCCCAGACTCTCGTTGCCGGTGATCACGCCGACCGCGCCGGATCTGCCCAAGCTCAGCGCGCTGATGCCCGCGACCAACGGCGGTGGTGGGGCGGTGCTCAACGGGAAGCTTGTCCGCGTCGGGGATGTGGGGCCCCAGGGCTTCAAGCTGATCGAGGTCCGGGAACGCAGCGTGGTTCTCGGTCGTGAGGGCACGGTGTACCAGGTTGAAATGCCGATGAACACCCGACCGTAGCGGTTGTGCGGGCTGCGATAAGTTCGCACCCCGGATTGAGTTGTGGGGGCGTCAACTCCAGGTAGAGAACGCCCGATGAGTTGGACGGACAGATCAGCGTAACTGATCAGCAGAACACTAGGAGATCCAACATGCACGCAGCAACAATGAACACGCACGCACGCACCCGCCGTGGTGCATTCAGCCTTATCGAACTCGTCATCGTCGTCGTGATCATCGGGATCATTGGCGCGATCGCGATTCCCCGTATGAGCCGTGGCGCGTCGGGTGCCGCAGATTCCGGCCTCGTCGCCGACCTGGCGGTCATGCGCAGCGCGATCGACCTCTACAAGGCCGAGCACGGCGGCACGCTGCCAACCCTGGCTGACATCGAGGCCCAGCTGACGACCTACACCGATGACGCTGGCAACGATAACGCGACCAAGACAACAACCTACTACCTTGGCCCATACCTCCGTGAGATCCCCAAGCTCAAGGTCGGTTCCAACAAGGGACTCGCCGGCTTCGTGGCCTCGCAGGGCGGCACCACCGAGGGTTGGGTCTACGACGCAGCCACCGGCTCGGTCAGTGCAAACCTGCCGAACTCCGAGGTTGACGTCCGGGGCGTGCAGTACAACGCGTATTGATGCGATCACACGCTGATTGTCCGAATCGCCCCGTCCTGCTTGCAGGGCGGGGTGTTCTGGTTTCAGGAGTAAAGCCATGAGCACCCGCCTGAGCACAACACGAACCGCGTTCTCGATGATCGAGCTGGTCCTGGTCGTCGTGATCATGGGGATAATCGTCGCCATCGCGGCGCCCAGGTTCGCGGATGCCGGCAGCGGGCGACGCCTGAACTCCGCGACGAAGATCATCGAGAAAGATATCAGCGCGATCCAGCTGCGGGCCAAGGCGTCCGGCAAGGTCCACACGCTCAAGTTCTACCCGGACGAAGAGATGTACGTCGCGTTCGAGGGCACGGACATCAATCGCGATGCCATTGTCCTCTCAAGGCAGCTCGATGTCGACCCGCTCAGCGTCGAGCTCTCGAGGACCAACATCGGTGGTGATGAAACGATCGTGATCAGCGCGTTTGGCGAGTTTGAAAAGAGCTTCTCCGTCCGCGTGCTCGATGATGGCATCGAAAAGCAGGTTCAGTTCACGGCGGCCGGGTTCACTCGCGGCGCGGTGACCGAATCGGACGACGTGCTGGAGATTAAAACCGGGATCCTGGACCTGAGTCTGGGCGAGGGCGGGCTGAAGCTCGGCCTCGGGCTCTGAGCGGTGGGAGGTGAATCGGTGAAATTTGCACGTTACAGGCGACGGGGGCTCACGCTGATCGAGGCGGTGGTCAGTCTCGTCATCATCTCGGTGCTCATGCTGGGGCTGAGCAGCTCGGTGATGCTCGGCGTGCGGGCGTTGCCGGACGAGACCGAACTCGGCGCCGCAGACCGTGAAGTGCAGGAGATCCTCAACACGTTCCGTGATGATGTCTCCAACGCGAGCCAGATCACGAATCAGGTTTCAGGATCAAATACGCGGCTCATCCTCACCATGAACACGACTGGTGCGGTTGGTGAGGCATCGAGCATCACCTACGACATCCTGGTTGGTGCGGGCATGATCCGGAGGCGGACGGACGCGAACCCGTACGTGATTCTCACGCAGCAGCTGGATGATTGCGAGGTGACGTTCGATTCGAGTTCTGGCGAAGTGAACTTCCTCCGCGCGTGGTTCGAGTTCGACAACACCATCCAGGGCGAGTTCGAGGTCTTTGTCGTCACACCATACAAACCGGGGCTCTCGTGATGAAACGCATGAACACATCCCGACGTGGAATCACCATGGCAGAGACGATCGTCTCCACGCTGCTGGTGGGCATGGTGCTCGTGGGGACGATCCAGGTCGTCGGGCCGACCGTGCGATCGGGGACTGTCATGGCGGACAAGGTCATCGCGTCGAATCTCGCGCGCGAGCTGAGTGACGAGATCGCGACCAAGTACTTTACTTCTCCCGAAACCGATGATCTCGAGTTTATCGGTGAGGAGTCAGGGAAGAATCGCGACAAGCTCGATGACATCGATGATTATCATGGTCTGAGCAACTCTCCACCGGAGCTCTCGGACGAGAGTGAACTCAAGAATCTTGACGCCTGGACGCGGTCGGTCAAGGTTTCACATGCGGACCTCAACAATCCGAGCATTGATTCAGGTACGTATACGGGGCTCAAGCGGGTCACCGTAACGGTACAGAAGAACGGCGTCACGCTGGCAGAGGTCGTGTCGCTCCATTCGCACATCGCCGACCAGCTCGGATTCGTGCTACAGGAGGATGAATAATGCGATACCCGACATGCTCAGCACGAGGATCGATCTACGTCCTGACTCTGCTCACCGTTGCCGCGGTCGGATCGATGGTGCTCATCGGGGTGACCATCCGAAACGCCAGCAACGCCGAATCCAGCATCATCGAGATCGTGAACGAGAACGGCTCTGGTGTGATGACCGCGGCCGAGTACGCGATGCAACGCATCAGCGCCGATCCGAACTGGAACCAGAACGCGCAGAAGTCAACCGTCTTCACAGACCTGGAGGTCGGCGGTCGATCGTACACATGCACCGTCAAGGACGCGGACACCGACTCGGCCGTCACGGATAGCACGACAAGGTACCTGCTCACGGTGCAGTCGAGTTCTGGGATCGGGAATGAACAAGCAGAGTTCGTGTACGTTCGCGAGAAGCTCGATTACCATGGTTTCCTTCAGGGCTACGACCTGCAGCACTACTGGCCCCTCTCTGAAACGGAGAAGCCCACGTATGCCGCAGACCTTGAGGGGTCATACACGGGTCAGTACGAGGATCCGAACGTTGCCGGCCAAGCCACGAACGATGAGGGCGGGTACGTCCCGGTCTTCCAGGATTCAAACGACCACATCGAGGTGCCGTGGGGGGGGGACTTTAAACAGAGCCAGGCATCGATGAGCATGTGGGTGTATTTCACTGGGACCGACTCGATGAGCGCTTACGGTATACTCGGCATGCTCTATCAGAATCGGACCGACCGAGCGCCAACGCTCTCCCTCTACGTATTCAACAACACGCTGCTTGCCTATCTCTGTGAGGATGGCAGCTATTCTGTCTCCAACTTTACCTTCGGGAGTGCCAAGGCGTTCACCTCTAAGGAATGGCACCACGTCGCGATCACCTGGCACCATAGCAACGGTTTTAAGATGTACCTCGACGGTGCCCTGCTCCAGTCTAACCTCTCGAACACGGATGGGATGGACACCTCACTGCTTTTCGGTGGATATCAGCCGCTCCTGATAGGCGGGGGATACAACATTTACTCTTCGACATGGGATGAGGTTGGCTTTGAAGGGTCGGTCGCGCACGTGGCGCTCTTTGATATCGAGCTCTCAAGCACCGAGGTGAAGGAGATCGCTGACTACAAGCCCGACCTGACCGCTGACAGACTGGACCCGAATACATGGGTTCGCGTTTACCAGGACTGAGCGGGTGCTCTCAATGTAGTGGTGGCCGATTAGGCGGCGTCGGGCAGATCGACCGCTGGTGCCTGCGCCTTGTGGTGGGCGACCATGTCGTCATAGATGCTAAAATCCAGCGAGAGGAACGGCTCAACCAGCTCCGGGTCGAACTGCGATCCCGCGCACTTGCGGAACTCAGCAAAGACCTTCTCACGCGGGAGCCCCGAGCGGTACGCGCGGTTTGATGACATCGCATCGAACGTATCGGCGAGCGCCATAATGCGGGCCATCCGCGGGATGTCCTCACCCGCGAGCCCCGCCGGGTAGCCGTTCCCGTCCCATCGCTCGTGGTGGTGCAGCACGCCCGGGAGCAGGTCGTTGAGATCGGGGATATCCTTGATGATCTCGTACCCGATGGTCGGGTGCATCTTGATGAGGTCGAACTCTTCATCCGTGAGGCGGGACGGCTTGCAGAGCACCGCCTCGGGCACACCGATCTTGCCAAGATCGTGCACCAACCCGGAGATCCGGATACGTTCGGCTTCTTCGTCGCTGAACCCGACCTTCTTGGCGAGCATCGACGAGAGCATCGCGACACGCTCCGAATGGCCGCGAGTGTACTGGTCCTTGGCATCGATCGCGCCCGAGAGGGCCTTGATCGTGCCCATGAAGGTCAGGTGCTGGCGATGGTAGAGCTCAGCATTTTCGAGCGCGGCACCCAGCATGCCCGAGATTGATTCCATCAGCTTGGTCTCATGGCTCGAGACCTGCGGGTCATCCCCGCACTTGCCGCCCGAGATCAGGAACCCCAGGTGCTCGCCATCGCGGGACATCGGGTGCACCAGGATCTGCGGCTCAAGCTCGCTGAACTCGACCGGGACGCTGTAAATCGCTGTGGTATCGGCGTAACCGAGGGGCTCGGATTGCTCAACGTGTTCGATGATCCGCTTGGTTTCCTCAGCGCTGAGCTTGCACATGCCGGACTGGAAGAGGTGCGTGTTGAGCACCTGTCGCACGTCGTGCTCCTCGTTGATGCAGCAGGCGACCCATTTGTAATCGAGCGTTGCCGCGATCTCGCAGATCCCGTCCTCGATGATCCCCTCGGGTTCGTGCAGCGCCCCCATCGAACGGCCGAGGTCCTGCAGGGTGGTCACGACCTCGTAGGACTCGCCGAGCTGTTCGCTGAAGAGCTCGATGGTTTCGGTGTTCTTGCGTAGCGCCCGGATGTCCTCGAGCATCCAGCTGAGTGTGTCCATCATGTGGGTCGCCTGCGAGCCCTGGAACTTCGCGCGATCCCGGAGGATGTGCAGCAGTGCCTTGGTCTGGAGCTGGTTGCCCTTGCACCCCGCCTCGATCAGCTCGCTGCTCAGGATCTCCGGGCTGAACCCGATGACCACGAAATACCCGGTACGCCGGTTTCGGTGCACCTCTGGGAACGGGAACAGCCAGACGCCGGCCTGCGCCTCGATCGCGTGAAACTCTTCCTGCGCCGACCACATCATCGCGGACTCGGCCATGAGCATGCGGATCGGACGCGAGCTGAGCCACATGCTCAGCATACCGGGGGCGATCGGGTCTTCCATCGCCATGCCGTTGAGATCCAGTCTCCAGCAGGCCAGCCCGAGCGAAGCGCATCGATCGATGAAATCACTCGGGAACGGATCGTGGGTCTTTGGATCTCTGCGGATGTTCATGCGGCTTGCCCCTCTGTGTCTGTCCCGATCAGCTCATTGATATCACGCACCAGGTCCTTCGCGCTGAAGGGCTTGGAGAGCAGCTTCTTCACCGCGGGGAGCTTCGCGAGCTCCTCCTCGACGGTGTAGCCGCGTGCGGTCAGCATGATGATTGGGATGTCCTTGGTCGAGCTGTTCGCCGCGAGCTGCTGTGCGAGCTCGATCCCGGAGAGGTACGGCATCTGCAGGTCGGTGACGATGGCACTTGGGCGGTGCTCGAGCGCCGCTTTGAACGCCATCTCGCCGTCTTCGACAACGATGACCTCATAGCCCGCCCTCTTGAGCTTGTGGGAGATGATGTGCGTGATGTGCGGTTCGTCGTCGGCAAGCAGAATCAGGTGCGTACTCATAGGTATGGCTCCGGGTCGATCAACTCATGATCTATCCCCGCTACCATCGGCCCGCATTGGCCAGCACTTCGATCTCAGGCGATGTTTTGAGGGAATCAGTCGACCGCGTCCCCCTGATAACCGGGGGGTGGGAGCCGGAGATATCGGGCCAACGCACGGGCCCCGAACATGAACGGCAGCGTATCGAGCAGGGCCATTGTGAGCTTAAAGACATACCCGGTCAGGATGAAGATCATGAGCTGCCGGGCAAGCGGGTGGTCAGGATCGACCGGGAGCGCATGGGCGTAGAAATGGGTAATCAGGATCACCGCGACCGTGTCGACCATCTGGCTGATGAGCGTGGAACCGTTGTTCCGAAGCCAGAGGTGCTTGCCACGCGTCAGACGCTTCCAGAAATGAAACACCTGCACATCGACCAGCTGCGCGATCAGGTAGGCGATCATTGATGCGGCTACGGCACCGAACGCGAGCTGCTGGAGCCGATAAAAAGTCCAGTCCTCGCTGAACCGCACGAACGTCCCATCCGCGTCGTAGATCGCTTCGGGCACAGGTGGGCCGAGTACTTCCGTGCCCAGCGCGTTGGTGCCGTACGAAACGAACTCCCCCTGAACCGGGAGGTTCCCCGCGAACCAGAGGATGAAGATGACCCAGAGGTTCAGGATCAGGCCGATCCACACGACCAGATTTGCACGGCGCCGCCCGTAGAGCTCTGAGATGAAATCGGTGCACAGGAACGTGAGCGGGTACGGCAGGACGCCCGCGGCTACCGCGAAGCTCAGCTCGCCCCATTGTCCCCAGCTCAGCCCGGTGTTCTCAGACCAGGAAGCGAACACGATAAACCGAGTAATACCAAGGATGTTCAGCATCGCGAGCGTGCCGAGAAAGAGCCCCGCGAGGAGCAGGAACAGGCCTTCCCGGCGTCGATGGACGATCAGCGTCGGGAGCTCTTCGAGCCCCTCGTAGCGGTGCTGATGCGTCGGGAGCGGTTCATCGAGGTGGTCGTGCATGGTTTTAGAGGATATCACGCTCTTCGATCGGGCAGCACGAGCGGACGCGTGATAGAGTGTCTGTATGAGTGTTGAAGCCAAGGATCAGGGCGAAGCGACCCCGGAAATCGTTGAGAATCAGGAAGAATCCTCGCAGCCGGATGGTGAGGGCCAGATCGATCTCGATCTGATCCTTGCCCCGATCGAGGCCATGCTTGTGAGCTCCGATCGCCCCCTCAAGCCCGGTGCGCTGATTGATGCCCTCTCAGTCCATCGCGATTGGAAAGTCAGCGAAACCGAGCTCTCAGACGCGATCGATACGCTCAACCAGCAGTACAACGAGACCGGCAGGGCTTTCTCGATCGAGTGTGTTTCGGGCGGTTACAGGATGATGACCCAGGCGGAGCACGCCCCGGTAATCGCTGCGATGCACCGATCAAGGGCCACAACCCGCCTCTCCAAGCCAGCCTTGGAGACGCTCGCGATCATCGCGTATCGCCAGCCGATCACGCGTGCAGAGCTCGAGGCGATCCGTGGTGTCGCCTGCGGCGAGGTCGTTCGCACGCTCATGGAGCGACGGATGGTCAAAATCACCGGTCGAGCCGAGGAACTCGGACGCCCCATGCTCTACGGCACGACGACGCAGTTTTTGGACACCTTTGGCCTATCGAGCGTGAAAGATCTGCCCAAGCCAGAGGAGTTTGCCGATCAGATGGTACAGCAGGGTATCTGATCTCGATACCGAACCGCTCGACTCATCCGATGGAGGCAATCATGCACCAGAGAACACTCCGTACGCTGATCACGCTGTTCCTTGTCATGAGCTTCGTGCTCATCATCGTCGGATGTGGGTCCCGTGGCAAGAGCATCGTGCGTGGGCGGATCGTGGCCGGCACTGTTGGGCAAGCCGTAGCAGTCTCACCGCAGGACGAGCGTCTGAAAGAGCCGGGCCTCGCCGGATTTCAGGTCTATGTGCTCTCCAAGGGTGGAAGTGCCTCTCAGGGACGTGGGCTGTACGCTCAAGCAAAATCGGACGAGTCCGGAGACTTCGAGCTCGTGTTCCCATCTGGGACGTTCCCGAGCGATGTGGTCACGATTCAGGTGAGCGGGGAGGGAATCTACACCGCCCGCTCGAGCACCTACATGCCCACTCAAGGGGCGAATCTGCTCTGCATCGTCATTCCCCGTCCGGGATATGTGCCCCCAGAACAGAACCGTGACGATGATTCCTGAGTATCAGTAGTGTGTGAGCACGCTCTTACCACATCGAGAACACCCATTGGCCCGATCGCATGATCGCGATGAGGGTGTGTCGCCGCGTTCTGGCCATCCCGGAGAGCGTGCGGTCAGGCGAGAGTCCCGCCTGACATTCGGTGGGCTCATTTACATCGGTGTCACGGTTTTTGTCGCCATCGGTGCTGTCAACTCTCAAAACAACCTTCTTTTCTGGCTCTTCGGCGTCGCCATCGCCACCATCATCGTCTCTGGCTTGTTCTCTGGCAACGCGCTGATGAAGACGCGACTCCGTGCCCGCGTCCTCCACGAGGTTCGCGCAGGACAAGCTCAGCGCCTGCATTACTCGGTCAGCAATCGTTCCAGTGTCTTCCCCTTGTTCGCTTGCCTGATCTCAGAAGAATCCGAACGGGTCGTTCAGAACGGAAAGCTCGTACCAGCCAGCGTCGTGCACGTCGCGCCGAACGGTTCGTTGAATGCCAGCGGCTCCTTCACGCCCCACGCGAGGGGGCGATACGTCCTGCGTGATATCCGCCTCTCCACGCGGTTTCCGTTTGGTCTTATGCAGAAGTCGCTCGTCTTCGAGCAGGCACGCCCACTCCTCGTACTCCCACACACGCTGCACCTCAGAAAAGAGTTAATCAGCGCAACAGCATCTCATGGTGAGCAGGTGCTCAGGAGATCCGATCGGGGCGGGACCAGCAACGAGTTCTGGGGCCTGCGTGAGTACCGCCCCGGTGATCCTCGGCGTCGGATTTCTTGGAAACACAGCGCCCGTCGTCACGATCTCGTTGTCATCGAGCACGCAGAGTCCTTCGCGTTGCGCATCTGGTTTGTGATTGCTGAGCCGAATCGGATCGAGTCCGATGAGGATCGGCTCCACGCAGAGCGGGCGATTGCCATCGCCGCTGGGCTCCTCGATCAAGCCGGCAGAAAGAGCACGCCGGTCGGGCTCTGGTACCCGCAGCGATCGATCCGCTTCGATCCATCTTCGGGTCGAGCGCAAGCCGGGCGAGCGGCTCGCTCACTCGCGCTCATCCAACTGGACGAACCCAGCGAGCAGCTGACGAGTGTCCCAGTCCGCACGCGTGATCGGGTCGTGCTCATCCAGCGTGGATCACGGGTTCCGCAGCCGATCCAGGCCAGCAGGATTATTGATACCGAGCGTCCAAAGGACTGGCTGGTCAATCCTGACACCCTCCCCCAATCGTTGAGGGGGCAGGCATGAGCCAGACGAAGCGGGCCAATCGATCGGTCGCGGGGATGTTCCGCGCGTCGCTGTTCTGGGCGATCATGGGCGCGATACTGAGCTTCGCGGTGGCCGACCTGAACCCGGCGTACTTTGTGATCTTCGCGACCGGGGCGATCGGTGCCTGGTTTGGTTCGGTCAGGGCATCCCGCCCCGCGCCCCGCGCCATGATCAACACCGTGCTGCTCCTTGTTGTCTCGATCGCCGGCATAGAGACCCTGCGATCGGGCGTTGGTGTGAGCGCCTTTGCTGTGTTCGTGGCGCTCCTGCTCGTGGTCAAGCTGCTCGATTTGCGTGGCCCGCGAGACGACGGGCAGGTGCTGGTATTGTGCCTGTCAATCATGGTGGCCGCGGTGCTCACAAGCAACAGCTTCCTTACAGGCGCCCTGATGCTGATCGAGAGCGTGCTCCTGCTGCGTGCATTCGTTCTCTTCCAAGTGTATAGCGTCGTCCGGCTGGGACGCACGCCGGGCGCACGGGCTGACCGTCGCACACGGATCGACATGCGTTCCATGATCCTGGGCGCGGGGTTCCTCTGCGCGATCGTCGCCGGCATGATCTTCATTGTTCTGCCAAGGAATGTCGGCAACCGTGCCTTTGGTCAGTGGGGGGCGGGCGGTTCTGTGTCCGGCTTCACCGATCAGGTTGAACTCGGACGCCCCGGGCGAATTTCCATGTCCCCCACGCCGGTGCTCGATCTCACGATCCGGGATCGCAACGGACAGAACGTCGGTGCTGAGAATGCGCCACCGGTCTATCTCCGCGGTGCGGTGCTCGAGGAATACGAGGATGGCAGATGGAAGCGAAGCTCAATCATGAGCGTCCCGCTCACAGACCGGATCCGCTTCCTCCCAGCGAACGCGAGTCTCAAACCCCGCGGGACGTTTGATAACACCAGGTGGGATCATGAGTACGAGATCAGCATGCGCGACGTCAGCGATGGCCCAGTATACCTGTTCGCGCCCTGGCGACCGGTCGAGTTTCGAGTGCTCGCACAACCGATTCGTATGGGCTTCGACTTCAGACGCGGGTTGTTCCTCAAGGACGGCATCGGGAGCACGACGCTGGAGTACGCGATCCGGGCTGTAAACGATGCCTTCCGCACACCGGTCTTCACGACCGAATCGACCAGACGCTTTGTTGATCAGGAGTCGATCGATCCGGAGATCGCTACGCTCGCGTACGAGATCGTTCGTGAAGGAGGTGTGGAGCCAAACCCCGATGAACGCCCGCTTCAGCAGGACGCCGCCGCGGTCCGCTTGCTCGAGACGCATCTGCGTACACACTACGCGTACACGCTCGATGAGCAGCCCGTTCCCCGTGGCGAGGATGCGACGGAGTGGTTCCTCTTTGAGCGGCGAGAGGGGCACTGTGAGTACTACGCCTCAGCGCTCACGCTCATGTGCCGGGCGATTGGCATCCCCGCCCGTGTGATCACCGGGTACATCGCGTCCGATTTCAACGCGGTAACAGGGCAGTATCTCGTTCGCGAGAGCAACGCGCACGCTTGGATCGAGGCGGAGATCGCTCCGGGGCTCTGGCGCACCTTTGATGGCACACCGCCCAGCGATTTTCATGACATCCATGTCCCCGACCCGGGTCTGATGCGATCTGTTGCGAAAATGTACGAGTCGCTGGAGTTTCTCTGGGGGCGTCTCGTGGTGGGCTACGACTCGGATGCGCGTGATCAGATCATGGGTGATCGCGTTGGGGACTTCGGGCTGTCTTCACTGAGCGATAGGCTCCTTGAACGGTTTGCGGCAGGGAGAACGAAGCTCGTATCGCGAGCCGCGATCATTGCGTTGATCGTGTTCATGATCTCCATGTTCATCGGGATCGGGCTCCTACGCATCCATTCGATCATGGACGCCGTGAACCGCTTCCTGCGGACGCTGTTCGCGAGACTCGGAATCAGCTTCGCAGCCGGATCCGCCAGAGTAAGCGAGATCGAGCGTCTCGAGCAGGTAGTTGATTCAACGCTGCAACGTTCGGGCATACCCCGCCCGGCATGGCGCCCGCTCAGGGGGCATCTCGATGAGAACGAGGGAACCTTGAGCGGCCAGCCGGAGCTGTACGCGTCCTTGAGAAACGCGATGAGTTTGATTTATCTCGACCGCTTCGGCATCGGCGTGACACCAAACGCCGATCTCGTGGGCGGGTTGATCGACGACATTCGCACGTCCGAGAACACCGGAAGCATGCACAGCCCGAATCATCAATAGGCAGGACTTGCACTCGCCGTGAACTCGGGTTTGCGCGGGGCCGATTCTGCGGGTATCAACCCCAGACCCGGAAGGAATCGCTGTGCCCGCAAACCGCTCCAGGACAGACCGTTGGAAGGACAGCCTGCATCGCATCTATGAGCGAGGCGGCGGTCTCGAGTTCGCCATCAAGCACGACCGCGACGACGGCGTGAAAGATCTCGTCTGGCGGGTCAAGCTTCTGGGCTTGAGCGAGTCCGAGATCGTCGTTGAGCACCCCGGGGCGATGGGGCAGGCGTTCCGAATCGACGAGGGCATCGAGCTTGTGGGGATCATGAGCGTGGGGCAGAACAGATGGATGTTCAGCACTAAGGTGCTTGGGAAGACGACGAACGAGACACGTCATGGCTCGTTCCCCGCGATCCGCCTGAGCATGCCCGAGAAGGTAGTCCGCTGCATGCGGCGTAACGCGGAGCGCACATCGATTGCGCATCTTGAGTTGCCCAGTGTCGAGTGCTGGAAGCTGCTTGATCCGATGAGCGCGGTGCCGATCGAGGTCGCCAATCGCGTACAGATCGAAGAACTCTGCCGCAACGGTGGGACCGCGAGCGCATCGAACGATCCGATGGCGCTGCCCAGCGTCGGGCCCAAGTTTGAGGCACAACTCGCCAACCTCGGCGGTGGGGGCGTCGGGCTCGTGGTGCCGCAGGCATATCGCGCCGAGATCGACTCGGGCAAGCAGTTCTGGATCAGGATGGATCTCCGCCCATCGATACCGGCTCCGCTGGTGCTCACAACGAAGCTCGCGCACTCGCATATCGACTCGATGCAGAACACCATCGCCGGCATGGCCTTCGAGTTCGGCTACAACAACCAGCACAAGGGCTTTGTGGTGCAGCAGATCTCTCGGTATCTCGGATCGATGCAGTCGCCGCGGAAAGCGGCTTGAACCACGCTATACATTTCCAAACAAAAGCCCCGCTCCAGGAGCGGGGCTTCTTTGTTGGATCTCTTCACGCTGGAGCGATTACCAGGTCTTGCCCGAGCTGTGCATGACCGGGTTCTCGACCACGATCACGCTTGCATCTCCATCCTGCGATTCCAGATAGATGGAGTTGGTTCCATCGTTCCAGATGCCGGTCCAGTGGCCGACCTTGGGGAGCGAATGGTCAACGACACCATAACGTGAACTGAATGAAGTCTTCCCGCGAGGTGCGACGAGCTCGAAGGTGCCCGCGGATTCAGGGCCGGTCACGAGGGTGACATGCCCGCCGTTTGACATCGCGTAGATCTCTTCGACCTGCTTCTTGTCCGTGCGGATCTCGATGGGGCCGCCGGCGACTTCTTCGTCGCCCGAAATGACGTTGATGGCACCTTCGACACCGACGATGATGACCTTGCCGCCTGCGTTGCGGACCTCAATGCCGTCGCACTGGGGGATCTCCACGGTCAGATCGATCGGCGGACGGTACCCCTCGACGGTCAGATCAGTCGGCATCACGGAGAGGGTCGAGAGCTCGCCGTTGTGCGAGTGGATCGCCTTGAAGTACTCTCCAACCGGGTCAAACTCGAATCCCTGGCGAGCAGCGCGCCAGCGGAGACGACGCTCCTGCTGAACGCGGAAGGTGATATGGGCCTGCTCGTGAGCCGGCTTGGCGTACACCTTGACCTTACCATAGGGATTTTCCACAACGACGGCGTTGAGCCGCCCGAGGATGACCGGGTCGCCCTGGATCGGGACCGTGTGGGCCAGTTCATCGGCTGCCATGCGTGCCCGGAGTCCGCCCATGCGGGTACACCCGGTCAGGGTAAGGGCAGCGAGCGCTGCGAGGAGGATCATTGACCTGGTCTTGAACATGCTGTGCGTTCCTTGCTTTGTCCTGGGTCAGACCCCAAGATGGGGCGTTCTGGCATGATTCTGTTACGAAATGGGGGGGCTCGTGTTCTCGTATCCCGGTGAAGAGATGCTAAGATAGTGCTTCGTCGGGCGTTCGGGGGGCCGAGCACCCGTGAACAATACGCATTTCCACCCGTCGGGCGTGTTTTTCACGCCCTCAGGGCGGGTGTCTTTCGGATTTATCGGTTCATGAGCAGGTCCGCTTGCATTCCTTTTTCATCTCCGACCCACCTTTGCCGGGGGGTCTATTCAGAGACCTGATCGATTGTGTGTAGCAAGAACCGGTGTGGCCGGAGACATCGCCTGTGTACGAGATTGAGTTCTCTCGGGTGCCATCGAGTTGCATCGCGAACCCACGCGCCGTGTCAGCTCAGGGGCCAATAGGTGTACCACGATAATCTACTGCAACCATTTGTGAGCTCATCGCTTGCGCAGGCTGGCGGCGGGGGGGGCTCGACTCTGGCCGTGATCATCGGGCTGGTCGCACTCGCGGTTGGGCTCGGTCTCGGGTACGCCCTGGCGGGCGTGCTTGGTGGGAAGAAGCTTGAGCGACTCAAGGCCGAGGCGGAGGTCCTCGCCAGCCGGGCAAAGGAAGACGCCCAGAACGCCGCGGACAAGATCCTGCTCGATGCGGACCGCAAGGCCCTTGAGCGAAAAGAGGCGGTCGACAAAGAACTCGAAGCGGCACGCAACGAGCAGCGTGAGTTTGAGCGTCGTCTCGCCAAACGTGAGGATCTCCTTGATCGGAAAGAAGAGACCGTCGCGCTCAAGGAGAAATCCCTGAGTGAGCAGAGCGGAAAAATCGAACAGGATCGAGTACGCCTCGCGAAGCGTGAAGAAGAGCTCGCAGAGCTCCGGGAAAAACAGCAGCGTGAACTCGAACGGGTCGCCCAACTCGACCGAGGGCAGGCCAAGGAACTCCTTCTCGATCGGGTTGCGGAGCAGACCCGAGCGGAGATGGGGCGCGTGACGCGCCAGATCATCGAGGAAGCGGAAGAGGGAGCAAAGGACGAGGCAAAGGAAATCCTCATCAACGCGATCCAACGCTACGCGAACGAGCACTCATCAGAAACCACCGTCCGCACCGTGGCGATCCCCTCAGACGATATGAAGGGGCGGATCATCGGCCGTGAGGGGCGGAATATTCGAGCGATCGAGAAGGCGACCGGGGCGGATATCATCGTCGACGATACCCCGGGCGTCATTGTCGTCTCCTGCTTCGACAAGGTCCGCCAGGCCATCGCGGTTGAATCGCTTGAGCGACTCATCGCTGATGGGCGGATGCACCCCACCCGGATCGAGGAGGTCGTTGAGAAGGTCGGCGGCGAGGTCCAGGAGCGGATCGTCAAGGCGGGCAAGGACGCTGCCGTCGAGCTGGGGCTTAAGGGGCTGCATCCAAAGGTCATCGAGGCCATGGGGCGACTGACGTACCGAACGAGCTACGGGCAGAACGTGCTCAAGCACTCGGTCGAGGTTGCTTACCTGTGCCAGATCATCGCGGACCAGCTGGGCCTCGACGGCAAGCTCGCCAAGCGGTGCGGCTTCCTGCACGATATCGGAAAGGCGATGGACCACGAGATGGAGGGGGGACACCCCAAAATCGGGATGGACTTCGCCCGTCAGTACGGCGAAAAGGAAGAGGCGGTCCTCAACGCAATCGGTGCACACCACGCGGACATGCCCTCGACGACGTGGTACACCCCGATCGTCATGGCTGCAGACGCGGTCAGTGCCGCACGCCCCGGCGCCCGTCGTGAATCGATGGAGCGGTACATCCAGCGTCTCAACGAGCTCCAGGATATCGCGTTGGCCATACCCGGTGTCGCGGAGGCGTACGCGGTGCAAGCCGGGCGCGAGGTGCGTGTCATGATCGATGCGGACCGGGTGAGTGACGACGAGTCATACCTGATTGCCCATGAGATCGCCAAGCGCGTTTCGAACGAGATGACGTTCCCAGGTGAGATCCGGGTGACGGTTCTTCGAGAAACCCGCGCGATTGAGATCGCTCGCTGAACTAGCGGAGCAGAAACCCGAGTAACACGATTGGCAGCAGGCGTGCATCGATCAGATCACGCCTGTTTTTCAGTTGCAGAGTCGGCACGCCAGTGAGAAAAAGCAGAACGGCAACAGCCGTGAGATGAGCCTGCGGCACGCGGGCTATTGATATGAAGAGCACACCCACGCAGAGAATGGCCATCGCGACAAACCACGCATGCTTGGAGCCGAGCAGGACAGGCAGCGATCGGGTGGCATAGATGGAATCGCTCTCGCGGTCATCGAGATCGCACAGGGTCGCGTCTGCAGAAATGATCAGCCAGATGCCAACGAGACTCGGCACAACGACCTTGAGCGGACTGTCTGGCATGAGGTGGCCGTTGCCCCAGAGCACTGCGATGACCAGAGCGAGGTGGGCGCTGGCGATGAGAAATGCCTTGAGCGCTGGGTAGTCCTTCAATCTCGGCCTGCCGGGCGTAGCCCCCCTGCCGGCATACATGTGGACACCAATCAAAGCGCCGGACGGGATCAATGCAAGCAGTGGATGTATCTGTAAGCCGATCGCGCTCGCGAGCAGAAACTCAAGGCAGAGCAACGCCCGGAGTTTGGGCGCATGCCTGACATAAAAGATAGTTCGATCCGGGAGCGCGAGCGCGTCGGCGGGGTCTTGGCGATCGTCAGTCAGTTTAACTCTGTCTATGAGGTAGCAGGCATGGGCGAGCGCAAGCAGGAAACAGACGGTGAACTGGCTGGGGAACACCAGCCCAAGTGTGAGGATGGCGAGCAGGTAGACACCGAGCGTGTACACCGCGGGATAGATCGCGAGATGACTGAGCATGGTCATCACGGATTTGATTCCACGAACCGGCATCAGCGTCCGGAGGTCCATGCCCAGTGCAGTGCCCGATCCATCACAATGACGTCCTGCTCGCTGAGGATCTCCTGCGCGAGCCGTTGCATGGCCGTTCGCTGGGCCGCTTGCCTGAGTTGGGCTGTGAGCTCATCACGCTGCTGTGATGTCGGTTTCGTAGCGGGGATGACCTGTTCCACATAGACCAGCGCGTACCCGGCTTCGGTGCTGATGACCGGCGAGCATGTGCCCGCCTGGTGCTTTGGCAAGGCGGCCAGGATCGCGGAAGGGTAACTCGTGCTGGCGGGGCTCAGTGCCTCGATCAGCCCACCGCGTGGTGCGGAAGGGTGAATCGATGATGTCGCGCATGCTTCCGCGAACATCCATCTTTGCTCACTGTGCTCCGCCCTGACCACAGCAGATCGTACTGCGTGTGCCGCTTCCGGTGAATCCGAGACGTATAGGCGAAGGCGGTATCGCGTACCGAAAGCAGCGAGCATCGCCTGATCGATCATCTCCTTAGATGGTTCTGGTGAGCCGGTCAGCGCACGGAGCATCGCGTTCCGGCGCAGGAGACGCTGGAATCGCCGTGGGCCAAGGCCGCGCTCTGCCCTGAGGGTATCGAGCACTTCTGTCGGGAGGGTCTGATCCGTTTCAACCCCGAGTGACTCGCCAAGGAGGGTGCGTTCAGCCGCGATCTCGTCCGTGACGATCTGGATGCCCATCTGCTCGCATCGCTGATTCAGCGCTCGATCGAGCACATACTCGCGCAAGACTTGGGCGCCAGCCGCCTCGCTGAGCCCATCCTGAAGCGTTACCAGATCGACCGCCACGCCATTGATGATCGCTGCCGTCTTGTCTGATCTTTGCGTCGCGGGCAGCTCGCGTTCGGTTTCTGGGATCGGCTGGGCTGTACAGCCCATGATGGTCCACGGCAAGATGAAGAGGGAGATGCAGATGGTGCGGAGCATGTACCATTCGAGCCGATGCAGAGTGAGAGGTCAACCGGCGGGGTAAAACTTGCGTAAGGTGAGTACATGACGACGTCCCAAAGCGGATCGGTATCGGGTTCTGAGGTGCGGGAGCGTATGATGGCCCGTGCCCGGGAAATCGCCGGGCACCCGCCTAAACCGCAGCTGCGATCCATCGTCTGCCCATATTGTGGAACAGTGACCCCGGATGGGGGACGCTGCACGTCGTGCTCAGGGCGATTCGACCCAATGAGCAAGCAGGCGACGCAGAACCAGATGGGGCCCTGGGAGGTCCGTGATGAGCACGTCCCCTTTCGTCCCGGGTGCAGCTACGCCACGCTCATTCGTCTGATCGAGCAGGGTGTCATTAGCGAGGACAGCGTTCTCAGGGGGCCGAGCACGCGACAGTTCTGGATGCTTGCGAGGCATACGCCTGGAGTTGGTCACCGATTCGGTCATTGCCACAACTGCGGTGCCGAGGTGAGGCCCGATGCGTTTTCCTGTCCGAGCTGCCAGGTCTCTTTCGAGGTTGAGCGGGATCGTCAGCACATGGGGCTCGGGCCCGCCCGTCCGCTCCCCGGGCAGGGATTGCCCGAGGTGCTCGCGTTGCACGCGGAGCCCGCGAGTACGCCCACAGGGGCCTCTATCGCCTCAACAACGCTCGGAACCCCGAGCCCGCAGGCGCAAGGGACTCCGGAGAAGGGTATCGAAGCAACAGGAGCGGCTGAAACACGGAAGCGGCTGGAGGAATCGCTCCGGCTCGTTCAGCTCTGGAGAAACCGAGCGAACGCCGATCGTCAGCACGCATGGGCTGTGATCATCATCTCTGGAATCATCACGCTTTCCGCCCTGAGCTATGTCGTGTTTCGCGGGGGGGCTGCGATTGAACCCTCAGAAAATGCATCTGAAGGTGTGAGCAGCCGCGAATAGTCTGGTATATTCGGGTAGTTCACGATCAGAGACTTTCCATGATCCAAAGCGTGAGGACAAGACAGTGGGGACGCTGCGGGCGCGGTGGGTTCACCCTCATCGAGCTGCTGGTTGTCATTGCCATCATCGCCCTGCTGATCGGGATTCTTCTGCCTGCGTTGAGCGGCGCGATCAGCTCAGCCCGAACCTTAAAGTGCCAGGCCAATATGCGTTCGATGGGGCAGGCTGCGCAGAACTACGGCGGTGATTACCGAGATCGGATCCCTGCATTCAGCTGGAAGCCCGGGAACTACGACACCGAGTACACCGATCTACGCGGGGCGGGCTCTGATCTCCAGTCTGTGCCTTATCAGGCAGTCTCGATCATCCGAGAGTATGCGGGTAATCAGTTCATCCCAAGGACAAGCGGCGGGAACAACTGGTTCGCCAATCTGTGGTTCACCCACCTTGTCTACTTCGATTACCTGACCGGAAATCTCGAAGAGCCGGTCGCCGCATGTCCTGAAGACGACGAGCAGGTTGAGCGTGCAGAGACGCCCATCCCCGACTTCGCCACGAACCTTCTTTTTCGTAAGTTTGAGAGCTCATACGAAACGAGTGTTGTGACGTATTCGGTCGATCGGGATAACGGCGTGCTCCGCCCGATCGAGCAGCATGACCGTCCGTGGGGTTCGTTCAATCGGGATCCGGAGTTTCTGACGAGCAGGAAGTACACCGAGGTGACGTTTACATCGGGGAAGGCTTTCGTCTTTGATACCTACGATCGCCATTACGCGGAGCTTCCTGACTACTTGTACTTCCAGCCCGGAGCGCGTCAGCCGATCCTGTTCTTTGATGGATCTGTCTCCGTCCGGAATACTTCCGATTCGAATCCAGGATTTCGCCCTCGTGATCCATCGAGCCCTGAGCCATCACTGATCAAGGCCGACTTTCGTGCGGACGAATCGTTTCCCGGTTACTACCGGTGGACGCGGGGTGGCCTGGGTGGCATCGACTTCGGCGGTGAGGAGATCGGGACAGGCCGGATACAACCGTAAGTGCCTCCACCCACGGCGCCACAAATGAAGCTACTTTCGTAACGAATGGTGCAGTGAATGGGGGTTTGGGCGGGTGATCTTCTTGTGATACGGTCTACGATTGATCGGTTTTGGTATACCTTCACGCAGGAGCCGCTCAATGAGCACAGAGAAATCACTGAACGTACTGGTTGCGGACAAGTTTGACGCGGGGTGCATCGCTGGGCTGGAGCAGCTGGGGTGCAACGTCCACGTTGACCCGGATCTCAGCCCTGATACGCTGGCGAATGCGATCAAGGCAACGGATGCTCAGGTCCTGTGTGTACGCTCAACCAAGGTGCCTGCGGAGGTGATCAACAGCGTCGACTCGCTGCGGCTCATTATCCGTGGCGGTGCCGGGTACGACAACATCGATACTGCAGCGGCTGGCTCAAAGGGCATCCCCGTTTGCAACTGCCCCGGCATGAACGCGGTCGCGGTCGCCGAGATCGCGTTCGGCCACATCCTGAACCTGGATCGGCGGATCGCGCAGCAGACGAGCGAGCTCGCAGGCGGTCACTGGAACAAGAAGGAATATTCCAAGGCGAAGGGGCTCAAGGGGCGGAAGCTGCTCGTGGTTGGCATGGGATCAATCGGCACTGAGGTCTGCAAGCTGGCTCAGGCGTTCGGCATGGAGGTCTCGGCCCAGTCGCGTTCACTCCGCGAGGACACGGCCCGTGCGCTGGGCATCAAGCTCATTCCCTATACCCGCGAGGCCCTCAGCGCTGAGCTTAGCGAGGCCGACATCGTCTCCGTGCACGTCGCGGCGACACCGGATACCAAGGAGCTCTGCGGCCCGGGCTTCTTCGCGGCCATGAAGGACGGGGCATACTTCATCAACACTTCGCGTGGCGAGATCGTCGACGAGAATGAGCTTATCAATGCGATCAAGACAAAGGGCATCCGGGCGGGGCTCGATGTGTACAACGATCAGCCGAGCAGCAAGGACACAGACTGGCAGCCGGAGATCGCCAAGGTGCCCGGCGTGTCCCTGACGCACCATGTTGGAGCATCCACCGAGCAGGCCCAGCTGGCGGTTGGCGAGGAGGCCGTCCGCATCGTTCAGGCGTTCGTTGAGAGCGGGGATCCCCTCCACATTGTGAACTCGAACGAGCTGAAGAACTCGGCAGCGATGGGCGTCTGAGCGGAATACGATACTGACATCACACACCCCCTGAATCGCAGGGATGAGGAGCGAACCATGAGTGAACGCGTGTACAACTTCTCCGCGGGACCCGCGTGCCTGCCCGAGTCGGTCATCAAGCAGGCCCAGAAGGACGTCTGGAACCACATGGATTCCGGGATCGGGATCATGGAGCACTCGCACCGGAACAAGTACTTCGACAAGGTGACCGAGGAGACCGAGGCGCTGTGCCGCGAGGTCGGGAACATCCCCGAGGACATGGCGATCTTCTGGATGCAGGGTGGCGCGACGAGCCAGTGCTACTTCGTTCCCGCGAACTTCCTCCCGAGCGATCGCACCGCGGATTACTTCCAGACAGGCAAGTGGGCGAACGACTCCATCGAGGAGGTTCATCACTACGGCACGGTCCACATCTGTGGTTCGTCCAAGGACAAGAACTACTCGTACATCCCGAAGGGCGATCAGGTCAACTACTCCGACAACCCCGTGTACGTGCAGTTCACGAGCAACAACACGATCATGGGCACGGAGTTCAAGGACGAGCCGGTTGCGCCGGGCGACGCGTTCCTCGTCGCCGATATGTCGAGCAACATCTATTCTCGTCCGATGGATTTTTCGAAGTTTGGTCTGGTGTACGCGGGTGCTCAGAAGAACCTGGGGCCATCGGGTATCACGCTCGTCATGGCCAATAAGGACATCATCAATAACCGTGTGCGTGACCTTCCCAAGATGATGCAGTTCGATCTGATCGCGAAGAAGGAGGGGCGATACAACACCCCGAACACCTTCGGAGTGTACCTGATGGGCGAGGTATTCAAGTGGATCAAGGCCGAGGGAGGCCTGCAGGCCATGGCCGAACGGAACCGCGAGAAGGCGGCATTGATCTATGATTTCATCGATTCGCAGGACTTCTTCACGCCTCACGCGGCGAAGGAGGATCGCTCGGACATGAACATCACCTTCAAGTGCCCGACCGAGGATCTGGATACGCTCTTTATCGAGCAGGCAGAGAGCAAGGGGCTCACCACCCTCGCGGGGCACCGCTCGATCGGGGGCATGCGTGCGTCGATCTACAACGCCTTCCCTCGTCAAGGCTGTCTCGATCTGGTCGAGTTCATGAAGAGCTTTGCCCACGAGCACGCGGGCGCTACGGCCTAAGCCATTGTACATGAGCCGTTTCAGCCGCCCTACGGGGCGGTTTTTGTGTGCATCGTGCCGATTGGGGCTTCTAGCCGCGCATTGCTGGCATCGAGGACTTCCTCGAGGGTGATCCGCTTCATCAGCTCGACGCTCTCAGGTTTTTTGAAGTCGAGTTCATCGTTCTCGCTGGCGTGGCGGATGACATCGGCATCGCGGCGGTAGGGGCCGACGAGCGCGGGATCGGTCGGGCCGAGCAGCGCGACGAGGGGTCGATCAAAGCCCACGGCCATGTGGAGCGATGCGGAATCGTTGGCCACCAGCAGCCTGGATCTGGAGATGACGGCCATCAGCTGCGAGATGCTCGTCGATCCAACGCGATCCACAATCCTCGGGTGATCCTCGGCGAGTTCGAGCAGCGGGGCGCACTGGAGGCGTTCACCCGGGCCGCCAACAACGATGACGCGATCGAGCTGGGGGTGATCGGCGAGCTGCTTCGCGAGCTTGGTATACCGCTCGATCGGCCAGCACTTGCCGGCCCAGCGCGAGGTGGGGGCGATCACCGCGTACCGGTCCGGGTACTCCATGATCACCTGGGAGAGATCGTCAGGGTCGGTGTGCAATCGCAGATCGGGATGTGTCGAATCGGCATCGAGGGCGTCCGCGAGGCGCATCATGCGATCGACGGTGTGCATCGTCCGTGGTGCTTCGACTCGCTCGTTCAGGAAGAGCCACGAGAGCTCTTGGGCGTCTCTGTACCCGACGCGTCTGGGAGCTCGGGTGCACCAAGCAAAGAAACCTGATCGGGCCAGGCCCTGCGCATCGATCACCAGGTCATACTCGCCCTGCCGGAGCGTCCGGAGCCATTCACGGATGGGCCCGACCTTGCCTTTCTTGATCTGCTTCCCGAGTGTTTTTCGATCGAACGGGATCACGCGATGAACACCCGGATGGTGCTCGATCGCCTGCACGAACGAGTTTTGGACGAGCCAGTCGACTTTGGAGTTGGGAAAACGGCGATTGAGCGCCGCGACCACACCGACGCTCCGGCAGACATCGCCGAGTGCGCTTGGGCGGATGAACAGAATTCGTTGCGGATCGTTCACGGACGATTGTTGGGTCGCCGCGTGTGGTTGTGTGCTCAGCCCGGATAGATCGCGGACGTTTTTTCTGTTTCCCACGCCTGGAGTTGCTCAAGGCGCAGTCCGTGCCCCAGCGATTCGATCGCGGGCGCGAGCTGCTCGAACCCAACCCGGGCGATGTGCTCAACGGAGGGTATGACGCCGCCCTTGGCCTGGTCGAACCACGGGCAGTCAGCGTTGAGGAACTTGTGATCGAGCTCGTCAATCAGCGTGCGGTTCACGCACTCCTGAAGCGCGAGTTGCACATTGATCGATCCGAGCTGATCCGAGGGGATTGAGATGGTCGGCTCGATTCGATAGTTATGGCCGTGCCCGCTCGGGTTGTTGCATTTACCGAAGAACTCCCGGTTCTCATCGTCGGAGAGCGTCGGTGTGTGGAGGCGATGCGCGGCGGCGAACTCGAAGCTCTGTCGGATCAGCACGCGTGCAGATGATTGGCTGTGGTCAGTCATCACGACTCCATAATACGGTGAGAGTTGCCAGCGGATCATTACCAACCGGTGGGGCGTGTTGGTAGACGCGATCTCCCAGAGACTGGGGAGAAGCGATGCCGGCTCGGTTTCTGGGGCAGATCGGCATGTCCGGGCGATAAGCTCGACGAGGTGCTCACGCACGACCCGATCGAGCTCATGGATGCCGATGAGGTAACCCGTGTCGGGGTCAGGGATGCCTTCTACGCCGAGCGTAACTTCGTAATAGCGAGCCAGCCCAGATCCTGCAGGTGTGCCGGCAAAGTTGTTCTCTCCGTGCGTCGAGCCATCCGGGTTGATCGAAAAGCGGGCAGTGCGTTGCAGCCGGGTTGGTCTTGGTTCGGTATGCATGTGATGGGCGCGTGTCTGGTGTCCGCGTATCATAGAGTTCTATTCGAGGAAGGAGCACGACCGATGCGATGCTGCCTGTGCAAAGAAAACAAACTGTCTCCAGCGGTCATGGTTGCGGCGATGTTCCCGATCTGGGCCTATGCGGCGAGCAACAGCACGAATAGTGGTGTGTCCGAGGTCCCGCCGAGTGAGACCACTACAAGCGAGGAGAAGCCGGTGTCCAAGTATGTGCTCGACTACGAGATGCAGTCCATCGAAGGGAAGCCCGTCAAGCTCGAGAAGTACAAGGGCAAGGTCATCCTGATGGTCAATGTCGCGAGCAAATGCGGGTTAACGCCTCAGTACAAAGGGCTTGAGGCGCTCTACGACGAGCACAAAGAGGATGGGCTGGTGATTGTAGGGTTCCCTGCGAACAACTTCGGGAACCAGGAGCCTGGCACGGATGATCAGATCGCGGAGTTCTGCACGACCAACTATGGTGTGTCTTTCCCGATGATGAGCAAGATCAGCGTGAAGGGGAAGGACGCTCATCCGCTGTACAAGCAACTCGCAGCCCAGCCCGAGCCCATCGGCGGGGAGCCGGCGTGGAACTTCGACAAGTTCCTGATCAACCACAATGGCGAGGTTGTCGCCCGTCACGGACCCCGGGTCACGCCCGAGGATCCGAAGCTGGTTGAGGATATCGAGCGATTACTTGAAGACGCTTCATGAATATCTAACCCGAGGGCGGATCACCTTCGTGGGCCGTAATTCGATCAATATCAACGATTTACGCCAATTCCCCGCGGTCTGGCGTTCTCTTTACAGAACCTTCATCTTCCCTGACGCGAATTGTTAAGACGGGGTGGGATTATTCGCATGGAGACAGGAATCGTCTTGTCAGAGCTCCCTACGGGAACAAACTCCAGGAGAATCACACCATGCGAGCGAAGAAACTGTTGAGCGCCGTTGCCGCACTTGCCGCGATCCCCATGATCGCCATGGGCAACGCCAAGGATGAACTACCCGTCTACAAGCCCACCAGCGGCGTGTCAGGCACCATCACCAGCGTTGGCTCGGACACCATGAACAACCTCATGACCCTCTGGGGCGAGGAATACACCAAGTTCTACCCATCGGTCAAGATCTCGATCGAGGGCAAGGGTTCCTCGACCGCTCCACCCGCGCTGATCGAGGGCCAGTCGAACTTCGGCCCAATGAGCCGCGCCATGAAGTCATCCGAGCTCGACAAGTTCGAGGCGGCATTCGGCTACGAGCCCATCTCGCTCCGCACCGGCATCGACGCACTTGCGGTCTACGTCCACAAGGACTGCCCGCTCGACTCGATCAGCATCGAGAATCTGACCAAGGTCTTCTCTGTCGCTGGCGAAGAAATGACCTGGGGCGATCTTGGTGTCAAGGACCCCGCGTACCGCACCCGAAAGGTGAACCTGTACGGTCGTAACTCGGCTTCCGGCACCTACGGCTACTTCAAGAAGGTCGCGCTGCAGGGCAACGACTACAAGGCATCCGTCAAGGAGCAGCCCGGCTCTTCCGCCGTTGTTCAGGGCGTTACCACCGACCGCTTCGGCATGGGCTACTCTGGCCTCGGTTACATGACCGCTGGCGTCAAGGCGCTAAAGGTTTCGGTCGACGGCAGCGACGCGTACCCCGCTGACGCCGAGCACTCGCTCTCGGGTGAGTACCCCATCGCTCGATTCCTGTACCTCTACGTCAACGTTGATCCCCAGACTGGCGTCACCGATGGGCTCCGCCGCGAGTTCATCAAGCTCATTTTCTCGAAGCAGGGCCAGGAAGTCGTTGCGAAGGACGGCTACTTCCCCGTACCGGTCTCGGTCGCTCGTGAAGACCTCGAGAAGTGCGGCATCGATGTCGACTTCTGATCAGAATTTCCCGGCACGACCGGGAGCAATGTGAATAATGATGGGAGCGGGTGAAGACTCGCTCCCTTCTTTCCTTGAGAAGAGCAGGCATGAAAAAGAACGAGAGCACAACACGCAGCGCCGCATCCCGTCGATTGCACGCGATGGATACGGCAGCAGAGTTCGTCGTCACGAGTGGCGGGTTCCTCGTGCTGACCGCGGTGCTCGGCATCTGTTTCTACCTGCTCTGGGTTGTGCTCCCGCTCTTCGAGCGTGGCACCCTAGGTGAAGAAACGCTCGGCAAGACGACCCGGATCGATTCGCCGGAGTGGATCATGGTCGATCCGTACCAGCACGCCGCAGCATTAATCGATACAGAACTCGACGCGAACGTCATCATGCTCGAGACCGGTGAGCAGATCGCCGCCATCGACTCATCCGAGGGGTTCGAGGGTGAGATCACCAGCAGCAGCTTCGCGCGTGGTGGTGAGTTCGTTGCAGTGGGGTATGCCGACGGCAGTGTCCGCCTCGGTTCATTCGACTACTCGAACCGTCTGCGCACTCCGCCCGAGGGGGTGGTCGTAGGCCAGGTCATCGCTGAGGATCAGGGATACCTGGAAATCATCGAAGAGGGACGTGGGCGGGTCGTTCAGCTCGCCTTGGAACTCGGTGATCCGATCGAGATGGAAGAGGGTGATGGCGCTGTTGTACGCCTCGATTACCGACGAGACCCGACCGGGAAGAAGGTTCTCGCGGTCATGCGTGAGGACGGCACGGTGCTCGTTAGCACGGTCCGTACGATTCGTCCTCTTGGAGGGGGGGCACCGACCACACGCCTGAGCACGAAGTCGTTCGCCTTTGATCGCCCGGATGGGTTGGGCAAGCCGGATTGGATGCACGTCACCGCGGACAGCGATCATGTGCTGATGATCTGGAAGAACGGCCGCTGCGACCGATACGCTCGTCTGGACGACAACAGCTTTGTTCTCGCAGAGACCGCCCAGGTCGCGACCGATGGGGCTGAAATCAGTTCGATCAACATGCTTCTGGGCAGCCTGTCCCTGCTTGTCGGACAGGCAGATGGGCGTATGGGTGTGTTCCATGTCGCCGACGATGTTCACAGAACGTACGCGGATGAGCGGAGGCTGGTTAGGGCCCATCTGATTCAGAACGAAGACAGCCCGATTGTGTCGATGAAGCCGAGCACCCGTGATCGCTCCGTGCTGATCCTGCACGCGAACGGGGTGCAGGAACTCCGTCATATCACGAGTGAGAAGCTCGTTGCGAAGATCAAGAGCGATCACGCGGATCCTGTTGCCGCGACCATTACGCCGAAGAATGACGGGATCATGTCGATCTCCTCTGATGGTTCTTACGAGCTGCACGAGATCGAGCCGGGTTACCCCGAGTTCAGTGTCAAGGCGCTCTTCGGTCGCGTGTTCTATGAGGGAACTGAAGAACCGGAATACATCTACCAGTCTTCTTCCGGTGACGATGCCTCAGAGATCAAGCTCAGTTTGATGCCGCTGATCTTTGGCACGCTCAAGGCGACCGTGTTCGCCATGATCTTCGCGATCCCGATCGGCGTGCTCGCCGCGATCTATTCGAGTGAGTTTGTTTCCAAGCGGGTGCGCCGTAAGGTGAAGCCGGTGGTGGAGCTCATGGCCTCTCTCCCCTCGGTTGTGCTCGGGTTTATTGCCGCGATGGTCGTGGCGCCCTTTATCGCGGAGTACATCGATTCATTCGTCATCGGGCTCGTCATTGTTCCGATGTCGATCCTGCTGGCAGCGCACATCTGGCAGCTCATCCCCTTGTCGATACGGCTCCGCACTCGCTCGGGGCAGCACATGACACTCGTCGCCGTTTCAGCAGCGGCGGGGATCGGCATCAGCCTCTTTGTGGGCCCCACGATGGTCCGCAGCTGGTTCGAACCCGATGACTTCGACGCCGCGGTGCTCGCGGGATCACTCGAGCCGGTGCCGGAATCGGAACTGCCCGCCTGGGCCGATGATGCCGCGTACAACACGAAGACCCAGCGGCGACTGCGGAATCAGGAGCTTGTTTCGTACGACGGCGAGATCTACAGAGCAGTCGAGGGGATTGACAACACGGAAATTGTGAGCACGCTCGGGTTGGAGCACGGGAGCCTGCGTCGCTGGCTCAACGGGGAATACGGGGTCGCATGGCCCGGCTGGTTCGTCGTCTTCTTCCCGATCGCATGCATACTGGTCTGGCTCACCCACGCGATTCTCGTGCGTCGACGCATCGATCTCTGGATCTCTCAGCATGAGGCCCACGTCGGCAGTATCGTCGTGCTCTCCAAGTTCGTCTTGCTCACGGGGCTCGGGTTCCTGCTCGCGTACATCGGAGCGGTGACGGCTCAGTCGCTCGGTTACGACCCACGCGATTCCATTTTCGGATCCTTCAGTCCCCGCAACACCTTGGTGGTGGCCATCATCATGGGGTTCGCGGTCATCCCGATCATCTACACGATCTCGGAGGACGCCCTCCAGGCGGTCCCGATGACCTTGCGGACCGCATCGCTCGGTTCGGGTGCGACGCCATGGCAGACCGCGTCGCGCGTGGTGCTCCCGGTCGCGGCATCGGGCATCTTCTCCGCCTGCATGATCGGGTTCGGCCGGGCGGTCGGCGAAACCATGATCGTGCTCATGGCGACCGGCAACACCCCAGAGATGAACTGGAACATCTTTGCCGGCTTCAGAACGCTCGCCGCGAATATCGCGGTCGAGCTCCCCGAAGCACCGAAGGACGAGACGCACTACCGCGTCCTCTTCCTCTGTGGGCTGGTGCTGTTTGTAATGACCTTTGTGATCAACACACTGGCGGAACTCGTTCGCCGGGTCGTTCGTGCGAGGAACGCAGGGCTATGACACTCACAACGCTCGAACCACCCAAGCCCGCGCCGGCCCCCGAACCGGCGCAGCAGGCCTCCGCGACGCACAAGCGACGGCGCACGCTTCCAAGCGCGCTTGGGGAGCCGATGGTCTGGCTCACGGGTGGTGCGCTGATAACCTGTCTGGTGATGATCATCCTCCTTTTCTCGATGGTGATCATCAACGGCACACGGACCTTCTGGCCACGCCCCATCGACCGCCTTGAGCTTGCGAGTGGGGAAACGCTGCTGGGAATCGAGACCCAGCACGAGTCCGCGACGGAAACCACCGAGGCCAGGACCCTGTATCGGATCGGGAACAGGGACATCGGGCAGGCATCATTCCGCTGGATCAACGACAGCGATATAAGCTCTAAAACGCAACCGGACGATGCGGTCATGCTCGAGCGGGAAGCATGGGGCGTGTGGTTCGGTGTGCCGCAACAGATCATCCGCGTCGACGGGGAGGATGACGGCGTCGAAGTCGTCGCGCAGGGCAGCGAGGCGTACTTCGAGTCCTTCGATGAGCTGCACGCTCAGGCACGAGCCGACAAAGTCCAGATCGATCGGATGAAGAAGCACGATCTCGGCCGGATCAACGCCGAGATGGAGCGTGCTCGCCTGCAGCTCAGGCAGGCCGAGATCGAGGTCGCTCGCGATGATTCGGAGCTCTTCAGATTCAGCCCGGTCGGTTGGGGCGCTTTCGCCGTACTCGCCGTGGTCTGTGTCGCGTCGCTTGTGAAGTTCCGTCATCTGGGGACGGAGATGGGCTCTCCGGTCGCCCGCCAGGGGAAGCTGATCCGGGCGGTCTCGCTGATCGTGCTGCTCGCGACTGGTGTCGCTCTCTGGGTTGGTGCTCCGTGGGCAGAATCCAGTATCACCGAGGCAGACATTACTCAGATGCGTGAGCGCCTCGTGCAGCGCGAGGCAGAACTCCAGCAGCGATACGACGAGATTCTCGCTCAGGTGCGAGAGATCGAGAGCGAGGATTCTCGCCTCCGTGTCAGTGTTGTGGAGCCGAACACCGACCGGTTTGCGCCGACATCGCAGACCCTCGCGGACCAGCGCCTGCACATGAGCCAGATCGTCCGTCAGGTACGGCCGAACACGATGGGTCTCACCGAGAAGATCGGGGTTTACTTCTCCCGATGGTGGGAGTTTCTCTCAACATTCCCGCGAGAGGCCAACACCGAAGGTGGTGTCTATCCGGTTATCATCGGGACGGTCCTCCTGACGCTCCTACTGACGATGGTGGTGACACCGATGGGTGTGATCGCCGCGTTGTATCTCAGGGAGTACGCCAAGCAGGGCATCATCACGAGCATGATCCGCATCGCGGTGAACAACCTCGCGGGTGTGCCCAGCATCGTGTACGGGGTCTTCGGGCTCGGGTTCTTCTGCTACACGGTGGGGGCCTACGTCGATGTCGGTCCATCCGAAACCACGCGCATGGGGGTGAGCACGTGGTGGCTGATGCTGGTGGTGAGTGCGATGCTTGTGATTGCGGGCGTGGCGACCAGGCTCTGGAGCAAGCCGGACCCAGGAAAGCTCCCCAGCACGATGAATGTCATGCTCCAACGCTTCTCTTGGGTTGTTTGGGCGGTGAGCGTCGTCTGCGTCGTGATGCTGATCGCAGGGACGCCGTATTTCAATGGCTTGTTTGAGGCACGCTCGAGCAACGGCACGCCAACCTTCGGCGCACGCGGCTTGCTCTGGGCGTCACTGACGCTGGCGCTACTGACGTTGCCTGTCGTGATTGTCGCCACGGAGGAGGCGATCGCCGCGGTCCCGAACTCGATGCGCGAAGGCAGCTACGGCTGTGGCGCTTCCAAGTGGCAGACAATGCGTCGCATCGTGCTCCCCGGGGCCCTGCCCGGCATCCTGACCGGGGCGATCCTGGCGATGGCCCGCGGTGCCGGCGAGGTTGCCCCGCTGATGCTCGTCGGGGCGGTGAAGCTCAATCAGGACCTCCCCATTGATGGTGAAGCCCCCTATCTGCACGCGGATCGCAGCTTCATGCACCTTGGTTTTCATATCTACGACCTCGGCTTCCAGAGCCCGGACTCTCAGGCGGCCCGCCCGCTGGTCTGGACAACCACCTTGTTATTTCTCAGCATCGTGTTTGCACTCAATCTGCTCGCTATCGTACTGCGGGCCAAAGTTCGTTCTCGTATGGCAGGGCCCACGGTATGACGACCATGGATACATCTCCCAAGAACAATGGTTCAGAGGCGTCGGGCAAGGCCCGGGCGGTGGCCTACGAGCCCAAGGGTGAAGCGGCTGTCGCTGATTACCGGGTAATCGATGCGATCCGAAGGGGTGAAATCCCTGCTCCGACGCTCCACGGAGCCGTCGAGGCCCCGGACGCGGTGATCGATATACAGAAGTTCAATCTCTGGTACAACCAGGACGCCAAGGCGCTCCATGATGTTGCGATGAAGGTGCCTCGCGGCGCTGTCACGGCGCTGATCGGCCCCTCTGGCTGCGGCAAGTCCACCCTGCTGCGATCGATCAACCGAATGAACGACCTGATCGATGGTGTTCGTGTCGAAGGCGAGATTACGCTCAACCGCTCGCCGATTTACGCCCCTTCGGTCGACGTGATCGAACTCCGCAAGCGCCTCGGCATGGTGTTCCAGAAGCCGAACCCTTTCCCGATGTCTATTTTCGAGAACGTGGTTTATCCGCTGCGGATCGATGGTGAGCGTCGAAAGTCCGTGCTTGAGGAGGCCTGTGAGAAGAGCTTGCGGGCGGCAGCGATCTGGGACGAGGTCAAGGATCGTCTCAAGAGCTCGGCGCTCGGGCTCTCGGGCGGTCAGCAGCAACGACTCTGCATCGCTCGCGCAATTGTTGCGGACCCCGAGGTCCTTCTTCTCGACGAGCCATGCTCCGCGCTCGACCCGGTGGCGACGCTCAAGATCGAGGAACTCATCAACGAGATCTCGGAGCGGTACACCGTGCTGATCGTGACGCACAACATGCAGCAGGCGGCCCGAGTGTCTGATTACACAGCGTTTATGTACCTCGGGCGACTGGTGGAGTACGGTCCGACCGCGGCGATCTTCCAGAAGCCAAAGCTGATCGAGACCGAGCACTACGTCTCGGGTCGTTTCGGCTGATCTGCTCGGCTTCGATTTCTGATAGACAGGGCAGTCTAAGGAATATTGCACCATCGGCGCAAAGCATGGTGATTTCGTGGACTGCGCTGATGAAATGTCGATATGAGGGACTACGATTGTGCTTGAGCCGGTGAGTCTGGCTCAGGAGTCCGATAGTCAGTTGCAAAACCCGCGTGGAACCGCCGGTTTTGGCGAATTGACAAGGGAGAGTCATGAGCTCTGCACCCGAACCTACTGTGCCGTCTGTGAATCAGTGGAACGCTGCGTACCTGGAAGAGCAGTACAAGGTCTACCAGCAGCACCCTGAGCAGCTCGATCCGGCGACCCTCGCATTCTTCCAAGGATTCGATCTCGCCCATGCCGGTGAACTCAAGCTCTTCGGCACGACCACGAAGTCGCCCTCTTCCCCGGCCCCAGCCGCATCTACCGGCCCGACCAAGATCACCCCGACCATCGGGAGGCCTGCGGGCAAGGCGACTCACTTCGAAGCCATCGTGGACGATTTCATCGGTGCGTACCGGGATCAGGGCCACCTGTGTGCCAAGATTGACCCCTTCGGGCGCGAACGCGAGCGGCCGGATTCACTCTCGCTCGCGTACCACGGTCTGAGCGAGTCAGACCTCGACCGCTCTGTCGATGGATCAAGCATGGGCCTTGGGGAGCGCATCCCGCTTCGTGAGGTCATCGAGCACCTGGAACAGATGTACTGCTCAACCATCGGGGTTGAGTTCATGCATGTTTCAGACATTGAGCAGCGAGCGTGGCTGCTCGAGCGCTACGAGACGATCGGCGGGAAGCTCGCGCTGGGCAAGCAGCAGAAAACCAATGTCCTCGAGCAGCTGACACGCTCCGAGTCGTTTGAGAAGTTCCTGGGCAAGCGTTACCCCGGCGAAAAACGTTTCAGCCTCGAGGGGGCGGAGTCTCTGATCCCCATGCTCGATCACATGATCGAGTCCTTCTCCGATTTGGGTGTCGAGGAAGTCGTTCTGGGCATGGCGCACCGCGGGCGTCTCAATGTGCTCCACAACACGATCGGCAAGACACTCGAACAGATCTTCACCGAGTTTGAAGAGAACTGGTCCGAGGGGTTTGCGGATGGTGGCGGGGACGTCAAGTATCACCGCGGCTACTCGGGCACCCGTCGCCTTAACAATGGGCGTATGGTCCACCTCGCGATGGCCAGCAACCCGAGCCACCTCGAGGCCGTAAACGGCGTTGTCGAAGGCCGTTGCCGTGCCAAGCAGCGTCTGCGCGGCGATCAGAACCGTGACCGTGTCGTGCCGATCCTGATGCACGGCGACGCCGCCATCATTGGTCAGGGCATCGTGCAGGAGGTATTGAACTTCTCGCAGTTGCCTGGCTACACGACGGGCGGGACGGTCCACGTTGTCGTTAACAACCAGATCGGCTTCACGACGCTTCCCGAGGAAGGGCGATCAAGCCGCTACTGCACCGACATCGGTAAGCTCGTCGACGCGCCGATCTTCCATGTGAATGGCGACGACCCTGAGGCGGTCGTGACGGTCGCGCAGATCGCGGCCGAGTTCCGTCAGAAGTTCAAACGCGACGCGTTCATCGATCTGATGTGCTACCGCAAGTACGGGCATAACGAGCAGGACGAGACGAGCTTTACCCAGCCGATCATGGCGGGCAAGATCAAAAAGAAGCCCTCCGTCTTGAAGATCTACACGGAAAAACTCCTCGCGGAGAACGTGATCAACGATGCGGATCGTCAGTCGATCGTCAGCCGCCTGAGCGAGGCGCTGGAGAAGGCCCAGAAGGCAGCACAGGATGCGCCGAACGACCCAACGATTGATCCCGGTAGCGCACGATGGGACGGGCTGACTCACAAGTTCAGTTACGAGCCGGTTGAAACTGGAGTCACGATGGATCAGATCAAAGAGGTCGCGGATGCGATCGGGTCTGTTCCTGAGGGATTCAAGCTCAACCCCAAGCTCAAGCGCCTATTGGAAGATCGCAAGAACCTCCCCGATGCGGAGCTCATCTCCTACGCCGACGCTGAGCAACTCGCCTATGGCACGCTCTTGGCCGAGGGGCACCCGGTTCGGCTCTCAGGTCAGGACTGCATGCGGGGCACGTTCTCTCACCGCCACGCGGTGATCCGTGATTATGAGTCCGGTGAGCCGTTTACGCCGCTCAACTCAATCCGTGAGATCGGAACCGAGGGCACCGCGACCCCGCCCGGGAGCGAGGGAAGTGATGGCAGGCCGCGTCAGGCGAGGTTCTGTGTCTACAACTCGCCGTTGTCAGAGGAGGGCGTGCTCGCATTCGAGTACGGCTACTCGCTGGGTGACCCAGGGATGCTGATTGTCTGGGAAGCCCAGTTCGGCGATTTCTACAACGGCGCGCAGGCGATCGTGGACCAGTTCATCGCGTCCGCCGAGATCAAGTGGGAACGCTGGAGCGGGCTGACCATGCTGCTCCCGCACGGGTACGAGGGCGCAGGCCCGGAGCACAGCTCCGCTCGCCTGGAGCGGTTCCTTCAGCTCTGTGGCACGGACAACATGTTCGTTGTCTACCCGACTACTGCGGCCCAGACATTCCATATGCTCCGCCGCCAGGTCAAGGCAAACTACCGCAAGCCATTGGTGGTGATGTCGCCCAAGAGCTACCTGCGTGTGCCGACAAGCCCGGTCAGGGATCTCGTCGATGGGCATTTCCAGGAGATGATCGATGATCCGCGTTTCGAGCAGGACGGCTGGGACCGCTCCAAGGTGAAGCGTGTGATCTACTGTGTTGGCAAGATCTACCACGAGCTCAACGAGCGCCGTGAGTTGCGTGACGACCGCACTATCGCGATCGTGCGTATTGAGCAGATGTACCCGTTCCACGCGGACCTGCTCCGCGATATCAATGAGCGGTACCCCGAATCTGCAGAGCGTGTCTTTGTTCAGGAAGAGCCATACAACGCGGGAGCCGCGCAGTTCATCCTCGACAAGATCCACACGCGTCTGGGCTGGGACCGCTGGGAGTACATCGGGCGTCAGCGTTCGAGCACGCCCGCGACCGGCTCCAAGGCCCAGCACAAGATCGAGC
>JAEPOJ010000008.1:73868-106164 GCA_017642965.1 Phycisphaerales bacterium
GCAGGAAAAGATCCTCAGCGATGCGATCGGGCCAAAGCCCGAGAGCAAGGAATCAAAGAACAGCAAGGTCGCCGCGGCGCAGGCCTGACCTTAGCACTCCAACCGGCAACACCAAGGCGGATACCAAGACATGGCAACAGAGATC
The DNA here is from genome assembly GCA_017642965.1 of Phycisphaerales bacterium. GTDB lineage: Bacteria > Planctomycetota > Phycisphaerae > Phycisphaerales > UBA1924 > UBA1924. The sequence continues at coordinate 74,014 of JAEPOJ010000008.1, forward strand.
GTCATCCCGAACGTCGGCGAATCGGTCACCAGTGGCATCATTTCGGCGTGGACCGTTGAGGATGGTGCCTACGTCGAGCGCGACGAGACTGTGCTCGAGCTCGAGACGGATAAGGTCACCATGGAGGTCCCCGCTCCGGCCTCGGGTATTGTGAAGCACGGCGCCAGCGAGGGCGACGAGGTCGATGTCGGTGCCAGCGTGGGGACCATCGATGAGAGCGCTGAGAAGCCCGCAGACTCAGGCGGTGGGAGCGATGGCGGTGATTCCGCGGCAGCGGATGCAGACACCGCCTCGAAGACAGATTCAGCAGGTTCGAAGAAGCAGGGCATGCCCGCCGAGCCCGACCCGGGCAAGACCCCGGCGCAGGGTGGCTCTGGTTCAGGCGGCGGTGGGGGCGGCACGGCCGTCGCGACCAAGCCCGCGCAGGCGCCCGCGAGCAACGCGGATGTGAAGGCAACCCCGCTGGCACGCAAGCTCGCCGACGATCAGGGCGTGGACCTCAAGCAGATCTCCGGCACTGGCGCCGCCGGCCGCATCCGCGAGCAGGACGTGCTCGCATGGATCCAGACCCACCAGAACGGCGCGGCGTCCGCACCCGCTTCGGCCGCCGCATCAACCGCAGCCCCGCGTGAGTCGTGGCAGGAGCGGATGAGCCCCATGCGTCAGGCCATCGCCTCGCGCCTCGTGGAGGCCCAGCAGACCGCTGCGATGCTCACGACCTTCAACGAGGTTGACATGGGCGCGGTCATGGACCTGCGCAAGCAGCACAAGGAAGCCTTCAGCGAGAAGCACGGCATCAACCTCGGGTTCATGTCCTTCTTCGTCAAGGCCTGCACCCAGGCGCTCGAGAAGTTCCCGCTGATCAACGCCTACATCACCCAGGGCGACAACGGCAAGCCCGCGATCCAGCACCACAACTACAAGGACGTTGCGATCGCTGTCTCCGGGCCCAAGGGCCTGGTTGTGCCGGTGCTCCGCAGCGCGGAGAACATGAGCTTCGCCACGATCGAGAGCACGATCAAGGACATGGCCGTGCGTGCCCGCGACGGCAAGATCTCGCTCGAAGAGATGCAGGGCGGCACGTTCACGATCACCAACGGCGGCATCTTCGGCTCACTGATGTCGACTCCGATTCTCAATCCGCCCCAGAGCGCGATCCTTGGGATGCACGGAATCAAGAAGCGCGCCATCGAGTACCCAAACGGATCAGGGCAGATCGCTCTGCGCCCGATGATGTACCTTGCGCTCAGCTACGACCATCGCATCGTGGACGGCGCGGAAGCGGTGCAGTTCTTGGTGTCGATCAAGGACGCGATCGAGGATCCGGCGCGCCTCATGCTTGAGCTGTGATCGAATCAAGCATCCCTTCACACGCCCGCGTGAGCATCTCATAGACCTTATCGAACCCGTCGTCCCCGCCGTAGTAGGGGTCGGGCACATCGTGGTCGCCATCGAGCGACAGGTCGTAGCTCCGCATGAGGCGGACCTTGTGCTCCGGGCTGCCCATGTCGATCAGGTCGGCGTGGTTGCTGCGGTCCATGACGATCAGCCAGTCGTACATATGCGGATCGCTGGAAGCGTCGAACTGGCGGGCGCGCAGGTGGGATATGTCGAGCCCGTTCTTGCTCGCGACGAGCACCGATCGTGGGTCCGGACCTTTGCCAACGTGCCAGCCGCCCGTGCCGCACGAGTCGATGTGGAACCGATCGCTCAAGCCGCGTTGCTCGACGAGTTGTGTGAAGATGCCCTCTGCGAGCGGTGAGCGGCAGATGTTGCCCAGGCAGACAAAGAGCACGCTTGTTTTGGTCTGTTCGGTTGGGTCAGGCATGGCTCTCGGTCTCGGTGCGGACAACTGGAGTGGCTCTCTTCGTAAAGATGTCATCGATCGCGTCAATAACCGGGCCTGCGACCCCGGGGGCACGGGAGAGACCCGCACGCCCGCCGCTCTCCAAACGCAGCACGCGTGTCCCCAAGTTCTCGCAGATACGCTCGATCAGCATGCTGGCTCCCGAGCCGTTGAAGCACGGGTGGATCAGCACATCGAAGATCGGGAGCATGGTCAGGACAGGCTCCTGTGCGATCAAAAACCGGAACTGATCGCCAAGGCCGTGGTGATGTCGCCGTGCCGCGCTGAGATGGCTGGCGTTCTCAGGGATCACCGCCGTCAGGCTGAGTCCAGAAACGTTGAGCAAGCCGATGAGGAACCCTATCGCACGCGCATCAATTTCCGAAGGGCGATCCGAGATGACGCCAACGCAGACAGAGTCATCAGGGATTCCGAGTGATGATCGTGTGTGTGCGCCGATGCGAACCGAGGCGTTGTCGAGTGCGGATCGGTAGAGCGAATCGATCTCGGCTTCTTGGTTCTTCGCCTCCCATGCCTTGCGATCCTGCCGCTCGAAGACCCGGATTTCGACCCTGCTGGGCACGCGCATGCGCGCGAGGTCGGGGCGGGTTGATATCAGTTGCGCTGGAGCACGAACACCCTTAAGCAATGGCACAAGCTCGTCGTTCCACACGTACACACGCTGCGATTGTTCAGCGATCTTCCCAACCGATCGTGCGAGCATCTTCACACTTCCCAGCGGTGGGGTGAGGCGCTCATGTGGGACGAGGGCGAGTGAGCGAGCTGATCGCTCGCTTTTCTCATCTCCCACAAGGACGACTCGACCACGCGGCACGAGCCCCTCTTCGATCGCCCGCGCACAGAGCAGCGTGGGCACATACCCGCCGATCGCCGGCCGCGATGTCGAGGCGGCAGTGGGGGCGCTGACGAAGTGCAGCACGTCGGATGGAAGAGCGTTCGCGATCACCGACGGAATAATACCGTCTCAGTAATCTCGTGCTTGTAGAAAAGCTGTGCGAGCCCCAAGCCTGCCCGGCTGGCCAGTGCGCCCTCGACCTCGACACGCTCACCGGTTGAGGCGGGGCCAGACCCGGGGCGTTGCGGGATCTGGACGTTCATCACGTGCCCGCGCTCATCGGCGGGCCAAACCCGCTGCTTAGACCGGGTGTCAATGATTTTGACCCGCAGGGTTGCACGCGGGAGGTATGCGCCGGTCTCCGGCGACATCGAGAAATCGGTCACCACGGCGTAGATGACGATGTCCGCGTCGACTGTCCGTCCGAGCTCGGAGATGCTCATCTGCTTCCCGAACCGCTCGTTGCTGGCCGCGGTCAGGATCCCGCGGGGATCAACCATATCGACAAGGATCCGCTTTTCAAGCAGCTCGTCAGTCGCCCGCTCCGCGATCGCGTAGCGGAGACGACGCTGTGTAATTCTGCTCGAGGGGTCATCGACGAAGACTACCGTGCGGGCGTTCTCCTCAAGCGTGAACTGCGGCTCAACCTTGCCAGGTCCATGGATCGCGTACGCGACCGGTGTGACCACATTGCAGGCGGGCATCAGGCCCAGGGCAGTGAGCGCGAGGCAGAACACGATGGAAATGGTGGAGAATGTTCTCATGCGAATGGGTCCGATCCTGGATCAGTACGGGATGACGTTTGATTCTTCGTGGGTGTAGAACAGCCATGCGATCCGGTTCGTGAGCCGGTTCGCGAGCTCGGTGTTCACCGCCGCCTCGGGGATCTCGGTCCGCATCAGCCCGCTGATATCCGGGAATGAGACGCGGATCGCTTTCTCAAACACCGGATCATCGGGGAAGGGGGAGTCGCTCTCAAAGACGCTGACGACACAGGATGCTGAGCCATCCCAGATGTACTTGTTGCCCGGCTCATGCAGGCGATACTCGACGAGCTCAACAACGACGAGGCGCTCGACTCCGAGCATGTCCGCGACTTCTCCTCGGGGCATCGCGGGCCACTGGGGCGTGTTGTAGAGCACCGTGAGCAGGTCGGCGCTGGGGATCGCGAACGAGGGCATCGCATTCTGAATCAGGCGGTCATTCACGCGCTGGGTGATGCGTGCGGCGATCCCGGGATTGTTCCCTTCTATGAGGCGGTCCGCGCTGACCACGACCGTGAACGAATGCCCCGCGATGCCTTCGTATTCTGCTTCAATCTCGCTCGTCCCCGTGCGGTGGTACGACTCGGCCATACCACCGATGGTGGCGCCGACGATGCAGCCACTCAGGTGAGTCATGGTGAGTGTGATCGCACTGAGTGCGAGCGTGGCCTTGATGAGCTTGGTGCAGAGCATGCTGTCCCCTGTGGTTTGGTTACCAGGTCACTACTTTATAGACCCATGCGAGCAGGAGCATCGCGCCGAGCACGATGAACACCCGTGGGCGGAGGGCTGGCTGGATCATCGTGCCAATACGTGCCCCTGTGATGGCCTGCGTCGCGCCGCCCCAGAACATGACACTCGTAAGCAAGACGAGAAATGCGCCCATGGGCTGGTTGAGGAACGATGTGATCCACTGACCCTCACCAGCGTGAGCGAACGAGGTCGTCATGCCGCAGGTCATGCACGGCTTGTCGAGCGTCACCGCCCACATGCACGGCTTCAGCCCGAGTTGTGTGTGCGTGCCGTGCCCATCCGTGGCGGGCTGCATCCATGCACCCATTCCCAGCACACCGAGACTCACCAGAGCGATGCACGCGGCAAAGACGCGCGATGGAACGTTCGCACGAAGCGGGTGCGTGCGTTCTTGGACGCGGATCGGTGACGTGTGCTCGGCAGGTTCGCTCATGTGCATAGGGGTATACGCTCGACTTGCCCTGCCTGATCCGTGCGAATGCCCCCGATCGTGGGATCAGTCGAACTTGAACACGCCCTTGCGGTACCCATACAGGTACGCGACGAGGGTGGTTAGCAGGAAGAAGAGGATCCGGAGCAGCCAGATGGCCGACTGATCGCTCATCGGGTCGAGACTGGTAAATGTCTGTGCCCAGGGGTACAGGAAGATGACTTCGACATCGAAGACCAGGAAGACCATCGCGATCAGGTAGAAACGGATGTTGAACCGCTTGCGGGCGGTTCCTACGGGCGTCATGCCCGATTCGTACGTCTCGCCCTTGCGCCCACCAGCGCGGCGGGGGCCGAGCAGGAACGTGCCAACAAGGTTGATGACCCCGAACCCGATGGCCGCGAGGATCATCAGGAAGATTGGGAGGTATGCACCGATTTCGTTGCTTTCCGCGAGTGTCAGCATGCGTCTTTGGCCCGTTTCAGGTCTTCGTTGCTCGCCCTCTATGGCGATCGAGCACAATGATAGCACGCACGAACCCGGAGTGCATTTTCCGTCCAGAATCCACGGTGCGGGCTGGGGACACGCCCGTCTGCCAGTTTGGCACCCGATTGCCCACGATGACGCCGAGTGTCAGGGGTTTGGGGTCGGATCAGTGAGGATTCGGGGATGGTTCGGAGTGCGGATTGGCACGACGATTGCCCACTATCCCCCGCAGACGGTGCGCGAGCGTGCCGTGGAATCGACCGGAAGACACATCGGCCGGGTGGATCTGAGTCCCCGGCGTTCGAATCTCTGAAACTGGAGAAGCAGACAGATGGCATCCAAAGAACTCACATTCGACATCGAAGCCCGTCAGGCACTCCTGGCGGGGGTTGAGAAACTCGCCAACGCCGTCAAAGTGACGCTCGGCCCGCGCGGCCGCAACGCCGTCATCGACAAGTCCTGGGGTGGCCCGACCGTGACCAAGGACGGCGTGTCCGTCGCGGAAGAGGTCGAACTCGCCAACAAGGCCGAGAACATGGGCGCCAAGCTCGTGAAGGAAGCGTCCTCCAAGACCTCCGACGACGCCGGCGACGGCACCACGACCGCGACCGTCCTCGCCGAGGCCCTCTTCAAGGAAGGCCTCCGCTACATCGCCTCGGGCGTCGACGCGAACGCCCTTGTCCGTGGCATGAAGAAGGCCATCGAGATCTCCAACAAGGCGATCGACGACCTCGCCACCCCCGTCGACGGCAAGAAGGACATCCAGAATGTCGCAACCATCTCCGCTAACAACGACCCCGAAACCGGCAAGATCATGGCCGATGCCTTCGAAAAGGTCGGCAAGGACGGCGTGATCACTGTTGAAGAGGGCAAGGGCTTCGAGACCGACGTCAACGTCGTCGAGGGGATGCAGTTCGACCGCGGATACCTCTCCCCGAACTTCGTCACCGATCCGGAAGAGATGAAGGTCGAGTTCGACAAGGCGCTCGTACTCGTCCACGAGGACAAGATCGACAACATCCAGAAGCTCGTGCCGCTCCTTGAGAAGGTCATGGGCGCCAAGAAGCCGCTCCTGATCATCGCTGAGGACATCACCGGCGAAGCGCTGAGCACCCTCGTCATCAACAAGCTCCGCGGCACCCTCCAGGTCTGTGCCGTCAAGGCACCCGGGTACGGCGATCGCCGCAAGCAGATGCTCCAGGACATCGCGGTCCTCACCGGCGGCGAGGCGTTCATGAAGGATCTCGCGACCGATCTCGACAAGATCGAGCTCTCACAACTCGGTATCGCCAAGAAGGTCGAGATCAGCGCCGACAACACCGTCATCATCGAGGGCGCGGGCGAGACCAAGGACATCCAGAACCGCATCGAGCAGATCCGCATGGAGATCGCGAACTCGACGAGCGACTACGATCGCGAGAAGCTCCAAGAGCGCCTCGCCAAGCTCGCGGGCGGCGTTGCCCAGATCAATGTCGGCGCTGCGTCCGAAGCCGAACTCAAGGAAAAGAAGGCACGCGTCGAAGACGCGCTCCACGCGACACGCGCGGCGCTGGCAGAGGGCATCGTCCCCGGCGGTGGCGTCTCCTTCATCCGTGCCCAGCAGGCCATCGAGAACACCCGCGAGTGGAAGAGCGTCTACGGCAAGGCCAAGGAAGTCACCTCCGACGACATCGGCCAGGTGAAGTTCGACTTCGCCGCCGGCATGAACGTCGTCTACCGTGCACTGGAGGTGCCCCTGCGGACCATCGCGGAGAACGCCGGCGCCAAGGGCTCCGTCGTCGTCGCCAAGGTCGCGGAGCAGGAAGGTTCCAATGGGTACAACGCGCTGACGGATACCTACGAAGACCTGATCAAGTCCGGCGTCATCACCCCGGCCAAGGTCGATCGCAGCGCCCTGACCAACGCGGGCTCGGTCGCGACCGTCCTGCTCGCCGCGGACTGCATCGTCACCGACAAGTCCGAACCCAAGGAACCCGCCGGTGCGGGCGCTGGCGGCGACCCGATGGGTGGCATGGGCGGAATGGGTGGTATGGGCGGCATGCCTGGAATGGGCGGCATGGGCGGTATGCCTGGCATGGGCGGAATGGGGTTCTAAGACATGGATCTTGGAGTTGATCAATCTGAGCATTGGCCCAAGTGGTTTCAGATTGGTGAATCCAGATATCAAGTCGAGTACACCGTTCGTCAGCCAACCCAAGCCGAGTTGAGAGAAAGCGGTACTCAGAGCCACATCTGGGCAGCAGTTACAACTATTGGAGATACCGAAGTTGTACAAGGTGGACAGAATGCATTTGAGAGCGTCGTCAAACTTGCCTCGGAAGTAAGCAGAAGAACAGGATCGAGTAAACGGTTCATCATTGATCTACCTCTCGATTGGACAGAATTACAGAGAACTTGTCTTCGACCCCAATCGTGGTTTCGCTAGGCAAGCAGGAGATACAGACAAATGGCAGTCAAACCACTTGAAGATCGCGTGCTGGTGAAGCCAGTGGAGAAGGAATCCGTCACCTCATCGGGGCTCTACCTGCCCGAGTCGAGCAAGGAGAAGCCGATCCACGGCACCGTCGTCGCCGTGGGCCCAGGCAAGCGACTGGACAACGGCAACCTCGCATCCATGAGCGTCACCGTTGTCTACGCGTCGTATGCCGGGACCGAAGTCGAAGTGAACGGCGAGAGCCACCTCGTTATGCGTGAATCTGATCTTCTCGGAATCATGAACTAACCACGCGGCTTCGCATACACACTGAATCAAACTCCAAAGGAGTCGAGATATGAGCAGCAAACAGATCATGTTCGAGGACAAAGCACTCCTCGAGATGAAAAAGGGCGTGGACAAGATCGCCGACGCCGTCAAGTGCACGATGGGGCCCGCGGGTCGTCATGTCGTCATCGAGAAGTCCTACGGCGGTCCCCACGTGACCAAGGACGGCGTCTCCGTCGCCAAGGAAATCGAGCTGCCCGAGCAGTTCGAGTCCATGGGCGCCAAGATGCTCTACCAGGTCGCCAAGAAGACCGGCGACAAGGCGGGCGACGGGACAACCACCGCGACCGTCCTCGCGCAGGCCATCTTCAACGAAGGCCTCAAGGTTGTCGCAGCCGGTGCGAACCCCGTGCATGTCCAGCGCGGCATCAACAAGGCGGCGCATGTCGCTGCCGAGGCCATCGACGACATCGCGGTGCCCTGCAAGGGCAAGGCCGACTACAAGAAGGTCGCCACCGTCTCCTCGAACCACAACGCCGAGATCGGCGAGCTCATCGCGGAAGCGATCTCCAAGGTCGGCGCTGAGGGCGTCGTCGAGGTCGAAGACGGCAAGAGCGCCGAGACGACCTTGGATTACGTCGAGGGCATGCAGTTCGACAAGGGCTACCTCTCGCCGTACTTCATGACCGATCCCAAGACGGGCGAGTGCGTCATCGAGGACGCGCTGATCCTCATCCACGAGAAGAAGATCAGCAACCTCGCGGACCTGCTCCCGCTGCTCAACAAGGTCGCGACAGCCAGCAAGCCGCTGCTGATCATCGCGGAAGATGTCGAGAACGAGGCCCTCGCGGCGCTCGTCGTCAACCGCCTCCGCGGCATGCTCAACATCGCGGCCGTCAAGGCACCCGGGTTCGGTGATCGCCGCAAGGCCATGCTCCAGGACATCGCGGTCCTCACCAAGGGCACGTACTTCTCCGAAGACCTCGGCCGCTCACTCGAGAGCATCGAGATCAACGAGTTGGGCAAGGCGCAGCGGATCGTGATCAACAAGGACTCGACCACGATCGTCAAGGGTGCGGGCAAGAAGGCCGACATCCAGGCGCGTGCGGACCAGATCATGGCCCAGCACGAGAAGTCCACCTCCGAGTACGATCGCGAGAAGCTCATGGAGCGTCACGCGAAGCTCACCGGCGGCGTCGCGATCATTTCGGTTGGCGGTGCATCCGAGACCGAGATGAAGGCCACCAAGGACCTCGTCGACGACGCGCTGCACGCGACCCGCGCCGCAGCGAAGGAAGGCTATGTCGCCGGTGGCGGCGTGGCGTTCCTGCGTGCGATCGACGCGGTCGAGAAGGGCGCGAAGAAGGCCAAGGGCGACGAGAAGTTCGGCTTCGAGATCCTCAGCCGCGCACTGACCGCCCCGGCCTACCAGATCGCGACCAACGCGGGCTATGACGGCGACCTCGCCGTGGACACCGTGCGTGAGGAAGAAGGCAACTTCGGCCTCAACGCCGCGACCGGTGACTACACCGACCTCGTCAAGGCGGGCATCATCGATCCGGCGCTGGTCGCCAAGAGCGCGATCGTCAACGCCGCGTCCGTGTCGGGGCTCATGCTCACGACCGATGTGATGCTGACGGACCTGAAGGAAGACACCGAGCCGGTTGTGGGCGCGGTGAGCTGATTGAAGAACACATGCCCCTCATCGGAAACGGTGGGGGGTGGTTTATCGTCAGTAATAGTGCTGACAAAAACAACGGAGGCTCGTATGAGTCAAAATGTTCGAGAGGGCTCAACAGTGCGACTTGCATCTGGTGGCCCGCTGATGTCTGTTCTAAAGATCCACAAGGATGAAGCCAGATGTGTCTGGCTAGACACAGAAGATCACCGCCAACAGGGTGACTTTCACATTGGGTCACTGATACTCGCAGAACAGAATCGCTAGTCTTTCTGGCACCCTTGATAGAAATGTCAAGGGTGCTGCTTATGCCCACCACCCGCGACTATTACGAAGTGCTCAGCGTCGAACGGACCGCCGACGGCGAGGAGATCAAGCGCGCGTACCGACGCCTCGCGATGAAGTACCACCCGGACCGCAACCCGGACGATTCCGAGGCGGAGATGAAGTTCAAGGAAGCCGCGGAGGCATACGAGGTGCTCTCGGACGAATCCAAGCGGAAGATCTACGACCAGTACGGGCACGAGGGGCTTCGCGGGCACGGGGCGGCCGGGCACGACTTCAACCGGATGAATGTCGATGACATCTTCTCGATGTTTAACGACATCTTCGGCGGCGGTGGGGGCTTTGGTGGTCGCGGCGGCGCTCGGCGCGGGCCCGCACGCGGGTACGACCTGGAAACCGAGGTTGTTCTTGATCTCAAGGATGTCTCCACCGGCGTGAGCAAGGATGTCGAGTTTACCCGCATGGACATCTGCGATACCTGCACCGGATCGGGCGCCAAACCCGGGACGACGCCTGAGACCTGCGGCACCTGCAACGGGCAGGGCAAGGTCCAGCAGGCGGGCATGGGCGGCATGTTCCGAATGGTGACGGCGTGCCCCAACTGCCGCGGACGCGGGACGATCATCAAGGACAAGTGCGACTCGTGCCACGGCAAGGGCCGGATTGGGAAGAAGCGTTCACTGAGCGTGAAGATACCTGCGGGGATTCACGACGGGCAGGCCGTGCGCGTGCCCGGCGAGGGCGAACCCCCGAGCGTCGATGTCTCCCCGAGCGGTCAGGGCGCACGCGGCGATCTGCATGTCGTCGTCCGCGTCAAGAATCACGAGTTCTTCGAGCGTGACGGCGATCACCTGTTGATGGAGATGCCGATCTCGTTCACGCAAGCATCGCTCGGCGCAGAGGTCGAGGTGCCGACGATCGATGGGAAGGAATCGCTCAACATCAAGAAGGGCACGCAGTACGGCGACATCTTCCGCATCCACGACGCGGGTCTGCCGAACCTGCGATCGGGGCGCAAGGGCGATCTGATCGTCGTCGCGAAGATCGAGACACCGAAGAAGCTCACAAGCAAGCAGGAAGAGCTGCTGCGTGAGTTTGCCAAAACCGAAGACAAGCACGTCAACCCTGAGTCCCACGGGTTCTGGAAGAAGATCACCGATTTCATCGGCGGTTGACTCAAGATATGAAGTGAGTGTTGATCATGAACGAAACACACGAACACATCGAAGATACGCAGAACGAGAACGCCGAATCCGTCGAGCAGACCGAGTCGGATCAGCAGGCCCGTCAGGAAGCCGAGGAGCACGCTGCCCGGATGGAGTCCATCCGTCAGCTCGCGATGGCGGGCGAGCTTGAAACCTCCGCGGAGAACGAGGAGATCGTCGAGGCGTTGGTCGACACCATGCGACTGAGAGACGATCTGCAGGGACGTCTGCTGCGAATGGCGGCTGACCACCAGAACTTCCAGCGCCGGGCAACCGGCAACGAGCAGGAAGCCCGCACCAGCGCCACCCAGGGCGTCGTGCAGTCGCTCATCCCGCTGCTGGACACGTTCGAAATGGCCCTGACGCAGGACCCCGACAAGGTCTCCGCCCAGACCGTGCTCGACGGCGTGAAGATGCTCCGCGACGAGTTCATGCGCCTGCTGGGCAACTACGGCGTCTCCCCGATCAACCCGCAGGTGGGCGACGAGTTCAACCCGGCCGAGCACGCCGCGATGATGCAGCAGGCGGCCGAGGGCATCGAACCCGGGCACATCTCGATGAGCATGGGCATCGGCTTCAAGCTCGGCGAGCGTGTCGTCCGCCCGGCCAAGGTCGCGGTGGTCCCCCAGCCCGAGGAAAGCTCGGGCGAAGGCGAGGAGGGCTGAGCGGTGCCGACCTACGACTACAAATGCAACGCCTGCGACCACCGATTCGAGCTCTTCCAGTCGATGAGCGAGGGTGTGAAGAAGAAGTGCCCCGAGTGCGGCAAGCTCAAGCTCGAGCGCCTCATCGGCACCGGCTCCGCCCTGATCTTCAAGGGCTCGGGCTTCTACGAGACCGACTACCGCTCAAAGGACTACGCCAAGGCCAAGGAGGCGGACTCCAAGGCCGCGATGGATTCCACCAAGAGCAACGACAGCAAGGCCAAGAAGTCTGACGAGGCGAAGCCCAAGAAGAGCGAGAAGACAGAGTCCAAGCCGAAGGCCAAATCCACGAGCGACGCATGATCATCGGGCACGGCGTGGACATCGTCGAGACATCCCGCATCGAGCAGCTCCTCGGCGATCACCCCGAGCGATTCCTCGAACGCGTCTTCACGCCGGGCGAGCAGCAGGACAGCAGATCCTCCAAGCGCCAGCACGAGCACCTGGCTGCCCGCTTCGCCGCCAAGGAAGCGGCCCTCAAGGCGCTCGGCACCGGCTGGTCCCAGGGGATCGGGTGGACGGACATCGAGGTTGTCCGGGCAGACAACGGCAAGCCCTCACTCAGCATCACAGGTCGAGCCGCTGAGATCGCTGCCGGGCTGGGCATCCAGCGCTGGCACGTGTCTCTGTCGCATATCCAGCAGTGCGCCATCGCGTCCGTGATCGCGGAAGGAGCAGAGCCAGCATGATCCTCCCCAAGGTCCTCATGACGGACGTCGTCCGCAGCTCCCAGCAGGGCGACTCGCACGGCGGCGCCTACCTCATCAACCTCCAGTCCGGCGAGTTTGAGCAAGTGCTCGACTGGAACCGCGTGGATATCAACTGGGAAGGACGCGGGCAGGGGCGCGGGCTGCGTGGGATCTGCTATATCGGCGTAGAGGTCTTCATCGCTGCCTCCGACGAGCTTTTCGTGTTCGACAAGGCGTTCAATATCCAGCGATCGTTCCGCTGTGATTACCTGCACCATTGCCACGAGATCTGCTACGACGGGCACCGCTACATCTACCTGAGCGCGACGAGCTTCGATTCCGTGCTGCGTTTCGATACGCACGAGGAGCGGTTCGATCGTGGGTGGTGGATGCGCCCGTTCAAGGTCACTAAGGGCGGCCGCACTGGATATGAACTCCGGTCAACGGTCTTTGATCCAAACGGTTCTGAGGGCCCGCCCGAGGGCGATCACCTGCACATTAATAATGTATGCTACACCAACGGTGTGTGCATGTTCTCCGGCTTGGCGATGAACATGCTCGCATCGATCATCGATGATCAGGTCCGCCCGTACGCGATGATCCCGCCGACCACGCACAACTGCCAACCGCTCGAGCAGGGCATCCTGATGAACTCGACCGGGCAGGACGCCGTCGTGCTCGCGGATCGTAACGGACGGGTCCAGAAGAAGTTTGAGTACCCGAGATACGACCCCAGCGAACTCAAGAACACGGACATCCCGGGTGATTACGCGCGCCAGGCGTTCGGGCGGGGATTGTGCTTCGACGAGCAGAAGAAGCTCATCATTGCCGGTTCATCTCCGGGCACCGTCAGCGCTTTCGATCTCCGACGCGGCGAGTTGCTCACGAGTGTTCAGGTCACGAACGATCTCCGCAATGCGCCCCACGGTCTCGAACTCTGGCCGTTCTAGCGCAGGCAGTTGCGTCCCATGCCATATTAGTATATACTATCTTCGTTCACACGGAGGGCAATGTCCATGTCGATCAATCCGCTGCTCGTATCGCTGCGTTCCAACCTCTCGATCGCGCTGACATCGAGCTTCCTGCGTCGTCCCAACCGCGAGATCATCGTCGATGATCGCCGTTCGTATCGCGGCAAGGAGTTGCTCGTCGCAGGCATGCACATCGCGGATCTGATCGAGTCGAGATCGAGTTCCCAGACCATCGGGCTGCTCATCCCAACGTCCGGCGCGATGGGGATCGCTGCGTACGGCACATGGCTCGCCGGGCGGACCGCGGTGCCGCTGAACTATCTCCTCGATGAACCTACACTCAACTACGTTGTGCAGGACTGTGGTTGCGACCTGCTTCTCGCGTCCCGGAAGCTCGTGGAGCACCTGGGGTTTGTGCCAAAGTGCGGCAAGATCGTGTATCTCGAAGATCTGGACTTCCGCAAAGCGCCGTCCCCGCGCACCCCAAGGGCGACTCCGCCGAGCGAACTTGCGGTGGTGCTCTACACCTCGGGAACATCCGGCAAGCCCAAGGGGGTCATGCTGACCCACAAGAATCTGCTGAGCAACGCGATCCAGATGCACGAGCACGTTGGGGTCCGAGCTGATGATGTCTTCCTCGGCGTACTCCCTCAGTTCCACAGCTTCGGGCTCACGGCGCTCACGCTCGTCCCGATGCTGTTCGGCTGCAAGGTGGTGTATTCTGCGCGGTTCGTGCCCAAGAAGATTGTTGAGCTGATGCAAAAGCACCGCCCTTCGATCTATGTCGCAATCCCGTCGATGTACAACGCGCTGATGACTGTCAAATCCGCGGTGCCTGAGGATTTCAGCTCGCTGCGACTCGCGATCAGTGGCGGCGAGCCGCTGCCGGCGGATGTCAGAACGCGATTCCGCGAGAAGTTCGATATCCCCATCGTTGAGGGGTATGGGCTCACCGAGACCGCGCCGGTCACGCACGTACTGCTCCCCGAAGATGACCGCGCCGGGACGGTAGGCCGCCCTGTTCCTCGCTTGGAACAGATCGTGGTTGACCCAGCGACGGATCAGATCCTGCCACCGAACACCGACGGCGAGCTCCGCATGCGGGGCCCAAACATCATGCGCGGCTACCTGGGTCTCCACGAGGAGTCATCGAATGCGTTTGATGATCGCGGCTTTTTCCGAACGGGCGATATGGCGCAGATCGATGAGGATGGTTTCCTCCGCATCACCGGGCGGATCAAGGAGATGATGATCGTGGGAGGCGAGAATGTCTTCCCCCGCGAGATCGAGGAGGTCCTCAACGCCCACCCGAGTGTCCACGATTCTGGGGTCATCGGGCTCCAGGACCCCATGCGAGGGGAGGTGCCGATCGCGTTTGTCGAGCCAGCCGAGGACCAGCAACCAGACCCTGAAGAGCTTGTTCGCTGGTGTCGCGACAACCTCCCCGGATACAAGGTCCCTCGGCGTGTGGTCGTGATCGGAGCATTGCCCAGAAACCCGACCGGAAAGATCATGCGCCGCTTGCTCAGGCCCGAACTCGACAAGATCGAGGCCTAGAGTCTCAACCCATTTCAGGGCAACCCTCTCCCCCAAATCCCCGCACGGAGCGAAACACAGTGGAACTGTACATCGACACCGCGAACCTCGACGAAATCAAAGAAGCACACGACCTTGGCATCCTCGACGGCGTGACGACCAACCCGTCGCTGATCGCCAAAGAGGGGATCGATTACGGAAAACGCCTCGAAGAGATCTGCGGGGTGGTTTCCGGCCCCGTCTCCGCAGAAGTCATCGCGACGGAGTACGAGGCGATGCTCTCTGAGGGCAAGGATCGCGCCAAGATCGCACCGCAGATCGTGGTCAAGCTCCCGACCACCGTGGACGGAGTCAAGGCGTGCAAGGCGCTCAGCGACGAGGGCATCAAGACCAACATGACGCTGTGTTTCCAATCGATGCAGGCGATGATGGTCGCCAAGGCCGGGGCGTTCCTCGTGTCGCCCTTCATCGGGCGTCTGGACGACATCTCGCAGGACGGCACCGAACTGATCTCGCAGATCCGCACGATCTACGACAACTACGGGTTCGAAACCAAGATCCTCGCGGCCTCGATCCGCCACCCCAAGCACATGCTCGAGTGTGCACTAATTGGCGCAGATGTTGCGACGGTTCCGCTCAAGGTGATCAAGCAGCTCATGCAGCACCCGTTGACCGATAAAGGGCTCGAGCAGTTCCTCGCGGACTACCAGAAGGCATTCGGTTGAGTTGATCGCGTTTTAGCAGTTCAGCAGCCGCCCGGTTGGGCGGTTTTTTCATGCCACTTCGAAGATGAACTCGATCTCGACGGGCACATTGAGTGGCAAAGCGCTGACCCCAACGGCCGCACGGGCGTGCTGCCCAACATCCTTGCCGAACACCTCGACGAGCAGGTCCGAGCACCCATTGGCGATTTTAGGCTGGTCCCCGAAGCCCGGCTCGCTCGCGACGAACACGCCGACCTTCACGACACGAGTGACCGCGGAGAGGTCCCCGATTTCGGCCTTGAGGCACGCGAGCGCGTTGAGGGTGCATTGGCGGGCGCACGCCATCGCGGACTCGAGTGAGGTCGCCGTCGGCACACTGCCTTTGGCCAGAAGTTCCCCGTTCGCGACCGGTATCTGACCTGAGATAAAAATCTGGTTTCCTGATCGTCGGGTCGGCACGTAGGACGCGACCGGCTTAGGGGCATCGGGCAGCGTGATGCCCATATCAGCGAGTGTGGATTCTGGATGAGTTGCTGCCATTGGGGGCTCCAATGTAAAAATAGGGGACTTTCGCCGGTTTTCGCTCAGGATGGAACTCTCTCGGTTGCTGGGCGAATAGTGAGATGATATGCTTGGACTGCAAACAGGCACTGGTGTGCAGGTTCGGCAAAGACGAGATATACGTCCTTATTGGGCCCTCGATTGAGGATAACCCGTTTCCGATTGATTCCTGCCGAATCAAACACGCCGACAACTCGGCCTACGAGCTCACGGGGCAAAGCGTGAGCGGTGTGTGTTCTTGACGATTTGGTGCTGTGGGACAAACAGCGTCGTCAGGAACGAAAAGGCAACCGCCGATCGATTGGTCATCGGTCGGCAATGGTTAAAGGAGTCAATCCAATGAAGACCAATCGTAAGAATGCGTTTACGCTCATCGAGCTGCTGGTGGTCATCGCGATCATCGCGCTGCTCATCGGCATCCTCCTACCCGCTCTGGGCAAGGCACGTCAGCGTGCAAACTCGCTGAAGGACGCTACCCAGCTCCGCTCGCTGATGCAGGGCCTGGTCGTGTTCGCGGGCAACAACCGCGACTTCTACCCGCTGCCCAGCCGTGTCGACAAGAACGACAAGACCATTGATGGTTCGGCGCTCAACAACAGCCAGGAGAAGAACACCACCGGCAACATCTTCTCGATCCTGATTTCGCAGGGTATCGTCGAAACCGGTATCTGCTACAGCCCGATCGAGCTTGGCAACTTCGAAGAGTACGAGCTGTACCAGTTCGAGAACCCCGTTGGCGGTATCCCGCCATCGGGCTCAAGCCTCTCCGAAGCGCTCTGGGACCCGAACTTCAAGGCGACCCCCCTTGATCCGGGTTACAACAACGGTACCGAAGGCACGCCCGGTAACGAGCTTCCGGGCTGGGCCACCCTCCCCGGCGGCTTCAGCTACGTCCACACGCCCCCGTTCGCGTTCCGTCGCCCCCAGTGGGAGAACACCTTTGACGCGCTCGAGCCCGCGCTCGCCAACCGCGGCCCGGTCTACGAGCTCGGCTCAGGTGGCGACGACGCCAACTGGGAACTCTATGACGACATGGGTAGCGGCGGTGGTGACTCGCCACTCGGTGTGAACTCCGTCACGCTCGCGATGAACGGCAACCGTACTGAGTGGGCCGGTAACATCGGCTTCAACGATGCGCACGTCGACTTCTTCAACCGCCCCGATCCCGAGTCGGTCATCTGGACCTTTACTGAACTCGAAGACGAGTTCAAGACCCAGCCCGACAACATCTTCGTGAACGAGGACGATCAGGACCGCGAGCCCGTGACCGATCCGGTTGCTGGCGACACGGTTCTGCTCAGCGGCGATGAGAACAATCGCAACGCGTTCCTGCGTTCGTACTACCGCGTCGAGGTTGGTGCTGACACCAACATCTACCCGTACTACGACTAAATCGCAAACGCGTCGTGATTTCGTAATCAGCAGCCCGCGACATGTGTCGCGGGCTGTTCTTTTTGGCGCTAGCGCGGTGGCGATGCCTGGGATCGGCTAGTGTACTTCCGCGATGAACCGAGACACGAACACCATGCTGCCCGCCGAGTTTGTCTCAGAGGTACGCCGGCTCGGGATCGACCTGCGTGACGATGCACACAGCCGAGGGCTGTACTCGACTGACGCATCGATCTATCAGGTGGCCCCGATCGCGGTCGCGTGTCCCGCTCGTATCGATCAGATCCCGTTGCTCATGAAGGCCTGCTCCAGGCATGCCGTCCCGGTGCTTCCCAGGGGTGGCGGGACGAGTCTGGCCGGGCAGTGCGTGAACCGGGCGCTCGTGCTCGATGTGTCTGCGGCCTGCCACCACCTGCGTAACGTTGATCTTGATGAGATGACCTGCGACGTGGAGCCGGGTATCACGATCGATGATCTCAATGACCGCCTGGCCTGCGATGGTGTATTCTTTGCGCCAGACCCGTCCACCGCCCGTCAAGCGAACGTTGGCGGCTGCATCGGGAACAACGCGGCCGGCGTTCACTCTGTGCTGTACGGACGAACGAGCGAGAACGTGATCTCGGTCCGGGCGTGCCTCGCTAATGGGCGAGAACTCACTTTCGGGCCGGGGGCGAGCGAGCATGATCCCGCGGTCCGCGAGATCACGACCCGCGTCGTGGGCGTAGTCCGTGAGCACCGGGATCAGATCAGGTCCAGATTCCCAAAGACCATGCGCCGCTCGAGCGGGTATCAGCTCGATGTGATCCTCGAACAACTCGAGTCGAGCGACTGGGATATCGGCGGAGTCAATCTTGCCCCCCTTTTGTGTGGCTCCGAGGGCACCCTGGCCGTGACGACCGGCGCTCGCCTTCGCCTGCGCCCCATCCCGAACCAGAAGGGGCTCGGTGTGCTCTCGTTCGGGAGCATCGATGATGCGATCCGGGCAGTGGAGAAGATCCTGACGCTCCGTCCGGCGGGCGTCGAACTTCTCGATGACCTGATCATGGACCTTGCGCGCGGGAACAAAGAATGCGCCGAGCACATCGCGGTGTTGCCTGATCGCGATGCCAAGGCCGTGCTCTTTGTGGAGTTCTTTGGTCCGGATACGGCGTCGGTCGACGAATCGCTCAACGGGCTCGGCTTGCTCTTACCCGACGCACCGCTGGCTGTGTTCACGCAGCCGGAGGACATGGCAGCGGCGTGGAAACTCAGGAAGGCCGGCGAGCCGCTCCTCCACGCCATTCCTGGCAATCGCAAGCCCCTGGGGTTTGTCGAGGACAACGCGATTCCGGTCCCGAGATTGTTGGAGTTTGTGCAGCGATTCCGTGCCATCGTCGAGGGGCAGGGCACGGTCGCTTCGTACTACGCGCACGCATCGGTGGGGGTTCTGCACGTTCGCCCGCTGCTGGATCTGCGAGACCCACAAGATGAGCGTGCGATGCATCGCATCGCGTCCGACGTGGCGGATCTGGCGATCGAGCTCGGAGGCGTCCCCTCCGGTGAGCACGGCGACGGGCGTGCACGGGGGCCGTTCATCGAGCGGATGTTTGGTCGCGAGCTGCTCGGGGCGTTCCGAGAGATCAAGTCCATCTTCGACCCGGAGGGCCTACTGAACCCTGGGATCATTGTCGATCCGCAGGCGGTTGATTCGATCAGCCACCACACACGCATCCGCCCACACGACAAGCCGGTTCGGGTGGCATCGCTGGATACTTTTTACCACTACAAACCGGAGCATGGCTTCGCTCACGCGGTGGAGTTGTGCAATGGGGCTGGGGTATGCCGACGCAAGGAGGGCGGGGTCATGTGCCCGTCCTATCAGGCCACGCTCGATGAACGCCACAGCACGCGCGGACGCGGGAATGCGCTCCGGCTGGCGTTGACCGGTCAGATCGAGCTGGACTGCGAGCCGACTGGCGAGGCACGCCTTAGCGATGCAGAGACGCTGGGCACGCTGGATCTCTGCCTGAGCTGCAAGGGTTGCAAGAGCGAGTGCCCCAGCTCGGTCGATATCGCCAAGCTCAAAAGCGAATACCTGGCGCAGGGATACAAGGAATCGGGTATTCCGGCGCGTGTGCGTGTCATGAGTCACATCCATACGCTCAATCGCCTCGGCTCGGTCGTGCCATGGCTTTCGAACGCCATGCAGCGATTCCCGCCTGTGCGTTCACTCATCAATCACGCGATGGGGGTGCATCCGTCGAGATCGCTGCCCAGATTCGCACGACCAATGAAGGCGCGTCGGTTCACCCGGGATGGTTCCCCACGTGTCGTTCTGCTCAGCGATACATTCACGACCCACAACGAGCCTGAGATCGCTCACGCGTGTATCGGTCTGCTTGAGAAGCTTGGTTATGACATATGCGTCGTTCCTGTCAGTGATCTCGGGCGAGCGGCGATCTCACAGGGGAACCTTGAGCACGCGGTGCGTGATGCTGACTCGACGCTGGATCGTTTGTCCCATCTGATCGAGGACGAGTCCGTCATGGCATTTCTCATGCCGGAGCCCTCCTGCCTTTCCGCGGTCTGCGACGATTGGGCGGACCTGAAGCTTCGGCACACGCCCGAGTTCCTCAATCAGCTGGTCTCTCGATCGGTGCTGCCGGAGACGTTCATCGAACGCTTCTTTACGAAGCATCCTGAACAGTTGCGGACGCGAAATTTCTCTGGTCGGATCGTGCTGCACGGTCACTGCCACCAGAAATCGCTGTGGGGGGACGCGACGAGTTCAGCAATCTTCGAGCGGCTGTACCCCGGGCGTGTGAGAACGCTGGCGACGGGGTGCTGCGGCATGGCCGGTTCGTTCGGGTATGACGCGAACCATTACGAGCTGTCGATGAAGATCGGAGAGCAATCGCTCTTTCCGAGCGTTCGAGAACTCAAGGACGACGATATCCTGATCGCGCCAGGGTCCTCCTGCCGGCATCAGATCGTGGACGGCACGAGCAAGGGGGCCGTGCACCCGATCGTGGCCTTGGAACGGCTGCTGTTTTAAGCGGGTGATCGGACGCCCCGGGCGATCGAATCGATCAGTTCTGCGGCGAGCATCCAGTGCGATCCGGTGGCCGAGCCATCGATTACCAGTCGGTGCGCACAGACGGGCACGAGGAGTGCCTGGACGTCGTCCGGCTGGACATAGTCACGCTCGTGCATCCATGCCCATGCGCGTGCCGCGTGCGCCAGTGCGAGTGAGCCACGCGGGGAGAGCCCGACCATGATCTCGTCCGCGTTTCGAGACTGGCGTGCGATCTCCACAATGTATCGCCTGATCGGTTCAGACAGATGCACAGCATCGACCTCACGCTGCATCGCGATGACATCGTCGGCGTGGATCACGGGCTCGATCTGCTCAAGCACGGTCGTGGCCGGACGGAGATCCAGCATCTCGATCTCTGCATCAGCGTTGGGATACCCGAGACTGATCCGCATCAGGAATCGGTCGAGCTGGTTCTCGGGTAGCGGGTAGGTGCCTTCGAACTCGGCGGGGTTCTGTGTGGCGACGACCATGAAGGGGGCTTTGAGCTCGTGCGTGACACCATCGATCGAAACGCGGGCCTCGCTCATGGCCTCAAGCAGGGCGGACTGTGTTCGGGGTGTCGTTCGGTTGATCTCATCGGCCAGCAGCACGCTGGTGAAGATGGGGCCGGGTTGGAACTTCAGTTCGACACCGTCTCTGGCGTAGATCGACACGCCGAGCAGATCAGCAGGAAGCATGTCGGGGGTGAGTTGGACGCGTGAGAATGGGCAGTCGATCGACTTGGCGAGCGTGGAGGCAAGGAGTGTTTTACCGACACCCGGCACGTCCTCGAGCAGCACGTGGCCCCGGGAAAGCAGGCAGCAGATGATCCAGTCGATCGCCGGCGTCTCGCCGAGATAGACCTGAGCGATCTGATCTCTCAGTCTGGAGATATGTGTTCTGAGTGTATCTCGGTGGTCTTCGCTCATGGGTGAGGCCTTGCGTTCGTGTGCGGCATTGTCTGTCTGCGTGTCAGTGTATCTCCCATTCAAGCCTGGGGTGCCATTCGGAGCGTGACGCGGGCGGTTCCATCGGGTATGCTCGTGATCCAGCCCCGACGGTCTCACTCAATGTCCAATCATGCACCACAGGGTGATCAATCAGGCTCTGAACGGCCACGTTCCGATGCTGTCCTTGCGCGTCAGCTTACCGGGCAGCTCTATTGCCTGTCGTGCGGGTACAACCTCGATGGGTTGTCGATCCGATCGGAGTGTCCGGAGTGCGGCGTGCCGGTCCGGGCGACGATCCTGGGAATCGTCGACCCGCATGCCGATGAACTCACGCCGCTCAGCTTCCCGCGTGTGACGGCGATCGGGCTGAATCTCTGGAGTATGGGTGCCATGACCGCCGTGGTTATGGTGTGGATGATGCGTGGCACAGAAGTGCTGCGTGACCTTGGCATTAGCACCTGGATACCCGGCGTGTTCGCGTGGATCGGTCTGGCAGGGCTCATCGGGTCGATGTTCGGCGCGATGACCATGATCCGTCCGCACACCGCGATCACGCGGGCCGAGGCGATTCGGAGCTCGTTGGGTGTCTCGGCGTACATCGCGTTGATCTTTGTGTACGAGGCGATCTATCTGGGTCACGATGTCGTGTCCCCTTCGCCGCTCTTTGCGCCCGGGGGCGACGCGATCGGTCGGTCTGTGCTCCGCATCGCCATCTTCGTGCTTGTCGCCTGCATCGTGCTGGGCTTGCGCCCTGCGGCCGTGGGGCTGGCGGTGCGTTCCGTAATTGTTCGGACCGGGCGGGTCGATCGCCAATCGATGCTGGCGGTTCTCGCATCGCTTGGGATCGCGACTGTTGGGGACCTGATTTCGATTACAGCTCAGTTCATGCCGATCTCGGTCCATGACATCTTGGAGATCATCTCGATCGTGATCATCTCGCTGGGTTCGGTGCTCTTCACAGTCGGGATGATCAATATCTGTGTCGATACGATCCGCTTGTACCCGGTCCTTGTGCGGCCTGGGGTTGGCCTGAGTGACATATTCGAGACCAATCGTCAGAAAGCTCGGCGGACGGAGGGGATCTGAAACTGAACCCCCTGCGAACCCATACACTATGTAGAAGCGGACACGATCTACGGAGGTTTCACCATGCGATCATTTGTTCACGCCGCCCACAGCACCCTGCTCTCGTCAGTCGCTGCGGCCGGTCTTGTTTCGTTTTCTGCTCAGGCTGAGGACGTAAGCCTGGCGGTCATCGAGATCTACGGTGCCCCGGCAGAAGTTGAGGTGGGGTACTCATGGCTCGGGGATGGGAGCGACTCGTTGCTCGGAATCATCAGCACGATCGATACCCTCGCATACGACAAGGAGTTCGCGGGGCTGGTCATCCGCCTCAAGGACTCATCCCTGAGCGCAACTCAGGTTGAGGAGATCGGGAGCGCGATCGAGCGGCTGCGGGAAGCAGATAAGAAGGTACACGTCTTCGCTGAGGGATATGGGACAACGGATCTACTGCTCGCGTCGTACGCCGATGAGGTCCTCCTGCAGAAGGGGGGCTACGTCTCGTTCCCGGGGCTCCATTCCGAGGAGATGTATCTCGCCGACACCCTTGAGTGGATCGGCGTTGAAGCACAGCTCGTGCAGGTTGGTGACTACAAGGGCGCGAACGAGCAGATGACCCGTTCACAGCCATCGCCGGCGTGGGATAAGAACATCGATGCGTTGCTCGATTCCATGTATGCCAACATGCGTGAAAAGCTCATGCGTGGGCGCGATCTGACGGAGACTGAGCTTGACGAGTCCATGCGCGTCATCTGGGCAGCCAACGGTGAGGAGGCAATCGATGCCGGCGTGATCGATGCCGAGATCGACCTGCCGTTACTGCGCGACTATTTCTCGGAACAGTACGACGGTGAGGTTGAGTGGGTGAGCGACCCGTACGACACGAACGGTCAGGCCGATTCCTTCTCCCCGTTCTCAATCTTTTCTGGGCTGAGCACGCCGAGCAGATCATCGATCAATATCGATCACCCGACCATCGCCGTGCTGCACGTCAACGGAACAATCATTGATGGCGACTCGTCCAGTGGCGGACTGTTCGGAGGCGGCTCTTCCGTTGGTTCTCGCACAATCCGGAACGCGATCGAGACGATTCTGGAAGAGGAACTTATCGAGGGCGTGGTCGTGCGCATTGATTCGCCGGGCGGGTCCGCGATCGCCTCAGAGGTGATGTGGCAGGGCATCGAGCGGCTGAAGACCGAGAAGCCAGTCTGGGTCAGCGTGGGGAGCATGGCGGCGTCTGGCGGGTACTACGTGCTCAGCGCCGGTGACCGTGTTTTCGTCAACCCATCGAGCATTGTTGGATCCATCGGCGTCGTGGGTGGGAAATACGCCATGGGTGATCTCTATGACAAGGCGAAGATCAATATCGTGGAACGCTCACGCGGGCCCATGGGGGACCTGTTCTCCAGTGCCAGCGCGTGGGATAGCGGTCAGATCAGCTTGATGCGACGTGAAATGAAGGAAACGTACAACCTGTTCACATCTCGCGTAGAGGCGGGTCGTGAGGGCATCGATCTCAGCAAGACCGCGGAGGGGCGCCTGTTCGTCGGTAGCGACGCGATTGACCTTGATATGGCGGACGACCTCGGGGGGCTTGACGACGCGATCAACACGCTCGCGGCGGAGGTTGAACTTGTTGACTTTGATGTGGTCCACTACCCGCAGCCACCGAGCTTTGAGGAGATGCTGCTTGAACAGTTTGGGCAGTTCCTTCGTTCGCCGCGTGTGTCGGTCGACATCAACCCGCTGGAGTCGGTGCTTCGCACCATGCTCGGCGAGGCAAGGTACGAGTCGGTTGTGGACACGCTCAATGCGCTCGCGCTGCTCGAGCGTGAGAGGGTTCTGCTCGTGAATCCTCGCGTGATCCACATCCGCTGAAGTGGCTCGACCCTTTCACATTAATAAAGGCCGGGCTGTGGCAGCCCGGCCTTTTTATATCCTGCGAAAAGCGGGAGATCAGATTTCTGTGATTTCTTTGGCCTTCTTATCCACTCGCTCTTCGATCATGCCCTCGTACTTCTTGAGCAGTTCCTGAATCTCGTCGTGGAGCGTCGAGATTTCATCCTCGGAGAAATGGACGCCGTCCTGCTTCGCGAGCGAGTCTGCAGCTTTGTTCGCATCCCGGCGTGCGTTGCGGAGTACGACCTTCTGCTCCTCGCCCACCTTCTTGGCCTGCGACACGAGTTCCTTGCGTCGGTCACTCGTGAGGGTGGGGAGTGAGATACGGATCTGCTTGTCTTCGACCTGCGGGTTTACGCCCAGGTTCGCCTGCTCGATGCCGTTTTTGATCGCGCCGACGAGCGACGGGTCGAATGGCTTGATCAGGAGCTGGGTGGGCTCGGGGACGGACACGGCCGCTACGCTCTTGAGGTCGGTCTCTGAGCCGTAGCATTCGACCTTGACGTACTCGACCATCGCGGGTGAAGCGCGGCCGGCACGGATGCCCTTGAGTTCGCTCGTCAGGTACTCGATTGCTTTCTTCATCTGCTCTTCGGCTTCGAGCAGGATAGTGTCCGGATCGGTGCTCATCGTTCGTTCTCCATACCCTGAACTGTGGGAATTAGATCATAGCCCTGAGAGATTCTGTGTTCGCGTCGCTCAGGCATCGGTGCTCAGAAGGGTTCCAATCTCTTCGCCCTCGATCACGCGGCGGATATTGCCCTTGATTTTGAAATCAAACACGAGCACCGGTATATGGCGCTCCTGGCACATCGCCAGGGCCGTCATGTCCATAATGGCGAGTTTCTTGTTGAGTGCCTCGGCGAATGAGAGCTCGGAATACCTTGTGGCGTCAGGGTTTGTCTTCGGGTCCGCAGAATAGACGCCATCTACCTTGGTTGCCTTGAGGAGGAGGTCACAGTCAAGTTCGGTCGCGCGGAGAGCCGCGCAGGTATCTGTAGTGAAGAACGGGTTGCCGGTGCCCGCGGCGAGGATAATCACCCGGCCCTTGTTGAGGTGCCGAATGGCCCGATGGCGGATGAACGGCTCCGCGACTGCCCGGATATCGAGGGCGGACATGACCCGGGAATCGATGCCGATCGAATCCAGTTTCTCCTTGAGAGCGGCGCCGTTCATCACGGTGCCGAGCATGCCCATGTAGTCTGCGGTGGCCTGCTGGATATCTCCCGATTGTGCCAGCTCGGCACCACGGATGATGTTGCCGCCACCAACCACGACCGCAATCTGGGCCCCGGCACTTAGCGCATCACAGATCTCGTCCGCGATGATGCCGAGTTCCTTCGTGTCGATACCGAAGCCGCCGGGTTTGCAGAATGCCTCACCGGAGAGCTTCAGGAGCACGCGTTTCGGGGTGCCGAGTCTTGCGCGGGCGGTTGTTGGGTCTGTCATTCGGGCTCCATATGCGAGAAGTTGGGGAGAATGCACCCGTCTGGGTGCTCTATGGTAGAACGCGAGCGAACCGATGTGGTACTCTACGCGAATCGGGGAGTATCCAGGACGGACGCCTCCCCGGGCAGCGGTTGCCGGTACGGGTCCCACACAACGGATTGTGAGTTGGCTGAATACACGCACCATGAAGTTTCCCAGGGATCACCCGCGCCGGTGCTCACGAAATCCGCTCGGAGGAAGCTCATCGAGCGGGCGAGCATCATGGGGCTTGGCTTCTCACTGCTTGTCCACATTGTCATTACGATCATCGCGGCACTGGTCACGATCGACTTTGGCTACGCGGACTCCGGTGGCAATCAGGGCGATGATGTCGACTTTGCCCTCCTGACCGATGCCGAGCTGGCGCAGATGCAATCGCCCGAGGTGAGCTTCGAGAGCTTCGAGGTGGCCCCAGTGCCCACGGAGTCGTTGCGAGTCGATCTTTTGTCGGATCAGAGCAACGATGATTCGATCGATGAGCTCGCGGATTCGATCGCGCCAAGCCTGAACCCCGGTGGGGGATCGCTGACCAGCGTTGATACCAGCACGGGCAGCGCTGGAGCCGGGACCGGCGACGGAGCCAGCTTCTTTGGGCTTGAGGCCCAAGGGAGGCGATTTGCGTACATCGTCGATATCTCAGGATCGATGAACACACTGAACGCGTCAGGGGTGTACACCCGTTGGGAGCAGACACGGGCGGAACTCATCCGCTCGATCAATGGATTGGATTCGCAGGCACAGTTCAGTATCGTGCTGTACTCAACAAATGCGATCGCGGTGTTCGGCAGCGGCAACTGGACCGAGGCCAGTAGATCAAACAAAGTTCTCGCGGCGAAGACGCTCCTCGGATTTGATCCCAATGGAGGCACGCGGCCGCTCGGCGGATTTGAGCTCGTGTTTGAGTTGGATCCGGAAGCGGATGCGATCTACTTCATGACCGACGGCCTCTTCGATACCGACGTTCCGCAGAAGGTTCGTCAGCTGAATCGCAGGGAGCTGATCCCGGTTCACACGATCCTCTTCGGTGAGCTGGCGAATCAGCAGGATGCGCTTGCGGCGCTCAACATGATGCGCAATATCGCGAAGCAATCGGGGGGCAAGTTCACGCATATCCGTGGGGGGCGCCCTTGAGTCTCTTACCGCTCGTGTTGCTGACGCTCTCGATTCTCGTCCAGCCGGTGACCGTGGATCGCTCGCCAGACGATGCGCCAGTTGTCGGCAACGTCACCCTGGCCGACGCTCAGGGCCTGCACATCCAGAGGAGCGCGGATATGAAAACCGTGGTCGTGCCTTGGTACGAGCTTCGGGATCAGGCGCCGCCTGCGTACGCAACCAGAGCGATGCAAGCCTGGCAGGCGCACGACCGCGTCAAGCGGGGGGATATCAGTGGGGCAATGCCGCTGTACGTGTCTCTGGGTAAAGAGTACCTGTGGGAGCAGGGCCCCCAGTCGATGGATGTGTGCGCCGGTCTGGTGCGGTGCTATGTCGCGAGCGGGCGTCGTGTGCTCGCCATCGAGCCGATGCTCGCGTGGTTCGAGGCCGAGTCACTTCCCGGCGCCGAGGATGCGTCGACGCCAGAGCAGCTCGACGATCAGCTGCGTATCCGCTCAGATCTGCCGCCGGTGTTCTTGCACATTGCTGACGACTCAATCTCGGACCCTGATCCCCGATCGAGCGGTCGAACGAGGCTGATCCATGCCTACTTTGCTACCGTGCTCGTTGAGCCCGAAGAAAAACCGGAACTCCTCGAGCATATTCAGATCCTCAAGCGGGAGTACAAGGCGAGAGATCCCGGTTTGATCTTCCTGGAGCAGATGGTCTTCGCGCAGGCGCACACTGATCGATCTGCACGGATCGCTGCCCGCGATGCGCTCCTGCGACGAACAGAGAGTCAACACGACACGTGGATCGAGGTCTGGGCGCGTCTCGGGCTCGGGGTCAGCCTGATCCGAGATGAGGATCTGCATGCCCGAGATCTGGGTGTCGTCCATCTCGTTCATGTCATCGTCAGGCTGCCGCAGATCGATCCTGGGCTGACCATGCTTGCGGCCGAGATCGCGGAAAGCTACTTGCACTCTACACAGCGATCCGCGTGGGGAAGTAAGCTCATGCAAGACGCCAGAATGAACCTACTCGGAACGCGGGCACGCCCCGGCACCGCTGGAGAACAGACCCAATGACGGCATTGATTCAAACAGGCAGCTTGTCTCTCGCTCAATCAGACCCCGAGGTGCACCGGTCATTGCTCGAGTACATCCAGCAGGGTGGCCCGATCGGTTGGATCATTATCCTGATCTCACTGGTCGCGATCGCGATGATCGGCGCACAGCTGTTCCGCATTCGCCGTGACAAACTGGCACCGCCTGAGCTGGCCGCCGATCTTCGGGCTCTCCTCAGCGATGGGAACATCGATGGGGCGATCAAAAGATGCATGGATCAGCCCGGTTCCTCATACCTGGCGCGTGTTGTCGGCTCGGGTTTGAGCAGGGCCTCAAGGTCCGCGTTCGGCATGCTCGAACTCCGGTCATCCGTTGATGAGATCGGGCAGTTGGAGGTCGATCGACTGTATCGGCTTACAGACGGTATCGGGCTGATCGCCTCGGTTGCGCCGATGCTCGGGCTGCTGGGGACCGTAGTCGGTATGGTGGGGGCCTTCGATGCAATTACGCTCTCCGATGGACCGGCCCGGCCTGACGAGCTCGCGGGGAGCATCTCGCAGGCACTCATTACAACGGTGCTCGGGTTGATCGTTGCGATCCCTTCGACCGCGATGTATACCTTCCTGAGGAACCGGATTGATCATCTCACGACCGAGATCGACGAAGAGATCGAAGAGCTGATCGCACCACTGGAAGCCAGTCAGGGCGCCGAGGGCCAGGCGGGATGAGAAGGCGCTCAGGAACATCCGGGCACATGCTCAACGTCGATCTCACGCCGATGATCGACGTGGTGTTCCAGCTCATCATCTTCTTCATGTTCACGTCGCAGTTCGGAGAGCTGCGAAGGACAGACATTGATCTGCCCAAGGAGCAGGGTGAGGAAGAGACCGAGAAGCAGCAGGCATCGATGATTATCGATCTCACCCTGGACGGGCAGTACCTATTCGAGTCAAAGCCGATGAGTCTCATCGAGATCGAGCGGATCGCCGCCACGGGGGTCGCGAGTCAGCCAGAGGGAGAACCGTTCGATGTGCTCGTACGCCCCGATCGCAACGCGCCAGCGGTTTATCTTGATCGCCTGCTGATGAGACTCTCGGGCGTTGGTGTCCGTCGCTGGAAACTCGCGACGGTTGATCAGGAGGGCGCGAGCCAATGACTCGATCCCGATCAGTCCGCCGGCGTCGCTCGCGCCTTGGTGCGTTGCCACTCACGTCCATGATTGACGTCGTGTTTCTGCTTCTCGTGTTCTTTCTGGTGACGGCGGACTTTGCGAAAAAAGAGAATAAGCTGCCCTCCGCGCTGCAGACGGAGGGAGGCGGCGTGCAATCGAGTGATATGCAGCCGCAGATCATACGGATATCCGTTCTCAATGGCCAGCCGGTGTTCACCATCGGACAGGTCAGATGCGGTGACCGTGTCTCGCTCGAGTCCGTGCTTGCTCAACTGCCCAGAGAGCCCGGGGTCGCGATCAAGGCAGATCCAGACGTGCCGATTCAATCTATCGCGACCGCGCTGCAGGCGGCTCGCAACTCAGGATTCGCAAGGAGGAGCTATGTCCCAGGCGAATCTTCTGACTAGATGGCTATGCATTGCCATGCTTGGATCCTCAGGCGTATGTGCTGCCGCAACCAAGACGCAGGACGACTCGATCGGTGACTATCTGCGCACGAATCATATGGACCAGCTGCTGGAGGCCCATCTGGAGGATCAACTCGGGCGGGCTGAGGACGAGAGCGAGCGGGCTCAGATCGCGGCGGCGTTGTCGGACATGTATCTGCGGCAGCTCCGGTCGGTCAAGCGGGATGATCCGTATCGCGACGTTGTCGTGATCCGGGCACGCGATCTCGTCGATCGCATCCAGACAACGCCACTGTTCGAGCTCCGCCTCGAGCTCCTTGTTGATGCGTTTGTCTCACATGAGAACGCGATCGAGCTGCACCAGTTGCGGCTGCTGGATGCCGAGTCGAGGGCCGAGGTGCTTGAGGCGTTCCGCTCGACACGGCTCGGTCTTGAACAGATGCTTGCGCAGGTGGTACCGGAACTCAATCAGCTCAGCCGCAGGAGGGCCTCGGCGAGAACGACCGAGTCCCAGCGTGAGCTCGAGCTCCACAGACGGCTGAGCTCATTCGGTCATTACTACCTCGGATGGAGCGAATACGGCATCGCGGTGCTCGAAGATCGTCACGTTGGCGACGATGCGTTCAAGGCGTTCGGTTGGCTCCTGGGCAATGAAGGCGTCATGCCTCAGAGCAAGGACCTCCATCTGGCGGCGGTGGAGTATGAGCATGTTGCGCGTTCCGCGATCGGTGTCGCGATGTGCTACGCACAATCTGACGCGTATCAGTTCGCCACGGCATGGCTCGGTGTATTGCTCGATCAGGATGAGATCAGCGAAGAGGTTCGTGCGGCGGCAATGCTCAGACAACTCCGCGTGCATGTTATGAGCAGCGCCTGGTACGACGCGCTTATGAGCGCGATCGAGATCCGCTCCGGTCAGCAGGACGCGCCGCTGTCCGTCGCGGACGCCAGGTTTGTGATCGTGAAAACGCTGGAGTCATCGAGATCAGCGGGGGACACCGACGCGGAGAAGCTCGTGCAGTCATGCATCATGGATCTCGTCAAGCAGCGCGAGATCGGGCACATCGTGGAGTTGTATCAGCGTTTCGAGCACCTGCCGCTGCTCGGAAACGGCTTTATCCCAAACTACGCCAAGGCGCTCGCTGAGCTTGAGCGGATAGAGAGCAGCTCATCGCAACCCAACTATATGGCCATAGCCGATCTGCTTGTCAGGTCACTGCAGGCGCAAGATGTCAATGAGTATCCCGAGCACCGCGACGATTGCCGGCTGAAGCTCGCGTATACGTACATACAGGCGGACAAGCCGAGACAGGCGATAGAGGCGTGCGAGCGTGTGCTCAGCACTTCGCTCGATCCCAAGGCGGTCGAGGAAGCGCGTTGGTTGCAGATCGCCGCGCTGGACAGGCAGATGGCGCTTGATCCGAAGCTGCCCGCCGACCTGCTTGAGCAGTCAGTCAGGAGTTTTATTGCTGCGTATCCCGCGTCTGAGAGAACCCGAACACTCGTTCTGCGATACGCCACGAAGGGCATGGTCGACGAACAGACCGCGCTGGACACCCTTGGCGCTGTCCCTGAGGATGACCCGAATCTGCTCGCTGCAAGGCGCTTGCAGATTCAGCTCCGATACAAGATGCTCCGTCGATCTGGATTCACGGATCCGCAGATGCTCCGACAGACCCGCGAGCAGATCGACTGGATCGTGCGCCAAGAACAAGACGCTGACGCATCATCTGCTCAGGAGCGGGTTTCAACACTGCAGGTCGGCATCGACCTCG
Source organism: Phycisphaerales bacterium (assembly GCA_017642965.1). Classification (GTDB taxonomy): domain Bacteria; phylum Planctomycetota; class Phycisphaerae; order Phycisphaerales; family UBA1924; genus UBA1924. The sequence continues at coordinate 105,538 of JAEPOJ010000008.1, forward strand.
CGCTGCGGGATGTACCGCCTGACCCACGCACCGCCAGGCGGTACATCGAACAGGCCCGCCAGATCGTGGCCAATGATAATCAGCTCGGCATAGTGGAAGCGGAGCTGATCACACAGCTGATGAGGGCGGCATTGATCGAATCCCGGATCGAAGAGGCGTTATCGCTGCTGGATGAGCTCCGCACGCTGTCGCCGGAGCGTGCTCGCGATGGACAGGTCATCATCCTGAACGCGGTGGTTACGCAATGGGAAAGGCAGCAAGATGAGGATTCGGCCCGGGATCTGATTGAGATCGCGGTGCCGGTGCTCGGCAGGATGACGCCCAGAGCACCCGAGCCGATCGGGCTGCAGCAGAGTGCACTGATCGAGGTTGTGGCCGGCGCCGCATTGTTCCTGCATGCTCAGGACCCCGACCCCGCGATGCGTGACCTCGCTTTCCGTCTATCGAATCAGGTCCTTGAACGTGGGCAGCCCAGCGAGCGTGGTCTGCGGCAGTGCGCCAAGCTCGCAGAAGAAGTCGGGGATGCTGAGGCCTTACTCGAATCATGGCTTCGTCTGCTCGCGGCATATCCACCAGATACTGACCGCTGGTACGAGGCCCGCTATGAGTCGCTCCGTGTGATGAGTC
>JAEPOJ010000009.1 GCA_017642965.1 Phycisphaerales bacterium
GCCGGGCCCGGTGGGGACCTTCGCCAACTTGCTCGTGATCGCCGCCGGGAGCGGGTTCATCATCTTTATCCATGAGCTCGGGCACTTTCTGGCCGCAAAGTGGGCCGGGATTCGCGTGCTCGCGTTCTCGATCGGCTTCGGGCAGGTCGCCTGCTCATACCGCAAGGGCATGGGGTTACGGATCGGTTCCAGCGAGCCCGAGTACCGCAAGCGGGCGTACGGGCTGAATGCCGAGCAGGCCCAAGAGCTCCACAAGGAGGTCAGCCCGACCGAGTACCGCCTTTCCTGGCTCCCCCTGGGCGGATATGTCAAAATGCTCGGCCAGGAAGACCTGAACCCAGACGCTGTTTCCGAGGAGCCGGATTCATACCAGAACTGCTCAGTCTTCAGGCGGATGGTGGTCATCAGCGCGGGCGTGATCATGAACGTGATCTCCGCGGCCATCCTGTTCATCATCGTTTTCAACGCCGGACTCAAGGTCTTCCCCGCCAAGGTGGGATACGTGGCACCAGACGGGCCCGCCGCGATGGCCACGCCGATCGGCCGTGAAGATGTCAAAGACGGGCTGCAGCGTGGTGACCGTATCACCGAGATCAACGGAAAAAAGATGTACTCATTCGAGCACATCATGCCCGAGATCGCAATGGCGAAGAAGGGCGTCCCTGTCTCGCTCGTCGTCGAGCGCGACGGGATCGAGGGCCCGATCACGTTCGAGGCCATGCCCGTCAAGAACCCGATGACCGGGTTGCTCGGGATCCAGATCGATCCCCCGATTTCAACCAGCGTGCACGAAGCCAAGACCGACGAAGAGCAAAGACGCGTCAGCATGCTCGCGGGTGGCGCGGGCGTACCGCAGTTGCAGGCGCAGGACACGCTCGCGACGATCGCCGACCGCCCCGTCCGCTCGCCGCTCGACCTGCTCGATGCGGCCAAGGAGTCCGGAGGCAAGCCGTTCCAGATCACCATCAACCGTGACGGTGAGCTGCTCAACTCAAGCATCGCGCCGGTTCGTGAGCTCCAGCAGGGCGCTGTCTCGATGGACGGCGGGCTCGCCGGGATTGAGCATGTCCTAGGGCTGCACGGCGTCATGATGGTCAACCCCAACGCGAGTGCGGCCGACACGAAGCAGGGGCTCAAACCGGGCGATATCTTCGTCCAGGTTGGTTCCACAGAGTTTCCAAGTGTCACTGAGGGCATCGAGATCGTCCAGCGAAACGCGGGCAATGCACTCAGTCTCGCCGTGCTCCGTCAGCAGGCGGACGGCAACTATGAGCGGGTCGAACTCGATGTCAACGTCACCTCTCAGGGCACCATCGGGTTCTTCCCGGTGACGAGCACCACCTATGCACCGTTCGTGCACAAGCCGATCAGGATCGCGGCCTTTGATGAGCAGCGTTATCTCACGGATTCGGACTACAACCCCGTCCCCGAGCAGACGCCCGCGCACGAAATTGTGGATTACCCGGGCTCTCGCATCCTCTCAGTCGCGGGGCAGCCGATCGAGAATCTACGCGAGGTTGCTGACGCGATCGTCAAGCACACGCGTGAATCGTTCGACGCTGGGGCGGAGTCGTTCATCGTGCCCGTCACGCTCCAGCTGCCGCTCCCCACGCAACCGGACGGATCGATCCCGACGGCAACGAAGCAGTGGGAGCTCGCACGCTCAGATATCGAGCAGCTCCGCGAGCTCGGGTGGACCCTGCCCGGCGGCGCGGCGCTGGCCCAGCTCTTTAAGCCGGAGCAAGTCATCGATCGATCCGACAGCCCCGGTGAAGCGATTCAACGCGGCATCGCGGAATCACGGCGCGTCATGATGCAGACCTACCTGACCTTCCTGCGCCTGTTCCAGGGTTCTGTGGAGGTCCGTCACCTCAAGGGGCCGGTGGGGATCGCCCATCTGGGTACGCAGATCGCCTCTCAGGGATTCATATGGGTGCTCTTCTTCATGGCGCTGATCTCCATCAATCTCGCGGTGATCAACTTCCTGCCGCTCCCGATCGTCGACGGCGGGCAGTTCCTGATGCTCTGCTACGAATGGGTCCGCGGCAGGCCCGTTCCGATCGTGGTGCAGAACGTCGCGACCCTCGCCGGGCTGGTTTTCATCGGCATGATGTTCCTGTATGTCACCTTCAATGACATCAAGAACATCTTCGGCGCGTGATCAACGCACATCGGGGTCGGATACCATCGGACCATGCATCCGATCCTCGGCCTCATCCAGATACTCGCGATCGGCTTTGTGATCGGTCTGGGCTCGCTCATCCTGTACACCGCGTGGATGCTGACGCACCCGCCGCGGCGCACGTACGCGTGGTCGGTATCACGATCTCAGGCGGGGGATCCGAGCGAGCTCGACGAGCCGCTTCAGTTTGAGAACTGTGAAATCGATACGAAGCATGGGCGGGTGCCAATCTGGGACATCGCAGGCCGAGACCCAACTGGGCCGGTGGTGCTGATGACCCACGGGTGGGGCTCAAGCAGACAGGGCGCGCTCAAACGCATGTACCCGATCGCAGATCACGCATCCCGCATCATCGCTTGGGATTTACCCGGTCACGGAGAAGCCCCAGCCCATGCCCAGATGGGTGCTGATGAGCACGAAGCCGCGATCGAGCTGCTCACGGTTCTGGGCATCAGCGATGAGGACCTCGTGCTCTTTGGATGGTCCATGGGCGCAGGGATCTCGCTCGCGATCGCTGCAGACCCACACTGCCCCCAGCGCCTGCGTGGTGTCATCTGCGAAGCGGTGTACAGGGTACCCTACACCCCGGCGCAGGCCGTGCTCGCGTTAAGAGGCATACCCCACAGGCTCAGTCTCAAGCCCGCGCTCTCGCTGATCGGCCTGAAACTCGGGCAGGGCGCTCGCTGGCATGGGTTCGATCGGGCACAGCTTGCCGCTCGTGTACAGGTTCCAACCCTGTTCCTGCACGGCGATCAGGACCCTGTCAGCCCGATACAGGACGCGATGGACGTGAGCGAGTACGCACCACACGCAGAACGCTGCATCATCGATGGCGCAGGACACAACAATATCTGGGCTGACCCGCACTATCGAGCAGTCGCGAGCGAAGCGGTCTCGGGCTTTATGAAGCGTTCTTGTGGGTGTTGATCGCGTATTTCAACGCGTGCTCGGCCATGATGTCCGAAGCGTTGTAGAGCGGAACGTCGCAGTTCTCCGGCGTGATCAGGAGCGGGGCCTCTGAGTTGCCCAGGATGATCCCCTCGCAGCCGCGATCGCAGAGGCGTCGGATGACGGCCAGCATCGCTTCTCGGGATTCTTCCTCGATGATCCCGTACACCAACTCCGAGAAGATGATGTTGTCGAGGAGATCCGTATCCTCATCGTTGGGACGAACCAGCTTGATGCCCTTGATTCCCAGCCCGGTCTGATACGCGGAGCCCGTGGTCACGTAGCGTGTGCCGATGACGCCAACCGTCTGACGTTGATCCTCGATAATGCGTGAGGCTACCGCGTCCGTCATTTTCAGCCAGGGGATCGGGGAGTTGGTCTTTGCGAGCTGCACCGCGTGCTGGATCGCGTTGTCCGGAGAGAAGCAGAACTCCGCCCCGATGCTCGCGAGCCGCTTGGCCGAGTCGCTCAGGTAGGTTCCGACCTGGACCCAGTCGTCGCGACGAACGGCGTCGATGTACTGGGCCAGCGGGATGTTGTGCACACTGACGGTGGGGTGGAGGTGCGGCTCAAGCAGAATCGCGGCATGGCGGAACAGCTGCTGGTAACAGAGCGCAGCGCCCTCGGGGCTAACTCCAACAATCCCGATGTGCATCGTCATGCGCGGTGGCCTTTCCATCCCTCTACGAACGATCTTCGACACCCCATGGTCGCGGAGAACACGCCGCACGTCAAGGCGGGCGAGCAGATTGGCCCCCAGAACGGGTGTTCACCAACGAGCGAGGCGAGATGACATACCATACGGGGATGAATGATCAGGAGATGCGAAATCCGTTCCAGGCGCTCGGGTTGCCGGTTGCCTACGACATTGATCGCGATCGAGTCGAGCGGGCGTACCGCGCGAAGCTGTCGCAGGCGCACCCTGATGCGGGGGGCGGCGATCAGCCGACCGATCCGGCCACGCTCAATGAGGCCCGCGCGGCGATCCTCGATGACGAGCAGCGAGCCATCCGGCTTCTTGCAGTTCTTGGCGGCCCTGACGCGTCCGCCTGCCGTGACCTCCCCGACGGGTTCCTGATGGACATGATGATGACCCGTCAGGAGATCGAGGCGGCCATCGATTCGGGCGGCGACGAGGAGCGAGCGCAGTGGGAGGAGTGGGGCATTGCCCAGCGCCGAGCGTACCGGGACCAGGTCTCGGAGATGTTCAACTCGCTCGGCAGCGATCCGGATATGGAGCAGCTGCGCACCATCCGTGTGCTACTCAATGCGTGGCGATACATCGAGCGCCTCATCGAGCAACTCGATCCGGAGTATGACCCTGCTCAGGCCGATTTCAGTTAAGACCGCCCACGCCGGCACGTGAACACCATGGACGCATCCGACTCACCCTTCCTCATTGTGCTCGCGGTCCTGCTCGTGGGGTCCGCGTTCGCCTCGGGGTCTGAGACGGCGCTGTTCGGGGTGACCCATGGGCAGCGGGCCACGCTCCGACGTAGCAACCCAACGCTCGCACGGATGGTCGACGCCCTGCTCTCACGCCCCAGAGAACTGTTGATGCAGGTGCTCCTGCTCAACATGGTCATCAACGTCAGCTATTTCATCGTGACGAGTGTCCTCACGCTCCGGGCGGAGAGCGGGCTGACTCGCGTGGCTGTTTCCGTGGTTTCGCTGACCACCATCATCCTGATGGGTGAGGTCTTCGCAAAGCTGTTCGCTTCTGGGGCCACGCTCCTGTTCCTGCGGATCGCCGCCCCGGTGCACCTGTTCATCCGCAAGCCGATTTCTGGGCTGCTGCGTGTTCTGGACGTCTGGGTGATCTCCCCGCTCGCCCGATTGGTCGCCCCATCCTCGGCTGAGGGCGAGGCATCCGACGTGACGCCGGAGCAGCTCTCGAAGCTGATCAGCATGAGCGCGGGCGATGGCGTGATCGACCGCGGCGAGCAGCTCGTTCTCACGTCCATCGTCGAGATGGGGCACCTGCGGGTGGAGCAGGTCATGACGCCGCGCGTCGACATGGAATGGGTGACCCCGGACGTAACGCTCGACGAGTTGGCCGAGTTCTGCAGACGGACGGGGAGGACACGCACCCTCGTGTGCGAGCGAGGGCTCGATGACGGGATGCTGGGCATCGTTGATGCGAGAAAGGTGTTCGAGGGGATACCCATCCGTGAGGCGATCCGCCCCGTGCTCTACGTCCCGGAACAGACACGCCTCGACATGCTCATGGAGCAGCTCCGAGAATCCGGACGCAGGGTGGGCGTGTGTGTCGACGAGCACGGCGGGGTCAGCGGCGTGATCACGATCGCGGATATCCTCAAGGAACTGCTCGAAGAGCTGGAGCACCCGGACGAGCACCCCGCGGAGTCCATCGAAGACCTGGGGAACGGCCGCTGGTCGGTGCCCGGGCGACTGAGCATCCGGGACTGGTCGGTGCTCTTCAAAGACCGATCGCTCATCGCCCACACGAAGCACGTCAACACGCTGGGCGGGCTGGTGATGGTCCTGCTCGACCGCCTGCCCGAAGTGGGGGATCGGGTCCGCGCCGGTGCCATCGAGATGCGGGTCGTCTCCATGAATGAGCGTGCGATCGAGCGGATCGAGCTGCGTGTCCTGATGCCCGAGACCGAGGCGGCGGAGGGCACGTCATGAGCATCGCCGAAGTCACACTCTGGCTGCTCCTGATGCTTGTCGGCATCGGCGGATCGGCTCTCTGCTCCGGGCTGGAGGTCGGGCTCTACAGCGCCAACCGGGTGCGTGTGCAGGTCGAGGGTGCCAAAAAATCCGGCACGCGCGCCCGAAGATTGCAGGCGCTCCTCGATCAGATTGTCCCGTCACTCACGGCGCTGCTCGTTTGGAACAACATCTTCAACTATGCTGGCACACTGGCATTGACGACGCTGGTCGCCATGATCGGGCTGAGCGATCTGCAGATGATCCTCGTGCAGGTTGTCGTGCTGACTCCGGTCCTGCTGGTGTTCGCGGAGTCGACACCGAAAGAGGTATTCCGGGCCAACGCGGACGTGCTGATGCCGCGTTTCTCGATTGTGCTCATCGTGCTCCGGAAAGCCGTGACATGGGTCCCAATCGTTCCGGTGCTCGGCTGGGTCGCTGAATCCGCATCCAAGCTTGTCGGTGTTGGCTCGCTGGGCTCGCTCGGTGATGCACGCGAGTCGGTCGCCGAACTCCTTAAGTTCGGATCGGGCACAATGAGCGAAGCACAGGTCTCGCTGATCGACCGGGCCCTGCAGCTTGAACACACCAAGGTACAGGGTGAGATGATCCCAATCGGACTCGTCCGCGGTCTCAGAGCCGGCTGGACAGTTGGCCGAGCCAGGGGGGCAGTCCGCGGCCACCCATATTCGCGCTTCCCGGTGCTCGGGAAGGACGGCAACGTCGTGGGGCTCGTTCATGCGATCGATCTGTATACGCACCCGCTGGCATCAGATGAGTCTGCGACAATCGATGGGTTCATGGATAAACCCGTCTACCTCACCGCTCAGATGAGCGTGGAAACGGCGCTCAGGGCGTTGAATCGGTCGGGCGGCCATATGGGCGTGATCCGACAGGGATCGCGGGATATTGGCATCGTGACACGCAAGGACCTGGTCGAGCCGCTCGTCGGCGAGTTGGAAGAGTGGTAGTTGGCATGGAATAGAAAACCGAGTACCCGCGTTTGCTGGGTGCCGGAAGCATGCCCTGGGAGCAAAGATGAACCCGAAGTCCAAAGCCTTTCCTATTCTTATCATCGTGCTCCTGCTTGCGCTGGCGCTGCCCAACGTGATCTCGCTGATCCGCGGGCCCGCGGAGACCCCAGATGTCTTCTCGGACGGCTACTCGCTCGCAGAAGCCATGCAGATCTCACAGCAACAGGGCAAGCCGATCTTCGCGGTCGCAACGGCCGATTGGTGCGCCCCGTGCCAATCGCTCAAACGCGGTCCACTGCAGGATCCGGAGCTGGTTGCGATTATCCGCGAGCACGCGATCCCAGTGTATCTTGAAGACGGCGAAGACCGCGATGAGATCAAACAGCTGGGGCCGAGCGGCTATCCCACCAGTTTCATCGTGGACGGTGAGGGGCGAGTGCTCGCAAAGGTTGCCGGCGGCGGCGCTCGTTATGGGGATTTCCTCCGTCAGGAACTCGTTCCGGTCCCTTGAGCCCCAATCGGCGTTTCTCCCAAGGCGAACCGGTCCTCGCCCGCGCGGGTATAGACTGTAAGAACGAATAATCGCCTCGGCCCCGCTGCCGGGGCTTTGCCGGCTATGGAGCACTCACGATGAGCAAACGATCAACGCTGCCACTTATCGGGATTCTGGGCGTCGCCGTGGTTGGATCCACGATCGCGGTCGCGACCAACGCGATCCGGATCACCGACGATCAGTACAGCTTCTTCGACCCGATCGTCGACGTGAGCACGCTCATCAACGCCCTGTATGTCGAGGAAGCGGACATCGAAGCGATGCAGCGGGGGGCCATCGAGGGCATGCTCGAAGAGCTCAACGACCCCTACACGACGTTCGTGCCGACGAGGGACACCAAGGACTTCTCCAAGGATCTGACCGGCGAATACGTTGGGATCGGTGCCGAGGTGCAGATCCGGGACGGCTGGCTGACCATCTCATCACCACTCGACGGCTCGCCTGCATGGAAAGCCGGCGTGATGGCGGACGATCGCGTGGTTGAGATCGACGGCGAGTCGACAGAAGGCCTGACGATAGACGAATCGATCGATCTGCTCACGGGCGAGCCCAACACGACGGTCACCGTCACCGTCGAGCGTGGCGCTGAGACGCTCAAGATCGACATCGTCCGCGACCATATCAAGGTTCAGGCCGTCAAGGGCTTCATGCGAGAGGGCGGCGACGGAGAATGGATGCACCTGATCGACCCCAGCGCGGGCATCGGCTACATACGCCTGACGCAGTTCACGCCGGGATGCGCTCAGGAAGTCAAGGACGCGATCGAGCATACCAAGCGTGAGCTCGGCGGCGATCTGAACGGGCTGGTGCTGGACCTCCGATTCAATCCGGGCGGACTGTTGGACGAGGCGATCGAGATCGCTGACCTGTTCATCGAGGAAGGCACGATTGTGTCGACCAAGGGACGCGTGTTCGAGGAGGAAACGGACCGGGCAACCCCAGAAGGCACGATCACCGATCTCCCGCTCCTGGTCATGGTGAACGGCCAGAGCGCGAGCGCCTCCGAGGTGCTCTCGGGGGCACTGTCTGATCATGGCCGGGCAGTTATCCTCGGGACCAGAAGTTTCGGCAAGGGCTCCGTGCAGACCGTGCGCCCGCTCGAATCCGGCGCGGGGGTGCTCAAGATCACCGAGCAGTACTACTACCTGCCCTCCGGGCGTCTGCTGCACCGTCGCGACGACTCCACTGTGTGGGGTGTCGATCCCACGAGCGGTTACTTCGTCCCGGTGACAACGGATGAAACCATCGATATGCTCCGCGCTCGCCGCGAGCAGGAAATCATCGAGCACAATGACGATTCCGAGCAGGTCGACCTCCGGGATACTCAGGCGGTACTCGAAGAACTCAGCGATCCGCAGTTGAGTGCAGCGATCCGGGTCATGCAGCATCGCCTTGCCACGGGTGAGTTCGAGCCTGTCGGCATCGAGGCTAACGAGCCCGACGATGTGGCACTTGCCGAGCTCAACACACTCCGGGCACAGGAAGAGCGCCTTCTTCGTGAGCTGGCCCGCCTGGACAAGCGGATGCAGGCAGCCGAGCAGGAGGTCCCGACAGAGATCATCGCGAACGATCCGCGCGATTTCTGGGACGACGAGACCAACCTTGAGGGGGGCGAGCTGGTCGTCCGTGACGCCGAAGGCAACATCGTCACGACACTGCGCATCACCGGCAACAGTCTTGAGGCGTGGCTTGTCGATGCCGATGTCGAGAAGAAGGACAGCGCACCCCAATCGGGGGACGACGATTCGTGATCGTCCTGGGGATTGAGTCGTCGTGCGACGAGACCGCCGCGAGCGTTGTAGTAGACGGTCGTGAGGTCCGATCCAGCATCGTGGCAAGCCAGTACGACCTGCACGAGGAGTTCGGCGGTGTCGTCCCCGAGATCGCATCGCGAGCCCACGAGCAGCACATGCTGCCCGTTCTGCGCGACGCCATCGACCGTGCCGGGATCCAGCACAGCGACATCGACCTGATCGCGATCGGGCACCGCCCGGGCCTGATCGGTTCGTTGCTCGTTGGTCTGAGCGCCGCAAAGGCACTCGCCTGGTCGCTGGGCGTTCCACTGGTCGGGGTCGATCACGTTCATGCGCACCTGTACGCCGGGATGCTCGGACGCGAAGAGCCGGAGTACCCAGCACTCGGTCTGGTCGTCAGCGGGGGGCACACTTCCCTGTACTCGATGCCTGACGCTCTGAGGGTACAGCGATTGGGATCGACGATCGATGATGCCATCGGCGAGGCATTTGACAAGGTCGCTTCGATACTTGGGTTGGGGCATCCGGGCGGGCCTGCGATCGATCGACTCGCGCGTGAGGACGGTGCGGACGAGCGTGCGTTCGATTTCCCTGTGTCACGACTCAAAAAGGACTCGCTCGATTTCAGTTACTCCGGGCTCAAGACTGCCGTGCTCTACGAGGCAAAGGGGCGCCCCGCGCCCCCGGCGCTGCCCGGAAGAGATCCGCTGCCCGCGCCGGAGGTGCCACCGCTGACGCAAGAACGGATGCGCGACATCGCCGCGAGCTTCCAGCGGGCGGCGGTCCGTGCTCTGGTACTCAAGCTCGGGCGAGCCATCGATCGGGTGGAGGGGTGCCGGACCTTGATCGTTGGTGGGGGAGTGAGCGCGAACACGCTTGTGAGATCCGAGATGGCCCGGTTCGCAGAAGACCACGATCTGGTACTGATCATCCCACGAATGGAGTACTGCGTTGATAACGCCGCCATGATCGCGGGGCTCGGGGCAAGGCTGTATGAAAACGGCCAGGCCGACGATCTCACACTCTCAGCGATTCCGACAACGGCCTGCTGAGATGGATTTCAGCTTCCTCGACAAGCTCGATCAGCCCGTACAGCGCCCTGTTCATCCGGCGGCCCTCGGGCTCGAAGCACTCATGAAGGAGTGCACCCTGACGCGCGGCAGGACGTCCGGGCCGGGCGGTCAGCACCGCAACAAGGTCGAGACGCACATCACCATCACGCACGACCCCACCGGGATCGAGGGGCAGGCAGGGGAGCGTCGCCTCGCCAAGGAAAACCAGCGGGTGGCAGTGAAGCGGCTCCGCCTGAACCTTGCGACACAGCACCGGGTGCTGGTGCCGGACGGGGAGATCCGGTCGGAACTCTGGAAGTCGCGATGCAGGAACAGGAAGATCGTCTGCGCGGTGCGTCACGAGGACTTTCCATCGATACTCGCGGAGGCGTTGGACGTGATCGAGGCGTGCGGCTATGACACGCGCAAGGCGTCCGTGCGGTTGCAGTGCTCGGGCTCGCAGCTGGTCCGCCTGCTCGCGGATCACCCGCCAGCGCTCGCGAAGTTCAACGATGAGCGACGTTTACGGTCGCTGCGTCCGCTCAAGCAGTGATTTTTCGCGGATCGCGGGTACACTACAGGTCCATGCCAGAACCCAAAGAACGTCAGAGTATTAAGGTCCAGGCCGAGCGGGCGGTGCTGGCCGCGGTCCGGTTGCCCGAATCGAAGTTCGATGAGCGCGATCCCTTCGGAGAGCTGCGCGAGCTGTCGCGTCAGGCCGGCGCGGTGGTCGTCGGCGAGATCGAGCAGCGCCGCGATCGCCCCGAGGCGGGCACGTACATGGGCACGGGCAAGATCGAAGAGCTCAAGGGGATGTGCGAAGCGCTCAACGCGAAGACGATCATCTTCGATCACGACCTCTCCCCCAAGCAGATCGCCAAGATCGAGCAGATGACCGAGCGCAAGGTGCTCGATCGCTCGGAGCTGATCCTCGACATCTTTGCATCACGAGCAACCACACACGAGGCGAAGCTGCAGGTCGAGATCGCCCAGCTCGAGTACACCTACCCGCGACTCCGCGCGATGTGGTCGCACCTCGAGCGAATCGTCGGATCGGGTGGCATCGGGGGCGTGGGGACACGCGGCCCGGGTGAGCAGCAGCTCGAGATCGACCGAAGATTGGTCCAGCGCCGCAAGACCCAGCTCAAGCGAGAGCTCGAAGAGATCCAGGCTCGCAAGCGTCGCGCGGTCGAGAAGCGGAACAACGACTACTTCACCGTCGGCCTCGTCGGATACACCAACGCGGGCAAGAGCACCCTCTTCAATACACTCACGCAGGGCGGCGCGTACGCGGACAACCGGGTCTTCGCGACCCTGATGACACGAACGCGCGAGTGGGATCTGGGCGGCGGGCACAACGTCATGCTGTCCGACACGGTCGGATTCGTTCGTGACCTACCGCACCACCTCGTTGCTTCGTTCCGCGCAACGCTCGAAGAAGCCACGCACGCGGACCTCCTGCTGGTGCTGCTGGACGTATCGGATCCGAGCTCCGAACTCCACTACGAGACCGTGATGGGCACGCTCGAGGAGCTGTTCGAGGAGGTCGAGCAGCGAGAGATCAAGCGTGCCGAGGAAGCGAAGCGGGACGGCGCAGGAGATATCAAGCGTTACGAGCGCCCGGACCTCCTGGTCGTACTCAACAAGGCCGACAAGGACGAGGTCGACGAGCAGGACCTCCTGTACTGGCAATCACGGTCTGTCGGTGCCATCCCGCTGTGCTCGCTTCCGGGTGATCCGGACGCCGAGGCGCTCCCGATGGGGCAGCTGGAGCTCATCGAACGGGTCAAGGCGATCTCGATCGGTGAGATCGAAGAGCTCGACATCACGGTGCCACTGAGCGACTCGAAAACGATCCACACCATCGAAAACCGGACCGAGATCCTCAACAGAGAATACGCGGAAAAGACGGTCACGCTCCGCACCCGCATTGGCAAGAACCAGCTCGCGAAGCTGCGTTCAGCGGGTGCGAAGATGTGGGTGATGCACACCGATGGCGAGCCGTATTACAGGGACGATGAAAAACACGGCTGGGTGTATGACCCAGCCGCGATCGATATCGATTTCTGATGCGAGGTGCTCAGGAGAGCGGGTTGATCCACAAGCCGGTCGCGAGCTTGGGGTAGAAGAACGTCGATTTCTGCGGCATGAGCTCGCCGGCACGCGAGATATCACGCACGGCCTCAAGCGGTGTTGGGCGAACGATGATCGCGAGCTGCGGCTTGCCGCCGCCCGCGATCGACGAGCCGGTTTCCTCGCCCTTGCCGATCGCGAGGACCTCGTCGATCGAATGGGGGAAGGCCCACTTGACGGGCTCACCGTTGTTGAGCTCGGGCTGGCAGATTTCCTCAACGATCAGGTGCTGGATGAGCGCGACGTCGAGCGTGCGCCAGGCCTCGGATTGCTTGGGGAACTGGGCGTCGAGCGGGTCGTTGACCGCCGGCCAGGCACCGAAGCAGAGCCCGGTCGCGTAGTCGTAGATGCCGAACACGTTCACGGTGTGCTCACGTTCAGCGAGCGAGGCCATCTGCGATTCGAACGTGTGCGGGTCGTTGTCGATCGCCTCGATGTTGAGGATGCCCTGCGCCGCCTCGATGAACTTCTCGATGGTGTAGTTCTCCATCCCACCAAGGACACGATGGGTCGGGCCGATCGCGAGCCCGGGATCGGACATCGAAACCAGGACGTACATCGTCCGGCGTGCGGGATGATCCGCTGGGACATCGCCGAGCGACTCGAGGTAGTTGAGCGCCGTGTTGTAGCGGTGGTGCCCGTCTGCTACGAAAATGTCTTCGCCCTCGAGCGCCTGCTGGTAGGAGCGGATGGTCTCGTCGTCGTCGATGGTCCAGATTTCCTGGCTGATCCCGTCACCCATATCCGCGGTCATGTCCGGATCACGCGATTCCATGACGGAGTGGATGATCCTGACCGCTTCGCCGTCCTCGTCGGGGTGGAGACCGAAGATCGGTGAGGTCTGGCACCCCGTTGCTTTCATCAGCGCCATCCGGTCTTCCTTGGGGCCGCCAAAGGTCTGCTCGTGCGCGAGGATCCCGCCGCCGTCCCGGTTCCCGAAGGGAACGGTGTCGACCGCGGCGACCATGCCGCAGCGCTGGTACTTCTCGCCCTGGAACTCGAAGCTCTGGCGGTACGCATAGATCGCGGGCTTGTCCGACTGGGACATCACGCCGGACTCGATCATGGACGCGAGCTTGCTCGCGGATGCCGCGTAGGCCTCATTCGGTCCCAGTTCTTTCGCGGGGACGTGGGGGAGATCGACGCCGACGATGTTGTTCTCGTTCTTGTCGAGCAGCGCCTGCTTCTGATTCAGATCAAGGACGTCGTACGGCGGCGCGATCAGATCGCTGACGTCGCCCTTGCCGTGGTTGTACTGGACCGCTCGGAACGGATGGATTGCGGGCATCGCTGGGTTCCTTGTTCATCGCCTCATGAGGCGCAAGATTCGAAAAAATGGGATCGTCCCCGCGCTCAAAGACGCGTCAGCCCGATCATAGCGCCCAGCCCGTTGGGCTGGAACTCGCGTCGCTGAGAATCAGGGCAAGCCCGCACTCGTGCTCGGGTCTAGGATTGATCATGAGCACGCCCAGCGCACTGGTTATCCGCACCGCGGGAATCAACTCGGAAGTCGAACTCTGCAGGGCGTTTACGCTCGCGGGTGCGAAGGTGGAGCTTCTCCACCTCGATCACCTGATCAAGGACCCGACACAGATCAGAGGTTTCGATCTGATCGGGTTCCCCGGCGGGTTCTCCTACGGCGACGACATCAGCTCAGGGCGCATCATGGCGATGCACACCCGACAGAAGCTGCTGCCTGAGCTGATCGCTGCAGCGGACCGTGGCGTCCCGATGATCGGCATCTGCAACGGCTTCCAGGTCCTCACCCAGATCGGGCTCCTCCCAGGACTGGACGCTGATCGGAGCGCCAGTGTCGCGTTGTGCGAGAACACGAGCGGACGATTCCAGGACGACTGCGTTGCCATCGAGCCGAACCCGGACTCGCCATGCATCTGGACGCGTGATCTGGTTGAACGTGCAAACGCGCAGGGCGAAGAGCACGAGCTGCTCATGACGATCGGGCATGGCGAAGGGCGCTTCGTCACCAAGAACAATGCGGTGCTCGAGCAGCTCCGCGGCAACCACCAGATCGCCCTCCGCTACCGCGATGACGTGAACGGCTCGGTGGATCGGGTCGCGGGCATCTGCGACCCCAGCGGGCGAATCATGGGGCTGATGCCGCACCCCGAGCGCATGCTCGACTGGAACCGTCATCCGTACTGGACGCGTCTTCCGCGGAGCGTGCGTGAGTCTCCGGCACCTGGGTTGGGGATGTTCATCAGCGCCGTCGAGGCGGTGAGCACCCAGGCCGTATGACTCAGCGATCGGAGCGTGATATGAGCGAAAGCGCCGTGTATGCCGGGAGCTTCGATCCGCCAACGAACGGGCACGTATGGATGATCGAGCAGGGCGCCCGTCTCTTCCAGAAGCTGATCGTCGCGGTCGCGCGGAATCCCGAGAAGGGCTACAGCTACCCGCTCGAGCAACGCGAGCTGTGGCTGCGGGAGATCTGCTCGGCATACGAGAACGTCGAGGTCGCGGTCATCGAGAACCAGTTCCTCGCGCACTACGCGGCGACGGTGAACGCTCGATTTGTGATCCGTGGGATCCGAAACGAGGCGGACTACCAGTACGAGCGGGGCATGCGGTATGTCAACTCGGACCTGAACCCGAATCTGACCACGGCATTCCTGATGCCACCTCGCGAGCTGTGCGAGCTCTCATCGAGCTTTGTCAAGGGCATGATCGGCCCGGACGGCTGGGCACCGGTTGTTGAGAACTATGTGCCCAAGTGTGTGTTCAAGGATCTGCGCCACGAGGCGGAAACCGGGGAGATGCTCGATGGGTAAAGAACATCACGACCCGAGTCAGAACAAGACCCCGCTCGACCAGAAAGTGATGGCGATGCGGATCGTCACGATGCCCAAGGAGACGAACCCGTACGGGACAATCTTCGGGGGCATCATCCTGAGCTACATCGACCAGGCGGGCTTTGTGGAGGCACGCCGGCATGGTGATCTCGACTGGGTGACCGCGGCGATCGACAAGGTCGAGTTCCACGCGCCCGTCCACGTGGGCGACATCGTCACCCTCACGACGTGCACAACACGGTTCGGGCGGACGAGCATCGATGTGCAGGTCGAGGTCGAGGCAGAGCGCTTCAAAACCCACGAGGTCGTGCGTGTCACCAGCGCACGCCTCACCATGGTCGGCATGCGAAACGGCGTGCCCCACCCGTTCCGCGAGCACCCCATCCAGTGCCCGAGTGATGGCGATGAGGACGTGTCGTGAGCTTCGATGACCTCCCCAGATTCCACAGGCCTGCGCGACTCGCGGTCATGCTCTCGGGGTCCGGGCGGACGCTGGACAACCTGATCGAGCGGATTCAGAGCGGGGAGATCCCCGCGATGATCCCCGTGGTCATCGCTTCCAGAGACTGCCTCGGTGCCCAGAAGGCACGCGACGCCGTCATCGAAACCCACGTGCACGAAAAACGCCTGGACCCGGCCTGGCTGGACGCGCTCTGCGACACGCACAAGGTCGATCTGATCGTGCTCGCAGGGTACCTCAAGCTTGTTCCGATCTCCGAGCGAACCCGCAACCGCATCATCAACATACATCCCGCCCTGCTCCCAAACTTCGGCGGCAAGGGCATGCACGGCCACCATGTGCACGAGGCCGTGATCGAAGCCGCACGGCGGGGTGAGGTGAATGAATCGGGCTGTACGGTGCATTTCGCGGACGATGAGTATGACACGGGCTCCGTCATCGTCCAGAAGCGGTGCCCCGTGTTCGCGACGGATACGCCCGATGAGCTCGCGGCGAGGGTGTTCAAGCTCGAATGCGAGGCCATGCCGGACGCGATCAAGTTGCTCATCGAACGCAACGAGGCAGCCGCTCGTGCGAATAACCCGGCATGAACCCCATCAAGCTCATCTCGCTCCTTCTCATGCTCTGCATCGCGCCGGTCTGGGCCGCGCTCGATGAGCCGAAGCCCTCCCAGCTCGAAGCGAAGGGCGTGATCGCTATGCGATCCGGCGAGTATGAGCAGGCGGAGGAGGTTTTCCGCGAACTCATCGAGCTCCGGCCGGATTCCTATGTCGGGCACTACAACCTCGCGGCGGCCCACTGCATGCAGGACGAGGTGCCCGAGGCGATCGCGGCGATGAGCAACGCCATTGCGCTGGGGTTCACGGACAAGCCGCAGTTATACAGGGATTCGCACGTGGCAGCACTGCGGGCCGACCCGTGGTTCGATGAGCTCATGAACCAGTGGGACGCCCTGATCGATGCCCGACGAGCGGCGGACATCACCCTGATCGAAGGGCTCTTCAGGAAGAAGATCGAGTCTCGGACCGATGAGACCCTCCGCTTCGAGCTCCGTTCCGGGCACGACCCGGTCGCCACCGACGAGGCCATGGGGGAACTCCAGATGATCGCGGATTGGGCGCACCGCGAGCTGTTCACCGAGCTGCCCGAGCACGATCTGAGCGACTCGCCCTGGGTCATGATCGGGCTGCCAGACCGGACGGGGTTCGCACGGTGGGCCATCACGGTGTTCGGACCCGAGGTTCGTTCCTCGCTCAGCTCCGTGGGCGGGGCGTACGAGCACCAGCAGCGTCGACTCGTCGCGCAGGATCTCGGCGCGACGCTGCGGCACGAGTTCGTGCACGTGCTTCATTGGCGGGACATGAGCCGGCTCGGGCAGGTGCACGCCCCTTGGATACAGGAGGGGCTGGCCTCGCTCATCGAAGACTACGACAAGCGTGGGGCTAACCCCGAGCCCGTGGCGTCATGGCGGACCAATATCGTGCAGCGCTTGCTCAAGGCGAATCGCCTCCCATCGATCGAGGACCTCTCTCGGATCGACATGAACTCGTTCACCGCGAAGCGTCCGCTCGCACAGTATGCCCAGGCACGCGCCGCGATGCTGTGGCTGCTCGATACCAACAAGCTCGATGAGTTCTATCAACATTACTGCGCACACTATCATCAGGACCCAACTGGCTACCGGTCAATATTGGCCGTCACTGGCCAGGAGCCGCCAGAGCTGGAGAAGTCGTACCGCGAGTGGGTTCGCTCGCTGCCATCGGTACCTGAGACCGGCGCAGATCTGAGCGCGACGCTGGGCATCGAGATCGAGAACGGATCGGGCGACGGCGTGGTCGTCAAGGCCCTTCCGGGTGGCGCACGCCGCAGAACCGGGCTCAAACTCGGTTCCGTGATCACGCACATCAACGGACGTCCGACCCGAGATCTGTTCGAGCTCATCCGCGTGCTCGGTGATTATGGACCCGGGCAGCGCGTGACCTTGCACCACCGACGCGGCACGGTGCACACGATCTCCGAGGCGACATTAATCGCAAGATAAGTTTCAAGTTTTACCTTGCATGACTATTTTTCTCTGTGTTAAGATGTGCTCGCCCGAGCAGTTTGGGCGACCGCAGGAGGAAGAAGACATGCTCAAGATCGTTTCATTGGCAACCGCTGTTGCCGGGTGCGCCTCGCTCTGCAGTGCGCAGGATTTTTCACTCACCCTGGTGCCCACAGGTGACGTTGATTGTGGATCGAGTGGCTTGATTGAGGTCACAGTCTATGGCGATGCCAGTATCGGGTCTCATCTGCTCGGTGGGGCATTCGGGCTTGAGGTCGCCCGTGGTGCAGAGTTCGTTACGGATATCACCTGGACGAACAATGCCTGGTCTGCATTCAACACCGACGGTGGGTATGACGGGAACGGAACATACAACCAAGTCATCTTTGGCCAACTCGTTATCCCGGGCATCTTTCCACCCGCGCCGGGTTCGGAGCTTGGTTCGGCAATCGGATTCTTCGAGGTAGAGGTCGATTTCCAGGGGGGTGGCATCCTCGAGTTGGAGCTGGTTCAGGGGACTCCCTTCACGCTGGAAACCGTCGATTCCGTCAGCGGACAGACATACAGAGATGACGGATCCAATATTTCCCTTGGTAGTACTTCAATCTGGTTCTGTCCATCGCCAGGCACATCGCTCGCGTTCGGATTCTTTGGCCTTGCCGCGTCTTGCCGACGTCGGTGAGGTGAACTGTACATTTAAACTTGGAGAACTGATATGCTGAAACTGTGCATAATCTCAGCAGTAGCCGGTTGCGCCTCACTCTGCAGTGCGCAGGATTTTTCACTTACCCTGGTGCCTGAGCCCGTCGTGCAAGACTGCCCCGATGGCTCGTTCACACTCTCTGTCTACGGCGATTCGATCTTCGGATCGCACCTGCTCGGCGGGGCGTTCGGACTAGAGATCGGCGACGGTTCCGAGTTCATCACGGACATCACCTGGACAAACGCCGCGTGGTCCGCGTTCAACACCGATGGCGGGTACGCCGGAAACGGTGTCTACAACCAGGTCGTCTTCGGACAGCTCGTGATCCCCGGCATCTTCCCCCCGGCTCCCGGCTCGGAGACCGGCTCGCTGATCGGCACGTTCGAGGTGTCGTACGCGTCCGCAGGCCCGGTCTTTATGGATATCAATCTGATCGCTGGCTCTCCGTTCTCGCTTGAGACCGTCGATGCCGTGACCGGGCAGACGTATCAGGACAATGGAAGTATCTCGCTCGGCAGCGCGAGCGTGCTGCTCTGCCCGAGCCCCGGCTGCGGGGTGCTCCTCGGGTTTGCGGGCGTCGCCGCGAGCATGCGACGAAGAAGTTGATATATGTACGCACAGGAGGAAGAGAGATGAATCACGTATCCATGATCACCGCGCTCGCTGGATTTGCATCTGTGACAGCGGCTCAGAACTTCTCGCTCAGCATGGTTCTGTCATCGAGCACCTTTGACAGCACCGGCGGCCCCGCGGTCCTGACCGCGACCGTCTACGGCGATGCGGACATCGGCACGCACATGCTCGGCGGGGCGTTCAGCCTCGAAGCCAACAGCGACTGCATCGTCGACATGCAGTGGACCGCGTCTGCGTGGTCCTCGTTCAACACCGATGGCGGCTACGCGGGCAGCGGCAACTACAATCAGGTCATCTTCGGCCAGCTGGTGATCCCGGGGATCTTCCCGCCAGCGCCCGGCTCCGAGCTCGGTTCAGCGATCGGCAGCTTCGAGATCACCCTGATCAACAACGGTGCGGGCTCGATCGATCTCCAACTCGTGGCGGGTTCGCCCTTCACGCTCGAAACAGTTGATGAAGCGACCGGCATGACCTACCAGAGCTCGCAGGGCAACCTCACGCTGGGATCGGCAACGATCATCTGCATCCCCGCGCCGGGTACCTGCGCGATGCTCGCCTCGGGCGGACTTCTTGCTTTCCGCCGTCGTCGACAGGCGTAACGATTCATCTCATTCATTCAGGAGTACAGACATGAACAATGTGATCCTCGCAGCGGCAATCGCCGGTAGCGCGTCCGCCGCATCGGCACAGAACTTCTCGCTCAGCATCGTTCCAAGCACCACCATCATCTCGCCGAGCAGCAGCTTCACGCTCTCGGTGTACGGCGACGCCGACGTCGGCACGCACCTGCTCGGCGGGGCGTTCTCGATCGATTCCAACGGCGACTGCGTGCAGTCGATGCAGTGGACGCCGGCCGCGTGGTCCGCGTTCAACACCGACGGCGGCTACGCGGGCGGCGGCGATTACAACCAGGTCGTCTTCGGCCAGCTCGTAATCCCCGGCATCTTCCCCCCGGCTCCCGGCTCAGAGAACGGGTCCCTGATCGGCTCATTCTTTGTTCAGATGGATCCCGCGATCGGCGATTTTTCCATCAACTTCCAGCTCGTGGCCGGCTCGCCCTTCACCCTGGAAACCGTCGATGCGGTCACCGGAGACACATACCAGAGTTCCAGCGGGAACCTGACGCTGGGTTCCGCGACCGTGTCAGTGATCCCAGCGCCTGGCGTGGTCTCACTCCTCGGCATGGGTGGGCTCATGTGCACCCGACGCCGTCGTTAATCTGATTCATGGCTGAGTTTATGGAAGGAAGAGAGATATGAATAAAGTGATTACAGCCGCAGCAATCGCGGGGTGCGCGTCCATCGCAGCAGCCCAGAACTTCTCGCTGAGTCTCGTGCCCAGCACGCAGACTGTTGATACCTCTGGTGGCCCGGCGACTTTCACGGTGACGGTCTTCGGCGATGCGGATGTCGGCACGCACCTGCTCGGTGGTGCTTTCGCACTCGAAACAAACAGCACCTGCGTCATCGATATGAGCTGGCAGAACTCGGCCTGGTCTGCATTCAACACGGATGGTGGCTACGCCGGCAACGGGAACTACGACCAGATCGTCTTCGGGCAACTCGTCATCCCGGGCATCTTCCCCCCCGCACCGGGCTCAGAGCTTGGCTCGGCGATCGGCTTATTCGTAGTGACGGTCGACGGTGGGAATAGCGGCCCGCTTTACATGCAACTCGTCGCCGGTTCACCGTTCACACTGGAAACAGTTGATGATGTTACGGGTCTTACATTCCAGAACTCATCTGGTACACTGTCGCTCGGCACGACGACTGTGTTCGCGTGCATCCCGACCCCGGGAGCGTGCTCCGCACTGATGATCGCGGGTCTGGCAACATCGCGTCACCGTCGCTGAGCACAGCGGCTATACAGCTGAGGACCTGAAATGAACAGCCATGCCCTCGCTTCGATGTGTCTCGCGGGCATGGCTTTTCCATGCGCCGCCCAGAACTTCTCCCTCTGGCTCGAACCCAGCAGCATGACGCCGAATGGTACGTTCACAGTGGGCGTGTACGGCGACGCAGATGTCGGTACCGCATACTTAGCAGGGTCATTCGGGTTATCCGTTGAATCGTTGGCAGGCGAGAACCAGGTCTCAAACATCACCTGGGACCTTCATTACAGCGGAGGGCTTGGATTGGCTCAGTACTTCGATTATGGGTACGGGGGGAATGGGACGCATCTTGGTACATCTTTTTACCAGGTGATTGTGCCTTCCTGTGGTATGATCTTTGACTGCGGCAGATCGTATGGTGAACTGATCGGGACCTTTACGATCGAGATGGACCCGCACGCGATGGGAGACTACGAGATCTCGTTGCTTTCGGCGCCGGATCTTGCTCTGCCCGTTCCGCATACATTTGAAGTGTACGACGAGACAACCGGGGATCTTTACAATGACTCACAAGGCACACTGACGTTGACCGGCACGACCGTGACGATCGTGCCCGCACCTGCGGGGCTTGGATCACTGCTGCTTTGTGGGCTGCTGGCGTCACGAAGAACTCGAATGGAATCTTGATGATGAAAAATCGGACAGTTGTCGTGCTGGGACTTTGTGGGCTCGCTTCGTCGGCAATCGCCCAGAACTTCACGCTCGCGCTGGTTCCCAGTGCCCAAACGATCGACACGAGCGCCGGTGCGGTCACCATGACCGTGACGGTCATCGGCGATGCCGATGTGGGTGAATACCTTCTGAACGGGGCGTACGGCATCGAATCGAACAACGCCAGCGTGATCGATATGCAATGGGAGCACGCTGACTGGTCGGCCGTGCATATTGATGGCGGGTATGCCGGTAATGGGAACTACAACCAAGTCATCTTCGGACAGGCTCCAGTAAACTTTTTCCCGCCTCCCGACGCGTCACTCCTTGGAAACCCGGTCGGGGCATTCCGTGTCACCATCGCGGAGGATCAGGTTGGTCAGGCAGAGATGAGTATTGTCCCGGGTGATCCGTTCACGCTGGAGACATATAACTGGGTGACCGGTTCCTTGTACAACTCGAACGATGGCAACCTGACTCTGAACGGCACTACGCTTACCTTTGTTCCCGCGCCCGGCGCTGCATCGTTGCTCGCGTTCGCGGGTGTTGTCATCACTCGCAGGCGTCGTTGATTCTGATTTTGGAGGACCACATGATTCGCACAGCAACCATTGTCATAAGCCTCGCCGGGCTTGCATCGGCGGCCTCAGCGCAGAACTTCTCGCTCACGCTGGTTCCCAGCGCCCAGACGATCGACACGAGCGGTGGCGCGGCGACCGTGACCGTGACGATCATCGGTGATGCAGATGTTGGGACCCATATGTTGGGTGGGGTCTTTGGGATCCAGACCGACAGCGCCTCGATCATCGACATGCAGTGGCAGCCGGCGATTTGGTCGACTTTCAATGACGATGGCGGGTATGCCGGGAATGGGAACTACAACCAGACCCTTTACGCGCAGCTGATTCCAGATCATTTCCCGCTTCCCGACTCATCACTCCTTGGAAACCCGATCGGATCATTTCAGGTGACCATCGCTGCGGATCAGGTTGGTCAGGCGGAGATGAGCATTTTTCCGGGTGAGCCGTTTGCCATGGAGACACATGACGAGGTGTCTGGGCGCCTGTACCGATCGAGTGATGGCAACCTGACCTTGAACGGCGCCACACTCACCTTTGTTCCCGCGCCCGGCGCCGCATCGCTGCTCGCGTTCGCGGGCGTTGTCGTCGCTCGCAGGCGACGTTAATTCTGATTTTGGAGGACCACATGATTCGCACAGCAACGATCGCCATCAGCCTCGCCGGGTTTGCACCGGCGGCCTTATCGCAGAACTTCTCGCTCACGCTGGTTCCCAGCGCCCAGACGATCGACACGAGCGGTGGCGCAGCGACCGTGACCGTGACGGTCATCGGTGACGCCGATTTGGGCGACTATCTCTGGAATGGGTCGTTCGGTATCGAATCGAACAACGCCAGTGTCATCGATATGCAATGGGAGCCCGCCGACTGGTCCCAGTTCAATGATGATGGCGGACATGCCGGCAACGGGAACTACAACCAAGTCATTTTCGGGCAGCTGCTCGCAAACTTTTTCCCGCCTCCAGACTCATCGTTCTTCGGTAACCCGATCGGCGCGTTCCAGGTGACCTTTGCAGAAGGAAGCATTGGAAGCGTCGACATGAGCCTCGTGGAGGGAATGCCATACACGCTCTCCACGATTGCCTGGCCGTCGCTTGATGAGTACGAATCGAGCGATGGCAACCTGACCTTGAATGGCACCACACTCACCTTAGTCCCTTCGCCCGGCGCGGCATCGCTGCTCGCGTTCGCGGGCGTGGTCGTCGCTCGCAGGCGCCGTTGATTCAGACCAAGGAGTACAGCATGATTCGCACAGCAGCAGTTGTCATCAGTATCGCGGGGCTCGCTTCGTTTGCATTTGCCCAGAACTTCGAGCTCTCGATTGTGCTCTCGAGCGAAACAGCGGATACATCCGGTGGTTCGGCCGTCGTCACCGCCACGGTGTACGGCGACGCCGATGTCGGCACGCACATGCTCGGTGGCAGCTTCTCACTGGTATCGAACTCGCAGATGGTTCAGGGTATGACCTGGACCCCCGCGCCTTGGTCTGCTTTTAACACCGACAACGGCTACGCGGGGAATGGCAACTACAGCATGGTCATATTCGGTCAGCTTGTGCTTGGTGGAATCTTCCCGCCGGCACCGGGATCTGAACTCGGTAGTGAGATCGGTTCATTCGAGATCACGCTGACGGGCCTTGGCCAGGCGAACTTTCATCTTGTCGCTGGCTCGCCGTTCACGCTGGAGACCACCGATTCGATCACAGGATCGACGGTCATCGATACCAGCGGCACGCTCTCGCTCGGCAGCGCATCGATCAGCGTTTTGCCCGCACCCGCCGGGCTTTCCCTCTTCGCACTCAGTGGCTTCTGCCTCTCCCGCCGTCGCCGACGGTGAGTGTGGCTGGCTCGTATCCCAAGCCCCCAGATCGGGGGCTTTTCTTGTTTTTGCCACACAGACGCAACCCATTCGCATACTTTGTAGTACATAGTATGTGAAGCCCAGCATGACGCCAGGGCGGGAGGTTAAACCATGAAGCTCGAACGCGAACTCATGCGCGGTGCCGGACCCACGGCCGTGCTCAAGCTGCTCTCACGACGCGCCATGTACGGCTACGAGCTCGTCGAGGCCCTCGCCGAGCAATCCGACGGCGTGCTCGCGATGGGGCAATCGACACTCTACCCCATGCTCTACAACCTGGAGTCCAAGGGGCTGATCGAGGCCGACTGGCGAGACGCGGACAACGGTCGCCAGCGCAAGTACTACGCCCTCACGGGCAAGGGCAAGTCCAAGCTCAAGGCCGACGAGAAGGCATGGACCAAGCTGGCGCAGGCCCTTGGTGACATGGGCGTCGTGAAGGGGGCACCGGCATGAGCAACGCATTCACCAACGCGTGGGGCTGGTCCGTTCGGCGCTCGCCGCTCATGATGCTCTGGCGGAGCTTCCGGGGGCTGCTCCATCCCAACAAGGACGCGTTCGCGCTTCTCGATGCCGCGACGCTCCCCGAGCCGGTCGACGGCGTGATTCGAACAACCATCGCCCGCACCAGACTCTGGCGCGATGAGCGGGCCCAGGTCGCCCGCGAGCTCATCGCCCACGCCCAGGACGCGATCGACGCGGGGCGGGACCCGAAACAGGTCGCGGAAACCTTCGGCGACCCCCGACGGGTCGCCCGCCTGCTCAGACGCTCAATGAAACGCAAGCGCCCGCTCTCGTGGCAGCTATACCGGTTCTCCCGCAGGGCGGTAGGGGTGATGTTCCTTGTGCTCTTTGTTGTCTATATCGCGGTTGTTGTGCGGTTCTACACCAGCGAGCCGGACATCAAGGTGGATTACGCCGCGATGCTCAACGATCGCTATGCACACTACCCTGAAGACCAGTTGTCATGGCCAGTGATCATGGAGACATCGCTTGAGTGGTCAAAGGCCGCGCATGTTCTTGAATCCCAGCAGGAACAGCGTATTCATTCGCTCCCTGAAGAGCAGCAGTACGAGCATATGACGGGGATCTCGCTCTTCCCGCAGGTCCCCTCCGATCACCCGGACTACCAGCCCATCGCAAGGGCGGTGCGAGATATGGCCCCGCAGCTGGCGCAGCTACGCGATGCTGCGGCTCGCCCGGCTCTCGGTTTTCCGATCGGGTATGAAGTCACTGAAACCGAGTGGAATGGGAGAAAGTTCACCAGCGGCATCATCCCGGCCACAGAGAATGACTTCAAGAACCGATCGCTGATGGAAGTGCGCCTCGCGCATCTGGGCCCGATCCGCCAGCTCTCCAACGTCCTGATCTTCGATGCCCGACTCGCGATTGATGAGGGCGATTCAGCGCGAGCGACTCAGAACTACATCGCGATCCTGGGGCTCGCCCGCCAGGCGAGATCTGAGCCGTTCATGATCTCAGAGCTAGTAGGGATCGCGATCCACATGAGCGCAATCCGTGAAATCGAGCGCCAGGTACGCGACCATCCGGGCCTGCTCAACCGGACACGGCTTATCGAGCTCGCACACATTCATGCCGAAGCAATGAAGGAACGGGCGTACGACTTTGATCTGGAGCAACTGATGTTCGAGGACCTGCTTCAGCGTGTGTACAGCGACGACGGGCAGGGCGATGGCCGCCTCACACCAGAGGGACTTGAGCACATGGGGTTGATCATGGGTGACACCGCGGACCTCGGCGAGTCGTATGTGACAGACGCGATCAATATGGACGCACGCATCCGTGCCGCCACCCGTCCGCTCACCCGCGTTTTTTCGGCGAGCCGCGCCGAGGAATCAGCGTTGTACAACAGCGTCATGGAAACGGCGAGTCGTGTGACCGAGCGCGGCCCAGAGTGGATCGCGATCATGGACGAGCAGGAACTGATCGACGCCAAGCTCCAGTCCGAGGGCAACCCGATCCGATTTTCGTTCGCGGGCATGATGACGCCGGCGCTCGGGTCCGCAATCGACACCCTGTTCAAGTACCGTCAATACTGCGATGCATTCAGTCTTATGCTCGGGATCGAGTCGTACCGCCTCGAACACGGACGCTTGCCGGACGACCTTGATCAACTCAGCCCGAAGTATGTTCCGCAACTGCCGCAGGATCTGATGGCCCCGGGCAGCGTGATCCGCTATCTGAGCGATCAGGAATCAAGCGGCTATCTCCTCTACAGCGTCGGGAGCGACGGAAATGATGATGGTGGCCGTTTGATCAGCGACGAAAGCCGATCCAGGTTCTCGCGCGAGGAACAGAGCTTCCGCGTCCGCTACCGTCAGGCGTATGACCGTTCCACGCACGAGCCCCTGTTTGAGCCCAGTGGCAGGCCAGTGATCGCTGAACCACAGGGCCCCGACGCGGACTGGATCCTGATCGATACCCGACCCGAATCGGACGATCCGCAAGCACCGTGAGACCTACTCTATAGAGATGCTCGATACCGCCGACGCCTTCGACCCACGTGCCTTCCATGCCCAGTTCGAGATCGCGATGATCGTTGCGTGCTCACGCAACGGCGTGATCGGGCGTGATGGGGACCTCCCATGGCACCTGCCGCTGGATCTGAGGCACTTCATGCGATCGACCAAGGGCTGCCCGGTCATCATGGGCAGGAAAACCTTCGATTCGCTGGAGAAACCCCTCCCCGCACGATCCAACATCGTGGTCTCACGCTCGAGCAAGGGCACGGATGAGGAAGGGGTGTGGCGTGTCGAAGGGCTCGATTCGGCCCTGAGCACCGCCAAGACGCTAATCGGGCAAGGGGTGGTCGAACAGCCGGTCTGGATCGCCGGAGGGGGCACCATCTATGAGCAAATGCTCGCGAGAACAGACCTGATCGTGCGCACCCTCGTGGACTGCGGGCTCGAGGGCGATGCTTTTTTCCCCGATCTGTGCACAGATACATGGAAAATTGTGCATGAGGTCCAGCACCCGGCTGATGACCGTCACCGCTATGGATTCAGTATCCAGTGGCTCACGCGGTGATCTTAGGGGACGTCCACAGTTTCGGGGTAGGTTATTGTTCGGGTAAAGTGTTTGAATTCGGAAAAAGTGCCTCGATCCGGACGAAATGGCGCTTGCAATGCGTTCCAGACGCGATTACGATGGTTTCGGGTCAGGAATGTTTACGTTCCTAATATGTTGCCTCAAGCAGTTTGGGGCCAATCTCAGTAGGAGAAAGAGAAATGAAGACTATCGCTCTTGCAGCAATCGCTGGACTCGCTGCGGCCGCCTCGGCTCAGAACTTCAGCCTCACCCTCGTCCCCTCAACCATGACCGTCGACACCTCCGGTGGCGCCGCGACCTTCACCATGACCGTTTTCGGTGATGCTGATGTCGGCACCCACCTCCTCGGTGGTGCATTCGGTCTCGCAGCCAACGGTGGCGGCGACACGGTTCAGGGCATGTCCTGGTCGCCCGCGGCTTGGTCGGCATTCAACACCGACGGCGGCTACGCTGGCAACGGTAACTACAACACCGTCGTCTACGGCCAGCTCGTCATCCCCGGCATCTTCCCGCCCGCACCGGGTTCGGAACTTGGCTCGGCGATCGGCTCCTTCACCGTCACCGTTGACGGCGCAGGCGTCCTCGACTACCAGCTCACCGCTGGCAGCCCCTTCTCCCTGGAAGTCGTTGACGCAGTCTCCGGCGCTACCCAGAACGACGCTGGCGGCATCTCGCTCGGCGGCGCAACCATCAACGTCGTTCCCGCTCCGTCGGCAATGGCGCTCCTCGGCCTCGGCGGTCTCGTCGCTGGTCGTCGTCGTCGCTAATCGCGATGACCGACTCCAGACGCTGATTTCAGCGATCTGAAGCTCAACATCAAACCCCCGATCGGATCTCCGATCGGGGGTTCTTTTGTATCCCAGCGTCATCAGCGGCACAACTCAGCCCTCTTCACCACCATCCGATGACGCAGATCCGCTCCCAGAAAACCTCGATTCAGCGGGGATTATCGGGTGGGGCCCCCGTGAAGAGCAAAATATCGCTGAATTGCAAAATCATTTGCCAATCGACTGGCAGTCTTCCTGGCTTGGTGTACTTTTCGACCGGGTCACGAACGAGTCGTTCGTTTCAACAGGTCAACGGTTAAACAAGATCAAATCAATAACCAAGTGAGGAGAACTCCCAAATGAAGAACGCAGTTGCACTTATCGCTGTCGCAGGTATCGCTTCCGTCGCCGCCGCTCAGAACTTCAGCCTGACCGTCGTCCCCTCGGCGACCGAGGTCGCTGAAGGTGGCACTTTCACCCTCTCCGTTTACGGTGACTCCGATCAGGGCTCGCACCTCCTCGGTGGTGAGTTCTCCATGAGCTCGGGCAGCGCTCTGGTTGACAGCATGGCATGGTCCAACGCAGCATGGTCGGCATTCAACACCGACAACGGCTACGCAGGCAACGGTGACTACAACAGCGTCATCTTCGGCCAGCTCGTCATCCCCGGCATCTTCCCGCCCGCACCCGGTTCGGAGAACGGCGCACTGATCGGTACCTTCCAGGTCAACCTGGCAGCAGCCGGCACCGGCGTCATCGACTTCCAGCTCAACGCTGGTGCAGGTGACTTCACCCTCCAGACCGTTGACTCGGTCACGGGTGACCTCTACGACGATCGCAACGGCCAGCTCTCGCTCGGCTCGACCCGCGTCACCGTTACCCCCGCTCCGTCGGCACTCGCACTGCTCGGCCTCGGTGGTATCGCAGCAGGCCGTCGTCGCCGCTAATCAGCGACAACGACCGCACCTCAGCTCATAACGAGCTGAAACGCATAGCCAAGACCCCCGGTCAGAAATGATCGGGGGTTCTTTTGTATGGCTCAGATCGCCAGCGTGGCCTGGTCCCGGAAGATCCGAGACCCTCGATCACGGGGTCTCGTCCCCTTCATCCGTGGAGGCAGGAGTGATGCCAAAGGACAGCACCACGGCGCCGTCACTGAGCAGATCCAAGCGGTGAGGCTCCGCGTGATATGCGTCGATCTGCTGCAGGAGATGGAAGAAGCGGGATTCTTGCTGCATGATCCCGCCGGGCTGCGTGCAGAACATGCGAGTCGAGATGATCTCGGAGATATGCAGCCCTGCCTCAGCTTTGCGGATGTAGCTCGCCGTGTACCGGTTGCAACCGGAACTGCCCTCGAGCCAAGTGTGCTCTCGGAAGTTCAGGGTGAGCTCGGTCTTGGCGATCGGCGCTTGCCCCTCGATCGTGCTCAGCACCCAGCGCTCACCCGAGACCCAGGCCCAGTCCTGCTCGGCTTGCCTTATCTCGGACACCATCGGGCGGGTGTCGACCGCGGGTTGTTCTTCGGCTTTGTTGTTGGTGCAGGCGCCGAGCATGCTCAGGCAGATCAGCAGGCCCGTGCCGTGTGTTGTGGCGTGTTTCATGTGGCCTCCTCGTCTCGGACAGCGGTTTCAGCTGGCGACGCCAGCTGGAGCATACCCCTCATCGTCGATCATATCACCAGTGATCGCACGCATGGATGCATCGTACAGCTCGTTCATCTGCTCGTGCGCGATGCGTTGCCCGACGAGCGACGCCCAGTACATCAGCACACCGATGCCGATCGGGATCGGGGCCAGCGTGAGCGCCCCCGGCGGTTTGTTGAGCATCCACTGAGAAAACCCGAAGATGACCGCAAACAACACCAAGGTCGCCAGCGCGATGTAGCCGAGCATGAACCCGGTCCACACGCTCGGGTTCGGGCTGAACCGCCCCTTAACCACCGCACCAGTCCCATGCTCGTGGACCTCTAGGTGGAGCCAAGGAGACCAGAAGTGACGCCGCGACGGGGGGATCACCAGCAGCAGGTGATTCCCCGCGATCCGCCCATCGATGGGGTAGTCGCGGTCATCAACCAGGCGTGCCAGCCGATCGATCGTCGCATTCAGATCGAGCGGGAACTCGATCGTAAAACTGGGTCGCATGGGTGGGATCTGCACGTGGACTCCTCGTTTCGGGTTCAAGCATACCAGATTGTTCGAGATCCGGATATGTCGATCTTCAATCAGCAGCACGCCCGTGAACGCGTATGATGGCTCCATGCATAGCACAGAAGCGCACGACAAGCTCAACGCCCTGATCGAAGAGGTCCCCGACTTTCCCAAGGCGGGCGTGGTGTTCAAGGATTTCACCCCATTGCTCGCGGATCCCGGTGCCCTCGCGCTCGCGGTCGAGCTCATGGCCAACCCGTACCGCGGCAAGGGTATCGATCTGGTAGTCGGTGCTGAGAGCCGGGGATTCATCTTCGGCATCGCGATCGCCCAGGCCCTCTCCGCGGGGTTCGTGCCCGTACGCAAACCGGGCAAGCTGCCGCGCATGGTCCACGGGGTCGACTACGACCTGGAGTACGGGACCGACCGTCTCGAACTGCACACCGACGCGCTCATGCGAGGACACAGGGTCCTGCTCGTGGATGACCTGTTGGCCACAGGGGGAACGATGAAGGCGAGTTGCGAACTCGTTCAGAAGACCGGCGCCGAGATCGCCGGGATCACGGTCCTCATCGAGCTCAACTTCCTGCACGGGCGCGAGAAACTCTCGGGCCTCGGGGAGGTCCACTCCGTGCTCAAGTACGACTGATGAAAAGCTTTCGTGACGGGACTGTGCAGTGCGCCAAGCGAGAAAGCCGGGGCGGGGCGCTATCATTGAACACCCTCCACAAACCCCGCGATTGCACGGCGGGAAGGCACTTTTTCGAGACCGAACCGCATGAGCACCATCGAATCCAGAGGCCGTAACGCCATGAGCAACACCGACCCCGGCACGCGCGATCCATACTCGCCGATCACTCCCGCTGATATCGAAGCGCAGGCACAGTTCGCCACGCGACACATCGGCCCTCGGGACAGCGATATCGCAGAAATGCTCAGCACGCTCGGTGTCGCCGATATGGATTCATTCATCGCCGAGGTCGTGCCGAGTGACATCCGTCTCGATGCGCTGCTCGATCTCCCGACCGCTCGCACCGAGTACAAGCTCTGGCACGATCTGCGAGAGATCGCGGAGAAGAACAAGCTGTTCCGATCGTGTATCGGCATGGGTTATGTGGGCACGATCACGCCCGCGGTCATCCTCCGCAACGTGCTAGAGAACCCGCAGTGGTACACGCAGTACACGCCGTACCAGCCCGAGACCGCGCAGGGCCGCCTCGAAGCGCTCCTCAACTTCCAGACCATGATCGCGGACCTCACAGGCCTGCCCCTGGCGAGCTCATCGCTGCTCGACGAGGGCACGGCGGCCGCGGAAGCGGTCTCGATGGTCGTGAGCATCCTCAAAAACAAGCGGAACACGTTCTACGTCGCCGAAGACTGCCACCCGCAGACCATCGCGGTGGTCAGGACAAGGGCCGAGGCGATCGGTGTCAAGGTTGAAGTCGCATCTGCGGATTCCTTCGATCTCACCAGCGGCGACGCGGCCGGCATCCTCTTGCAGTACCCCACGAGCGACGGACGCGTCGAGTGCTACGAATCGCTGACGAAGGCCGCGCACGACAACGGGATGATGGTCGTTGTCGCAACGGACCTGCTCGCGCTCACGATGCTCCGGGCACCGGGCGAGTGGGGCGCAGACATCTGTGTCGGCAGCGCTCAGCGGTTCGGCGTCCCGATGGGGTTCGGCGGCCCGCACGCGGGCTTCATGTCCACCCACGAACAGCACGTACGCAAGATGCCCGGCCGCATCGTCGGGCTATCACGCGACGCCCACGGCGACCCCGCGCTCCGCCTCGCGGTCCAGACCCGTGAGCAGCACATCAAGCGCGACCGCGCGACAAGCAACATCTGCACCGCGCAGGTGCTCCTCGCCGTCATCGCCTCGATGTACGGCGTCTATCACGGGCCCGAGGGCATCTCGGCCATCGCCAAACGCGTGCACGCTCAGGCCCAGACACTGCGCGTCGGGCTGATCGAGCTCGGGCACGAGATCGCTGAATCCATCGTATTCGATACCCTGCGTGTGAAGGTCAACGGCAGCGCGAAGACCGTGCTGGGCGCGGCTCGCGCTCGTCGCATCAACCTGCGTGACTTCGGCGACGGTACCGTCGGCATCACGCTCGATGAGACCGCGGACGAGGCGCTGCTGCACGACCTCCTGGAATCCTTCGGCGGCACCGGCGAGGAGGATCTGTCTGAGATGGCGCAGCGGGCCACCCTGGACATCCCCGAGCCATTCCGTCGCAATACGCCGTTCATGACGCACGAGGTGTTCAACACCCACCGATCAGAAACGGAGATGCTGCGGTACATCACCGAACTCCAGTCGCGCGAGCTTTCTCTGGCGCACTCGATGATCCCTCTCGGGTCGTGCACGATGAAGCTCAACGCGACAAGCGAGATGCTGCCGGTCACCTGGCCCGAGTTTGCGCATATGCACCCGTTCGCGCCGCGTGAGCAGTGGGAGGGGTACGCTGTGCTTTTCGATCAGCTCGAGGCATGGCTCGCGGAGATCACCGGCTTTGAGGCGGTCTCGCTCATGCCCAACGCGGGCAGCCAGGGCGAGTTCACCGGCTTGCTCACCATCAAGGCCTACCACGAGCACCAGGGTCAGGCCAACCGCAAGGTCTGTCTCATTCCTGACAGCGCCCACGGGACGAACCCCGCGTCCGCGATCGTCGCGGGCATGAAGGTTGTCGCCGTCAAGACCAACGACAACGGCGCAATCATGATCGACGACCTCCGCGAGAAGGCCCAGAAGCACGCGGAGGACCTCGGCGCCGCGATGATCACCTACCCGTCAACCTGCGGTGTCTTCGACGACAATATCCGCGAGATGATCAGCATCGTCCACGAGTTCGGTGGGCTCGTCTACCTCGACGGCGCCAACATGAACGCCCAGGTCGGGCTCTGCCGCCCGGGCGACTACGGCGCCGACGTGTGCCACCTGAATCTCCACAAGACGTTCTGCATCCCGCACGGCGGCGGCGGACCGGGCATGGGCCCGATCGGTGTCAATAGCAAGCTCCGCCCGTACCTGCCGACCCATCCCGTCCGGACCCCCGCGAGCGCCGGCGACCACGCGGTCGGCCCGGTGAGCGCCGCGCCGGAGGGCTCGCCGAGCATCCTTCCCATTTCGTGGGTCTACATCGCACTCATGGGCACACGCGGGCTCAAGAAGGCGAGCGAGGTTGCGATCCTCAACGCGAACTACATGGTCGAGCGGCTCAAGGACCACTACCCGGTCATGTTCAAGGGCAGCAAGGGGCGCGTCGCGCACGAGTTCGTGATCGACTGCCGACCGTTCAAGAAGAGCGCCGCAATCGAGATCGACGACATCGCGAAGCGTCTGATCGATTTCGGGTTCCACGCGCCGACCATGAGCTGGCCCGTGCCCGGGACCCTCATGATCGAGCCCACGGAGTCGGAATCGAAGGCCGAACTCGATCGGTTCTGCGACGCCCTCATCACGATCCGCGAGGAGATCGCCCAGATCGAACGCGGCGAGATGCCTCAGGACGACAACCCGCTGAAGAACGCCCCGCACTCGGTGAAGGCGATCGGATCGGACGAGTGGACCCACCCGTACTCACGCGATGTGGCCGCATACCCCGCGGAGCATCTGCGTCGATTCAAGTTCTGGTCACCCGTCGGGCGCGTCGATAACCCGTTCGGCGATCGGAACCTGGTCTGTTCATGCCCGAGCGTTGAAGAGCTGTGCGCGATCAGCGAGGATTGATCACGCGTCCGGGCCCATAACAAATGTTCCCCGCTGACGATCTTTGATCGGGCCTGGGAACCTTAGCGCGCGTCCATGGGCCACAACCCACACGCCGGGCTCCAGCGTGCCCGTGGCAAAGATCGCCTCATTCAAGTTCTGGAGCGCGTCTGAGCGTTTCATTTCGAACGGTCGCATCGCGCCGGTCAGGATCACCGGGATCTTGGGGTTGTGGATCGCTTCGTTGAGGAACTCTCCAGTCTCGCACAGCGTATCTGTGCCGTGCAGGATGATGATTCCTGCGCAGTCGGCGGGGTCATCGAGCAGCTCCACCGCTCCAAGGATCCGCTGACGGTCCGTGTCCGTCAGTTCCAGCGAATCCTTCTGCATCAGCTGCAGCGTGTTGATGTTCGTGTTCTCAAGCCGGAGCAGTCGCAGCATCTCCTGAACGATCGACGCCCGATTGGACAGCGTCCCGGCGTGCTCGTCGTAGGTTTTCTCGATGGTACCGCCGGTCGAAATGAGCGTGATCTGTCGCATCTGCGTAAGATTATCCCCGTTTTACGACGATGTCTGTGTCTCGGTGAGGAGGATGTTCGCATGCCGATCATGAGTCTGAAAGATGCCTACGAGCAGGCCAAGGGCCTGCACGATCAGGGATCTTATCGGTCCGCACTCCGCAGCGCTGAGGTCCTCTACAAGCAGAAGCCCTTTCATCCACCGATCATCGCCCTGTACGTGAGTTGCCTCATCCGGGTGCAGCAGAGCGAGCTCGGCGTCCGGATCGCCAAGCGGGCCCTGAGGAACATCTCCAACAAGCCGCACCGCTCGATGATCCTCACCAACCTCAGCGACGGGATGACACAGTCGGGCCAGATCGACGAAGCGATCGAGATCGTTCGCCAGGAACTCGAGTCCCAGCCTGACAACACGGCCCTGCTCGGCTCAATGTGCCACATGCTCATGATGCGCAACGATCGCGATGAGGTGGTCAGAGTCATTGAGGATCACCGCGAGCGTGGCCTCGAGTCCCTGAACCTCGCCGCGGTCTACGGGCGAGCCCTGCTGCGAACTGACCGACGTGACGAGGCGATCGATTACATCAAGGACGTCTTCGAGCGCTTCCCCGATGAGCCGGACTCAAATAAGCACATCGCCTACAACACGCTCGGTCAGCTCCTCGACAAGGCAAAGCGGTACGACGAGGCCATGGAGGCCTTCCGGGCGAGCAAAGAGCTGATGAAGCCACAGTTCGATGCGAGGCGTCTCGAGAACACCCTGGAGAGTGTCCGCGATTGCTGGACGTCTGAGCGATTCGCGAATGCCCCGCAGCGGCCTCAGCCGACCGGCCCGCGCCCCGTGTTCATCGTGGGGATGCCGAGGTCCGGAACAACCCTCACCGAGCAGATCATCGATGCCCATCCCCGCGGCTTCGGAGCGGGCGAACTGGGGCTGATCAACGACCTCTTCCGAGAGCTCGCGATCGACCCGGACAACCCCTACGGCACAGCGCCAGATCAGTACGACGGCGAGGCGCTCGCAAACGCCGCTGCCGAGTACCGCGAGCGTACCCGTGAGCTTGCTGGTGAGCAGGATGTGGATGTCATCGTGGATAAGGCGCCGCTCAACTGCCTGAGTCTCGGCTTCATCGCGCTCGCATTCCCAGACGCCCACATCATCCACTGCCACCGTGATCCGCGTGACAACTGCCTCTCGTGCTATTTCCAGCTTCTCAACGCTGGCCACAGCTACAGCTTCGACCTGAACTGGTGCGGGCAGTATTACCGGTACTACCGGTCGATGATGGAGCACTACCGCAGCCTTCTTGCGAGCCCGAAGGTCGATATGCCGATCTTTGAGAACGATTACGAAGGCATGGTGGCGGATCAGGAAGCCCGCACACGCCAGATCCTGGACTTCATTGGTCTGCCGTTTGACGATGCGTGCCTCGATTTCCACACCACCGGGCGCGTCGCGGTGACCCTCAGCAACGATCAGGTCCGCCAGCCGATCTATACCAGCTCGACAAAGCGGTACGAACGGTACGCGTCGCACCTCGGGCCCCTGATTGAGGGTCTTGGTGATCTGGTTGTGAACGAGCCGACGCGCGATTGAGCGTACACTACCCTGCCCGGCATTGAACCCGCCGGGGAGTTCTTTCGGAGTGAATCATGCAGCAACAAGCACAAGCGAAGCAGCCAACCCCCGCTCAGGTCTTTGAGGAGGCACACAAGCTGCTCCGCGTGGGCGACGTCTTCGAAGCGTCACGCCGTGCGGGCAAGCTCCGGGCACACTTCCCCGACGATATCCCGATCCTGGCGCTCCACGGGCTGGTGCTCGCCAAGCTTGGCGTCCACGCGCAGGCGCTCAGCGACCTCATCCGCGCTGCGCAGATGACCGAGGACGCGCTGAAGAAGGACGACGAGGGCAACCCGGCACGCCCACGCATCGTGGACCAGCTGGTCCGTCTGAGCGTGCAGATCTGCCGCTCATCGATGCAGATCGACGAAGCGCCTGCCGCAGAGGAAGCTATCGAGAACGCCTTGCACTGGGACCCAGAACGATCAGACGCGATCGCCGCGAAGGCGGAGATGCTGGCGATGCAGGGAAAGCAAGAAGAGGCCCTCAAGATCATCGCGCAGGGATTCAAGGACAAGCTCGAGACCATGCCGCTGGTGCTCGCCAAGGCACGCGTGCTGCTGATGAATGAAACGCCCGATGAATCGGCCCTGCGAGAGATCATCCCCGAGCTTGAGAACGAGGCGAGCGTCTCCGGACTGCCCGCGCTCGACCTGGGCGACCTGCTTAGGACCATGGGAGAAGCGCACGACCGCCTCGGTGAGCACGACAACGCGTTCAATGCATACCGGCGCGCCGCACGCCTCCGCCGGGGCAAGTACGAGCCGCGTTCCTACACCATGATGACCACGAAGGTCATCACGGACTGGTCGCTCGATCGTATGGGCAAGGTCCTCAAGCCCGAGCCGATCGAGGCGCCCCACACGCTCATTCTGGGCGCCCCACACTCGGGCACCGAGCAGCTCGCAACGATGCTCGCCCAGCTCGGCGACGTGAATAACGTGGGGCCGCTCGAGACACTCGCTGCGGTATGCGCTCAGCACCTCGGCGCACGCCAGGGCGTGCTTCGGCCAGTCCCCTTCGAGCCCCAGAAACTCCGGCGCACGCAGCTTGAGGACGCTGGGAAATCCTACGTGATGCAGGTCCGCGCCCTCTCAGGCGACCCGGTCTCCATGTGCCTCGATACCCACCCGCTCAATATCCCGCACGCCGGCGCGGCGGCGATGATGCTCCCGGGCATCAACATCGTGCTCTGCAGGCGTGACCCACTCGAGTCGACCCTCGCCTGCTACTGCAGCGCCATGCCCGGCAACCACCCGTACGCGGGCGAGCTCATCGACGCGGCCGGATTCGTCGCGGACAGCAACCGCATGCTCGACCACTGGGCGAAGATCCTTTCTGATGAGAAGATCGGCGCGAACATCGTCGAGGTCCAGTACAACGAGCTCGTCGAGAACCCCGCGAAGACGGCGGCACGTGTCGCGCGCGATCTCGGCCTGGATGCCAGGGCAACCGGCGTCAAGCACATTCCCGAGTTCCCGTCTGGGCCCGCGACGCACCCGGAGGACTTCAAGAACTACACGCGCCAGATCCGCGACCTGCTCGAGCCCGCGGAGGCCTGAGCCGCCGCATCACCGGCAGCCGCACCCCGACTTCCCGCAGCCGCCATCGCCGCAGGGCTCGGGCATGGGCGCGGGGCCGAGCAACTTCTCGATCTTCGCGTTCAGGTACCACGCGTGATGTTCGAGGTGGTAGCAGTTGTAGTTCGCGATCTCACGCGCGGTCATCGGGCCGTTGATCGGGTGCATCCCTTGGCGTGACCAGTGATCGTCTTCCAGCTGCATGAGCAGGGCACACAACCAGTTGCGCGTGGTGTGAATCATGGCGAGATCACCGCCCATCGGGGGCAGCAGCGTGGAACCCTCGGTGCATCCGTAGATCCCGCCGTCGATGAACGCGTGCTCATCCCAGAGCGTGAGCTCGGGGTTGTCCTCGGCGAGGACCTTGCGAATCCGGTGAGCGAGGACGAGCTCCGCGTCAGCCAGGTGACCGATCAGCACCCGGATCGGCCAGATGCCCACACCCGCGTCCTCGAGCCACGCCTGCAAAACCTGCTCCTGAGAGAGCTCGACCACGCGCGGGTCGAACAGCTCGAGCCCGAGACGCATGCGGGCACACAGCGACGCCGCGTCGAGATCCTTGATCTCGCGCATGCGAGGGCGGGGCGAATCGAAGGCGCTGGGGAGGGTGTCAGAACTTGTGGATTGGGTGTCAGCGGTAGTCATGCGCAATTGTAGCGCACCACGCTCACCGGTTCGGGAGGAACCACCGCAACCGGTAGTTGTAATCCTCGAAAACCACATCGATGCCGATCCAGTAGAGCCCGTCGTGCGTTTTGTTGGGCAACCGCAGCCGGAAGACGTTGCGGCCGATGGTCTCGTAATACACGCCGGGGGTGAACTCACCCATCGGCATGAAGTAAAAGAGGCGCCCGATGTCGCGCTGCCGGTTGACCAGCTCGTCAAACGCGAGCCCCGGATCGAGCCCCCGCTCAACAAACTCATCCCGCGTTCGCTCAGAGAGCAACTGCTCGAGGAAGAGCTCCCGCTCGCCGTTGCCCACGGTGGTCACGATGTGGGTCATGAGCTGGCGCACCGACTTGGAATACAGGGTGACCGTGCCGTCCTCATCCTCGACCCGGATACCCTCGTCGGGTGTACGCAGAAAATCGGGGAGGGGGCGCGACTCACGCTTTGGGGGGATTCCAGACTGGGCCCCTTCCAGACCCACCAGCAGCCCGGATTGCGAAACGATCCGCTCATACCGGCACCCGCCTACGGGGCTGAGAACGATCAGGAGGGCGGCTGTCAGGAGTCGCAGGGTCATGGGCTATCCGATACGCTCGGATTGACCTCCGGTTCGGCCCGAACCGCAACGCTCCCCGAACTCTTCGACCCCGGAACGCTGATGCTCGGCGTGTGTTTCGGGTGCTCGACCCCGCGGGTCCAGACCACGTGCTCAAAGCAACGCGATCGGTCCTGATCAGACGGCTCGCTGTCCAGCGTGTGGGTGCCGATCGAGCAGGTGCGATGAAGCGCGGCTCGTGTGATCATGGCGCCCGTGGTCAGCATGTTCTGCACCTCCCAGCCGTCGGGAGTCTCGAAGACCTTATCGAGCGTATATCGGGCCCAGAAGTCCAACATGTCGCACGCGTCCTCGAGGCGCGTCCTGTTCCGTTCTACGCCGGCGTTGATCCACATGCAGGATCGCAGCGAGGATCGCACATCATCAAGATCGAGCTCCGCGTGCCCGGATTCATCGATGGCTGAGACGATCGAGCTGGGCGTGACCGGCCCCGCGTCGGCGCGGACCGCCGCTTGCTCGCCCGCGATCGCGCCCATGACCAACCCCTCAAGCAGCGAGTTGGAAGCGAGCCGGTTCGCGCCATGAAGCCCGGTACACGAAACCTCGCCGATGGCCAGCAGATTGGGCACGTTGGTCCGCGTCTGAAGATCCGTGCGCACGCCCCCGATCGTGTAATGAGCCGCTGGATGGACCGGGATCAGGTCCTCTCCCGGATCGATCTCGAACGAACGCAGCGTGGAATAGATGCCCGGGAATCGCTCTGGGAAGTGCTTGATGTGACGGCAGTCCAGCCACACGTGCTTGCCGCCCTGCTGTGCGATCTGTCGCACGATCGCTCGGGCCACGACATCGCGCGGGGCGAGTTCGGCCAGCTCATGGATGGCGGGCATAAACCGATTGCCGGCGTGATCGAGAAGATGCGCACCCTCGCCCCGCACCGCTTCGGAGATCAGCGCTCGCGCGGCGCCCGGCACATACAGCGTTGTCGGATGGAACTGCACAAACTCCATGTCGGCCAGCTGGGCCCCCGCGCGGTACGCGATCGCGATACCGTCTGCGGTAGCAACACGCGGGTTGCTCGTCTCGCGAAACAGCTGGCCCGCGCCGCCCATCGCGAGGATCGTTGTCCGCGACCAGATTACTTGGAGTCCATACTTCGGGTGCCAGGTCATCGCGCCCAGCACGGGAGAGCCCGGCTCCGGGCTCATCGTCAGCAGGTCGATGACGAAGCATTGATCGAAGAGGCGGATGTTCTCGTGCGATTGCGTCCGTTCGATCAGCGTGCGCTGGAGTTCTACACCAGTCGCGTCACCGCCGGCGTGATACACGCGGTGTGCGTTGTGCCCGCCCTCACGGCCGCGCAGCAAGTGGCCCTCGCTGTCCCGATCGAACCGCATCCCCCAGTCGATGATTTCGTTGATCCGGTCGGGTCCCTTGGAGCAGATGAGTCGAACCGCCTCCAGATCGCACAACCCAGCGCCCGCGGTCAGGGTGTCCTGGATGTGCGACTCGATGCTGTCGCCTTCCGTCGCACCCCGCTGCAGCACGGTCGCCACGCCCCCCTGCGCCCACGCGGTGTTCGTCACATCGAGCTTGTCCTTCGCGCAGACAATGACCTGACCGTTGTGCGCCGCGCCGATCGCGCTGCGCAGCCCAGCGACTCCGGAGCCGAGCACCAACGTGTCGCAGAAAATCTGCGGAAGAAGACCAGTGCGGAATGGTATGAGGTATCTTCGTGACTCAAAGTTACTGTTCAACGCACGCTCCGGGCTTCGGGCGTCCCCACGCATGGGAACCGGGGTAGAGCATATTCTACGCGGGAAACGCCCCTGAAAGGGTCTACCATTCCCCCTGAGACTGTCATTGATCGAGCTATCCCCAGGGAGCGTTCAGACCAGATATGCCCAAGAACACCGCACAAGCCGCCACATTCCTCAGGAGAGGTGTGCAGGAACTCAAGGCCGAACGCTACGGCATCGCTCTTGGGCTCCTGGAGAAGGCCCTCAAGCTCGACAAGGACAACCCCGAGATTCTCTGCCGGCTGGCCCAGCTGCACATCGTCACGTGGAAATCTGAGGAGGCGATCGAGTACGCTCGCCGCGCACTCAAACGCAGGGCCAATCATCCGGATACGCTCCTCCTGCTTTCCCAGGCCTACATGCAACTCGGACGCATTGATGACATG
Source organism: Phycisphaerales bacterium (assembly GCA_017642965.1). Lineage (GTDB taxonomy): Bacteria > Planctomycetota > Phycisphaerae > Phycisphaerales > UBA1924 > UBA1924. The sequence goes on from JAEPOJ010000009.1 coordinate 40,727, forward strand.
CACGACGCGCTGGATCGAGCCCTCCAGCAGGACCCGAGCCACGATCCATGTGCGCACGCCAAGGTCATGGCGTACATCAACTCGGGCGAGTTGGAGCAGGCCGCGGCGGTCCTCGAGCGGGTCGAGGTGCACGGGCAGACCCCGACCCTCATCAGCATGGCCCGCGGCAAGCTCGCGAGATCCCAGAAGCGATTCGCCGATGCGATCCCGCACTTCGAGCAGATCCTGGCGCAGGAAAACGCTATGGATCGTCAGAAGCGATCCGCGCGTTTCGAGCTCGGGCACTGCTACGACGCGCTCGGCGAGTACGACAAGGCGTTCGAGTACTTCCGTGTCGCCAATGGAGGGCACCTCCCGGGCCGTCAGCTCCATGCCCCAACCATGATCGAGCAATGGTCCAGGGAGATTCTCGATTCCATGCCCAGCGCCAAGAGCGACTCCGCACGCCCGGTGTTCATCGTCGGGATGCCGCGCTCGGGCACCACGCTCACTGAGCAGATCCTCGCGGCCCACCCGGAGGTCGCGACGGTCGGCGAGGCGCCCCTGCTCGGGCACCAGTTCAACCGCAAGAGCCCATCATCGCTCGGCCCAGAAGACATCGAGCGATACGCCAGCGAGTACCTCGAGATGCTCAGCAGCCGGGCCGGGGATTCGGCAGCCCGCGTCGTTGATAAGCACATGGGCATGGAGCGCACGCTCGGGCTCATCTCGAAGATGTTCCCGCGTGCAAGGGTCATACACTGCCTCCGCGACCCGATCGACTCGTGCCTCAGCTCTTACTTCCAGAACTTTGGCACCAACGTCAGCTACTCGCGCGACCTGCGATCGCTCGGCGAGCAGTACGTGGCGCACCGCCAGGTCATGGACCACTGGTACGACATCCTCGGCATCGAGATCCTGCCGAACCGGTACGAGGAGCTTGTCGCAGATTTCGAGCCGCGCGCCAGAGCGTTGATCGATCACATCGGTCTCGAGTTCCACGAGGATTGCCTGAGCTTCCATGAATCCAAGGATCTTGTGAGCACCGCGAGCAGCGTGCAGGTGCGGAGCCCGATCTATCAGAGCAGCACGCAGCGGTGGCGGAACTACGAGAAACACATCGGACCTTTGATCGAGGCGCTGGGTGAATATGCCGATACCAGCCCCCAGACCGCAACGAAACAGGGAGCGTAACAGCATGAGCCAGATCGGACCCTCGATCACGACCGCCTATCAGAAAATGGTAGGTAACTGCCGGAACCTGCTCGAGTCGGGCCAGTACGACAGCGCCATCGCGATGCTCCACGAACTCCGAGAGCAGCAACCGCGCGATACCGCGGTCCTGCGCATGCTTGGGCATGCGTTGATGATGATCGACTTTCGTGACGAGGCCATCCGCCACCTCTCGTTCGCCTCCAAACTCGAGCCCAATAACGTGGACCTGCTCGTTGATCTTTGCGGCGCGTACCGGCGCATCGATCAGATCGGCAAGGCGCATCAGGCCGTGGACAAGGCGCTCAAAGTCCGCCCCGGCTTCCCGCGGGCCGTCATGGCCAAGGCACGCCTGCTCCAATCGCACGGCAACTCCGAGCAGGCATACGAGCACGTCAAGGCGACCCTCGAAGCACACAAGGACCCGGACGTGGTCGCGGTGTTCGGGCAGCTTTGCCGGGAACTCAAGCGCCAGCACGAGGCGATCGATATCGTCCGCCAGACGCTCGAACGCGCGGATATGAGCCGCAACCAACGCCAGGACCTGCTCTTCTCCCTCGGGCACCTGCTCGATTCCGTCGGCGAATACGATGAGGCATTCGACTGCTTCGCCAAGGGCAACGGCATGAGCGCCGAGTACCCCCAGTTCGAGTACGACAAGTGGGAGAGCAACTGGACAAGAGAGAAATACGACGCGATCCCGGAGAGCGACATCGATGGGTCGCGCTGCGTCTTTATCGTCGGCATGCCCCGTTCGGGCACCACGCTCACCGAACAGATCATCGCCTCCCACCCCAACGCCAACGGCATAGGTGAGGGCGACATGATCGATAAGTTCACACGCAACCGCAAGACCGGTGACTTCGACAAGGCGTACGTCAACAAGGCGGGCGAGGCATACACCGAGATGCTCCGCAACACCTTCCCAGATCAGAAGAAGCACAAACGCATCTGCGACAAGATGCCCGAGAACTACTACTTCGCGGGTTTTATATCGCGTGCGCTCCCCGGTTCCAGGATCATCCACTGCAAGCGCAACCCGATCGACACCTGCCTATCGATCTACTTCCAGCGCTTCGGCCCCCGGATCGTCTACGCGACGGACCTGAGCAACTGCGCCCAGCAGTACCTGAGCTACCTCAAGGCGGTCGATCACGTGCAGGACGTGCTCAAGATCGACATGCTCGACGTGCAATATGAGCAGACGACCTCCGAGCCAGAGCCGTCAATCCGGCGCATGCTCGACCACGTCGGGCTGCCCTTCGATGAGGCGTGCATGAACTTCCACAAGAGCAAGAAGTCGGTGCACACCGCCAGCGTGTCGCAGATCCGCCAGCCGCTCTACAAGACCTCCGCGAACCGGTGGAAGAACTACGAGAAGCACATTGCTCCGCTGATCGACAAGCTGGGCCATCTTGTCGATCAGTAAACAAGTCGATCAGGAAGCAATAAAAAACGCCCGCGCTGGCGCGGGCGTCCTTTCATATGCAACTCGTCGGGTGCGATGCGGCCAGCGTGATTACTCTTCGCCGCCCTCTTCGCCCGAGGCCGGCTCCGCGTTCTCGGCCGGCTCTTCGCTCTGCGCATCTTCCACGCCACCGTTGCTCGGGTCGATCAGCCCGGAATCGGCTTCGCCTTCGGGCGCGTCCTCGGGGTATCCCAGACGCACACGCAGCTGCTCGGTCAGGTCCGTCGCGGTGGGGGGCGTCACCAGCGGACGGGCGAGGATCTCCTGCGTGATCCCGGTGATCGTGTCGGTCTGGAGCAGCTCACCGTCTGCGCGGGTCGCGAAAACGAAGTCGTAGCCCTCCTCGGCCGCGATCTCGTTCGCAGCAGCGTAGATCTCCTGATACGCGCCGGCGATCTGGTTTGCGATCAGGCGCTGGTAGCCGGTGGTGGCCTCCTGGCTCTGATACTGGGCCTGGTTCTGCAAGGTCTGGTACTGCTGGTAGAGCGCCTGCGCGTTCTGGTCATCGGGCGTCATATTGCTCAGCTGCGTCTGCAGTGCCATCAGCTGCTGCTGCACCTGCTCCATCTGCGCATTGGTCGCGGTCTCATACTCCGCCCGCTGGGTCGTCATCTCGTCGGTGCTCAGGGCGCGGTCAACGAGCGCGAACACATCGATCGAGGCGAGGTTGCCGGTCTCAACACCGACGGTGCGGGTCGCGTGAGCCGCATTGTTCCAGCCGATCGCGCCGATCGTCGCGGTCAGGGCGAGGGCGCCGATCAGGGCGGCGTTCGTGGGGCGTTTCATGGTCTTACTCTCAGTCTGCCCATGCATGATTCAGGGCGGGTTTGGGGTCCGTGTATATACTTGAATCTCACAGAACAATACGGGCCCGGGGGGTGTCTGTGTTCAGTCCGCACCGAATTCCCGCGATCCCACGCCAGGAGAGCCGCTGCATGCGCGATCAACGCCTCGATAAACTCGCCGACATCCTCGTCCGTTATTCCACCAAAGTGAAAAAGGGCGATCTCGTCGAGATCGGGGCGGACCCCGTGGCCATGCCGCTCGTCGAAGCGGTCTACGAGGCGGTCCTCAAGGCGGGAGGGCACCCGTTCTGGAAGCTCAAAAGCTCTTCACTCGCGGACATCCTCTACGAGCACGCGAGCGATGAGCAGCTCGATTACCTGAGCCCGATCGATCAGTTCACCAACGAGACGATCGATGTCTCGATCGGGCTCTGGGTGGACAACAACACCAAGGCCTTCTCGCGCGTCGACCCCGCCAAGCTTGCTCGCCGCCGCCTCGCGACCGCCCCGAACATGAAGACCGTCCTCAACCGTGCAGCAGAGGGCAAGATGCGCTGGACGGGGACGATGTACCCGACCAACGGGGCCGCCCAGGACGCGGAGATGTCCCTGGCGCAGTATGAGAAGTTCGTGTTCGAAGCCGGGCTCCTGCACCTTTCAGATCCCGTCGCGGCGTGGGAGCAGATCCACGTGCGCCAGCAGCGCGTGTGCGATTACCTCGCAACGAAGAACGAGCTGCATTTCAAGGCGCCGGCCGGCAAGGACCACGACGGCACCGATCTGCGTGTCAACATCGACACGAGCAAGTCCATCTGGGTCAACTGCTCCGGGGGCGAGAACTTCCCAGACGGCGAGGTCTTCTGCGGCCCGCAGGGCGCGGATGGTCATGTGAACTACACATTCCCCGGCGTCTACAACGGACGCGAAGTGGACGGGATCCGTCTTGAGTTCAAGGACGGTCGCGTCGTCGACGCGAGCGCGAAGAAGAACGAGGAGTTCCTCATCGCGATGCTCGATCAGGACGAGGGCGCCCGCGTCATGGGTGAGATCGCGATCGGCACGAACTACTCCATCAAGGAGTTCTCCAAGAACACCCTCTTCGACGAGAAGATCGGCGGCACCTTCCACGCGGCGTGCGGCATGGGATACCCCGAATCCGGGTCCTTCAACGAGTCCGCGTTGCACTGGGATATGGTCTGCGATCTGCGAGATGGAGGCGAGATCAGCGCCGACGGCGAGGTCTTCCATAAGGACGGCAAGTTCCTGCGTGATGGGTGGCCGTGCGCTGCCGAGTAATCAAAGGCGTCGCAACCGGACCACCCGACGAGCCGCGATCGAGTCCACATCAACCCCGCATTCCGGGCAGATAGTGGGGCGGGGCAACCGCTCGACATCGTACCCGCAGAACGAGCAGTGCCCGCTCGGTGTGACGGCGCGGGGGTGCTGCTCAAGGATCGCGTCCCAGATCGAGCGGATCGAGTCCTGCGCGATCCGCCACTCCAGCTCGTTCTGCGTCTCGATGAGAATCAGGAACCGCGGTGGCTTGGCGCCTTCGATCTGGGAATGAGGCGTTTTCTCCTCATTCTCCACCTCGACCGCCTTCACCCCACGCAGAGATAGCCCGTAGAGGATCTGGGCCACATCATCGCGAGTATCGGCGCTGGTGATGATGCGATCTTTGTACGGGCTCGGGTCTGTCTTGCGCACCCCTGAGGATAGCGACAACCCGCCCGTCTATCCTCACCCCATGGGCGACGAACTCACCCACATCCCGGTCCTACCCAGCGAGGTCATCGAGCTGCTCGATCCCCAGCCGGGGCAGGTGTATGTCGACTGCACCGCCGGTCTGGGGGGGCACGCATGCATGGTCGCCGAGCACCTCGGGCCCGAGGGCACGATCGTTCTCAACGACATGGACCAAGGGAATCTTGATCTTGCTAAGGCCAGCGTTGCCAGCACCTTGCGTCCGGATGACCCCGGCTCGGCGAGGGTCCACGCGATCCGAGGAAACTTCTCCGAGCTGCCCAGGGCCTTGGGCGAGCTTGGGCTCCAAGCGGACATGGTTCTTGCGGATCTGGGGTTCGCAAGCACGCAGGTCGACGACCCGGAGCGGGGGCTGAGCTTCCGTTTCTCGGGCCCCCTCGACATGCGGCTCGACCCCTCCATGCCGATCACCGCCGAGGAACTGGTCAACACCCTCCCGGAACGGGAGCTGGCCCAGATCATCTTCCGGTACGGCGAGGACAAATCCGCGAGAAGGATCGCGTCAAAACTTGTTGCTGCTCGGGAGGTTGAGCCGATTACAACGACTGATCGGCTTGCCGAGATCGTGCGTTCGGCGATCCCCGGCCCGCGCGGCAGTATCAATCCAGCGACGAAGACCTTCCAGGCACTTCGCATCGCGGTCAACGACGAACTGGGCAGCCTTGACGCGCTGCTCCGATCGATCGGGATCGCGCTCAAGAAGAACCGAGGGGGCAATCCGAGCTGGATCGCTCCTGGCGCTCGTGTAGGGATCATCGCGTTCCACTCGCTCGAGGACCGCCCCGTCAAACGGGCAGTTGGCGAATGGACAAGCAACGACTGGGGCGAGTCGATCACACGCAAGCCGATCGAGGCCACAGACGCCGAGATCGCGAGCAACCCGCGGGCACGCTCGGCCAAGCTCCGCGGGATCAGGGCGAGTCAATGACGCGCCCGCCTCAACCGATCGGTGTGTGAGAACACACTCATCGTCTTCATGATTTCTGAATGCGTAGCGCCAGGGATTCGGCACTACGCTCAACGATGGCATCACTCGGCAAGGAAGCGGCTGTGACCAAAGAAAGCAAGCTCGCGCTCATCATCGGATTCGTCCTCGTGCTCGTCGTCGGCGTGCTCGTCAGCGATCACTTCTCGCAGGCCAACAAGATGTCGCACGACACCATCTCCCCGGAAGAGGGGGCGACGCGCACGCCCATCGCTTCGTTGGGCGATCGCGAGACCCAGGCCATCAACGACGCCTTCGCACACGTGCAGGCGCCCACCCGATCCGCATCGAACGAGTCGAGCAGCACGCCGCAGGACACGTTCGAGCCGATCGCGATCGACAACACGAACCCGCGGTCCATACTCGATAACGCGATCGACTACGCACGCAACACAAAGCTGCCGCAAGCAGCCAGCACCATCGAGAAACGAGAAGAGCGTGCACCTGAACCATCGCGCCTCCCCGAACCGCAGTACCATGCGTACACGGTGCAGTCCGGGGATACCCTCATCGGGATCGCGCGGCGTCTGCTCGGCGATGGCGATCGGTACACAGAAATAGAGGCACTCAACGCCGACCAGCTCGGCCCGGACCTGGTCATCACCATCGGGATGACGCTCAAGCTCCCCCCCGACGCGACCATTATCACGCTCGGCTCACGCGAATCGAAGCCTACGACGCACAGCCGCGGTGAACGGTCCTACACCGTGAAGCCGGGCGACACGCTGGGCGAGATCGCCTTCAAGCTGCTCGGGACCTCGAAGAGGATGGACGAGATCGTCGAGCTCAACGGGCTTGACAGCGCCGATACCATCTTCGTCGGCATGGCGCTCAAGATCCCCGCCAAGTAACCACACCACGCCCGCCCCGACCGATCGGATACCGCCGTGTTTGCCAAGTTCGTTGTGCTCATCCTGGTCTTCGGAGCCACCGGCGTCGGTGTGCTGTCCGTCCGCCAGTCGCGCCTGCAGAGCGTGCATGAGATGGCCGAGTCGCGGCACCGCTCGCTGCAGCTCAGCGAGAAGGCGGGCGAGATCCGCACCCTGATCGTCAGGGCGTGCACCCCGCAGCGGATCCACGCCCTGCTCGAGACGCATGGCGAGTTCGTGCCCGCGTCGAAAGCGCCCGCGCAGATCAAGCTCATGCAGCGTGGTCTCGAACGCGAGCAAGCTGTCGCGCTGCCCATCGAGAAGACAGAACCGGTCAAGGACGTACAGCTCGAAGACGGCTCACTCGTGTTTACGCTCGAAGACGGAACACGCGTGGTCTTTGTCAGAGAGTAACAGGCCCAGTCAACCGCGAGAGGAAGGATCCAAATGGCGAGTGATCGCGATGCGCTGATGAGTTCCGCCGTGAACACGATGACAATCGACCAGCGAGGAATCTTCATCGCGTGGCTCATCCGCATCGGTGTGCTCCTCGCGCTCGTCATCGTCGTCGCGAGAGTCCTGCAGCTGCAGATCTCGCCAAGCACAGATCTGAGATCGTTCGTCGAGTCACGCACCAGCACCAGCCCGCTCGGTGCAACCCGAGGCGACCTGCTCGATCGGCGTGGGCGCACGCTCGCCACGACCCGCATGGGCTACCGCGTCATCGTGGACCCGGAGGGGCTCCGCAAAGCCATGCAGCGCGACAGCACCCTGCTCGATCGTGAGATCGTGACCCTCAGCGGTGTGCTCACCACACCCGCGGACCAGTTCGCGCCGCAGATCATCCAGAAGATCGTCCGCAACGAGCAGATCCAATCCGGCGCGACAAAGGATGCCGAATCGCCCGTGGTCTCGCGATATCTCCGCATCGGTGAGGTGCTCAATCAGGAACAGGCGGAAAAGCTCAGAGAACTCAAGGCCGCGGGCAAGCTCCCGGCCATCACCATCGAGCACGAGCCGGTTCGTGAACAGACAAGCGCCGAACTGCTCGGCCCGATCGTCGGCAAGGTCGCCTTCGCAGAAAACGCAACCTCGCGATCGGGCGTGCTCGGCGCAGAGAAGCTCTTCGATGCCCAGCTCAAAGGCGAGGACGGCTCGCTGACCTACGTCCGCGACGCGAGCGGGCGCCCGCTGTGGATCGAGCGCGGTGCATGGGTCGATGCGGACCGTGGGCAGGACGTCCGCCTGAGCATCGATATCGAGATCCAGCGGATCGTGCGCGACCATCTCATCTGGGGCATGGAGCAGGCAGACGCGGCAGGCGGACGGGCGATCGTCATCAACCCGCACACGGGCGAGATTCTCGCCATGACGGATCACCTCCGCGAGATCCCGAACCTCGCCGAGGTCCCGTGGTGGGATCCCGACTCCGATACGCCACGCCCTGTGCTGCCACCCGTCGATGAGCAGCCCCGTTACAAAGTCCTGCGCGACGACCCGATGCGCTCGAAGGAGCCCGCGCTGGCGCACAACCGCGTGCTCGAAGACGTGTACGAGCCCGGATCTACGTTCAAGCCATTCGCATGGACCCTCGCAAAGACCAAAGGACTCCTGCCCGACGATGAGGTCCTCAAGATCGATCAGCGTGCGATGTACACCGACTATGGCCGGCGCATCGAGGATGTGTACAGCTACGACGACCTCGATAACTGGGATGCCGTCATCCGGTACTCGTCCAACATAGGTATGTATCACGCGACCTCGCGCCTGAGCTTCGAGGACCTCCGAGGCATGGTCAAGGCGCTCGGTTTCGGCGCGCCGACCGGTATCGGTCTGGGTGGCGAGGCCTCCGGCCTGGTCACGAGCCAGCGGGACTGGACAGACTACACCCAGACATCGGTCGGCATGGGCTACGAGGTTGCCGTCACACCGATCCAGATGGCCCGCGCCTTCAGTGTGTTCGCACGCGAAGGTGAACTCGCCGGCACGCTCCCGCAGATCCGCCTCACCGCGGTCGGCAATGAGCAGAAGCGGGGGATGCTCGGTTCGCACGCGATCGTCGAGCGGATCTTCTCTCCCGAAGCCGCCCAGCGTGTGATCAAGCCCATGACCACCGTGGCCGAGCGGATGGACAGGACGATGCAGCGCCAGTACCCGGACCTGCCAGAACCGCGATACACGATGTTCGGCAAGTCCGGCACCTCGCTGATCGCCATGGTCCCGCCCGAGCCCGGGCTGATTTCACCCAAGGGCGGACGTGCGTACTTTGAGAAGCAGCACCACTCCAGCTTCCTCGTGGCCGCGCCGGCGAGCGATCCGCAGATTGTCGTGCTGGTTGTGCTCGACGATATCGGACCTGAGCGTGTACGCAATCGCAAGCACTACGGCTCGTGGGTCGCCGGCCCGGTCGTCCGCAGGATCGTCGAGGACACGCTCCCATACCTGAATGTGCCGTCGGATATCGAACAGAATCCGAGTATTCAGGAGTGAGTCCGTATAGCCTCTTTCGTGGATTTCCGTCCTGAGAATGGGTGTTTTTTGCGATTCACTCCCGCAAAACGCTTTGTTCTGGGAAGTTCTTTCGTGTATGCTCTGACATTGGAACAGAACCGTTTTACTCGCTGGGGGTCGGCGTTGATGCCCGATGCGAGCCGCGGAACTCTACGGAGCAGAGATATGAACAAAGGCACACTGAGTGTTGCATTGGTTGCACTCCTCGCTGGAGCCGCGTCGGCAGACGTCTACAGCGACAACACCGGCAACCACCTTGCCGGCGGAGACGTCCACGACTTCTTCTACAGCCAGGGCTTCACCCACCTCGACATCACGATGGTCGAAGTCACCAACGACGCGAACTTCATCTACTTCGACATCCACGTCGACGCAGATATTGATGCGACCAACTGGGGCAAGTACATCATCGGTCTGGACACCGGCCGCAACGCCGGCGACAACTCCACCGACCCCGGCTCCTGGAACCGCAACGTCGACTGGGGCCGCGGGATTACCGATTTCGTCGGCTCATGGGCTGATGATGGCGGATCCGGTGCGGGCGGCGAGCTCCGCTCGTGGGATGGTGCCGCATGGAACCTCACCGATGCAACCTACGCGGCTGGCACGGACATCAACGCGGATGACTCGGGCCACGCATCGGGTATCCAGCGCATCGGTCTCTCGCTCGCATCGCTCGGCCTGAGCGTTGGTGACACCATCGAGTTCGATGTCTTCGCGACCGGCGGCGGTGCCGACCCAGGGGTCGATCACCTGAGCCGCAGCGACTTCGCGACCGACGACTGGGCGAACCAGTCCACCGCTGGCGATTTCCTGAGCTACACCATCATCCCCGCACCAGGCTCGATGGCGCTGCTCGGTCTCGGTGGCCTCGCGGCTGCTCGTCGCCGTCGCTAAACCCATCTCGGGACGTCAATCTCCGAAGCCCACCTGGTACGCCGGGTGGGTTTTTTCGTATGCCTCCGAACGCCCCAGAACAGGGTAATTTCGTTCGTTTTCTCCGTATGAATGACACACAATTGAGTTGTCCGTGAAAGAGATTTCCTTTAGGATACCCCTGTCCCTTGCTCGCTCGTGGGAGACCGAGAAGGACGAGGAGAGAATCAATGGAACTGAAATACGCACAGACTCTGCTGGCGCTGTCGCTGCTCACTTGCGGTGCGATGGCAGACACCTACAACGACGCGACCGGAGACCTCGCATCACCGACCTTCGATGGCTTCACACACCTCGACATCACCTCGGTCGAAGTGACCAACGACGCGAACTTCGTCTACATCAGCATCAATACGGCCGGTGATCTCGACGCGGTCAACTGGGGCAAGTTCATCGTCGGCTTTGACACCGGGCGTAACGCGGGCGACAACTCCGTCGATCCCGGCTCCTGGAACCGCAACGTCGACTGGGGCCGCGGGATCACCGATTTCATCGGCTCGTGGACCGACGACGGCGGCTCGGGCGCCGGCGCTGAACTCCGCTCTTTCGATGGCAGCAGCTGGGGTCTGACCGACGCTACCTACCTCGGCGGCGGCGACGTCACCGCGGACGACTCGGGCCATGCAGGCGGCACACAGATGCTCGCCGTGTCGCTCTCAGCGCTCGGGCTGGGCAACGGCGACACCTTTGACTTTGACGTATTCTCGACAGGCGGCGGCGCTGATCCGGGCGTCGATCACCTCAGCCGCATGGATCCCGCAACCTCCGACTGGGGCATGACCTCCATCGCGGGCCAGTTTATGAGCTACACGATCAACATCGTCCCGCTTCCCCCTGCCGCGTTCGCCGGCTTCATCGGGCTCGCAGGCGTCGTGGGCATCCGCTTCGCGAAGCGCCGCTGAACATCTCCCAGAATCAATGACTCCATCCGCACCCGGCTCCATGCCGGGTGTTTTCATTGGAGGGGTGAGCGTCCGGCAACGACCGCGTCGCGCCCACCGACACCAACGATGCGTCGGACGAACCGCTGGTATTCAGCGTCGAGTTGTGAGAGCGTCATCCCCTCGGGCAGATACGCGAGCAGGGTCTTCGTGCCCGTGCGGCGTGTATTGAACTGCTTAAGGTCCTGCCCCCCCAAGCGGGCACGCAGACCATCGGTCGAGCAGTCCTGCAGCAGCGTCTCAAAGCCCTCGCGATACATCCCGCCCTCGCCCTCGCGCAGGAAGTGGATGAGCGCCCAGACCTGCGCGTAGTAGACCAGAGCCGCGGGCTGCGACGAGCCCGACTGTGCCCCGCGCTCAATCAGGTCCTGCGGTCGAAGCGTCAGCAGTGTGTGCACGGGCATCAGCGATTCGTTCGAGACCGCACGGCGAAGCTGATCGAACCGCTCGATGTTCGCCCACGGGTGGAAGCGGGGGTGATCAGGGAACTGCTCGTCCCATTTGAACCCCTCCATGACGCACGCGACGCCCTCGTCAAGCCACACGGGCATCGGGCCGGCGAACGTTGAGTGGGCGTATTGGTGCCAGCCCTCATGGGCGCAGATCACAAACGAGTCACGCGGCCCGAGATCAAAGAACACACCGATGTGGTTGTAGGCGTACCCGCCACGCTCGATGGAGAGGTACACCGGTGAACGCTCGCCCATCAGCGCCTCGGTCATGGATGCCCATTGTGAACGGGACTGAAAGAAGTACGTTTCGATCGGCTTCTTTGGGCGCGGCAGGCGCACGAGGTCCGACTGGTAGTGCAGGATCGACAGTTCGATGAACGGCGGCAACCGCTCAAGAATCTTGCGGTCCGTGCTCGTGGTGCGGATGATCGAGTTGGGCGTGCGGTACTCGTAGCCCGCCACGCCGCGGAACGACCAGGGCTGCCGGTCCGCGACAAAGCGTCCGATGTCGGAGGTGGGGGGCGTGGAGACAAAATCGCCGCTGCGATCCGGCGTGCCCGCGCACCCGCTGAGCAACACTGCCGACGCGACGATCGAAACGCCGCGGATCACCCGAGCTTGTCCAGCGCCGCCTTGGTGGCGGCGTGGTCCTTCTCGAGCTGGGCGAGCTGATCGCGGGTCTGCTGCACGAGGTGCTCCGGGGCCTTGTCCACGTAGCCGGGGTTCGACAGACGCCCCTGGATGCCCTTTATGTTCTTCTCGATCGAGGCGAGCTCCTTCTCCAGACGATCACGCTCCGCGCCGGCGTCAAGCGCATCCGCGAGGTTCGAGAGCTGGTATTCCTCGCCCTCGAACATGAACGAAGAGGAGGCCCCCTCCGGGTCGTCCGCCGTGATGGTGTCCACGCCCGCGAGCGTCTCGACCAGCGGCGACCATCGCGCGATGTCATCCTCAAGCGGCCCGTTGACGTGCAGGGTGATCTGCCGCTTGGGCTTGACCTGGTTGGTGGCCCGCACCTCGCGGATCGCCGTGACGAGCGAGCGGACCCGCTCGTACGCTTCGACCGCGACCTCATCGCGCAGCTCGTCGTCGGGCGTAGGCCAGCCGGACTGGCACAGCGTGGCACTGCTCTGCGTGGTCTCGAAGTTAAAGCCCTCGATCTCACGGATCGGCAGCGACTCGAAACGCTCGAAGAGCGTCTCGGTGATGAACGGCATCACGGGGTGTATGAGGCGGAGGATCGCATCGATGACATTGCGCAGCACCGCCGCCTGCGTGGGCGAGTCGGCGATGGTCGGCTTGATCGATTCGAGGTACCAGTCGCAGAAGTCGCGCCAGAACAGGTCGTAGATCGCGTCCGCGTAGTCCTTGAACATGTAGTTGCGGAGCGCCGTGTTGACCTTGTTCGTCGCCTCGGTAACGCGCGAGAGCATCCAGCGATCGACGAGCGAGAGCTCCTCGGGGCTGATGGGGATGCCCGCCTTGAGCTCGGCCTTCTCGAACATGCCCAGCGCGAACTTCGACGCGTTCCACAGCTTGTTGCACAGGTTACGCCCGAGGTCGAACTTCGGCGAGGTGTTCTTGCCGGTCGATTCGTCGAGTTCGACGGGCATGCGGACATCCTGCGTCTGCGTCGTCATCTGGCAGAGCGTGAAGCGCATCGCATCGGAGCCGTGCGAGTCGATGATGTCCAGCGGGTCCACGCCGTTGCCCAGCGTCTTGGACATCTTGCGCCCCTCGCCGTCCTGGATCATCGCGTGGATGAAGACGTCCTTGAACGGGGCTTTACCCGCGTGATCCTCGTCACCGAGGAAGTACCGGTTGAACATGGTCATGCGCGAGACCCACAGCGTGATGATCTCGCGGGCCGTGCACAGCACGCTCGTCGGGTTGAATGCGGGGAGGAGTGACTCGAAGTCGGCGATGTTCGAGCTGTCTTTGGCAGCCGATGCATCGGGCCAGCCCATGGTACTCAGCGGCCAGAGGGCGCTGGAGAACCAGGTGTCGAGTACATCGGGGTCTTGGGTGAAGCCGTATTCCTCCAAAAATGCAATTATCTCAGGGTCCTGATCTCGCACACAGACGGCAATCTCTTGTCCGATTAACGGTTCGCCAGAATTGGTCAGCGGTGGATTTGGATCAGATGAGTCGATGGTGAGTTGTGTAGTCAGTTTTCCCTGTCGCCACCACGCTGCCATCGTACTTTCAAACCGATCGACTTTTTCAGTTGGGCCGATCACCGATCCATTCCACACCGGGATCCGATGCCCCCACCAGAGCTGGCGGCTGATGCACCAGTCGCGAAGGTTGTCGTGCCAGATCTCGTAGGTCTTGGCGTAGCGCGACGGGTAGAAGGTCATCGTGCCGTCGTTGCTGCCGGCGGTGTGCATCTTGGGTCGCGACTCGGGCCAGTCCTTGATGGATTGCTCCGTACGCTGCTCGGGCAGCAGCGCCCGCTGCGCATTGCCGCGCAGCTTGTCGTCCGTCACCTTGCAGTACCACTGATCGCTCAGGTAGGGCTCGACGGGCACGTGGCTGCGGTACGAGTGCCCCACGCTGTGGCGGTGGGGGACCATCTTTTCCAGCAGCGAACCCTCCGAGCCCTCTGCCACCGTGCGCGCATCGAACTCCTTGACCACGAGCTTGCGTGCTTCTTCGCGGCTCTTGCCAAGGAAAATGTGCCCGTCCTCGCCGCGCTCCTCGCGGTCCCAGCCGTGCTGGTCGGAGATCGACGCGTCGGGGGCCATGATGTTGATCATCTCGAGATCGTGACGCTGCCCGATCATGTAGTCGTTCGGATCATGGGCCGGGGTGACCTTGAGGAATCCGGTGGACATCTCGGCCTTGGCGTCGCCCTCTTCGCCGCCGTACTTCACCGGCAGCACCACGTAGTCGTCCTCAATGATCGGGATGACGCGCCCGACGATGGGCAGCATGACGTGCATCCCGCGCACCGCGCCGGCGCGGGGGTCCTTCGGGTTGACGGCCACGCCCGTGTCGCCCATGTAGGTCTCGGGGCGTGTCGTCGCGACGGTGATCCATGCCTGCTCGTCGTCGGGGTGGTTCTCCGCGTCGGGGTACCCACGTGCGGCAAGCTCGCCCCAGGTCACCGGGATGGTCGGGTCGCCTTCGATCTCCTTCACCAGCGGGTAGCGGAGGTAGTAGAAGTGCCCGTTCACTTCTTCCATCTCAACCTCATCGTCGGCCAGCGCGGTCTGCGTGACCGGGTCCCAGTTCACGAGGCGCTTGCCGCGGTAGATGAGTCCGTCCTTGAAGAGTTGGAAGAACGCCTCACGTACGGCGCGGGCGCAGATGTCGTCCATCGTGAACCGCTGACGCTTCCAGTCGCACGAGCATCCCATCTTCTGGAACTGGTTGGTGATTCGCTGCTCGAAGTCGTCCTTGAACTCCTGCACGATGGCGAGGAACTCGTCGCGGCCGTTCCCGCCGTCGAGTTCCTTCCGTTTGTAGTCCGCGATGCCGGGCTTGCCCTGCTCCTGCAGTCGTTTGTCCACCATGGTCTGGGTGGCGATGCCGGCATGGTCGGTGCCGGGCATCCACAGCGTCTCGTACCCCATCATCCGGTGGGCGCGAACGAGGATGTCCTGGATCGTGCCGTTGAGCGCATGACCGAGGTGCAGGGCCGCCGTCACATTGGGCGGCGGGATCAGCACGCAGTACGGGCGTGCGTCGCCGTCGAGCACCCGCCCCGGATCCGCGGCGAAAGCGTCCGCCTCGGTCCATTTCTGCCAGATCCGGTTCTCGTGGTCGGCCGGGTTGTAGGCCTTGCTCATGGGCGGCATGGTCGCGTCCGTGGTCATCGTGGTTCGTTCCCTGCGTGATCCCGCGCAAACGGGGAGAATTGCGTCTCTTCCTTGGTTTCTGAGTGTACGCGTGGACGATATCGTGTGCATATGCCTCACCCCCCAAAGACCCAGAAACCATGCAATCCGTACCCCTCACGCCGCGGCAGCGCCCGGATCACCGGCGTGGTGCTGGGCATACTCGCGCTCGCCGGGCTCGGGGTCGCGGGCTATGCCGTCTGGTCAATCCTTCAGAGCCCATCGCCCACGCCCGAACAGGCGGACCCGAACAGCACGGGTGACCCCGGCACGGGCATGGCCCAGACCGAGTCGATCGAGGAGATCCTGGGCGCGGTGCAGGTCTACGTCCGCGAAGAGGACTTCGCATCGGCTCAGCGCGTCCTCGAAGAAGCCGTCGTGAGCTACCCGACCGATCAGGAGCTGCGCTACGCGCTGGGCGACCTGTACCTGCTGACCAACCAGACCGGCATGGCCTACGAGCAGTACCTCGCGGGCATCGAGATCGGGCCCGAGTCGTGGAACGCGCACTTCACGGCCGGGACCATCGCCAACACGCTCGATCGCCCCGAGATCGCGGAGGTGCACTACGCGGCCGCGATGCGCCTGGACCCCAACAACGCCGAGACGCCGCTATACCTCGCGGCCATCCAGCAAAAGCTCAACCGGCTGGAGGAAGCCAAGGCGAACCTGGCGATCGCCGGACGGCTCAATCCGACGGACGCCCGCATATACGCGATGCGGGCCGAGATCGCGCTGCGTGAGAACAAGGCCACGATCGCGTTGGAGCAGGTCCGCCGCGCCCGTGAGATCGAACCCAACGCGCTGGGGCTGATCCTGATGGAGGCCAGAGCGCTCAAACGGCTCCGCGAGACGCAGGAAGCGATCGACCTGCTCACAGCTCTCCCGATGGAGCAGGCCAGCACGCCCGACGCCGTCAAGCTTCTCGCCGAGTGCCTGGGGGCTGTTGGGCGATTCGACGATGCGGCCTCGCGCATGATGGACGCGGCTGAGCGCCAGCCGGGCAACGCGGAACTGCGGTTCGAGGCCGCCCTCTGGCTTCAGCGTGCCGGGCGGATCGATGAGGCGAGGGATTGGGCGCAGCAGGCCGCCGACCTGGGCGATGCCCGCGCCAGGGAATGGCTCGACTCACTGCCGTGAGATCGGGGCGGCTCAGTCGTCGCGGAACTCCATGATGGAGTCGTCCATGCGCTTCCCGGACTCGGTCCACGCATCGGCGATGGGGGCGTCCTTCTTCTTGGGAAGTGATTCCATGCGTCGACGGGCGCGACGACGAGCGACGATAAACGCCAGCGCCGTGATGGCGATGACGCAGAGCAGGATCAGGACCAGCATGAGCGAGGACCACTGGCGATACAGCTCACGTTGAGGCTCGTCTCCGGACTCTTGGAGCAGCAGGGCTGTGCCGCTCAGGATCGCTGGAATCATGCCCTAGTGTACGGCAAAGAACCGAATCGGATGCTAGAGTTCTGTCCGATTCGTACGCCAGAAGGCAGGAGCACACATGCATCTAGAAGCGCATCACAACGTGATCAGCGACTTAGAGGCGCGGATTGTAACGATCCGTGACTCTCTTTGACTATGAAAACAAGCGATCCAGACTGAGCGAGCTTGAGGACCAGATGGGGCAGGCGGACTTCTGGGACAACCAGACGAAGGCCAACGAGGTCGTCGCCGAGCTCAAGCTCATCAAGGCCCAGACCGACCCCATCACGCATGTGACCGAGGACTTCGAGAACGCCAAGCTCGCGTACGAGATGTCACGCGAGGAGGGCGACGAGGACCTGCTCAAAGAAGCAGACGAGGCGCTCCATACGCTCCTTGGCAAGATGGAAAAAATCGAGATCCAGTCGCTCCTCGGTGGCAAGCACGATCACCGCGACTGCTTCCTCACCATCTCCGCTGGTGATGGTGGCACCGAAGCCAACGACTGGTGCGAGATGCTCTTCCGCATGTACCTCTACTACTGCGAAAAGCACGGCTGGAAGCTCGAAGAGGTTGAAAAATCGCACGCCTCCGAGGTCGGGCTCGACTCGGTCACCCTGCACGTGCAGGGCCCGTTCGCGTTCGGCATGCTCAGCTGCGAACGCGGGACGCACCGCCTGGCGCGCGTTTCGCCATTCAACTCGCAGGGCAAGCGCCAGACCAGCTTCGCGACCGTGGACATCACGCCAGAGTTCGAGGATGTCGAGGTCGAGATCCCCGATCGCGATCTGGACATCGTCGTGTTCGCGCGATCCAGCGGCCCGGGCGGGCAGAACGTGAACAAGGTCGCGACCGCGGTCCGCGTCACGCACAAGCCCACCGGCATCCAGGTCGTGTCGAGCACGCACAAGGAGATGCCGCAGAACCGCAAGCAGGCCCTGTCCATTCTCCAGGCCAAGCTCGAGCAGATGGCGGAAGAGGAACGCGAGCGCGAGATCACCGAAGCCGCGGGCGGCAAGATCGAGCACCGCGGTTGGGGGGCCCAGATCCGCAGCTACGTGCTCTACGACAACCGCGTCAAGGACCACCGCACCAACGTCGAGGCGAACCCGAGCAACGTGCTCGACCGTGGCGAGCTCGATCCCTTCATCGACGCGGAGCTCAAGCGGCGACGCTCGAACAAGGAGTAAGCCGTGAACACGCCCATGGGATTCATCGGCGCGATGTTCGAGCCCTGCGAGTCCAAGTCGCAGGCGATCATGACGGCCTTCTTCATGCTCGTGGTTGCGGCGGGCGCGCTCGCGGTCGCCTGGGTGCTCTACAAGTTCGGCGAGGGAGCGCGGATCACGATGTCGGAGCTTGACATCTCCGACAACAGCTACCGCACCCGCCGGGCCGAGAACGGTGTGTACCAATACATGATCATGGGGTACGCCGGGGCCGCGATCGCGGCGCTTGTTGCGCTGGTGTTCATCCTGACGGCCATCATCGCTCCTGTACGCTCGCTCTTCCCCAAAGAGCGAAAGCAGCGCGACCAAGTTCTGCGATGAGGAATCATCTCGCCAGCGTGATCCAGGAGGCGCGGGAAAAAGGGGACTACGCCTGTGCACGCTGCGATTACGCACTCAGGGACGTCCCGCTGCAGGACGACCTCTCGATCATCTGCCCCGAGTGTGGCTATGACATGGTCTTCGAGGTCAAGGTCCGCCTCAAGCCCCGCGACCCGAACTTCGATCGCGCGATCCGCGGCCGCCTACGCCGCCTCGAGGTCGTATTGGTGATCATCGGTATCGGGCTCGTCGCCACAGCGATCGCCATCGGGATCATCGTCATGGCGATCGTCGG
Source organism: Phycisphaerales bacterium (assembly GCA_017642965.1). GTDB lineage: Bacteria > Planctomycetota > Phycisphaerae > Phycisphaerales > UBA1924 > UBA1924. The sequence goes on from JAEPOJ010000009.1 coordinate 59,741, forward strand.
CGCCTGATCAGTTTGTTGCTGGTTCGACGGTCGCGAGCTCGACGAGGTACTCGCGGACCTGCTCGAGAATCGAGATGCTTTCTGGTGCATCGAGGGGAGAGTGGCTTGCGCCGAAGTTTGGCGCATATTCATGGATCAGCTCTTCGATCCGGTCTTCCTTGCTGTTCTTCAGCGAACGCATGCCCCAGCGAGCGAACGAGCGTTTCGCAATTGGGCTCGAGGAGACCGTGCTAATGTCGTAGTGACGATCATCGGCCAAGATCTTGGAGTACACATCTTCGACGGCCTCGCGCGGCCCCTCAAGGATCTGCAGGAACCGATCCCGAGAGAACCACAGGCAGCCCGTAATCTCGAGCAGCTTGTTTTTAATGCCTGCAGGGAGCACGATATCGTCGACGACGACCTGATCCGTTACGCCCTCTGCACGACGGCTCACGTAAATCACTTCATGGAGATTGGTCAATGCAATGTTCCTTGATCGTGGGGAGTGCCATATCACTGTACTCCGAACCAGCATGAGGAAGTTGAACAATCTCAGGAATGGCACCACTATGAAGCTATTCTCACGCGCACGCGCACTTTACGTGCGATCCTGCAGTGTGAGCAGCGATCCGATAAGGATCGAAATAAAGCACAGGATGGGAACAAAGGGCGGTAAACGCAGCCCGTAATGGGGGAGAACTACGTAGAAACCAACGCCTAACAGAACGATCAACAGGAACGCCACGAGCAGGCGACGCGCGAGACGTTGCGATTCCTTATTCCTGATATCCTCGTCCCGAACTCGTTCGCGCGCATCATCAATAAGCGATCCGGGGTCATCGCCCGTCTCCGGGCCAATGAAAAACTGAGGCGGGTTGTCACGATCGCGATCTCGTTTCACGCCTCACCCCGAAAATCAAGCGACGGCTTATCCGACTCACGCATCATCCGACTCAGGATCAGGCCCAGCGCGATGACCATGACCACGAGCGGAACAGCCGCGACGATCCAAAGAGGCGCAGCGGCACGGATCTCGCGCTCGAACACATCGTCGATGCGGCGATAGATCAGGAAATCCTCGTTCTCTTCGGTGTCGATGCGGATGGTCAGGCGGCCGTCTTCGGGCGGTTCAATCACGAGGAACTGCTTGTACTCACGCCCCATCATCGCGTTCCAACGATCGATCCGGCTGGTCTCAGGCACGCCGCCGTCACTGGTCGCGATGGCGATTTCCATCTCCGGCAACGGCGGGTTGCGCTCCTCGACCTCCATCGAAAGCAGATACCCGGAATAGGGATCGGGATCGACGAACTCGACGGTCTCGCCGGAGTCGAACTGTTCCAGCGGGTGCAGCGTGCCCACAAAGAATCCCCGCACGAATCGGATCGTCGGGGCGAACGCGATCACGCCAGAGAGCAACAGCATCAGGGCGGCGATGCCGAGCAGGTGCGCGTTGCTCAGTCGTCTCAGCATGGAGGGAACCGTTCTATCAGACGAGGAGTGATGCCGGCGATTCGAGCAGCTGCTTGACCGTGTTGAGGTATGCAGCGGCCATCGCCCCGTCGATGATCCGGTGATCGCTGGAGATCGTCATCGACATCTCGTGCCCGATCACCAGCTCTGGTGTCCCGTCCTCATCGTACTCAACGAAGGGCTTCTCGATCGAGCGCCCGACCGCGAGGATCGCGGCGTTGGGCGGGTTGATGATCGCGGTGAAGTGATCCACCCCGAACATGCCCAGGTTGCTGATCGTGAACGTCGAGCCCGAGAGCTCTTCGGGGCTCAGTCCCTTCTCGCGTGCCTTCTTCGCCAGACGCTTGGTCTCGGCGCTGATCTGACGCAGCCCGATCTGATCGGCGTTGTTGATCGTTGCAACGACAAGCCCGCCGCCACGCTCTTCAGGAAGCGCCACGGCAACGCCGACGTTCACGTGCCCGTGCAGCTCGATCGAAGGGCCCTGAGGGTTCCAGGACGAGTTGATGAACGGGTGCTGGTGCATCGCGATCGCGCACGCACGAACAAGGAAATCGTTCACGCTCAGCTTCACGCCATGCGTGCTCAGCTGCTCGTTGAGCTCCTCACGCAGCGCTAGCAGCGCATCCATCCGGGCGCTGACGGTGACCTGATAGTGGGGGATCGTCGTCTTCGACTCTACGAGGCGCTTGGCGATCGTGGAGCGCATGTTGTTGAGCGCCACATTCTTTGATTCCAGCGTTGCGCCAACCGCGGGCATCGGCGCGGGTGCCGGTGCGCTCGCCTGCTGCGTCTGCTGAGGAGCAGCAGTGCCAGCCGCGGTGCCGTTGCCGATCGCGGCCTCGACGTCTTTCTTGACGATCCGCCCCGAAGGCCCAGAGCCCGAGATCGACCCGAGATCAACGTTGTGCTCCTCAGCGATTTTGCGTGCCAGGGGCGAAGCAAAGACCCGCTCGGTCGATTCGCTGCTGGTCTGCGGCGGCTCCTGCACCGCCGTCGCACTCCCCGAACTGCTCGGAGCGGGCGCGTCTGACCCGGATTCGCTCGCGGCCGCCGATTCACTCTTTCCCGACCCGCCAGAGGCGCTCAGCGACTTCGCTGCCTCCTCCGCGTCCTCGCCTTCCTCGGCCAGGACCACGATCGTCTCGCCAACGCTGATCGTCTGGCCCTCCTCGATCGCCAGCGCCGCCACGGTGCCCTCGTCGAAGGCCTCAAGCTCCATCGTCGCCTTGTCGGTCTCGATGTCCGCGATCACGTCGCCGGGCGATACGCTGTCGCCGGTGTTCACATGCCACTTGACAACGGTGCCTTGTTCCATCGTGTCCGAGAGGCGGGGCATGGTGATGTTGATGGGCATCGGAGCGTCTCCTGGTCTATCTCTTCAGAGCGGGCGGGGGTCAAGCCGCCGGGTGGTGTTCAGTCTTGTGTCAGATCCATTTTATCAGGCGAAGCACCCCAAGTGTGATCGCCATTAAGGTCAGCATCCCGATCGTGGTGAGCCAGAATCCCCATTCGGTCTCGCCGAGAGGGATGCCGCCCACGTTCATGCCCAGCATCCCCGTCAGCACGCTCAGCGGCAGGCACACCCCCGCGAGCACCGTCAGCACGTACACCCGCTGGTTGAGCTGGTCGCTGCGCTGGGAGATGATCTCGTCACGCGTCACCGACGCGCGCGAATCGATCGCCGCCAGCTCTTCCACGATCCGCCCGAGCTGGTCCTTGATCAGGTTTGCCTCGGCCTTGAGCGCCTTGGAACTCGTCAGCTGGGGCGCGTTGCAGAGCGTGATCGCCGCGTCGTACATCGGCGCAAGGTACCGGTGAAGACTCACCGCCCGCAGACGAAGGGGCGACAGATCCGAGATCTCCGGCAGCGGCGTCGAGTCATCGATCACCGTGTCCTGGATGTCATCAAGATGATCGCCGAGGTCCTGCACGACCGGCGCGATGAACTGGATCATCTGGGCGAAGAGCTGCACAAGCACCTCCGCCGGCGAACCGGGAGCCCCGCTGGAGCCGAAACGCTGCGCGATGGTCTCCGCCGAACGCATCCGCCGCTTCACGACCGTCACGATGCCGCCCTGATCGATCCATACCCGGATCGATTTCACATCCTCGGGCACGCTCGCCGGGTCGAGGTTGACGCCGCGACCGATGAACAGCAGGCCCTGATCGGACTGCACGCAGCGTGGCCGCGCGTGCTCCGCCACCATCGCCTTCGCCTCCCCGATCGGGATGCCGGACTTGCTCAGGACCCACTCACGCGCCTCATCGCTGGTCTGCGCGAGGTGGCGCCAGGACCACCCGCTCAGTTCGGCCGGGGCGTACGGGTCCGTCAGATCGCGCCCCTCGCTGTCGATCGCGAAGAGCACGCCGTCGGTCGCGAGCTGGGGGTCGCTGATCAGCCGCATCGGTTGGTTAGGCGTTCACCATTGATCTGACCGCGTCGTAGATGCGATCGGGGTTGGGCAGGTAGTTGTACTCCAGCCCCTTGGCGTAGGGCGTCGGGACGTCCTCAGTGTTGAGGCGCTGCGGCGGGGCGTCGAGCCAGTCGAAACAACGCTCGCAGATCTGCGTGACCACTTCGGAGGCGATCGATGCGAACGGCCACGACTGATCAACAACGAGGACCTGGTTGGTCTTCTTCACGCTCTCGATAATGGAGTCAATATCCAGCGGGCGGATCGTCCGCATGTCGAGGACCTCGACATCGATGCCCTCCTCGGCCAGCTTTTCAGCCGCGTCGAGGCAGAAGTTCACCGGGCGGCCGAAGCTCACGAGGGTGATCGCGTCGCCCTCGCGCGCGACACGGGCACGCCCGAAGGGGATGTAGTACTCCTCCTCGGGGACGTGGGCCTTGTCGCCGAGCATGCGTTCGGACTCGAGGAAGAACACCGGGTCCGGATCGAGGATCGCGGTCTTGAGCAGCCCCTTGGCGTCGTAGGGGTTGGACGGGATCGCCATCTTGAGCCCCGGGACATTCGCGTACAGCGCTTCGACGCACCACGAGTGGGTGGAGGCGAGCTGACCGCCTGCGCCGTCGTTGCCTCGGAACACCACGGGGCACCCGAACTGGCCGCCGGACATGTAGAGCATCTTGGGCGCGTTGTTCAGGATCGGGTCGGCGGCCACGAAGCTGAACGACCAGCTCATGAACTCCACGATCGGGCGGAGCCCCATCATGGCCGCTGAGATCGACATCCCGGCGAAGCCGTTCTCAGAGATCGGCGTGTCGATGATCCGCTCGGGCCCGAACTCGTCGAGCATGCCCTGGCTGACCTTGTACGCGCCGTTGTACTCCGCGACCTCCTCGCCGAGCAGGAAGACTCGCTTGTCGCGGCGCATCTCCTCGCTCATCGCCTCACGCAGCGCCTCGCGGAACTGGATGACGCGATCGCCGTCGCGGGAGGGGAGCTCGTGCTCCGCGACGAAGTCGGGCAGCTCGGGGTTCTCCACGATGGCGGGGTGGATGTCGGTGTCGATCATGGGGAGGGTGGTCATGGTGTGTTCTCGTTCGGCGTACTGGCGAAGAGTTCGTTCTCAATCACAGTCGGCTGTTCACCCGAGTTCGGGCGTGTGTGTCGTTTGTTCTCGCCCGAGCGGAGCACGAGCAGGAATACAATGCGTGCAAACATCAGGAGCCCAAACGCGAAGCCCAGCAGAATCAGAGGGCCAAGATCGTTCATGCTCACATCAGCGGGTTCTTCGTCCCGTGGCGGTACTCAGCCGTGGGCGACAGGTTCTTCTCGGGGTTGGCGTACACATCCGTGAACAACTCGGAGTCCTCCGGTGCGTCGGCAGCTTCTGCAGCGTCGATCGCGGCGCGGACCTCGTCGCGGATCTCCTTCTGCATGGACTTCCAGTCGTCCTCGCTCAGGTGACCCATCTCCATCAGGTCGCTCGCCAGCTTCGCGATCGAGTCCTTGTCCTTGTACTGATCGACCTCATCCTTCGTCCGGTACTTCTGGGGGTCGCTCATCGAGTGGCCCTGGTAGCGGTAGGTCTTGAGGTCGATGAACGCGGGGCGTGACTCCTCGCGGCACTGATCGACGATGGGCTTGAACTCGTTGTAGATGTTCATGATGTCGAGCCCGTCGATCTGCACGCCGGTCATGCCGTAGCCCTTGGCCCGATCGATCAGGTTCTCGTGGTTGGCCGTGTGGCGGTTGATCGATGTGCCCATCGAGTAGCCGTTGTTCTCGAGGATGTAGATCACCGGCAGCCCCCACAGCGACGCCATGTTCTGGGCCTCATGGAAGGCGCCCTGATCGAGCGCCCCGTCGCCCATGTAGCACAGCGTGACCTTCTTTTTGGCCTCGCCGCCATCGACGGTCTTGCCAAGGACCTCGTGCTCGTACTTGGTCGCGAAGGCGAACCCGGCACCCATCGGGGTCTGGGCCGAGACGATCCCGTGCCCGCCGAAGAGCCAGTTCCGCCGATCGAACATGTGCATCGATCCGCCCTTGCCCTTGGCGCAGCCGGTGACTTTGCCGAACATCTCGGCCATGCACGCCTCGGGCGTCATGCCGCGCGCCAGCGCGTGCCCGTGGTCGCGGTACGCCGTCACCACCGGATCGTCGTGGTTGACGCAGCCGATCGTGCCGACGGCAACGGCTTCCTGCCCGGTGTAGATATGGCAGAAGCCGCCGATCTTGGCCTGCTGGTAGGCCTGCATGGTGCGGTTCTCGAACTCGCGGATGAGCTGCATATCGCGGAGCCACTTCAGGAGGATCTCCTTGGGCAGCTCGGATGCGTTCTTGGCGCTCGGCGCGAGACCGGCGGTTAGGGAATCTGCTTTCGCGGTGGTCATGGACTGCTCGCTTTGGACAGTGGCCTGCGTCATATGCGGGTTCCTGAGATGAATGCGTGTCGCGGATGAACCGAGGAATGTTGTCGTGCTCAGCCGCAACGAGCACACACCGACACCAGCCGGGGTGGCACCCGAATCTGGAGCACCGTCAGTATAGGGGCACACGGGGGGTGTTTGGGGCTCCGGGGAGGCCAAGTTTCGAGCGCTTCGTCCCACAGATCTGTGGCCAGGTGATCAAAAAACACGCCCTTTCGGGCGTGCTCAAGGAGAGTCAAACTGGGCAAGCCGCTCAATCGTTCATCGCGGACTTCTGCGATTTCTCGTGGACCTTGGACTTGAGGAGCACCAGCGCGGTCTCCACCTGCAGATCCGTGCCCTCGCTCAGCAGCGTATTCGGGTCCGGACGCTCCGCATCCTCGATGATGTTGCCGTTCTCATCGAGCGGCAGCACGTCCGCCTCGCGACGCAGCAGGAGCGCGTCCTGCTGCTGGCTGGGCAGCATATCGATCTCGACATCGGGCTCGATACCCCATTCCGTCGCGCCGGGCACCTTGTGGATCATCCGCGGCGCATCGATGTGGTAGTAGTTCGTCGTGACCTTCATCGCTGCCCGTGCCCCCGGGAGCAGATACACGTTCTGGACCGAGCCCTTGCCGAACGAGCGGTTGCCCAGCACCAGCGCATCAACCATGCCCTTCTTCGCGCCCGCCTGGATCGCGCCAGACAGGATCTCCGAAGCACTCGCCGAGCCCTCGTTCACCAGCACCACCACCGGGAAGTCCGACAGCGATGTGTGGTCCGAAACACGCTTGGCTTCGTTCAGCGACTCGGTGATCCCCGACGCGTCGACCGTCTTCACGATCATGCCGCGTGACACAAACCGCGACGCGAGGTTGACCGCCTGGTCCAGCAGCCCACCCGGGTTGTATCGCAGATCGAGGATCAGGGCGTTGAGCCCGTCGTTCTTCATCTGCGAAACCGCACGATCGAACTCGCGGGTCGAATCCTCAGTGAAGCCCGTCAGGCGGAGGTACCCGACCTTGTCTTCCTTGTCGATGAAGTAATCCCATTCATCGTCGCCCGGGCCGGTCTTGGACCAGCCCTTGACGCTCGGGAGATCGATCTTCTGACGAATGATCGTGAACTCCTTCTCGAAGGGCTCGCCGTCTTCACCCATGCGTTCGACGGTCACATTCACCTTCGTGTTCGCCGGCCCGGTAATCAGCTCCACCGCCTGGTCGAGACCGAGCCCAACCGCGGTCCGCCCATCAATCTTCTTGATCACGTCGTCAGAGCGGAAGCCCGCACGCTGCGCTGGGGTGCCCTCGAGCGGTGTCACGATCTTGATGTTCTGAAGCTCATCGAGTTGGATCTGCACACCGATACCGATGAACTCGCCCTGCGTGGACCGCCGGAAACGGGCAAGCTCGTCTGGCCAGATGATCGCGGTGTAGTCGTCCAGCGCGCTCATCGCACCGTTGCCGAACTCATGGAGGATCGCCTCCTCCATGATGCCAGTCTCAGTCGTGCCAGCGGTCAGCACCGCCTCCAGCGAGCGTCGCAGGTCGTACGCGCTCGCCGGCGTGCTCTTGCTCATGACCCGCAGCTTCTGATTCTCGATGACCCGGAGCAGCGCCTCGCGGTTCCGCTCGCTCTTGAGCCCGTCAAACACCTGGGCCAGATCCGTCGTCGTCGCCATCGTCTTGACCGCGTCGAGGCCGGAGACGATCAGGTCATTCATCGTCACGCCGTCGGGGTGCTTGCGCGTCTGACGCCCGACGTGCTGATCAGCGGCTCGCTGGATCGCCGTGCGAACCGTGATCGAGTTGATGCCCTGGAGCTTCTCATGAAAATCGTCGCCGTACGCGTTGTAAGGCGGCAGCGGGTCGAGATCCTCCGCGAGACGCCGATCGTTGCGGATTTCCCAGAGGCGCTCGGGCGCGTACATGCGGATCATCGCGAGCCGGCGCGAGAGGCGCTCAACATCGTCCTTGTAGTCGCCGGATGTGTCGAAGAGGGTGTTGAGCCGGAAGTACAGCTCGGAAGCGATCATCCAGTCATCCTGATCTTCGGCTTGGGCGGCCTTGGACTTGGCGAGCGAGACCGTGCGGTTCACCTGCGGGTGCTCGAAGAGCGTGTCGTCGTTGTCATACAGCAACTGCAGCTCAATAACCGAACGCATGGCGTCCGAGAGCTCGATGCCCGACTGCGTCTCATCGAAGCTCGCGAGCGATTCGCTCAGTTCCTCCAACGCCTCACTGATCTGCTCGGACCGGGTCTGCTCGCGGCTCTCAATATTCTTGTTCAGACGCTCGATGCTGAACGCCAGAGATGTGTCTAGCGTTTCCCACCGGGTCGCGTCCAGCAGCGACATCAGCGACCCGGAGTCGCCCTGAACCGCCGCCTCCCAGATCGAGCCCGGGGTCACGACCGCGGTATCTGCCACAAGGGTCGTCTCGGGTGTCTGTGTGAAGACGTCACTCGCAGAGTACGCCGAGCCCGCGATGAGCCCCAGAGTGGCAAGTACGCCGAGGGTGGTCTTCCGGGCGGCGCGTCGTGTGAACTGATCGAGCATGTGGGCTCCGTTTGGTTGGCGTGGACCGTGGCCCACGGGAAATGCGAAGGGGCAGACCCTGCAATGCGGGCCCGAGTATGGGCCCTGATATGGGGTATCGGCTGAACCCTTACGGGAGACTGAACTCCCAAGGGTCTCCGATGATTCCCATCGGTATCGGGCGTCGCACAGCATGCAGCCCGCACAGGACCCGATGCACGTTGTACGTGCGAACCGATAAAAAGTTGCCGTTTCACGGGCCTCAAAGCGTGCGCTCAGTGCGGCGAGGGCGCTGGGGGGATCTCCCTAATCCGGCTCTTCCGCAGCAGACGCCAGCCGATGAGCATCGATCCGATCACGGCCGCGCTCACGAGCACGATCACCCAGTAGCGGAACGCGTCGTCCTCGTTGCCAGACAAGCCGACCCCCGCCAGCCCGCACAGCGGCCCGAGCGTGTAGCCCATACCGATCATCGCCTCGTGCTTGCCCCCCGCATCAACCTCGGCATTCCCGACCGCCATCGCATAATACAACGCGCCGTAATAAGTTATGGCGATACCGCACCCCGTGATCGCCAGGGCCGCAACGAGAAAAACAGTTCCAACGCCAGAAGTGAGCATGGGCGAGAGCATCACGCTGGCAAAGCCCAGGAGCATCATCCCAAGCCCAATCCACGGCATTGACCAGCGGCCGTGCCAGCCGTGCCAACGCTCGAGCAACACAAACACAAACACGCGCGATGTCAGCCAGGCGCTGGCGATCGGCGTCATCCAGTGGACCGGCACACCCATGCGACTCTCGACAATCGGCAGCAGCGGCGAAAGAGCCGACAACACGATGTACGACGCGATCAGCAGCACCCGGAACAGCGTGAGCAGGCGGGCATACTCCGCGGGCACCGTCTCGTGATCCGAACTCAGATGCCGAGGCGGGTAGCGGGGGAACCAGCGCAGCAGCACGCACATGAGAAAATGCGCTACGCCCAGCAACGCAAGAATCACGAACGGTCGCTGCTCGAGCAGCGGCGCCATCCCCCAGAACGCCGCCACAAGAGCGCCGGACCAGACGATGTTGAACTTCCCGACCGCGGACCGCAGCGCCCGATCGCGTCGCCCGCCAGAGATGTACGACTCGACGATCGGCCAGAGCACCCCGGTCATGGGGGAGAAGACCAGGATCAGCCCCCACAGGGCCAGCTCCAGCAGGGCCGGCGCAAACCGCTGGGTCAGAATGGGGAGGAAGCACACGCCGCCGATGACCACAAGCACCACCGCCAGCAGGGCCCTGGGTGTGGCGTTGTTCCCCCGATCCGACAGGCGCTTGACGATCGGTCCCGACGCCAACGCGCCCACGATGTACGCCCCCCCGAGCACCAGCGCTAGCAGCAGGTTCATCGTGCGTGTGTAACCAAGGCCCTCCGTCGCGATAAAGGAGAAGCCGTTGGTCACCGCCCCCGTCCCCAGCGAGCCAAGGAAGGTGAGCGTCAGAACCGCCACGAGCGGCGTCGGCGTGATTTGCGTCCGGGTCGTTGCCATGCGTGAAGCGCGATCGTAGACTCAGTGCTGATCGCGGGGAATCCCCGCGACGACAATCCGCTGGTCCCGTAGCTCAATTGGATAGAGCGTTGGCCTCCGAAGCCAAAGGTTCTGCGTTCGAATCGCAGCGGGATCGTTTGCTCGACCAGCCAACAAGCATGACGCTCGTTGGCTGGCTTCGTTTACTCATAGAGCTGTGTAGACGCAGGCCGCCATCGCACGCACCAAGCTGTGGCTTTTAAGCACTGTATGCCTCACCTTTGTGATGTTGCGATTATCTATGACATAGTCCTCCTGATCGCTCTGTATACTTAGTGCATGTGGCGTTCGTGAGCGGCTCTCCACCTGACAAGTTCGCCAATCGATCACTCATCTGTGCAAACGCGGGTAGGACGCGTTTTGCTGTGGTAATGCATGTAGAGGGGCAAAGATGGTATCAATCTCGCGCACGAAGTTTTTGACCTGTGTTTTCACAATCTGGGCGGGCGTCATATGTGGGGCAGGGTGCTCGACCACTCTTCCAGATATGAAGCCTTTCGCTGATTCGACGGCAAGCCTACACATGGGGATGAGCGATGTAGGCGAACTCACCGTTGCTCGTCTGGCGGACGGTAAGAAAGTACAGGCGCCAAGCCCAGGGGCGACGCCGTCTGAGGCATATCGATTCCAGCAACTCTGGAAAACACGAACCTTCGCGAGCCAATCAATGATGAGCTATGCGGATTCGCTCGCAGCGCTCGTAGACGCGGGTAACAACTCAGCCCAAGCCGCCGACCAACTGGGCGAAACGGTCAGCGGCATCGCATCGCTGATCCCCGGAGGCGTGGGATACCTTACGCCATCAGTTGTGGAACTGGGCACAAAGCTCGTCGAAACCGGGATCAAAGTGAAAGCCGCTACCAGTCTTGCGAAAGCTGTTGAAGCGGCTGATCCTGCAGTGCAAGGGCTCGCAGATCTGCTCCTTGAGGACCTAGCAGATGTAGAAGAGTTGTACGTTTCAACGCACGAAGCAATCGAAGGTGAACGCTATCTGCTCAGCAGCACGGATTACTTCAAATCACATCGCGTATTAACAAATGCGCAGATACAGTTAGACACGTTGCGGGCCAAGGAAAACTCACGCCGTGCGTCGATCAATGAGTCGATCGAACTGCTGCGGGAGCAGGAATCCTTCCAACGGCAGGCGCTGGCGAAGACGCAAGCTGAGATTCGTGATGGGGAAGGTCAACTCACTGAGGATGAGCTGGATGCACTGAGATCGAGGGCGAATGATCACGCCGAGTCGATGCATCAGGCCGCAGCGATGGCCAGCGAGTACGAGGATCGCATCAATGATGAAGTGATGGCTGCGATCCAAATCGTCAATAGTGCGAACGCGGATTTCGCTCCGCACTGGGAAAGACGACAGGCGCACAAGGCCGAACGCGACTACTTCCACAAACTGATCAACTCTACGAGAGAATCTGTGAACGCATGGAAATCGGCTCACGCCGATATCGCACGAGCCATCGAAGAGGGAAGGCAGCCCAACTGGCGTGCACTGCTCGGTGAGGTCAAAGAGATACATGAACTCGTCGAAGCGATCGAGCAGGAAATGAAAGCCGCGGACTCAACTCCGCCCGAATGAAGATCGGCTGATACATCTGACCGTTACATTCCATGATGAGGGGATAGCAAATGAATAGCTTAGAGAAAGCCACGAACAAGTTTATCGAGATCGCTGGAAAAATTACAGACAGCACGACAAAGGATGAGCGAACGGTGATCAAGCAAGAGCTCTACGATTTTCGAGCGACGCTGCCACAGACAATCGAGTTTGACGAGCTGCGAGACGCCGTGACCAATACCCGAATCAAGCTGAACCGCTCGATCAGCGCGGATGCGCTGCAGCGTATTCAGGATCGGACTGACAGCGTGATACGGTTCACGACCGCGATCAATACCATAACAGCGAAGGCGGAACAAGATGCAGCCCAGGCACGCTTGGATAAACTTCAACGCATTCTTACGGTCACGAAAAAAATCGCAACTACTGCGTTGGAGGTGCAGAAATCCATCCAAGAGGATCGCAAAGACGATGCATACGCTGCAATTGATACGATTCTTCAGGAACTCGACAAGCTCGACGACAACAGTAATCCCTGATTGATTACGGCAACCCGGCCCCCTCGCGCGTGTATATTGTTCCATGCGCAAGCTCCTCACTATCCTCGGCGTGATCGCACTCTTCCTCCTCCTCGCACTCGCGGCTCTTGGGGGGTGGGCGTATTACCAGTTCCTCTACACAACACCGCTCACCCCGCAGGAGATCGAAGACCTCCACGTCGATTGGCAAGACGCCACGCGGGGCAACTGGACACCCTGGTGGGACCCGGGCAGCGGCGAACCCGTCTGGAACCCGGGTGCCAGTTTCAACGCCTGGCTGGAGACCGTGCCCGAAGAGGACAAGGCCTGGCCGTTGATGCTTAAGGCCTACTTCGACCACAAGGCGATCTTCGACCACGATCTCCTGGGCACAATCCCGACCAACGAGCACGACTGGGCACAACTCGAGCCCACGCTCGCCACGGCGGACGCTGACGCCGCGCTCACCAAGGTCATCGAGGCGTTCCACAAACCCGTCCTCGGCGCGTGGTGGAGCAACACCGACATGGAACCCTACGAGCACGCCGCACAGGTGGCCTACGCCGAGTCCAACCCGGAGACCGAGCCGGGTGAGCGTGAAGTCTACCACCCCGGTCCCATGACGTTCGATTCCCAGGCGAACACGGCCATGATCGAGGTCCTCCTGCCTTCGCTCGGGAGACAACGCAACCTGACCAACTTCGCCCGGAGCAAGGCGGCCTACGAACTGCAGCTGGGGAACGCCGAGACCTTCGTCTCCGCGATGGAGGCCACGCTCGCGGGCTCCGACCTCGCCCTCGAGATCCCGACGCTGATCGGCGTGCTCGTCGAGACAGCGGTCGAGCACATCACCCTCGAAACCATCGACTGGGCGCTGGCGAACCACCGCGATGAGTTCGATGAACCCATGCTCGCGCGTCTGGAGCACGCGCTGGCACAGCACGCCGACGCCAGCTACGTCTGGCAGGGAGAAGCGATGATGGTGAACGACACCATCCGGCGAATATCCGACGATCACGGCGCCATCAAGCTGAGCACACTCCAAGCCATCGAGAGCGACTACGGTTTCATGGGCGGCGGCCTCGGCGAGCCGGTGAATCTACCCGACGCCGAACTGCACGCCTCATCACAACGAGCGATCCTCGTGGACCTGCTCGTCCTGCGGAGCGTCAGCGGGCAGGCAGAGCTGCCCTGGGACGGGCAACCCACCGACAGTTGGCAGTTCTTCGAGCAGGAACGCCCCAAGCTCAACTTCATCTCCGCCCGCTTCCTCGACATCATGCTCCCCGCCCTCGAGAAAGCGTCCGAACGCATCCGCCACCACACACAGTCAGTCGTCGCCCTCCGCCTCGGGATCGCGGCCCACCGCCATTTCGAACGCCACGGGGCGTTCCCGGAGACTATCGAGGGCATCGACGACGACCTGATCACGTTCGAGCCGATAGACGTGTTTACCGGCAACCCGCTCGGCTACACGCTCACGAGCGATGGCCCCCTCGTCTACTCCGTCGGCCCCGACCGCGTCGACAACGCAGGCACGCAGGGCTGGGACACCGAGGAGGCGTGGGACGGCACACCGTACCGAGTCAAGAAACGCATCGAGTGGTGGACCACCGAGCAGGCCGCCGCGTACGCGAGCGACACGTCCGCCCAGTGGGACTGGGTCCTCTTCCCGATCCCGCAAGACGAGGAGCCGTCGCCAGAAGCCGAGTACGACCCCGACTGGGACCTCAAGCAGGACGGCATGTTCACCGAGGAAGGCGGTGCCAAGAACGCGCCGGAGGACGGCGAGGACGGCTGACCATCACTTCTTCTTCGAAGTCTGTTTCTTGCTCGTCTTCTTCCCGGCCTTCTTCTTTGACGACTTCGTCGGCAAGGGCTTGTCGCAGTTCACCCCAAACTTCTGACAGATCGGATGATCGTGCCCGCAGTTCGGGCGGGCCGTGCACGCGTAGCGACCGTGGAATACGAACTGGTGCCCGAGGCGTGACCACAGATCACGCGGGAACAGGGCCATCAGGCGCTTCTCGATGATGGCGGTGTTCATGTTGGGGTCGTCGGTCAGCCCGAGCCGCCAGCTGAGGCGCTGCACGTGGGTATCCACGACGAAGCCGACGTTGATGTCGAACGCGTTGCCCAGCACCACGTTCGCCGTCTTGCGGGCCACACCGCGCAGCGTGAGCAGGTCTTCCATGTTCCCGGGGACTTCGCCGTCGTACTCCTCTACAACACGCGTCATCGCCTCATGGATCGACTTGGCCTTGTTACGGTACAGCCCGATCGTCTTGATGTACGGCTCGATCGTATCCGGCGAGGCATCCGCATAATCCTGCGGCGTCTTGAATGCCTTGAACAGCTCCGGCGTGGCCTTGTTCACGCCCGCATCGGTGGACTGGGCCGAGAGGATCGTTGCGATCAGCAGCTCGTGCGGATTGGAGTGGTCCAGCTCGCAGTACGCGTCCGGGTAGTGCTCCTGCAACGCATCGGCGATGCGCCTGGCCCGCCGCTTCTCCGCCGTCGTCACCTCGGGGAGCTTGAACGGGATATCCCGCAGCCCGCGCGGGTTGTCCTTGCCCTTGGGGTGTGGATCAGCGCTCATTTGGCACCCCCGTCCGTGGCCTTGTCCTTGGCCGTAAGCGTGATGCACGCCAGCACGATATTGATCAGCACCAGGAGCGTCAGCCCTCCGAGGATCCTCGACGCCGTGCCATGAAACTCGAGAAAGCGATCCTTGTACTGATCGGCCGTGCCCGTGTCCCCCTGCGCGGCGTGCTCCCAGTACCCATTGAGCAGTCGCTGAAGCTCAGGCATGAACAGCAGCAGGTGATAGCTCAACAGCGCCAGCGTCATGCAAAGCACGATCACCCGGAAGACCCGCGCCAGCGTGTTCAGCGAGTACCCCGTCACCACCAGCAGCACGATCGTGCCCAGCGCCCCCGAAGCACACACGAACTGAATGATGTCCACGCTGAAAAACACCTTCGACGCGATCCGCCCCGCACCCAGCAGCGCATGGTCACCCTCATACCCGCCGTACGCACCCAGCGTTGGGTCGAGCTCACGCATCGTTGGAAACACAATCGCCGCCACAAGCCCCGACATGCCCACCGCCCCCATCCAGACGGAAAGGGCGACAACATGGAGGATCTGGCACGCGCGGGCAAGAAATACTCTGCTCATGATCAGATCCTAGAGCGCATATCATCACGGCATGTTCGGCCTCCCCGACATCTCGGTCTCAGCGGCGGGTTTCTCGATGCCCCCGGGCTCGCCCGCGCGGGCGACCATCGACACCATCGCCGCACTCGGCGTCCGGGGCATCACGCTCGACGCCACCGCCCCGGGGCTGCGCCCGCGTGAGCTCTCACGCTCGGGCAGGCGCGACATCGCGTCCGTGCTCCGCCGCAACGAGCTGGAACTCGCGGGTCTCGACCTCTGGATCCCCCCGGAGCATTTCGCGGACCCCGCAACCACCCAGCGAGCCATCGACGCCGCCACGCTGGCGCTGGAGATGTCCGCGGAGCTGGCCTCGCTCGTTGGGTCCCGCTCACGCCCCGTGGTGTCGCTGGTCCTCCCCCCAGAGCTCGACAGCACCGCACACGCATCACTGGCCGCCATCGCCCAGCAGTGCGGCAGCACGCTCGCCGATCACGCGATCATGAACGAGGACACCACGCGCGCGCCAGGCATCGGTGTCGGCATCGATCCCGTCTACTACCTCACCGATGGGCAGTCGCCGGCCAAAGCGATCACCCGGGCGGGCGATCATCTCGCCAGCGCTCGCCTCTGCGATACCAACGCGATGGGACGATGCGCCGTCGGCTCGACCGGCTCAAAGCTCGATACGACGGCTTACGCAGGGGCGTTGATCGTTTCCGGGCTGCCCTGGGTTACCCTCGACCTGCGCGGCCTGAGCGATCCCGTGACCGCCTCTTCCCGCGCGATCGCTGCGTGGAATGACGCGGGCCGACTCCCGAGAAGCTAACAACCCAGCGACAGGATTAGTTATCGCCCGATTCTCCAAAGATCGGGGCGATATCCGGATCGCCACCCGCCTCCGCGTCCTGCACACGGTACCGGAGCGTGCGGAGCTCCTCGCCGAGCGCATCGATCGCCCGCTGATTCCGCTGGGCCGGCGGCTGCGCATTGAGCGTGCGCATCCGCGAGCGGGTCATGTTCTCGCCCGCGACCCACGCCTCGATCGCCTTCTGCTTCTGCCCCGCACGCCAGTACGCGTCCCCGAGGTGCTGGAGGATCGTCGCGTTCGATCGGCTTGTGTCGAGCCGGTTCGCCCGCTCGAGCAGCGTGATCGCGCCCTCGCGCAGAAGCTGCCCGGTCATCTCGTCCACCTCGTCGAGGAAGATGCCCTGCTTGTATCGAAGCCAACCGAGCGAGTCGACCACGTTGGACTGGTTGCTGAGCACGCTCGCCGCCGTCTCCAGCATGCGCGACGCTTCGTCGATCTGCTCACCCCGCTCGACCAGAAGGTACCCCAGATCATTGTTGCTCCAGCCATGGTCTTCATCGAAGGAGATGGCGATCCGCATGTACGCCTCGGACTGATCCTGGCGTTCGAACGCCGCCGCCATGGCGCCGGCCGTGTAGGAAAGGTCGGCACGCTGCTCGTCGGGCTCCAGATCCTCTAGATCCCGCTCGGGCGTCCCCAGCCGCGCCGTGGTCAGCTCGATGACTTCCTGCATCACATCCGCGTCATAGAGTGCATCGAGCACGCCGAGTAGATCGGAGTTCTCGCCCACCGCGCCAAGCAGCCTGAACGTTTCCACGATCAGGTCCTCACGGATCTCTCCCCCGTTGATGCCCATACGGGTCACCAGCGCGATCGCCTCGTGGCCACGGTCCTCACCCAGCAGCACCTGAATCGGCAGCGCCTCGAGCTGCTGCTTCTGCTGCGGATCATCGACCGCCGCGGTGTGCTTCTCGATCAGCGACACGATCTCGTCGAGATCGATCCGTGCCTCCCGGCTCTTGAGCAGCAGCTTCGTTCGGGCCATGAAGAAACTCAGCGGGCCGGTCCGGTCCTCGATCAGATCGACAACACGCAACATCGCCGGGTCGATCCCCTCGGTGTCGGCGTGCTCCGCCATCGCGTACACAACCTGCGCCAGCTGCTGCTCCTGCGCGGGGAGCAGTTCGATATCGCCGGGCAGGTTGGATTCCAGCAGGGTCGCGGCCTCACCGGCCTGCCCCACATCGCCGCTCAAGGCCAGCGTCTGGGCCAGTTCGATCGTTGTATCGACGCCGCCACCGCCGCCCAGCCGCGCCCGTGCGTTTTCGAGGGCCTGCTCCTCAGCGTCGGTCTCGCGGAGCAACTGCTCATACGCTCTGGCCACCTCGTGCACGCCCGTGCGCTGCCACAGACCCGCGAGTGTCTCAACAGCGCCGTCACGATCTTCACGCTCGTAGTGCACCTGCGCCAACGCCAGCCCGGCTCGGACGCTGTTGGGGTATTCGTTCAGCCGGACCGAGAGCCAGCCCTCACCCCGGCGCAACGCGTTTGCGTCGCCCTGAGTCTCCTGCGTCTTCCAGATACTCAGCAGCAGGTCATCGCCCACGACATCACCCAGCCGCTGCTCGTTCCGCTGAATCAGCATCGACTCAGCCTCGCTCAACAGCCCGCCGCGGGCAAGGTCGCTCGCCCGGAGCAGCGAGAACAGCTCGCTCCGCGGCGCCGCCTCGCTCACCCGCCGGATGACCCCGCGCAACGCGTCCTCGTCCTCAAGCGGGCCGCCGGCACCGTAAAGACGGATCAGCCGATCAGAGATTCGTGTGTCGCTCGGGTCGATCGCGGCACCGCGCTCCAGCGCATCCCGCGCCGCCGCATGATCGACCATCACCGTCGCGACCCGAGCCAAGAGCAGCAGATCGTCGGTGCTCGCGTCATCGTGGACCGCCAGTTCCCGCGCGTATGCAAGCGCATCGTCAGGGCGCTGCAAGCTGATCGAAGCGCTGACGAGCGAGCGGATCGCCTCGCGATCACCCTCGTCCGCACGCCGTCGCAGCTCACTGCTGAAGCTCCGCGCAAGCACCCACTCGCCGCGTTGAGCGTGGAGCTGCGACATCGCCCGCAACCACGCGGTCGGCATGCCCGCGAGCGGGCCATCGAACAACACGCCCGGGTATAGATCCGCGCGGCCGAGATGCACAGCGAGCGTCGCGGCAAGCGTCGAGCCCTCCAAGCCACGCCCCTGCAATGCCTTCAGCATCTCTTTGGGTGAGTGGGGGAGCATGATCAACGCGTCGGCCACACCCTCCGCGCTCAGCGGGTTCCGCTCAACCAACGCGTTCGCCCAATCGAGACGTTCTTCCATGGTCGCCAGCGACCGCAGGGCCCGCGCGATCCCCTCCGTCGTCCGCGCGTCAGCACCGCTTTCCGAGAGGCGGGCGAGCGCCTCGTCCGCGTCCAGCCCGCGCACCTCGAGCCGCATCAGCGCTCGCCGTGCGCTCGCGTGCGATGCGGGCAGCCCCGCTCGCACGGACCCGATCGCGTCGCTCAGCACCCCGCGCAGCGAGGGGATCTCGCGCATCACGCCAACCCAATCACCCTCCTGTGGGCTCAGGTCGTGCGCATGCTTGAGCACGTGATCGATCAGCAGCAACGCGCCCGTCGCAGGCCGCCCCTCACGAAGATGCTCCGCGATCCGCCGTGAGGTCAGCCCCGCGGTGTTCCCGCTGCTCAGCTCCGCGGCCATCGCGTACGCCTCCGCGGCCCGTGCGTGCGAGCCGATCCGCGACCATGCATCGCCGACGATGACCCACAACGCCGGCCGACGCCCCTGGATCTGGATGATCTGCTGGCGCCATCGCGGACTCTGGACACGCGTCGTGAACGAACCGAGCGCTCGCTCCAGCGACTCTGCACCCGCGCGGAGATACCCGAGACGGATCTGGGAGTTGCCAAGCATGATCCCCGCGAGCGTCTGCGCCACACGGTCATCGGTCTGCTCACCGCGCACGGCGAGCGTGCACAGCGCCATCACCCGCTCGTGATCGTTGAGCGCGTACGCACTGGTCGCCAGCGCCACCAGCGTCGAAGCGGAGCGGTCCCCCAGCTCGAGCGCCCTCGTGTACGCCTCGTTCGCGCTCACGCCGTCACCCATCTCGGCGTACGTATCGCCAAGCATCGTGTGCAGTCTCGCGGACGTCGGGTCGATCCCGATCGCTCGCTCGAGCCCCTCGACTGCCTGCTCGAACTGACCGGTCTGCCGCAGCGTGCGTGCCCGTGTGTAGAGCTTGAGCGCATGACCCTGGCGGATCGGATCGATCTCCTCGCGCTCAGCGACGCTCCGCAGCGCCGGGATCGTCTCATGCTCGATATCCTCTGGCGCGAGCAGCGCCCGCCGGTACGCCTCAGTCCCGGGCGTCAGAGCGTCCGTCGTGTCCTGAAGCAGGCGCCGGATGATCGCGTCGTCGACGCGGCGCAGCGGATTCAGCGTCTCCAACTCCGCACGCGCCTCGAGCGTGCGGATCGGATCCTCGATGCCCGAGGTCGCCCGGATCTGTCGGTCCTCACGCCCCGGCTGTGACGCGCAGGAGACCAGCGAACCCGTGCACAGGAGCAGCGTCAGCCCCATGCTCACGGTGGAGATCGGGACTGCTCGCTGCTGCTTCATGAGGATGCGCCTTTCACCGTGCTCTCGCCACTCTTCTTCCGCCGTGAACCGGAACGCGCCCCCTGCGCCCAGTGCTCGATCAGCGTGTACGTCTCCATCGCGTCGGTTGCGCGTACGCCGCGCTCAAGCTGCGCCGCCTGCTGCTCGAGCGGCATGCCCGTTCCGATGATCTCTTCGCCCGCGAGCTTCTTGGCGATCCGCTCATCCAGCGGAAACGCGTGCAGCTCCAGCCCAAGCAGCACAACCCTCGAAGCCGCGTAGCACGGCAGGCCATCGATCGAGCCGAGATACCCAAGGACTTCCTTCTTGTTCATCTCACGAAGCGGCGCCAGCGTCAGCGCATTCTCGCGGTCGTAGATCGTGTTGAGCACCGTGATCATCCGCAGGGCCCGCTCGCTGCACCGCGGCATCCGAGAACCGAGCACCCCGATCAGCTCATCGAGCGTGCACACTCGCAGCTCGTTGAGGTCCACCAGCTCCGAGCGGATCCGCTCGACCCCCTTCTCCGCGTGCGCGACCGTGGATTCCCACAGCAGCATCGAGACGACCATCTCGTTGATGAGCGGCTCATCGATCAGCCGCTCGTCCGGGAACAGCTCCGCGGCGCTCACGCCGCCGTCCGAACCGTGCTTCTTCCGCAGCGACTTGAGCAGCTTCTCCATGCTCGCGTTCAAATCGGGGGTCATCCGCCGTCTCCTTGCGCCCCGTCGGAATCAGTTCCGGCCGAACCGCCGGCCCCGGCCCTGCCCTCACGCTCCTGGCGGTCCTTCTCAAGCAGCGCCATCACGTCCATCTGCGCCTTGTGCCCCTCGTCATACACCAGCCGCAGCGTCGGCATCTCCTTGATGTGGATCCGGTCCATCACATCCTTCCGCAGACGCCGCGTCGCGCTGGTCAGACCGTGCATCGTGATCTTCGCGTGCTTCTCAGGCATCACCGAGACAAACGCCTTGGCATGCTTGAGATCATCGCTCAGCTCCACACGCGTCACGGTGATCAGGCCCTTGATACGCGGATCGGCGAGCCCACGCGCAAGCCGGTTCTGAAGCTCACGCTGGATATTGGATGCGATCTGAAGGCTTCTCTTTCTCACGCGCTCTCCCGTTCCAGCTGCGCCTCGCCGCGCTCGATCAGCGACGCGTCCAGCTCCGCCCGATCACACTCGCCCATCTCGTCCTCGCCGCGGTCGTCACCGAAGTGCGCACCCCAGCCGTGGTGCAACTCCCGGCTCGTATGGATCAGTTCGCAGTCCGCCATCGAGCGGATCCGCTCAAGAACCCGATCCAGCGTCACACCGATCGCACCGCCCGAAACTCCGACAATCGCGATACCCAGCGTCGCTCGGTTGAGGATCTCATGATCCTCAACCTCGGACACACTGACCATGTGATGCCTGTGCAGCGTATCGCGCAGAGAACGCACCACCCGCCGCTTGTCCTTCAGCGAACTCGACCAGTCGATCGAGATCTCGACCTGCATCACTCCAACAACCATCAGCGGCTCCGTGCTCAATCCAGCGTACGCGCGACCTCAATGTTCTTGAAGCATTCGATCACGTCGCCTTCCTTGATGTCGTCGTAACCGATGATCTTCATGCCGCACTCCATGCCCGAGCGGACCTCCTTGACGTCGTCCTTGAAACGCTTGAGCTGCTCGAGCTTGCGGTTGTCCTCGATGATCACATCGTCGCGCGTGACACGCACGAACGCGTCCCGCTCCACGCTGCCGTCCGTGATGTAACAACCCGCGATCGAGCCGACCTTCGAGACCTTGAAGACCTGACGCACCTCCGCGTGACCGAGGACCTCCTGACGGATGTCCGGCGAGAGCAGACCCTCGACCGCCTTCTTGATGTCTTCTACGATGTGGTAGATCACCTGGTAGTTGCGGATCTCCACGCCCTTGTCCTCGGCCAGGCTCCGCCCCTTCGCGTTCGCGATGACGTTGAAGCCGATGATGATCGCGCGAGAGGCCTCGGCGAGCAGGATATCGCTCTCGGTGATGCCGCCCACCGCGGAGTGGATCACACGCACCTTCACCTCGTCGTTGCCGACCTTCTCGATCTCGCTGCGGAGAACGTCAACCGAGCCCTGCACGTCCGCCTTGAGGACCACCAGGATCTCCTGCAGGTCCTTCTCGGCGATCTGCGAGAACATGTTGTCCAGCGTCAGCTTCGGCTGCGACAGCTGCGATTCACGCTCACGCTCACGACGCTGATCCGCGGCCTTCTCGGCCTCCTTGAGCGAGCCCACGCAGTAGAACTTGTCGCCCGCGTCGGGAAGCTCGTTGATGCCCGAGATCTGCACCGGCAGCGGGGGCAGCACGCTCTTGTGCTTCTTCCCGCGGTCGTCGGTAATATCACGCACACGACCGAACGCACGGCCCATGACGATGAAGTCGCCCACGCTCAGCTTGCCCTCCTGGACAAGAATGTTCGCGACGTTCCCTCGCCCCGGCTCCGGGCGGGCCTCGATGACCGTGCCCTGCGCCTGCCCAGCAAAGTCGCTCTTGAGCTCGAGCACCTCCGCCTGAAGATCAAGGATCTCAAGCAGGTCCTGGATGCCCTCGCCCTTAATGGCGCTGGTGCGGACGATCTCGGTGTCACCACCCCAGTCCGTCGGGTTCAGCCCATTCTCGGCCAGCTGACCAAGGATGCGCTGAATGTTCGCGTCCGTCGCCTCCGGCTTATCGATCTTGTTGAGCGCCACGATGATCGGAACGCCCGCCGCCTTCGCGTGCGAGATCGATTCCTTCGTCTGAGGCATCACGCCGTCATCAGCCGCAACAACCAGCACCACGATGTCCGTGACATTCGCACCACGCGAACGCATCGCCGTGAACGCCTCGTGGCCCGGCGTATCGATAAAGGTCACGAACTTCTCGGTGTCCCCAGTCTTCACGGGCACGCGGAAGGCGCTCGTCGCCTGCGTGATGCCGCCCGCCTCGCCGTCCGCAACGTTCGCGTTGCGGATGCGGTCCAGCAGCGACGTCTTGCCGTGGTCCACGTGGCCAAGGATCGTCACGATCGGGCCGCGTGCACGCTCGTCCTTCCGCTCGCGTTCCGCGAACTGCTCCGCGACCTGCTCCTCGGCGGTCTTCGCCTCGGTGACCTCGAGCTCGATGTCCCAGTCGATCATGATCTCCTGGGCCTTCTCCGAGTCGATCGCGGAGTTGATCGTCGCCATCACGCCCTGCATGAACAGCTTCTTGACGATGTCCGCACCCTTCACGCCCGTCGCGGCGGAAAGGTCCTTGATCGAGAACGGCGCAACGATCTCCACCTTGCCGCCGATCTTCGCGGGTGTCTGCGAAGCGTTCGCGCTCGAACGCATCTGCTGCTGACGCTGCTTGAGGTAGCCACCGCTGCGCTGCAGGCGTGCCTCGCGCTCGGCGAGGTCCGCCGCGGTCCAGCCGCGACCCTCGCTCACATCTGGCCCACCGCGACGATCGCCGCCACGACGGCGCGAGTTGCCCGCGCCACGCGGTGGACGACCCTCAAACGGAACTCCGCCACCGACGCCAGCTCCACCGCCGCCGCCACCGCCACCGTAGCCACCGCCGCCGCCGGGCCCACGCGGGGGACGACGACGCGGCGCCTCGATCTTCTCAGGCGCTTCAACACGCACCACCTTCGGACCCGAAAGCTTGATCTGTTCCTTCTTCTCAAGCTGTGGGCCAGCAGGCGTGATCGTCTTGGGACGCGAGGGTACATTCATCTTGGGCGGCTCGCTCGGGCCCTTGATGTCCGGGGCAGGCGGGCGAACAACCTTGGATTCATCCGAGCCCGAACCATCCGCGTCGTCCGACGGGGCCTCCGCGGCGGGCTGCTTGGGCTGCTCCGGCTCCGCGGGCGGTGGGGGGGCCTCGGACAGCCCGGCGGGCACACGCACCGGCGCAGGCGCGCTGGGCTTGGCCGGCTCCGCCTTTGCCGCCTTAGGCGCATCGTCCTCCGGCTCCGGCGCTGGCGCCGCAGCAGCAGGCCGCGCCTTGGTCGCCTTCGGGGGCTCAGCGACTGCGGTCGTCGTCGACGAATCGTCGGAGGAGTCATCGCCCCCGTCGTCATCCGAAGCACGCTTCGCGGCCTTCTTCTTCGCGCGGGCCTTGTCCATGTCGACCTTCTCGGCCTGCTCGACAGCGGTGTGCGGGTTCTCCTCGCCCTCGCTTTCGTTGGCGAACCACTCGCGGATCGTCTGCTCCAGACCGATGGACACGCTGGACATGTGGTTCTTGATCACGTCCTTGGGGATACCCTCGGCGTGGCATTTCTCCACGATGGCCTTGGACTTGATGCCCAGTTCCTTTGCAATCTCAAAGATTCGTTTGTTCGCCAAATGCTACTCCGCGTTCGTTTGCGTTCTGTCTCTTATTCGTGTTCTTCAATGGGGGTCGTCCGCGAGCCGTGGGGCGTTACGCGTCGCCACCCAGAATGTCCGCTGCCCGGTTCTCGGAATCCGCGTCGGGCACCACGTCGCCGTCGCCATCGCCCGTATCGACGTCCTCGCCCGAGGCCGCCGCACCGAGGATCGCCGCAGCGGCAACATCCGGCGAAGCGTCCTCGCTGTCGACCGCACCCGAGAGGATCGCGGCAGCCGCCTGCTCCTCCTCGGCCTTGCGGGCTTCCGCCGCCGCCTTCTCGCGCTCCTGCTCCTCCGCGACTTCCTTCGCACGAGAGGCACAAAGCTCCATCGCCAGCTCCGCCTGCTCCTCGCTCAGCTCGAGCTCCGTGGTCAGCATCTCGCTGCCGATCTCCTCGATATCGAAGACCGAGATCATGCCCAGCGCCGCCAGACGATCCACCATCTCCTCGTTGATGCCCTCCACCTTGGTGAGGGTTTCCGAGAGCGTCTCCAGGCCCTTCGTGAACTCTTCCGGGGTCAGGATGTCAACATCCCAGCCCGTCAGGCGGGCCGCCAATCGAACGTTCTGGCCGCGCTTGCCGATCGCCAGCGAGAGCTGATCGTCACGCACGACCACAGTCGCCCGTCCCAGCTCGAAGCACAGCGAGATCTCGTTGACCTCGGCGGGCTTGAGCGCGTTGGCGATCAGGATTTGCGACGACTCGTTCCAGCGAACGATGTCGATCTTCTCGCCGTTCAGCTCCTCAACGATCGTTTTGATACGCGAGCCGCGGATACCAACACAGGCACCAACCGCGTCGATCTTCGAGTCGATCGAAGCGACGGCCATCTTCGTGCGGTACCCCGCCTCGCGGGCCATCGCCTTGATCTCGATCGTCCGCTCGAGCACCTCGGGCACCTCGACCTCGAAGAGGCGCCGGATGAAGTCCGGGTGGGCACGCGAGAGGTAGATCTTCACCTGCGAGCCCATGTCCTTCACATCCAGGATCATGGCGCGGACCCGATCGCCCGGGTTGAACTGCTCACCGGGGATCTGCTCGCTGCGGAGCATCACCGTCTCCGCGCGATCGATCTGAACGACCAACGCACCGCGGTCGTACCGCTGCGCCGTACCCGTTACCAGCGTGCCGACACGCGTCGAGAACTCATCCATCAGCGACTGACGCTCGTCATCACGGAATCGCTGGATCATCACCTGCTTGAAGGTCTGAGCCGCGATCCGGCCGAAATCCTCAGGCGACATATCGAGCGGCTCCTCGTATCGGTACAGCTGGATATCACCCGAAAGCGGATCCACGCGGCACTGGAACTCCTCGGCGTCAAGCGTACCGAAGAACTTGCGGCACGCGGAAACCATCGCCGTCTCCAGGTCGGAGATCAGCAGGGACTTATCGATATTGCGTTCCATCGCGATCGAGTCGAGGATGCGCATCATTTCTTGTGTGTTCACGGTTCGCTCCGTTGGTCTGTCTGTGCCCTGCAATGCTCTGGGCGTCGGGTTGATTGGTTGTTGAGTTGTCCGATTGTCTCTGTGCCACAGCGGGCACCCATTCTCTTTGGCCGATCGCGTTCCAAAACGCAAACGACCGCGTGCATCTGTTGCCGCGGTCTGCAGTCGCCATGACGCCCGGGAAAGGGTCCCGTCGCCGACAGGATGGATCACGCGTTTAACGCATGGACCAATCCTTCCCAAGAGGGGCGGTCTCGATTCGCATCGAAACGCGCTCAGCAATCATGGCGTGAAACCGTCTGCATACCGAAGGCTCCTAAAAAGCCGGGATCCGTACCCGGCATCCGAATAAGTATAGAACGGAGCACGCCTGAGAATCAACACGGGGGCGGAGTCACTTCTGCTTGGGCAGATTCGTGTACCGACGCTCCCCGTGGTTCATGGCCTTCGTGATCCGGATCGCACGGTGCCCCTTGTGCTGCCCGATATTCGCCCGGAACTTGGCCTCTTTTCCGACCATCACGATCGAGGGCGAGTTCGATGGGGTCGAGGTCACGATCAGATCGCCCGCCTTCATCTCGCTCAGATCACGCAGGGTGATCGTCGTCTCCGCGAGGATCGCCGACACCTCCACGCCCGTCTGATCGAGGTTCTGGGTGATCCGCTTGGTCGAGCTCTGCGTCTGCTCATTGCGGTTCACCGCGAACCAGCTCTGCGAGCTGAGCTCCTCCATCACCGGTTCGATCACGTTGTACGGGATGCACAGGTTCATCGTGCCCGCCCGCGACGCCATCCGAACCTCCAGCCCGATCACCATCACCACCTCGTTGGGCGGCACGATCTGCACCAGCTGCGGGTTCGATTCCGTCGCCGTAATCTCAAACTTCAGCGGACGCACGCTCTCCCATGCCTCCGACAACGCATCCAGCCCCCGACCCATCACATTGGAGATCAGGCGCTGCTCGATCGCCGTCATCGGACGCTGCGGGATAAACAGGTCCTGATTGGTACCACCCAGCAGGCGGTCGATGATCGGATAGATGATCAGCGGCGAAACCTCGAGGCACATCTGCCCCTCCAGCGTGTCCGGCTGGATCAGGTTGTAGCTCGTCGGGTTGGGCAGCCCGGATACGAACTCCCCGTACGTCATCTGCTCACACGCCGCCACACGCACCTCGACGATCGTCCGCAGGAACCCGGACAGAGACGCCCCGAAGTTCCGCGCGAACGCCTCGTGCAGCGTTTCCAGCGCCATCATCTGATCTTTGGAAACACGCTCAGGGCGTTTAAAATCGTACTGTCGGATCTCGACCTGATCGATGTCCGTGTGGTTCCGAGAGAAAAGCTGCTTCTCCGGCTCCTGATCATCGATCGAGTCATCGGACTCGCTCGCCGCCAACAAGGCATCGATGTCATTCTGATCGAGCATGCTCATCGGCGAAACTTCCTCATCCGAGCCCGCACAGGCAGGGCGACAACCCCGCTTACGCGGGGATACACTGAATCGATATCGGTCCTTGGTCTGGTTTCTCTTCACCTTCCAAGGCCAGGAATCCCGGTTTCTGAACCGAGGGAACATTTATCCGCGTATCCGGGTTCACGACCTACATCCGAGACGCACCCGCGGCGAACGAGCCACAAAAAGGAACCGAATGCGATACCTGACCCTGATCTCGACGCTGATCCTCCTCGCGTGCTCATCCCATGCAGCCGCACAGCCATCATTCCCCGACACCTTCGGCTCCCAGCCCAGCGTCGCGTCCGCCCCCAGCCAGTCCGACGAAGAAGCCCCGCCAGTCCAGGTCTCCATCCAGACCTCCGTCGCCCAGCTCGCCCCCGGTGCCGAGGGCGTCATCGCCGTCGTCATCAACCACGCCGAAAAATGGCACACCAACCTCAACGAGCCCGTCGTCCCAGAGGAGATGGAAGGCTTCTACCCCTACCCCACGACCCTCGATCTCCCCGATTCGGACACGATCACCTTCGGCCCCATCCAGTGGCCAGAACCAAAGCCCTTCCCCGTCGACTTCCTCATGACCGGCAACCCCGTTGACTACCTCGTCTACGGTGGTGAGGCGATCGTCTTCGTCCCCTTCACCGTCGCCGATGACGCCCAGCCAGGCCCGATCGACCTCGCCCTCACCCTCAAGTTCCAGGCCTGCGACGACACCATCTGCCTCAACCCGGATAGCGCTACCGTCAACACCAAACTCGACATCACCCCCGACGCAACCACCCCCACAGATCTGCCTGAAATCTTCGCCGACTACAACCCAGACCGACCCGCGCCGACCCAGCCCACCACGGCAACAGAGCAGGCCCCGCCACCCGCCAGCAACTCCACATTCTTTGGCATCCCACTCCCCGGCGGCGGGATCACCGGCCTCGTCATCCTCGCCCTCCTCGGCGCAGCAGGCGGCCTCGTCCTCAACCTCACCCCCTGCGTCCTCCCCGTCATCCCCATCAAGGTCATGACCCTCTCCCAGCACGCCGGCGACGACAAAGCACGCACCGTCATGCTCGGCTTCTGGATGGCCCTCGGCGTCGTCGCCTTCTGGGCCGCACTCGCCATCCCCGTCCTCACGCTCCAGAACTTCTCCGACCCCTCCCGCATATTCGGCATCTGGTGGCTCACGACCGCCATCGGTCTGCTCATCGCCCTCATGTCGCTCGGCCTCATGGGCCTCTTCCAGATCAACCTCCCCCAGAAGGTCTACATGGTCAACCCCAAGGCCGACACCGCTTGGGGCTCCTTCGTCTTTGGCATCATGACCGCCATCCTCGGCCTCCCGTGCTTCGGCTTCGTCGCCGGCGCACTCGTCCCCGCCGCCCTCAACACCGGCACCGCCTTCGTCATCACCCTCTTCACATCCATGGGCGTCGGGATGGCCCTCCCGTACCTCGTCCTCTCCATCTTCCCGGGCCTGCTCAAGAAGCTCCCCAAGACCGGACCCGCCTCCGATCTCGTCAAGCAGATCATGGGGCTCCTCCTCCTCGCCGCGGC
This sequence comes from Phycisphaerales bacterium, assembly GCA_017642965.1. GTDB lineage: Bacteria > Planctomycetota > Phycisphaerae > Phycisphaerales > UBA1924 > UBA1924. The sequence continues at coordinate 88,659 of JAEPOJ010000009.1, forward strand.
CGCATACTTCATCGGCTCCGGGCTCATCGCCCTCGTCGCCTCCAAACCCTACCTTGCCAAGATCCTCCACATCTGGATCGCCGCCATCTTCGGCATCAGCGCCGGCGCCTGGCTCATCTACAAGACCTTCGAGATCTCAAAGAAACCCATCAACCGCATTGCCTTCTCAGTCATCGCCATCCTCATCGCTGCCGCCGGCTTCCTCGTCGCCAACCGTTTCACCGCAGACGCAAGAGAGGAATACACCATCCGCCAGGCGGCCATCGAAAGCGCCGCAATGCAGGGCGGCCTCCTCCTCACCACGTGGAACGACTACCGCCCAGCACTCATGCAGCAGGCCATCGATGAGGGCAAGGTCGTCATCCAGGACTTCACCGCAGAGTGGTGCATCAACTGCAAGGTCCTCGAAAAAACAGTCCTCGGCTCAGACGCCGTTAAGGCCGAGTTCGCCAAGGACGACACCATCATGTTCAAAGTCGACCTCACTGGCTCCAACCCCGAAGGCGACAAGGCACTCAAGGACCTCGGCCGCACCGGCATCCCCACCCTGGCGATCTACGGCCCCGGCCTCGAGCAGCCCTGGGTCTCCAACGCTTACACCATCCCTCAAGTCGTGCAGGCCATCAAACAAGCCCGAGGCGAACTCGCCCCTACGTCAGTGGGGGCCGCAACAGCCCCCTGAGCCTACGACGCACGTCAACCCCATCCCCAACGCCCGATCATCCCCGCAAATCCCCCTTCTCAGCCCCCATTTGCAGGTTCATTGCCCGATCGGTTTGACGCACGCCCAAATCGGGAATATCTTTACCCCCGCGAGGACCCAATGCCCCGCAAACAACCAAATACGCGGGTGTAGCTCAGTGGTAGAGCGTCACGTTGCCAACGTGAATGTCGTGAGTTCGAATCTCATCACCCGCTTTCAGACACCCGGTGCAGATGCACCGGGTGTCTTTCTTATTGGACAACCCCGATCCTCAACCTCCAACCCGCTTTGTCCCAAGAAAATCGCCAGATTTGGGTAGGACAGGCTTGAATCAGCTATGAAAACCTTTACATTAGAGGGCAGCCCACAACAGGCTAAGGAGATACGAGATGCGCACCACAACACGTACGGCAATCACGGCCGCCATCATCATCAGCGGCACCGCCATCGCCAACGACGACGCCAACCTGCTCACCAACCCCGGGTTCGAAGATCCAAACCCCGCCAACTCCGCCCTCCCCATCGGGTGGAACGCCTTCAACCTCTCCGCGAGCGACTACGTCGACATCAACGACCCCGACGCCCAGGTCCGATCCGGGAACCGGTCCATCAGGATGCGCCCCGCGACCGGCGAGGCATCAAGATTCCAGGGCATCACCACGAACCTCTTCCGCCCCGATGGCTCCGACCTCTACGACCCCGACTACACATACCTCGGAGGGGACGTCACCGTCTCCGGCTACTACCTCGTCCCCGAGGGCGAGGTCATCATGGACACCATCGTCGGCGTCAAGCTCGAGTTTCGCCGAGAACCACCCAACTTCTCCATATGGGGCGCCTTCGAGTTCGCGCTCCCCGAGAACGAAACCGACGGCCTGTGGATGCCCTTCTCATTCACCGTCACCGACCAGATGATCCTCGACGTGGGCGACTTCCCACCCGAGCCCACCAGCGTCACGGTCCTCCCGTTCCGCTTCTTCGGCGGCGACTTCGGCCCGGGCACCTCGCCCACGGGCACCGTCTACTTCGACGATCTGTGCATCGTCCAGGGCACGACCGCCGGCCCGTGCAACGACGCCGACTTCGCAGAGCCCTACGGCGAGCTGACCTTCTTTGATGTCTCCGCGTTCCTCACCGCGTTCAACGCGATGGACGCCTCCGCAGACCTCAACGACGACGGCATGTTCAACTTCTTCGATGTCTCGGCATTCCTCACCGCATACAGCGCCGGCTGCCCGTGATACCACACGTCCCAGAGGTTGAATCCTGAAACCACAACCGCCCCGCGCCAAGCGCCGCGGGGCGGTTTTTCACATCGCACCATCCGCTGATAGTCGCAGAAGCACGGGGACCACATGACCCAAGGATCCGAGTCTGCAGATCACAAGCACCACAAAACAGCCGCGGGAGACCGAATCCCATGGGTGCAGCTCATCGCCTACGGCATGGGCGGCTTCGTGCCCATCGCGCTCTTCAACTCAGTCGGGCAGCTCTCAGGCCTGATCCTGAATGTCGGTCTCGGGATCAGCGCCATCATGGTCGGCGTCGCACAAATGATCCCCCGGTTCTGGGACGCGATCACCGACCCCATCATGGGACACCTCTCCGACAACACCAAGGGGCGGTGGGGGAGGAGGCGTCCGTACATCTTCTTCGGAGGAATCGCGGTCTCGATCTCCTTCGTACTCATGTGGTCGGTGCCACGCGACTGGGACGCCGGTGATCAGTTCTGGTACTTCCTGCTCATGTCGCTGATCTTCTACACCGCGGTGACGGTGTTCGAGATCCCTCACGGCGCCATGGGGATGGAAATGACGGACGATTATCACGAGCGGACACGCCTCTTCAGCGCCAAGAGCTTCATCGGCAACGTCGGCGCGATCGCCACCCCATGGTTCTACGCCATGGCCAACTGGGACCTCTTCAAGGGCGGCGGCGACGAGGTCGACGGCATGCGCAACGTCGCGTTCCTCGCGGCCGGGATCGTGCTGATCCCCGCGTTCGCCTGCGCCTTCCTCTGCAAGGAGGGCCACCGCGAGGAGGCGACCAAGCAGGAACGCCAGTCGCTGCTGGCGAGCATGAAGCAGACCGGCTCCAACAGGACGTTCCTCATTCTGGTCGGCATCGTCTTCGCGACGGTCATGGGATTCAACGTCGTGAACGGCTTCGCGAACTACATCGCGGTGTTCTATCTCTTCTCAGGCAACAAGGAGGCCGCGTCCTCGCTCCTGGGCTACAACGGCACGCTCTGGGGCATCACGTCGGTCGTCGCGGTCTTTCCGCTCGTCTACATCAGCAAGCTGATGGGCAAGAACAAGACCATGACCATGGCGATCCTGTTCATGGGCTCCGCGCAGGCGCTCAAGGTGGTCTGCTACAACCCCAGCTACCCCTACCTGACGCTCATCCCCACCGTGCTGCTCGCGGCGGGCATGCTCATGTTCTTCACACTCGCCAGCGCCATGGTCGCGGACGTCTGCGACGAGGACGACCTCAACACCGGCACACGCAGCGAGGGCGCCTACTACTCGGTGTTCTGGTGGTTCATGAAGATGGGGATGGCCGTCGCTTACTTCATCGCCGGCATACTGATCGAGCTCACCGGATTCGACGAGAAGGCGGATATCCAGACGGACACAACCCTGCTCCTCCTCCGCGTGTTCGAGATCGGGCTGCCGATCGGGCTGTGCGTGATCTCGCTGCTGCTCATCCGGATGTACCCGCTCAACGAAGCGCGGGCGTACGAGATCAAGGACGCGCTCAAGAAACGGCGTGAGACAGCAGGTTGATTCAGCCGCCGGAGTTGTACCGGGCCTTCATCGCGTTGATTCGTTTCACGGTCTCTTCCCAGTCGTCCTTGTCCACGAGCACGCCGACCGGCTTGCCGTCGGAGAACTTGCTGGGAATGCCGCTGCTCGGATCGATGTCTCCCTGCTGCAGCAGGAGCAGGCGTTCGAACTGCCCGCGGTTCATCTCCCATTCATCACCGGTTTCCGTGTCTCGGATCGTGACCATCTCTGATCGTCGTTCGAGACTGTCTGGCTCGGTGCTGTTCAGGGCACGGAACATGAAGTAGGCGGCGCAGAAGATCGCGATGACGGCGAGGCTTCTCCCGATGATGGGCTTCTCGTTGAGGGTTTCTCTCAGTCCCATGGGTGCTCCTGGTGTTGGGCCCGGGTTCGGTCAGGGGTAGTAGTGGCCCCAGTTCCAGAAGTTGGGGGCAGAGTTGTACTTGTCAGTCTGCAGGATGTACTCGGCCTCGCTCATCTGCTGCACCCTCAGATCGCCCCTGAGGATGTTGCTCGCGCCCTGGGAGTTGAGCCCGATCGCATCAACCTCCGCGCGAACGCGGTGGCGTGGGATCCAGTCGACCGCGTCGATCGCGAACACGACCTCAGAGGGATGCTTCATGAGGCGGAGACGCTGCCCCGAGACGCCCACGTGCGGGTCCGCGGGGTTTGTCGGCGAGTCGTTGAACCAGTACTCTGAGTATTCTTCGATGCCGTCGTTGTCGTAGTCGAGGACCTGAACGCGCCCGCCGAACTCCATCTCAAGGCGAGTCTGCTCGTCGAGGACCGAAGAAGCGCCACGGGCCGAAGGGCAGATGAACGCGTCCTGCGCCTGCCCGCTCAGGTACGGCTCGAGCTGACGCATCACGTTCCATCGCTGAGCGCGGATGTCGTGGTTTCCGGTCACCGGGTTGGTCTCGTCGCGGTCGAACGTGAACGGGTAGAGATCGATAAATGCGGGGTCGCGCTGGTCATCGAAGTACATCTGCATCCCGAGCCCGATCTGGCGGAGGTTGTTCTGGCAGATGATGTTCTGCGCGGACGCCCTCGCGCTCCCGAGCGAGGGAAGCAGGATGCTGATGAGCAGCGCGATGATGGAGATCACCACCAGCAGCTCAATGAGCGTAAACGCGCGAACGCAACAGCGCAATTGATTGGAAGGGACACGTCGTTCATGGATCATGCCTGGCTCCTCTCGCGGTTGCGGACATGGACCGTAGCGGTTGTTTCCCCAGAGGGCCTCCATTCGACCCGCACATCAACGCCCGCCCCGTCACCGAGTAACTCCTCGCTCAGCAGATTGTCTTCGAGGGTGCGGCCATTGACGATCAGAACGCATGCATGCTCAGGGTTGAACGCACGGGCATCAAACCGGATGCGCACCTCACGCCCGCGCCAGAGCCGGCTCGCCCGCACCTCGCCCATCTCCGGATACGGGCACGGGTCGATCCGCAGCCCGTCCCACTCGGCCCGCGCGCCGATGAGGTGCTCGATACTCACCCGGTTCAGCCACGCCGCGGAGCCGGTGTACCACGTCCAGCCCGCACGACCGGGGCAGGTCGAGAGCGGACCATCCACGTTGCCCGGCAGGCAGTAGGGCTCGGCCGCGTACGAGTCGGCATCCTGACAACGCAGCGGGGGCGAGATCGATCGCCAGATCGAGCCCACCGCGTCGGTGTCTCTCCGCTGAGCAGCAGCCATCAATCCCCACGTCGCCGCGTGCATGTACACGCCACCGTTCTCGCGTGAGCCGGGCGCGTACCGAGAAAGATACCCGATATCCGGGTCCGGAACGGTGTACGCCGGGGCAAGCAGCAGGGGACCGTACGGCGTAAGCAGTTGCTCACGCACGGCCTGCCACGCCGAATCACGCTGCTCGTCGCTGCCTGCGTTGGCGAACTGGGCCCAGGTCTGAGCATTGAGGAACACCTTGCCCTCCAGCGACTCCTTCGAGCCAAGCCAGCGACCGTTCGTGTCGGTCGCGCGCCGGAACCACTCGCCGTCCCACGCGTGCTCGCGAATCGCATGATGCAGCACCTCGCGTGCTTCCTTGTACTGCTTGGGTGTCTCGGTATCGCCGCTCCGCTCGAGCGCCTGCCCAAACTCATCGAGGATGATCATCAGGAAGAAACCGACCCAGACCGACTCGCCGCCGCCAAGCGACGAGAGCCCATCGTTCCAGTCGTTATCGCCGATGAGCGGCAACCCGCGGTCACTCAAGCGAGAGAGCGCCCGAGCAATCGAACGCTTCGCGTGCTCGCGCAACGTATGCGGTGTCTCGTCATCCACGAACGAGGCGGTCTCGTCGAGGATGCCCAGGTCGCCCGTCTCACGAAGATACGAGCAGGTGATAAACGGCAACCAAAGGTAATCGTCGCTGCACTGGTCATGCAGACCGGTCTCAGTGATCGGGTTCCACCAGTGGTACACGCTCCCGTCCTTGAACTGGTGGGCCGCGTGGAGCATGATCTGCTGCTTGCATCGCTCCGGCTCACGCAGCAGCCACACCTGCGAATCCTGCAGCTGATCACGGAACCCGTACGCCCCGGACTGCTGGTAATACCCACTCCGCGCCCAGAGGCGGGCGCTGATCGCCTGGTATGGCAGCCAGGTGTTGTTGAGCAGATCGAAGTCCTCAGACTCGGTCTGCACGGTTGTCTTCGAGAGCATCCTCGCCCAGTTGCCCGTGGTCTGGTCCAGCGCCGACTCCACAGCATCGAGATCCGAGAACTTGTCCAGCGTCGACCCGAGCGCTTCCTGAGACTCCGCGACCGACAGCACGAACGTCCGCGTGATCGACTCGCCCGGCGCGAGCTTCACCCGCGCCCCGAGCGCCCCGCACGGATCCGCGAACCGCCCGAACGAGTGCTCGCACTCGCCCTTCATCGCGGCCGGGCTCCGCTGATCGCCCTCACGCCCGAAAAACGCCTCCGTGTCCGCGGTCGACCAGCGCTCATCGCCATCGTGCGCCGGCATCGAGAAGCCCGCGACATACGGCCACGACCGGTTCCAATGGTCCTCGGGCGTCCCGAACGGCGCGTTCCAGACATTCTTTGTGGCGTAGATCGCGTTCCGCTCGGAATCATACTTGGTGGTAAAGAACAGGCGGTGAAACTCACGCGTGCTGTCAGGCGCGGCATCGCAGCACCACTGGAAGAACGCCCCGATACCGATCGATCTCGACCGGTCCGAGCTATTGGTGATCGTCAGCGTCCAGAGCTCCGCGTTGTCATCCGGTGCGACGCCCAGCGTCCACGACGCGTCGATCCCCCGGTACGACGACTCGAACGTCGTGCTCCCCATACGGTGCACACAACGGTACGAATCAAACCGAGTATGGCACGGGTGCGGCGTCACCGACCACACGCAATCGTCCTCATCAAGGTCCGACAGGTAGATGAACTTCCCCCGATCATCGCGGATATGGTCCATGCTCCAACGCGTCAGCACGTTGAGCTGGCAGTGATCGAGCCAAGAGAACCCGGCCCCGTTCTGGCTGATAACGAACCCGTAACGCCCGTTGCTCACGACGTTGGTCCAGGGCCGAGGCGTGCGATGATCGGTGATCTCGTACGCATGGCCGTTTTCAATAAAGCGTCCGTACTGGTGCTGGAGCGTCATGCTCATTCCTCGATCTGCAAAGGGAGTAGGGGGTCAGTTCTGAATCGGGAGGGACGCCGCTGAGCACCCCGCCCGGTTGTGGTGTTTCAACAGTCTGCACTGCTGTCTGGAGGTTGATTCAGCGGCGACGACGCGCGGCACCGAGGCCAGCGAGCGTGAACAGCCCGAGCGTGGCCGGGGCAGGAACACCCGTCGTGATGTTGCTGTAGCTGATGTCAACCACGCCGTCCATCGCGGGCGAGTTGATCTGCGCACCAACGCCGGTGAACATGTCGAACGCGCTGGGGATGCCGCCCTCGGTGGTCGTAAAGTCGATCGCACCGCTGCTCACCCAGCCGCTGCCGGTCGTGAGGTTGTTGTACATGTACTCCATGGTCGACGGAGCGCCCATGCCCTCGCCGTCGCCGGGCGTGTGCACCATGCGGAGCATCAGCTCATCACCAACGTTGTAGAGCCCGGTCCCAAACGAGTGGAAAGGCAGAACAGAGCCGAACGCGGCGATCTCACCGTTACCGGTCAGCACGCCGAAAAGACCCAGCCCGAACAGGTCCGCCTGGAACCCGGCCTCAACGTTGCCCACGTTGCTCGCTTCGTTGATCTGCATGGTCATCTGCATGTCAAAGCCGTCCCCGTAATCGAAGTCGACGCTGCTGCCGCCCATGTCGCCGAACCAAGCCACGTGGCGGTTCGCGAACCCGCCGGAGCCGTAGTTGCTCTCCTGCAGGCTCACGCTGCTGCCCATCGGGTCATAGTTCGATGTAAATGTCAGGCTGCTGCCCGAGAAGTCATTGAACAGGCGTGGCACATCGTTAAAGCTCGCGATGTCCGTTACGCTCGCGCTCGCGAGGGTGCTGACGCAGGCCACCACGCCGGTGCCGATCACAGTCTTCAGTGTCATATGTATCTCTCCTCGTTTCGTTGTAGATCTCTCGTGTGTGCCGATCGTCCCCCACGCGGAGGAGTCAGAGGACCAACCTTTGAAAACGGTTACATTCTGAGGCATTCACACCCCCGACGCAAGGGTATACCTCGATAATTTCACCGAATTCACACCCCAAACACGCCCCAACACCCCCAGCAACGCCAGATCACTCGAGTTCCAGCCGCTCCAGACCACCCCGAATGAACGGGTGCGACATGAACAACTCCCAGATCAGCCCCGTCCGCGCGTTCTCAATCGCCAGAATCAGCGGCCCCTGGCTGATCGCGACGAAGTCCTCCGCCACCCAGTCAGCCCGCCCTTCCCGATTCAACCGAAACGCGTCCTTGAACCCCCAGCGTTCCGTCCACACCCCTCCGGTGTTCTCATCACCAATCACTCGCCGCGACGCCCGCAACGCATCGACCGCGAGGCTCGCCTCAAACAAGATCGACGAACCCGGAGCGTACGGCGCGATCACACCACCCCCCCAGTTGTCCTCGCCCCGGTACGTTGAGAAATCCCGCCCCGATACCGATCCGATCATCTCCATCGGCTCAGGGAACTGCCCCGAGACCAGATACCCCTCCGGCCCGTCGCTCGCTGAGAACCCCCACAGATCCGCCCCCAGCGTCGGAAGCCCCAGCGGGTTCTCAATCGCGCGATCCCGATGCAGATTCACCGTCCGCCTCGAGTTCTCCCACCAGTCCACCCGGGCCCGCTGCGGCACACCGTGCGCTCCCGGGTTGTCCGTGCCCAACGCGCCGTAATCCACAAAGAGGTGAGCAAAGAACGACGTAAACAACGCCCCCGAATACGGGAACCAGACGATCTCGCCCTGCCCATCATGCCAGCCCAGCTGCCGACGCAGCCCCCAGTACGTCTCGCTCGGCACACGATGTGCAGGGTCCGGTGCGCACACACCCAGCAGCGTCGCCAGCCGGTGCTCATCTCCGCTATCAATCCAGTAGTAGGGGAGCAACTCGCCTTCACCCGTCGGTCGAGCATCATCAGCTGGCTTCCACCCAAGACTCAGGTAAGGCGTACCGGGCATGCCCGAGTCGGGCGTGCCTAGAAAGAAGGACCAGTCCGCGTCGCGCAGCACCCGATCAACATCCGCCTTGATCTCACCACCGAAGTACTCACCCGCAACGATCATCCCCGAGAAAAGCAGCGCGGAATCGACCGTGCTGACCACCAGCTCCCGCCCCACACGCCGGGCCGAAGCGTCGTGCGGGTTGATAAAGTGATAGAACAGCCCGCCCTTGCGATTGCTCGGCTCACGCATCAGCGAATCCATGATCAGCTGGGCCTGCCCTGCCGCCTGCTCACGCGAGATCCACCCACGCTCGACCCCGATCGGCAGCGCCGCGAGTTGAAACCCAACCCCGGCAACGCTCACCACATCGCTGCTCGTCCGGTCGTACACCATGCCCGTCTCCGGGCTGACCGCCTCGACGAAATATCGGAACGTCGCCCGCTGGATCTCGTCGAGGAGCCGCTCGTCATCGCGCGAGAACACAAACGGGGGGCGCTCGATCCCCGCCTCCGCTGCAATCACCACGCGCTCGCTATGCAGGCCACGCACCGCTGGTTCCTCAACGTGCTGCGAGCCGCCGCAGCCAATGCAAGCGGCCGCGAATGCGACCATGACAGGAAAAAGGATTTGTGTAAGCGTTTTCATGTGCTACCATAGTCCCACATGAAACGCCAGGAAGCAAGCGAGAACGGGCGCACAGGTGCGGTTTCAATCCGAAGCGTCGCAGAACGCGCCGGGGTCTCCATCGCCACGGTCAGCCGCGTCCTCAATACGCCGCAGAAGGTGTCCCAGTCGACCGCTGACCGGGTCCGCAAGGCGATCGAGGACCTCGAATACCGCCCGAACCTGTTCGCCAAGGGCCTGCTCACCAAGCGCAGCCGCGTCATCGGCGTCTCCCTCCCCGACATCCACGGCGAGTTCTACTCCGAACTCATGTTCGCCCTCGACGACCGGGCCTGCGAGCTCGGCTACCACCTCCTCGTCAGCTCCAACGCCCACCGCGTCGAACGAGGCCCCGGCAACGGATTCGCGCTCGATCTCGTAGACGGCCTCATCGTCATGCTCACCGAGCGATCCGGCGTGGACATCGAAGGCATCAGCCAGCTCTCCCACCCCGCCGTGGTGATCGGCTTCGACGAGCCGGGCCTGGAAGTAGAAACCATCGTCGTCGACAACGAGACCGGTGCCCGCAAAGCGATCGAACACCTGCTCAGCGAAAACACCCCCGACCGCTGCTACTTCGTTGGTGCTCACCGCGGCAACATCGACTCCGACGAGCGCCTCAACGCGTTCTGCGCGGCACTCCGCAAGCGCGGACACGAGCCACGCAGCGACCAGATCGCCCGCCGCGAGTTCTCCTTCGACTGGGGATGGGAATGGGCCGAGGGCATGATCGACGAAGGGCGCCTCGAGGACATCGCGGTATTCGCCGCCAACGACGAGATCGCCATCGGCATCGCCAACGCGGCACGCGACCGCGGTATCGAGATCCCCGGCTCACTGCGCATCGTCGGGTTCGACGACTCACGCCTGTGCAGCCTGGTGCGCCCAAAGCTCTCGTCAGTCCGCATGCCCGTTCGTGAGATCGGCCACGCCGCGATCGAGGCGATCATCCGCCGCATTGAGGAGCCGGACAGCGCACCACGACACGCGCGACTGGCGACCACGTTCGTCCAGCGTGAATCGAGCGGCGGGCCTCGGAGTATGGGATGAGATGAGCGTGCGTGTTCTCACAATACCGATCCTGATGCTCGCTTCCTACTGCGCAGGGGCGCACGGCGCCCCCGTCGCCGAGCCGTGGCACACGCAGCAAACAGATCCGGTGAGTGCGGTTGCCGCCGCCCAACTCAGCGGCTGGTACGCCACCAGCGAGACCGCGCAGGATTCAATCGAGATCCGCGATATCCGCCAGGACCTGATCCACCGGATCACGCGGGATGAGCTGGAAGTCCTCCTCCCCTGGATGACGCTCGATCAGGGCAACGACGGGCCCCGCGCGCTCGCATGGACCGATTCTGGGCGTGCCCTGTTGATCGTTGTCTGCGATGACGCGCCCAGCCCAGACGGGCTCGGCCCCGACGCGGTCGTACGCTATGACACCACAACAGATGAGCTGAGCGTCTTCTCCCGAGCAGACATCGGGGGCGCAGACGGCGAAGCGCCCGCGGCCCTCCACCACGAAGGGCAGCTCTGGCTCTCGACGCAAGCCGGCCCGGTGCACATCTACGATGCGCGCAGAAACGTGACAAGCGGGTCGCTCCAGTCCACGTGGTCGCTCCCGGGCGGAGATCCGGTGCTCGGTCTCGCCGTCGCCCGGGAACTCAATCTCCTCTTCGCCGTCAGCGATGCGCAGCTCTACCGGATCGAGCTGACACAGGCAGCCATCACGCCGGAAATCGTCGGCCCCGTGGACGACGCACGCGCGGTCGCGTACAGCGATCACCTCGGCGCAGCTTCGCAGGAGGGCGCGTTCGTCCTGGGAAACTCGGGCATCACACACGTGCCCCGCTTTCAGGCAACCGGCCTGCTCGCCTACGCCCCGACCCAGTATCTCAGCCTAACCTCGGTACCCAGCGATCTCGCCGCCACGCCCTGCGGGCGTCTCCTCATGGGCACATCAACAGGCGCGCAGATCATCCGCGATGACGCAGACACCCGCCACGATTTCGAAGCATGGGTCCGCGACGAGTTCCAGCAGGTCATCAACTACGCAGAGGGGCTGGTCGCACCAGACGGCGGGCCCAGCGGATGGGTCATCGACGCGGATGTCGCGGCCGGAGGATCGCGTTTCCACCCGCCAAGCCCGGACGGGGCGGCATGGCTCATCATGCTCGAGATCGCCAAAGACCACCTCGCCGGCGATCAGGCCTCCTCCGATACCGTGCGAAGCATCCTGCGCCGCTACGCAGGCCTCATGCCCGACGGGATCGCGCCCACCGTGACCGCGGACGGCATCATGCACCACTGGTACGACCCATGGACCGGCGCGTCCGCCCCGGGCTGGAGCGACGAGTACGCCACGCTCAGCACCATGCTCATCGTCATGGCCGCGGACCGCGCACGCCGATTTTATCAGGACGATGCGCAGATCGTTGAGGCGGCCGATGTCATCATCGGGCGCATCAGCAACTGGGACAGCTACATCCAGCCGGGCACAAACGCCATGTACTTCAGAGCGGCCGCGACCGGCGGGCCGGACTTCGGCACGGCCAGCGCGCCGTACAACGAAGGCGTGATCTTTATCGAGCAGGCCGCCGCCTACGCCAACGCCTCGCACGCCCTCGGAGCATGGCTCGACCGCGCCTCGCTCCCCGAAGCCGAGTACGTCGATGGACTGCCCGTCACCACAAACTGGCCCGGCAACCACCTGCCCGCGTTCGTCTCCCTCTACCCCTACATCGCACAAAACGCCACACGGGGCAGCGGGAACTGGAGCCGGCACCTGGAGAACCTGCTCGCCTCGCACGGCGCCTGGGTCGACGACAACGCCCCCCGGTTCATGACCGTCTTCAGCGCAGGAACAACCAAGCCGGAGTGGGGGGGCTACAACGCGGATTCACTCTCCAACCACCCAGGCGACGTTACCACATTCCCCGCGCTCATGGCCTTCTCAACAACCGGGCGCACCGCCCCGAGCGTGGGGGCGTACCACGCCTACCGCAAGGGCGCCCGCCAGTCGTTCGAAACAGGCGCATCACTGCTCTACCGACGATCGGACATCGACCCGGGATACACGCCGGGAGACGCCGGGCTCCCCGATGTCGTGATCGGCGCCCTGGGGCTGGCCGAGCTGATCAGGCCGGGCACCGCCGACGCGGTCCTCGCCATCCCGTACCAGCCGGAGTGCCCAGCCGACCTCGCGCCGCCGAGAGGCAATCTGAACTTCTTCGACGTATCGATCTTCCTCAGCGCATTCAACTCCGCAAACCCGACCGCCGATCTCGCCCGACCGTTCGGAGAGTTCAACTTCTTCGACGTGTCCGCGTACCTCAGCGCGTTCGCCAACGGATGCCCCTGACCCACAGGAGAAATCATGTCCCCACATCAGACGCCCTGGCGCTGGCTGGTCGCTGCAATCCTCACCGCACTGATCACCGCGAACGCATCGGCTCAGCCCCGCGCAATCGACAGCTTCGACCGCCTCGAAGACTGGGAGCTCATCCTCGCCGACGGCGTGCGCGGCCAGCTGACACAGGGCGACGGCACGATCCGCCTCGACTACGACTTCAGCGCCGGAGCGGGCTACATCGTGCTCCGCAAGCGGGTACAGATGCAGATCGACCCCAACTACCGCTTCGGGCTGCGCTACAGGGGCAAAGGGCCGACAAACACACTGGAGTTCAAACTGATCGATCCGTCACTCGAAAACGTCTGGTGGAGCGTCGAGCGCAATATCCGTTTCCCGGATGACTGGGAAACACAGTCCATCCGACGCCGCCACGTCACCTTCGCCTGGGGACCCAGCGGAGGAGCACCGATTGATACACTCGGCGCAATCGAGATCGCTGTCACCGCAACCAGCGGCGGCACAGGGCAGGTCTGGTTCGATGAGCTCACCTACGAACCACTCCCGGAGGTCGAGCCGCAGCCGACCGAACCGACCCTGATCGACCAGCACGGCACAAAGACCCGTGTCACCCCCAACGGCCACGCCCAATGGCATGCCGCCCCAGGGGACTCCGCGCACCTCGAGTTTGCTTCACCCGTCGAGTTCAGCGCCGTCCGCGTGCGCTGGGCCAAAGGATCAGCCGGCCGCTTCCGCATCCAAACCTCGCCCGACGCAACGCACTTCACACCGATAGCAGAAGAACGCGTGATCGACACCGGAACCCAGACGATCTTCCTCCCAGAATCCGAAGCCAAGCAGGTCCGCATCGACGTGCTCGATCACACCGCAACCCTGGAACACATCGAGTTCTCGCCCGTCGAGCAGTACCCCGACGCGAATGCCTTTATCCATGATCTCGCCCAAGCCGCTCCCCAAGGGGCATACCCAAACTACTACAACCAGCTCACCCCCTGGACCGTGATCGGCCTGCCGGATCATGACGCAGAAGCCCTCATGTCCGAGACCGGACGACTCGAGCCACGCAAAACCGGCTACGCACTCGAACCGTTCATCCTGCAAGACAGCAACCTGCTGAACTGGGCCGACGCATCCATCACCCAGTCCCTCATGGACGGCGCTTTGCCCATCCCGACCGTGCACTGGTCGCTCGACACCCTGCGCCTGGATATCACCGCCGTCGCATCCGATCTCGCCGGCCCAGACCAACTCCACGCCCGCTACCGCATCACCAACACCAGCAAGCAGACGCAGTCCCTCGCCCTGATGCTCGCCGCACGCCCATTCCAGGTGCTCCCCGCCGCCCAGTTCCTCAACACCGTCGGCGGCGCAGCCCATGCCCAATCCCTGGAACTCGATCGTCGCGCAATCCGAGTCGACAACCACGAGTTCCTGCGCACCTTGACCCAACCAGACGACCACCTCACCCATGCCATATCACGCGGCACACTGACAAACACGCTCGCCGCAGAGTCATCGTGGACGACCGCACCACAAACCGAAACCGGCCAGTTCCCATCGGGCGCGATCCGCTACAACCTCATGCTTCAACCCGGCGCATCACGTGAAATCGACATCATCATGTCAATGACCGACGAGCCGGTCACACCCACCACAACCTCATTCGACCAAGCACTCGCCCACGAAACGACACGCTGGGAAGGGCTGCTCAACCGCTTCCAGCTGCTCATCCCCGAATCCGCCCAACCGCTCCGCGACACCATCCGCGCCAACCTCGCCTACATCCTCATCAACGCCGACGGCCCCGGCATCCGCCCCGGCTCCCGTTCTTACGAACGCTCCTGGATCCGCGACGGCGCCATGACATCCGCCGCCCTCATCGCGCTCGGCAACCAGAAAGAAGCCCGCGACTTCATCCAGTGGTACAGCACCTACCAATACGCCGACGGCAAGATCCCCTGCGTCGTTGATTCCCGAGGCCCTGACCCCGTCGACGAAAACGACGCCCCCGGCCAATACCTCTTCGCCATCCGAAACAGCGCCGAAGCCGCCGGCCACTTCGACACCAGCTTCGCCCGAGACATGTACCCCAGCATCCTCCGCACCGTCGACTACGTCAACCGCATGCGCTCCTCACGCCTCACCCCCCAGTACACCCAGGCCACGGACCCCATCACCCGCGCCTGCGCCGGCCTCATGCCCGAGTCCATCAGCCACGAGGGATACTCCGAGAAGCCCATGCACTCCTACTGGGACGACTTCTGGGTCTACCGCGGCCTCCGAGACGCCGAAGCGATCGCCCTACGCCTCAACGAACACCAGGACGCCGCACACATCCGCCAACTCGCCGACGAGTTCGGCTACGCCATCACCCAATCCATCGAACGAACCACACAAGCCCACGCCATCCCCTACGTCCCCGGCTGCGTCGAACTCGGCGACTTCGACGCCACCTCAACCTCCATCGCCTTCTACCCAACCGGCGCCGCAGAACTCATCGACCCCAATCTCCTCGAACAGACCTTCGAGCGCGCCTGGGCATCCACACAAGCCCGCATCGACGGCTCAGACCTCTGGGACGGCATGACACCCTACGAGGTCCGAAACGTCGGCACATTCGTCCGCCTCGGCTGGATCGATCGCGCACACGAATACATGGACTGGCTCATGACCCTCCAAGCACCCGCCGGCTGGCGCCAGTGGGGCGAGATCGCGTACAGAGAGGACGCCCCCTGCCGATTCGTCGGCGACATGCCCCACACCTGGGTCGGCTCCGGAGCCATCCTCTCCATCCTCTCCCTCTTCAGCTACGAACAAGACGACCACCTCGTCCTCGCCGCCGGCATCCCCACCGAATGGCTCGATGCACCCCACCCCATCGGCATCCGAGGCCTCGTCACCCGCCACGGCACCCTCAGCTACACCATCCAGCGAACAGGCAACACCACCAACCTCCACATCGACCCCGGCTGCCACCCCCCAGCCGGCTACCGCCTCAAACTCCCAGACCTCACCGAATCCGCAACAGCCCTCACCGACGGCAAGCCCACCCCAATCAACCCCGACGGCTCCATCACAATCACCCCAGAGACACGCACAGTCACGATCACAGAATAAGAACGACCCCGGCACCCTTCCATACCTGGCGTTTCTTCATGCGAACGCTCAAACATGGGCATCTTCGGCGTGCTCCGGAATGTGTGCCCCCTGACGCTCAACATAGCGCATGCAGAACGCGACGGTCATCCCATGGACCACGATCGAAACGAGCACAACGAACGAGATGATGGCCCAGACCACATCCAGATTCCCGAAGTTGCCGTGATTCTGGCCGTACGAGAGGTAGTAGATGGATCCGATACCCCGAATCCCAGCAAACGCGATCATCGACCGCCCAAGCCAGGGCAGTGGTGAATGGAATCGCTGAGCAATCACACCTGTCAACGGCCGGACCAGGAAGACGACCAATATCCCAATCAAGGCGCCCTCAACAGTGAGCGGGGCCAGAATCCCACTCGCGATTAATCCACCAAAGCCGATCATCATCAGCATCATGGTCATCTGCTCGATCTGATCCACAAAGCGATGCATCATCGAGTGGTAGCCGCCGACCAACTCGCGCTGCCGCATGGCCACCGCGGCCACAAAGACCGCGAGGAACCCATAGCCTTCAACGATCTCCGCGATGCCGTACGAGGCGAGCACCGCGCCCAAGGCAACAAAGCCCTCCTTACGCTGACGCAGCAGCGCCTTTGGGCTGTCTTCTTCCCGCTCCCCCGACTCGAGCTCCGCAAAGACATACCAAGCTGTTGCACGCCCCACGGCATACCCAACCCCGCCACCGGCGAAGAGTCTCCACAACACATCCACCGCGAACCATTCCAAAGTCCATGCCCCAACACCCGCAGCCCCAATCGCAGCAATCGCGAGATAGGTGAAAGGAAACGCAAGGCTATCGTTGATACCCGCTTCAACCGTGAGCGTAAATCGCACATCATGCCGATCGGACTCGCCCGGCGGATGAACCTGCACAGCATCCGCAAGAACCGGATCGGTCGGGCTCATCGCGGCACCAAGCAGGATCGCAGCAGCCGGCG